>NZ_BJDL01000012.1 GCF_005405125.1 Lactiplantibacillus songbeiensis
TGAACGACTTATCACCAGTAGTGTTCGAACAACAAACTGTTAAATTATAAGTTCCAACTTTTGGGGTACGCCTCAAGCCCGGTCTTCAAAACTGGTCTTGGTCTAAGTCCGAGTAGACCACTCGCACTAAGGCCAACGACACGGCTGAGCATTTTAGGAACCAACCTCTCGGCTAAATAACTGAACTGAAAGTAATCAATCGTTAATTTTTCGATTACCGTCAGTTAACGTCGGGCGGGCCAGAATTGGCTCAGTGGTATCGTTTATCTTGGTCGGTGATTTTCCGGCCTTAGATAAAGCCCGGCTTTTGAGACCGCTTTTGGGCTCAGAAACGCGGCCACCACGTTCCAGCTGATTCTGGACCAACCAGAGTGGCAATTTAAACCAACTAGCACCAAGCGTAATTATTGAAACGTAATACCTGTTACAAACTGCAACTAACACCGAGGGACATTAGTGACCGCTAAAAAAACTCGTAACTGACAATAAAAGCCTGGCTTTTACACCAGACTTACTTGTTTACTCTTCAGTTTCAGTGGTCTCACTAGTAGTCGTCGCAGTGCTTGATGCTTCTGCTTGACTACTGCTTGTTGAACTACTGTCCGTTTTACCTGTTGATTTCGTACTGCGCTCATCGTTGCTAGATTGACTGCTTGTCGCTGATTGACTCGTGGCAACGGCATTGGTCGTACTACTACTACTACTGTCCGTTGTCTTCGTCTGGGTCTTCACCGCTGGCTTGAATAACTTGTTGTGCGCCGCAATAACATTGGCTTTAAGTGGACTCGTGTGCATCACCGCACCCTTTGTCATCCAGCCTTTCTTCGTACCAGCTTTAACCCGATACCAAGTCTTGGTACCAGACGTCTTCGTTCCCTTCATATCAATCGCCACGATTTGGTCAGCATACGTCTTACTCGAGCGCGAGGTAATTCCGCTGCGTGTGTTCACAATATGTGAATAAATCTTATGGTTCGACGACTTCATAATTGTGTAGGCCTTGTAAGGCGTATAAGTTGCTGCAACATATTTCTTATCGAAACGTTTATGCAGATTCCAAGTGGCAATAATCCGGTCCAACTGTTGACCATACGCTGAATTCGTGGAATAGCGTGACGATAAAGCGGCGGTCGCTTTTTGATACGTCTTCGCATTGGCGCGCCACGTACCAGCATAATAATTAGCATCCCAAGCCGTTCCATGGCGTAAGGTCTTGGCATTATCAGTCATTGACGCTTTAATGGAAGGATACTTCCGGAACTTAGCATTGGTGTAATATAACGTCCCATTCGACGAATATTCCGCCGTACGCATCGAAACGGACTTCCCTTTATAACTGCCTTTAATTCCATAATAATTTTTAGCGGTCTTAGATAAAGTACTCTTGCCCCAGCCACTCTCAACGATAGCTTGCGCGACCATTACGGACCCGTATAGTTTGTACTTTTGAGAAACTTTCAACGCGTTTGGGCCTAGTTTATTAATAAAACTAGTCTGCGTTGAAGCAGCGACCCGCGGCGTTCCTATCCAGCCAACTAGGGTCACCAAAATGATTAATCCCAAAAGGAACTGTTTAGCGATTTTATTTTTTGAGACTTGCTTAACCATAAATTGCCAACTCCAATATGTATTTTTGAACTCAGTTCGTATTATGCCGGAACTGGCCGGGAGTTTCAAGTGTTTAAACCTTGATAAATCAACGTTTGTAACCTGACACCCGTGTTAACTAGCGCCTGATACCCTAAGTTTGCAATTAGGTTACAGTTCTGTGACAATTGCCATTTAGCAGGTATGTTAAAAAATACACAATCTATCTATGTAATCGTTCGCATTCTGGTGAGATTTGAAATATACTGGAAGTGGACGGCTGACCGTTCAAGGCATATTTTTGGAGTGGTGAATTGTTATGAAAATTATCGAGCATCAAGCAAATGGGATTAATTATTATACCCTGGTCAATAATTATCATATGAGTGTGACGATTATGGACTGGGGCGCAACTGTCACCGCGATTCGCACCCATGACAAAGACGGCCAATACGCCAATGTGGTCTTAGGCTTTGATAAGGGTGAGGATTACATCAACTATCGTTCCTTTTTCGGCGCCAGCATCGTCCGCGTGGCGGGCATCATTAAAAATGCCAAATGGCGTAATTATGAATTAACACAAAATTTTGGTGAGCATCATTTAAACGGCGGCAACATGCCGCAGATTGCATTTGAACCCTGGTTTCTTGAACGTAAGCTTCAGACCAAAGACCAGGTTGGCCTCGTCATGCAGTATATTACGTTAGATGGTGAAAATGGCTACCCCGGGACGATGACTATCACCGCCGATTTTGTTTTGGATAACCACGGTAAATTTACGATCAGTTATACCGGTAAGAGTGATAAAACCACCCTCTTCAATCCGGCTAACCATAGTTATTTCAACCTGAGTGGTAATGCGGAACGCCTGATTGATCATCAAGTCTTAAAAATTAACGCCGATGAATATTCAAGCTTGAACAAGCACAATCTCCCCACTGGCAAGCTGCCATGGGTAACCGACTCACCGTTTGATTTTCGTGATCGAACCGAGATTGGCCCGCAGATTGCTAAGATCAAGGGTGGGCTGCGACATGGGTTCGTGTTAAACCACACTCCCCACCCACAAGTTGAACTATTAGATCGCGTCAGCGGCCGTAAAATGACCATGCGTACGAATGCTAAAGCAATTGTGGTCTCTAGCGCCACCAATTATCGTGATGACCGCTACAAGCTCAACGGTGGTCAGCCGATGCGCTCACAACTTGGGATTTCTTTACAGGCGCAAACGTTACCTGACGCCATTCATCACAAGGAATTTGGTAATATCATCATTAAGCCGAATGTCCCTGTGACTTATCAGACGGCCTATCAATTTTCTAATATTTATGACGTTTAACAACATTAAAACTATCAACACAAAAAAGTGAAACTACTGAGAATTCCGCTTGGAAAATTCAGTAGTCTCACTTTTTTATATTTTTTAATAATCCCCTAAATAACCTAACACCCACCAATACCACCAAACATGATCGGCGAAAATATAATGCCAGCCGCGATATTACGTTTGCGCATTTCGTCCGCGTCAATCTTGCCAGCTTTCACATCGGCTTGCAATTCGCGATAGATGGCCATCACCGGTTCTGGTACCCGATGATTATGAATGTAATACGTTGAAATATCATGAGTTAGATTGGTAATGACATCCAAATACGGTTTGTCATTATTTAAATCCGTCGCATTAGTCAATAACAGCTTTTGCATCTCAGTGTCATGGTCAGCCTGAGCAGCCGTGTAAGCAGCACTCAACTGATCCGTTAATGTCGTGACTAATGCTTCAGTCGTTGCTTGATCCATTTTTATATCCCCCCAAAAAACGTCGTGATTACCTTAAAAGTTGACTTTGAATCGTTTTCAAGACCCCATCGTGTTCATTATCCCACGCCGTTACATGGGCCGCAACTGCTTGGACGCTGGCATCAGCATTGACCATCGCATAGCTATGCGCCGCAAAGCGCAACAATGGCACATCATTATCGCCATCACCAAATGCCATGACTTCTGTTGGTGCCACTTGCCAACGTTGCATTAGCCACTGCACGGCAGGTAACTTACCAACACCGGCATTAACCACATCGACCACCCCATAGCCACTATCATGGGCTTTTAAACGGCCATCAAAGCGCGTATTCAACTCAGTCACTAATTGTGCCGCTTGTTCCGGTTGGGTTGAGACACTGATTTTCTTGATCTGGTCATCAACCTGAGCTAAGTCCGAAACTTGTTGCAAGTTATCATAGAACTTCTTCGCCGCATCAATCAACGCTTGGGGAGCGCCGACTTCCGTATATGATCCCTTGGCACCGACTAAGATCAAATAGGCCCCGTCAAAGACGGATTGATGGCGATCAACCGTTACAAACTGTTTAAGTTGGGCTGCTGACAAACTACCATCAAACAATTGCTGATCTTGGCTAAAAATCGAAGCCCCATTTTCAGCAACCATCACTAAGTTATCGGCGGTCATACCAGCAAATAATTGCTTCAAATGATCATACTGATTGCCTGATGACAAGACCAACTTAATATCACGCGCGGCCAACGCCGTCAACGTTTGTTGTAATAAGTCACGATTATAACTCTGGTCACCGTGTAATAGCGTGCCATTCAAGTCCGTTGCGATTAATTTAATTGCCATTTTTGGGAAACTCCTTTAATTTCTAATACGATGTTTGCGCTTATTGGATGCGTCTTTCCAATATAGTTGGTCTGGATCGACGCTGGAACGTGATGACCACTTTTGCGAGCCCAAAATCGTCTCACAAGCCGGGCTTTTACTAGGTCGATAAAATTTACTCGCCCAAGTAAAATTTCACCACTGAGCGTCATCCAGGCTACCCTCCTAAATAACCGACTTGTGGTTGATTACAGACAATCATAACTCACTAGCCAGTCATTTCATTGTGTCTAGACTAATTTTTACAATATGATAACTCCTGATTTGAACATGTTCATAATTAATCACTCAACTAGAATAGATACTCAAAACAGGTTCTCTTCAACGTTAGCCCGTCTAACTAACGCCGGGCGGACCAGAATTGGCTCAGTAGTGTCGTTTAACTTAGCCGAAACGTGTTCCCTCCAACTGCTTCCTGAGCTTGCTACGCCATGACAACCACTCGGAAAATCACCGAGTCATTGTCATAGCTAGGCAATGCTCAGAAAGCAGCCCGTTGGCTCTCACACTCTTGGCTCAAAAACGCGGCCACCACGTTCCAGCCAATTCTGGTCCAACCAAAGTGGCAACTTCAACCAACTTAAAAATAATGCCATAACTATTATTATGCACCAAAAAAGGAACCACCGCTATTGACGATGATTCCTTCTAACGACCTGACGCCGTGCCCACACTTGCGTAATCAGGTCTTATTTCAATTTATTCGACCGTCACACTCTTAGCTAAGTTCCGTGGCTTATCAACATCCAAGCCCTTATTCAAGCTGGTGTAGTAAGCTAATAATTGACCAGGAACAACACTCAAAAGTGCCGTCATCCGTTCATCAACAGTTGGTAAGATGATCGTATCGTCTGGCTTAGCCAAAGCATCCGTCACGATAGTAATCGTCTTGGCGCCCCGCGCTTCAACTTCTTGCAAGTTAGAACGGGTCAACCCAGCTGTATTTTGTTGGGTGATAATCCCAATAACTGGTGTATCTTTTTCAATTAAAGCAATCGTCCCATGCTTCAATTCCCCCGAAGCGAACCCTTCAGCCTGAACATATGAGATTTCTTTAAGCTTCAACGCTGTTTCCAACGAAACCGCGTAATCTAAGCCCCGGCCAATGTAGAAAGCATTCGGCGTCTTCAATAAGTCTGCCTTAGCTAACTTATCGAAAGTGGCTTTTTCATCGACTAATGCTTGCATCCCATTAGCAACCAACGCCAATTGTTGTTTAACATCAAAGTCTTTAGCGGCTGGTTGATCGTCAGCTTCGCCTAATGCTTTCGCTAAAATAGCTTGTAACGCGATTTGGGCGGTATAAGCTTTCGTTGAGGCGACCGCAATTTCAGGACCCGCATGCAATAACAGCGTGTAAGTCGCTTCACGAGACAACGTCGAGTTTGGCACGTTGGTAATCGTTAAGCTTGGGAAGTTTTGTTCGTTGACATTCAATAAAACTTCTCGACTATCAGCCGTTTCACCGGATTGAGTTAGGAAGATGAAGAATGGCTTCTTAGATAATAATGGTTGGTTATAAGCAAATTCAGATGACACGTGCACTTCAGTTGGCACATTAGCTAAGGATTCAAATAACCGAGCGCCAACTAAACCAGCATGGTAACTTGTCCCAGCTGCCACGATATATAACCGATCAGCTGCCTTTAAAGCATCTAGCAATTCGGCATTAATTACTGGTTGGCCGTCATCGTTCAAGTAAACTTGTGACAACTTCCGCATGACGTTTGGTTGTTCATCAATTTCCTTCAACATATAGAATGGGTAAGTCCCTTTGTCGGCTTGGGCAGCATCGATATCAACATGGAACGTGTCGCGTTCAACCGCATTACCTTGTTGATCGGTGATTTTGATTTCGTCGGGTTTAACGACCACGATTTCGCCATCATGCAATTCCAAGTAATCTTTAGTTTGATCAAGCATCGCTAAACTATCAGAACAAACGACATTAAAGCCATCGCCAACCCCAATCAATAAGGGACTCTTGTTTTTAGCCACGTATAAGGTATCTGGGGCTTCTTTGTCCATTAATAAGAACCCATATGACGAATGACCTAATAAGCTTAAGGTCTTCCGGAAAGCGGCTAAGGTATCTAAACCTTCCTTAGTCACAAAGCGGTCAACGAGTTGCACGATGACTTCAGTATCAGTTTGTGACGTAAATTCAACATCACTTAAATAATCATTTTTTAAATCTTGGAAGTTTTCAATGACACCATTGTGAACCAAGTAGAAACGGCCATCCGCTGAAACTTGTGGATGCGCATTAGCAACACTTGGTTCGCCATGAGTTGCCCAACGCGTATGGCCAATCCCAGTTGAACCTTGAACGTTAGCGCCGACTTCTTTACGTAAGTCGTCGATCCGGCCTTTTTCTTTAACCAAATAATCTTGGCCATTTTGGTCATTAACATAAATACCCGCTGAATCATAGCCACGGTATTCCAATTTTTCCAAACCATTCAATAAAATCGATACAGCACTATCTTTACCAGTTACACCAACAATTCCACACATAAGTTATAATCTTCCTTTACTGTTTTGAATTGTTTCTAGCTGCGTGATGGCTATCTCTGTCACTAATCTTACGACTAGTTTTTGTAAGCCACCTGTAGAGTGCAGTCCCTGATGTCACCCGTCGATTGTCGATAAACATCATCCTCGTCAACTTTAGAATCTAAAGTCCTGGCGCTATTCCGCTTTAACCAATTATGAATCGGTCTAGATTAACCTCCGATTGGTATATTTCCTAGAAACATTATTACTTTAACGTTGTAAGCGTGAAATGTCAACTGTATTCGTCATTGGTATGCGTCCAATTATTGATGTATACCAATTTAAAAAGCACGCCAATCATAGGATTGACGTGCTTTTTTAGGTTTTATCATTTCATTTGGACTAAATTGGTTTGTTCGGCGAGTCCCTAATCAGCTAGGAATTGATAGTAGTTGTTAAGGTTTGGTTAAATGCGGTTGCGTGTTTTACTTGCCGAAACGTGTTCAGCCCAACTGCACCCTCCGCTTGCTACGCCAAGCCAACAACTCGGAAAACCACCGAAACGTGCTCATTCGGGCTGAGGATTCCGCTGGCTAGGCAATGCTCACCCTCAAACCGCCCTCATTCACACTCTAAGCTGTAACCCCAACTTCATCCTTAACCACAGCCACGATCCGATCAACATAAGCGCTAACCAATTCATCAGTCTTAGCTTCGGCCATAACCCGGAGTAGGTCTTGCGTCCCTGAAGGGCGAACCAAAACCCGACCGTCGCCAGCCATTTCCGTTTCAACTTCAGCAATCACGGCTTTAATCTTATCGTTGTTTAAAGCAGCCTTCTTGTCTTGAACTTTAACGTTAACTAACTTTTGTGGATAAGTAGTGACTTCGCCAGCTAATTCAGACAACTTCTTGCCAGTTTCTTTCATGACATGGAGCAATTGAATCCCAGTTAACATCCCGTCACCAGTCGTATTAAAGTCTAAGAAGACCACGTGACCAGATTGTTCACCACCGAGATTGAAACCGTCTTTCAACATTTCCTCAACCACGTACCGGTCACCAACTTGAGTTTGTTCACTGTGTAAGCCGGCCGTCTCTAAAGCTTTGTACAAGCCTAAGTTACTCATAACCGTTGTAACAACCGTGTCTTGTTTGAGCTTGCCGCGTTCGCTTAAGAACTTCCCACAGATATACATGATCTTGTCACCGTCGATGATGTTGCCTAATTCATCAACCGCGATACACCGGTCACCGTCACCATCAAAGGCCAACCCAACTTGGGCACCCTTTTCAACGACGAATTTTGATAAGGCTTCAGGATGGGTTGAACCGACCCCTTTGTTGATGTTCAAGCCATCTGGTGAAGTCGCCATCGTTTCAAAGTCCACGTTTAAATCAGCAAAGATCCGTGACACTAAGTTACTAGTCGAGCCATTCGCCCCATCGACCGCCAAATGAATCCCACTTAAATCATCGGGAATCGTTTGTTCCAAGAATTGAGAATACTTTAAGTTACCTTCTGGGAAGTCTGCAACCGTCCCCAAACCTTCAGCGGCTGGCCGTGGTAAGTCGTCGGTTGGTTGTTCGAGTAAAGCTTCAATTTCTTCTTCTTTGGCATCAGACAACTTAAAGCCGTCGCCACCGAAGAATTTAATCCCATTATCTTCAACGGGGTTATGTGACGCTGAGATCATAACCCCAGCATCAGCATCTTGAATCCGCACTAAATAAGCAACCCCAGGCGTGGTGATGACGCCTAAGCGTAGGACTTCAATTCCAGCTGAAAGTAACCCGGCAATTAAAGCTTCTTCCAACATTTGCCCAGAGATCCGGGTATCACGAGCGACTAAGACCCGTGGTTGCGCATCTTTATCTTCAGCATGTTCCGTTAAGACATAGCCACCGGCCCGGCCTAACTTAAATGCTAATTCAGGGGTTAAACCAGAGTTAGCAATCCCACGGACACCATCAGTACCAAAATATTTCATCGTTTCTTTACCTCATTTCAAAATTTTCAATCATTTTTAACCGTTATTTTAACTTTAATTGAAGACGGACTAACCGAAGCGACCCCATCTTCATCGCTGGATGATAGATCCACCGTTTTGGTCGTCGACTTAGTCACATCCGTCACATCAACATCCACAGCCAGCTTATCTAACTTCGCTAACGCCGCTTTCGTTCCCGTAACCGTCACTTGTTTCGTATCAGTCGCAAACGAATAACTCGTATCAGCTTCCGTCTTACCACTCGCCTTTAAGTCGACGGCGACTTTTTTCGTATCCGTCGCTTGCTTAATGGGAATATACACGGAAGTCGTCGACGGTGTCAAGACCACGTTCAAGGTTTGACCATTAGCATCTAGTGCTTCAATCATCGCTTGCTGGTTCACTGACTTCGTTAAGTTTTTCTCGGTGTTCACCACGGCAACCACTTTAGCCACTTTGCTGACTTCATTGACTGCCCCAGTTACTTTAACCGAAGACGTCCCTAACCGTGGCGTCCCGACTTCGTAGCTGGATTCAACGTTACTCTTGTTGAAGTCCGCGCTAACTTTGTAGTTGGCCGTCCGTCGTGGCTGAATGTTGACTTGAATATATTTTTGACTCAATGAATAGCTTAATTCTTTGTTTAAGCCATCAACTTGAATCTTCACGCTATGCCGCCCGACCGATAGTCCGGACAGATTCGCATACACTTTAAAGTTTTGCGTATTCGCAGTCGTCGTGACTAAGGCCGCGGGACCCGCAATCTTGACTTTGATATTTTCAGGATAACCGGTCACAAAGTACTTGGTACTATTCACATTTAATTCCAGGGGCGCACTGATACTAACACTCCGATTGGAAGTTGCAGTCGTTGATGAACTATTCGTCAACAAGCTGCTCGTGTGATTAGCTTTACTAGAATTCACGTAAGCAAATAAGACCAGCGCACATAAAAGGGCCAGCAGTCGCATCGACCAGGCACTATTCATAAACTTTTTCATTTACGCGGCCCCCCTCCAAAGATTCGAGCAAACCAACTTTGAATGGCATTTTGTTGGGTCGCATCTTCAGGTGTTAAGAGCACTTGGCGGAAATAACGCAAGTAATTCTCCCGCGTCATGCCCCGCATCAACTCGTTATCCTTCGTAATTGACACTTCGCCGGTTTCTTCCGAAATCACAATTGTCAACGCATCGGTCACTTCACTAATTCCAACAGCCGCACGATGCCGGGTTCCCAATTCTTTGGGAATCAAATTGCTTTCAGATAATGGTAAATAAGCCGCAGCCACCTTGATTTGATTATCTTGAATAATAACCGCACCATCATGCAACGGCGTATTCGGAATGAAAATGTTAATTAACAATTCCCCCGTAATATCAGCATCCAGCGCGATTCCAGTCTCGATATAATCTTCTAGACCAGTATCCATCTTGATGGACATCAGCGCCCCAATCCGGCGTTTTGCCATATATTGGATGGCTTTATCCAACTCTTTAATCATCCGCTCTTCGTCTTCATTTTGCCGCTTACCACGCACAAACATCGACCCGCGGCCTAAATGTTCTAAGCCCCGACGAATTTCAGGCTGGAAAATGATAACCATTGCAATGACAGCCCAGTTAATCACTTGGTCCATGATCCAAGAAACTGTATCTAGACCAATGACCACACTGAGGAACTTAACAATGGCAATCACAATGATGCCACGGAATAGCTGGACTGCTTTGGTTCCTCGCAGTAAGACGATTAGTTCGTAAATAACGAACCAGACGACCAGAATGTCAAGGAGCCGCACCAAATTGGCAATGGTGAGCCAGTCGCTCCAATTGAAGTTCATACTCCCCCTCCTTACGAAAATGTTTTACTTTCACATTATAGCACGGGCACCCCCTAGCGTTGCGTCAATTCATGAGATGACTGAAAAAACTCGGGTGAGATGCCGATTGGTTCTAATTTGGATTAAAATGGCCACTCTGGTTGAGCCGATTCTGGCCCGCCCGTCGTTAATCAACGCCATCGATATGCTTAGTCAGAGATCAACCAGCCAAGTCAAAAAAATAGCTGATTAACCTAACATAGTTGATAACTTGTTCTTTTAAAACCATACCAATAATCGCGACTTATTGGCAAATTTGACGCTTTTATTTCATCTTAGTCCAAAAGAACTTGAATAAATATTAAGGATACTGTTATTTAATATAGATTAGCTTATATTTCTGGTAAACTAATAGTGAAAGTGTGGTGATCAAATGACTCGTCTTCAGCGCTGGCTGATTCGTCTGATTTATTGGACATTTATCGGTTTCGCAGCGCTTTCGATCCACGGTGCGTTTTCATTTTTATTGTTAAATACGACGCTGGCTTACATTCCGATCGAACTCAGCTTTTGGCTGACTGATCGACGTTCAAGCTTCATGTTTTGGGTGTTGGCAATCATTTGGTTGCTCTTCTATCCGAACGCGCCGTATCTGATGACGGACCTCTTCCATTTAAGTTTATTGAATCCGTATGCGGTAAATGGCTTACTCAAATTCGACCTAGCCATGTGGCGTGACTTTGCGTACTTAGTTGGACCAACGATGGTTTCAGTAATCGTTGGGACCTTCAGTGTGGATCAGCTTGCCAGTGAATGCCAACGACGCTTACACCTCACAAAGTTGCCGGGTGGCCGGGCACTGATCAGCACGCTACTATTTCTATTTGCTGCGATTGGTGTCTATGTCGGGCGGTTCTTGCGTCTACATTCAATCTACTTGCTGATTACACCGCAATACATTATTAAACAATTAATCGATATGTGGTCCTTAAAAATGCTCGCCTTTGTTTTCATTATCTGGGGCTTGCAACTACTGATTTATGTCGTTTGGCGCTTTACCCTAGCTGCCGCTAAAACCACTGTCTCTAAATAAAAAGACTTTGACTGACCGATTTTCGGTCGTCAAAGTCTTTTTATCTTTTTAGATTAAAATTGCCACTCTGGTTGGGTTAGAATCGGCTGGAACGTGGTGGCCACGTTTGTGAGCCATAGTACGGTCTCGCAAGCCGGGCTTTTACTAAATCGGAAAATCACCGATTAAGTAAAACGACACCACTGAGCCAATTCTGACCCGCCCGTCGTTAATGAACAGGTCATTATCACTGATTAATTCATTTTAACCAATCAAACTGTCCCTAAGCAATCATCCTTATTTAATGGCCTTAACGGTAACATCAAATGGTTGCCCATACTTGGCACCGGTTGTGTCAGCAAATTCAGTTGGTAATTGATAACCGCTGGGCAAATGGTTGGCAATAAACATCCCAAGACTTTCATGCACGGTGTCGGTTCCAGCGACTGGCTGACCAGCTTTAGGCTGCCAATCAGTCGTTGTAAAGGTTTGCGTCTGACCGACTACTTGACCGTTGGCGTGATAAACGACGTCAACACTGTTATCCTTTGATGGAATACCTTCCGTTAAGTCAACCTTCAGCCCACCAAACGTTGATTCTGTCCCTTGATAGCCTTGGCCAGCATAGACCCAGCCTTCGACCGGCCCAGCTTCGGTTGCACCTGCCACGTGATAGTACAAACTACCCTCGCGCGTTTTAATTTCTGCACCAAAAACTTCGAATAATGTATCAGCCGTGACTGCCTTGGTATCCACCTTAGTTGCCTTATATTGGGTATATTTTGGATCGACCCATAGCGTATTCTTATGCATATTCGCTAATTGATAATGGATAATTTTACTTGGTAAAGCGACCTTCTTAGTTGTCTTAACCCGCTTAATCCCACCAGCAAATACATCAGTATCACGACCACCATAGACATAGCCACGATAACGGCCATCCATACTGACCACTTTATAATAAACGGACCCCCGATTCGTTTGGGCAACCCGATAAGCCCGGAAATAATCCGTTGACTTCTTAGATGTCGCTAATTGCTGCATCTGGTCTTTGCTCGCAATAAGCTTAGCGCCTGCGACCGTTCCCGGCTTACTATAAAGGGCATTAGTCCCAGTCGCCGTCATGTTCCGATTATAGCCTGCTGTTTCTAATGTCACATTACTAACAATCGTTGCTTGCCCCGCAGCTTTGACTGGCTGACTTTCCGCAGCGACACCCAGACTCGTTACGGCAATCCCTAAAGCTAATGCCGTTTTAATTGATTGATTCATTTTGTCATTTCCTCCAAACACACTTTTATCTAGACTGACTTCAGTATAACAGGGAACGTTTGGATAGCGCTTTAAATTCAGGTTAAGAAACGAACCGGTACTAAATGCGTCTCACTATTTTGACCATCAAAAAATGAGCTTGAGGCTTTGAACGCCTCAAACTCATTGGTTTTTATTTTTAATTAGCCGAAACGTGTTCAACAAAGCTGGGGACTCCGCTTGCTACGCTAGGTCAACCACTCGGAAAATCACCGAGTCATTGACCTAGCTAGGCAATGCTCGACCCCAACCCGCTTTGCTTCACACTCTTGGATCGCTGTACCCAGCATGGGCACTCCGCTTATCATGCAAGCCGCTAAACCCGCTAAAGCCCATCGTGGTCGCTTTCTTTTCCGCGTCAGTAATATAACGTAGCGTATCATTTGCCCGCTTCTCGCCGTACACTTGTAACCATTGATGGAACCGTTTGTTAGAGGCATCGCTAATGGCTTGTTCTACTTTTAGACCAGTTGGGGTCAATGACAGATACTTGATCCGACGATCCTTAGTGTTAGTCGTCTGATCAATATACTTCAAATCCAGCAATACGTTGATCTGCCGTGCAATTGCACTTCTTGAGACCCGTTGTTCGTTGGCAATTTTAACCAGCGTTAACGGTTCCTCACTCGTCGCAATCATCTGCATCACAATGTAAGCTTCAAACGTAATCTTGTATGGCCGGGTCGGCACGGATACAAAATCACCGATGTACTTCAAAATGTGCATATAAGTTTCAACGAATTGATCATGGATTTCTGTTTCTGTCATTGTTTATCCCCCCGCATGGTTTAAAAACCAAAATAATCCCGTTTAGAACTCCAATTTAATTGCCAGTTCTAATTGTTCACTATCAATACTATTCTAACCTAATTATAACCGAGAACTATTACATTGCAATAAGTAAATTAATTATTCCTCATCACTTTCGCCATCATTGATCATAATTAAATTTTCAGAATAATTGATGAATTGACGCAAACGTGCCGCCGTTCGTAAGCTAATTTGCCCACTTTCAACTAAGTGCTGCACACCAGCTCGCTCAGCCCCTAAGCTCTTAATTCGTAGGGTCTGTACTTGCCGTTCATAGTCATCACGTGACACACTGTGCCCCGGCTTGGCACTTTCAATTCGATTCCGGTAATGCACAATCAAATGATACAACGCTTGCTGATCAAACTGTTGTTCATCGACATTGGCTTGCTTCAAATACTGTGACAATGCCTTGATAGCGGCTTTAGAAGCGACTCGTTGAATGGCTAATTGTTCGGCGCGCAAGCGATCGCTGTCACCAGGCGCTAGCCACATCCGCAAGCCTTGCATCCCGCGACTAAACATCAATCGTAGTGAACGCAAGGTCGGCAGTCCGGGCTTATGCGCCGCTTGTGACAACCGCTGCTCCCGCCGATCAATCCGCCGCAAGTAAGCTTGGATACTCAGCTTCGACACGTCATGGTCAGCTAACATGGCCTTAACGGCTTGACGCTCACCAGCTAAAGCCACAAGCCGCAACTGCATCTCATCGGTTAACATCGGTTGCAGTTCATCTTCCGTTTGCGAAGCGACTTCCAATCGCCGAATCTGAAATTGCTGATCTAAGATCAAGTCATATGCCGCTCGTTGATTGGCTGGTCGCCGATGTTCTTCAATATTTTGCACGGCTAACCGCAGCACATAGATGCGGGCTTGCTTATACGTAATCTTTTGCGGGGCCTCATCATCAACGAACTCGTCATCGGCTGGTCCACCAGCAATGACTGCATCGTCTTCATCTAAGCTAGAACCTCGAGTCACAAATGGTAAGGACTTCGCTGCCATAAACGGCAAGATACCAGCCGCCGCAATCAGACTCACAACAATCACGCCCGCTGCAATAAAGAGGACTAACGCGCGTTCTGGGAAAGCATCACCCGTCGCAATGACGGTTGGAATCGTAAAGACCCCGGCCATCGTAATCGCGCCACGAACCCCTGACAACCCAGATAAAGCGGCCGTCCGCAGACTGGGCTTGGACTTCGTCTTATCTCGCAACCGCATCATCAACATGTAGCCGTACGTCCAAGCGACTCGAATCAGGAGTAAAATCCCCCATACAATCAAGACATCAAATAATGCATGTAAAGTATTAGTATGACTGCCTTCGATCGTGGCTTTCGTCGCGACCGGCAGTTCAATGCCTAAGATCAAAAAGATAATGCCGTTCAATAAGTAGACAATGATATTCCAGACTTTTTCCGTGACTAATCGTAATTCCGGCGCATCTTCAATTTCATGAGAATTTTGAATATGTCCTAAAACCCCAGCAGCCACCACCGCGACGACCCCGGAAGCATGGAACCATTCTTCAGCAATAAAGTAAATCGCAAATGGCGTCATGATCTGCAGGACAACGTTAAAGACCATGTCATTAATACCTTCTCGCCGCAAAACGTCACGAATGAGCTGAATAATCGTCATCAATGCCAGGCCGACTGCTAAGCCAACTAGACTAATATAAAAGAAATCGCCGACTGCCCGTCCTAAGACAAACGTCCCAGTCACGGCAGCTGCCAACGCGTACTTGAACCCAATCAAGCCACTGGCATCGTTGATCAGGCTTTCACCACTGACCAGATGTAAAATTTCTTTTGGTAAGTTGACCCCTTCTGAAATCGACTGCACCGCCACGGGGTCCGTCGGTGAAAGGATCGCTGCCAGCGCAATGCTGACGGCTAATGGAATCGTTGGAATGAGGACATGAATCAAAAAGCCCCCTAGAATGGTGGTGATAAACACGAGCACGATTGCATTCGCAAAAATCGCCCCGCGCAGTTCCCATAGTTCTTGCTTAGGAAACTGTCTGCCATCGTTGTACAGCATCGGCGCAATGAAGGCTAGCATAAACCAGTCCGTTTGCAGTTCAACCCGTACATTTAATAATAAAGCCACTCCTAGACCCAGCCCGACTTGAATCAAACTGACCGGGATTGCGACTAGATAGTGGCTTAACACATTCGACAGCAGCACCAGACATGCCAATAAAATAACTAATTCAATCAGTGGCATCTAAGTGTTGCATCTCCTTCTTGTTCTATTTAGTTAGGCGTCTTCCCCGATAATCCGCACTTCGGTCTCAAGGTGAACCCCAAATTTTTCAAACACAACGGCTTGAATATGATGAATCATATCCATATAATCAGTCGCCGTTGCATGGTCGACATTAATGATAAATCCAGCATGCTTTTTGGAGACTTCTGCGCCGCCCATTCGGGTGCCTTGTAGGCCAGCATCATGGATTAGTTTACCAGTAAAGTACCCAGTTGGTCGCTTAAAAACACTCCCACAAGATGGCCACTCTAACGGCTGTTTGGAAGCTCGCAGACGATTTAATTCATCCATCCGAGCTTGGATCTTCGTTTGATCACCCGGCTTCAAGTTAAACGTCGCTGAAACGACCGTGTCTTCATAATCTTGAATGGTACTGTGCCGATAGCCAAAATCTAACGCTTCATTAGAAAGCGTCTTAAGTTGTCCATCGCGCGTTAAGACCGTGACTTCCTCCACAACTTCACTAATCTCACCGCCATACGCACCGGCATTCATAAAGACCGCCCCGCCAACACTACCGGGAATGCCAGCCGCAAATTCGACACCGCTTAAACTAGCTCGGCAAGCCGCTTTGGTCGCATCAATCATCGCCGCCCCAGCTTCCGCCACGACCCGTGTCTCGCTAGTGTGGATTTGATTCATTTTAGTCAAAATAATGGTTAAACCGCGAATCCCGCCATCTTTAACAATCAGATTGCTGGCATTGCCAATCACCGTTAATGGCATGTCACGGTCATTAGCAAAATCAATCAGACTTTTAGTTTCGCTGATTGACTTGGGAAAGGCAACGTAATCGGCCGGACCTCCAGTTTTCGTATTTGTATAATGACTAAGCGATTCGTCTTTTTTTATTTCAATGGCTGGAAACGTGGCCAACACATCTTGGGTCATAAGTGAGGTTCCTTTCGTCTTTCAAATTGGTCAATTGTTAATCAACCGTTAAAACTCGCTAATCTTTATTATAAAGCTAGCTGCATGATTAATCACAAAGTAAGCGTTTTACTACTCGAAATTTTATCTATTCATGAGTTAATTTAACAATAAGCACGTGATATTAGGCTTACTTTTCATTACTAAATCAGTATACTACAACGTTATCATTTGTGAATAATCTTTCAATCCAACTAATCCTGATCAAAACTGACCACAACTATTGCTTAATCATAGCACGTTTTAATCGCTTAATAAATGACGGCACACCGCATGACTGGTAATCGCACTGGTCGGATCAACCGGATTAGGGCCATGCGTGGCAACGGCCGTTAAGAACGCGCGAATCAATGGTGCAAAGCCACGTTTCTCTAGTGTTGGCGTCCAATCTGGGAAGGCCGTTGTTTGTGTTTGGGCTGTTTTAAAATGCGTCAACGTACTCAGGTTCGTCACCATCGCACGTTGGGCCGTCGCTTGAACCGTCGTTTGTTCCAAGTTAACCCCGCCATACATATTCGTCACGACCTGCAACTGCTCATGCGCCGTTTGCGCTGAGAAGTAGCCTTGTTCCAAACGACCATCTTCAGTCGCTACGATCCGGCCATCCGTACTCATTAACGGTTCATCTAATAAAAATAACCCGGTATCGACCGTATGGATCATCAAATCAAAGACCGCATCTTCCACCAGTTGGCCCCCCGTTTCACGGACTTTTTCAGCAAAAATCAAGCGTTTATCCGGCAAAGCCTTTAACTGCTGATTATATGGGGCAAACCGGCGATTGAAACCACAAGTTAACAACAAATGCCGAGCCGCTGCTAAGTCGTACAAGCTTTGGACCGCCGACAAATCTGTCGCCACTGGTTTATCCACATAGACATTAATATCATGCAGCAATAATTGTTTAATGATGGCCGCATGGGTCGCTGTCGGCGTGTGCACAAATACGGCGGTCGGCTTAGCGGCAATCAACTCATCCAAGTTAGCATGCGTGTGGGTAAAGCCGTATTCGGCCGCTAATTTAGCCCGCTTTTCCGGATTACGGGTCGTTAAGTGAAATTCATATTGATCCTGCATCGCTGCCATCACTGGCAAGTATGCTTTTTGCGCAATATTGCCTAATCCTAAAACCCCAATTTTTAACATAGTTTCCTCCATCTATTTAACCGCCGAATGCGGTACAATTAATTTATTAGCATGATCGTCAAACCTAGTTGGATTGTCCACTGCCACTCTGGTTGGGCCAGAATCGGCTGGAACGTGGTGGCCGCGTTTGTAAGCCAAAATTTGGTCTTACAAGCCGGGCTTTGACTAGGACCGGGCAAAACACCCGCTCCAAGTCAAACGACACCACTGAGCCAATTCTGACCCGCCCGACGTTAGTTAGTCGGTAGTTATAAATTAACAGTTCAAGTCATCAATTTAGCCGAGAGGTTGGGTCCTAAAATGCTCAGCCGTGTCGTTGGCCTTAGTGCAGGTGGTTTTCCTGGACTTAGACCAAGGCCAGCTTTAAAGACCGATTTTGGGCTTTAAAATGGCCCACGGCGTTCCAGCGTTTTAGGACCCAACCGGCAGACGGCAAGTTCAACCAGCAGTTAACGTTTTAAAACTAACTTATGTTCGAAAGGATGGTCCACTGTATGAAATTTATTTCTTGGAACGTCAATGGCTTGCGAGCCGCTGTGAAGCATGGCTTCTTAGATAGCTTTAACCAATTTGATACCGACTTTATCGGGATTCAAGAAACCAAGCTGCAAGCTGGGCAAATCGATCTTGACCTCCCCGGCTACTATCAATATTGGAATTATGCCGAACGTAAAGGCTATTCCGGCACCGCAATTTTCACCAAGCATAAACCCAATGCCGTTACTTATGGCATTGGCGTCCCTGAATTGGATACGGAAGGCCGGGTCATTACACTGGAATATGACAATTTTTACTTTATCACCTGCTACACCCCAAATTCCGGTGGTGAATTGAAACGGCTCGATTATCGTCAGACTTGGGAAGATGCCTTTTTAGCCTACATTAACGGCTTAGACGCCAATAAACCGGTTATTTTCTGTGGTGATCTGAACGTTGCCCATGAAAATATCGACTTAAAGAATTGGCGCAGTAATCATCATAGTGCCGGTTTTACCGATGAAGAACGGGCCAAGTTCAATACGCTGCTCAGTAATGGCTATACTGATACGTTCCGTCACTTCTATCCTGATCAGACTGAAATCTATTCTTGGTGGAGTTACCGTGCTCAAGCGCGCGCCAATAATTCCGGTTGGCGGATTGATTACTTTATTACGTCGAATCGATTAGTCGACCGGTTAATCAATGCCCGTATCTTAACGACAATCATGGGATCAGACCACTGTCCAGTTGAACTCGATATTCGCCTTTAAGGCCAACCAAATTACTTTACAACTGATCCGATTGCCCTTAAAATGACAATTATTAAAATGACTCTATGAAATCAGGTGAACCTTTTGAACTTTGTTGCCATGGACTTCGAAACCGCTAGTGGGAAACGCGATAGCGCCTGCTCGCTAGCCTTAACCATTGTCCGCAATAGCCAAGTCGTTGATGAATTTTACACGCTCATCAAACCCGAAACTGAATTTTTCTGGCGCAATATCCAAATTCATGGGATTCATGAAGCCGATGTCGCCGATGCACCTAAGTTTCCAGAAGTTTGGCAGCATATTGAACCCTTTTTCCAGCGTGACCGCTTAGTCATCGCCCACAACGCCCCATTTGATACCGGTGTTTTACGGCAGACGCTCGCGCATTACGGCATCAGCGCTCCTGAATATCTGTCGATGGATACGGTCAAGACGAGTAAAAAATTCTACCCTGAATTACCAAACCACAAACTAGATACGATGTGTCGCGCCCTCAACATTGACCTGGAACATCATCACAATGCGCTCGATGATAGTTTGGCCTGCGCCAATATTTTATTAGCCGAAGCTGCTAATTTTGGTCCTGAACGCCTGA
Organism: Lactiplantibacillus songbeiensis; assembly: GCF_005405125.1. Lineage (GTDB taxonomy): Bacteria > Bacillota > Bacilli > Lactobacillales > Lactobacillaceae > Lactiplantibacillus > Lactiplantibacillus songbeiensis. Next base: position 19,959 of record NZ_BJDL01000012.1, read on the forward strand.
AACCGTTTGTCCGAGTTCAAGGCTAAAAATACAACGATTTAATCTTAAGCAAATCATCAATTAATACAACCACGTGAGGTCACCTATACAAGTTGGCCTCACGTTTTTTCATCCATTTGATGCTAGTTAATGATGCTAGTTAATGATTCCGTTTGCCTTTTTTATGCTGGTCCGCTTTGAAACCTATAAGCTACCTTGACCTAAAACCAAATCACCAATGGCTCAGCTAAAATAAACTAACTGATCAGTCATTAACGCCGGGCGGCCCAGAATTGGCTCAGTGGTGTCGTTTATCTTAGTCGGTGACGTTCCGACTTAGATAACCCCCGGCTTGCGAGACCGCACTTCGGCTCGCAAACGCGGCCACCACGTTCCAGCCAATTCTGGGCCAACCAGAGTGGCATCCTAAGACTATTTTGATTGAAACATGCTTCAGCTTTAAACCGGCAATACCATATCAATCGCACAGACCTTCTCACCAGTAGGATCGACCACTTGATAAGCAGTCGGCGTCACTGATTTAAAGCCGAGTTGCTGATACAGCTTAACAGCCCGCGTATTACGCGTTTGCACCGTTAAGAAAAGTTCCGCTAAAGTACTAAAGTCACGCGCCCAAGTAATCAGCTCTTCGACCAAGGCTGTGCCTAAACCGTTGCCCCAGTATTGCTTTAAAACGGCCACACCAATCTCTCCGCGAGGCTTTAATAAATCTTCCGTGGCTTGTACGGTACCGACTCCGATCAACTGCTGATCCAAGACGGCGACAAAAATCGTATTGGTCGTGGTCCGCGTAATCTGCTCAATCTGCGCCCGTTCATCGGCTTCACTCAATTCCCCGAGACCGTCATCGACCGTAAATGTGTTTGATTCCGTTGCTAACTGCAGTAATAATGCTAATAATTGCGCCGCATCGGAAGCTTCCGCTGGGCGTACATCGACAACTTCAGCTGTCATGTTGCTCACCCCTCTAACGAATCCGCTAACTGTTGATAGTGTTTGCCATGGGCTTGGAGCGTAATGGTTCGGTCATCATCTTGATCACCGGAACGTTTGAGGGCAATCCGTAAATAGGTCGTCGGCAACAACTCACTAATGAATTGTGACCATTCGACAACGCTGACGCCATCACCATCAAAATACTCATCTAAGCCTAAATCTTCAGCGCCACCATCTTCCAGTCGATACACATCCATGTGATACAGTGGCAAACGCCCTTGATGATATTCACGCACCAACGTAAAGGTTGGACTTTTAACATTGCGGTCGATCCCTAAACTTTGGGCTAACCCTTTGGTAAACGTGGTCTTCCCCGCACCAAGGTCGCCGTCTAATAAGATTAAATCGCCTGGCTGGACCAATTTTCCAAGTTTAGCACCTAGTTGCATGGTTTCCGCTGGCGATGTGACTGTGATTGCATCCATAATTTATCCAAAATCCTCCATTCAAACTAACTCTTCTTATTATAGAAAAAACGGGCTAAACTTCAAAGTTCAAGCTCCGAAGTTTTTCCCGCTTAACAAACAAATTAGGCTTCTAACCCTTGAGCTGCGGTAATAATCGCAACTTTATAGACATCCTCTTCACTAGCGCCCCGTGATAAATCAGACACTGGTTTGTTCAACCCTTGCAAGATTGGTCCAACGGCTTCAAAACCACCAAAGCGTTGTGCAATCTTGTAGCCGATGTTTCCAGACTGTAATTCTGGGAAGACAAAGACATTCGCATGACCGGCTACTTTTGAACCTGGTGCTTTTTGCAAACCGACCTTTTCAACAAAGGCCGCATCAAATTGCATTTCACCATCAATAGCAACATCAGGAGCGGCTGCTTGCGCTTTAGCGGTTGCTTCTTGCACTTTAGTCACCATATCGCCCTTAGCGGACCCCTTAGTTGAGAAGCTCAACATAGCCACTTTAGGATCAATATCAAAGACTTTAGCCGTGGCTGCACTTTGAGTGGCAATTTCAGCTAAGGTATCGGCATCCGGATCGATATTAATGGCACAATCTGCGAAGACATAACGTTCGTCACCCTTTTGCATGATGAACGCCCCACTGATTCGATGTGAACCAGGCTTGGTCTTAATAATTTGTAAAGCTGGCCGAACCGTATCTCCAGTTGGATGAACGGCGCCAGAAACCATGCCGTCTGCTTGGCCCATATACACGAGCATCGTCCCAAAATAGTTTTCATCTTCGAGCATCTTGGCAGCTTGTTCTGGGGTATTCTTCCCTTTACGCCGCGCAACTAACGCATCCAGCATCGCTTGTTTGTCAGCAGCGGGATACGTGGCGGGATCTAATACTTGCACACCGGTTAAATCGGCCTTCAAGTCCTGCGCAACCGCTTCAATTTTGGCGCTTGGTCCTAAAACGATTGGCTTAACCAAGCCGTCAGCCGCTAATCTAGCAGCGGCACCGACGATCCGTGGTTCAGTACCTTCGGGAAAGACAATTGTTTGATTTTTACCAGTAATTTTTTGTGCTAATGCTGTAAATAAATCCATGTTGATGACCCTCCAATAAAAGTAAATTAATTTTTGAGACTAACGTGTTCTGGAAGCTGCCAATTGATCGGTTGTTCGCCAAAGGATTCTAAGGCAATGTTGGTCTTGGAAAATGGTTTCGAGCCAAAGAACCCGCGATAAGCTGATAACGGACTCGGATGTGGGGCTTGTAACACCACATTGGTCTGCGTATCAATCAGCTTAATCTTAGAACGGGCGGCTTTACCCCATAAGATAAAGACGACTGGCGTTGGCCGTTCTGACAAACGTTGAATGGCCACATCGGTCAAGCGTTCCCAACCCTTGCCAGCATGTGAGAAAGCCACGCCATTTTGAACCGTCAAAACGGAGTTGAGCAACAAGACCCCCTGCTTAGCCCAGGCTTCCAAATAACCATGGTTAACGGGCGTACAGCCGACATCATCCTGTAATTCCTTATAAATATTGACCAGTGACGGCGGGACTTGGACCCCGGGCATCACCGAAAAACTGAGACCATGCGCCTGATTGGGCCCATGATACGGATCTTGACCTAAAATCACAACCTTGGTATCAGCAAACGGCGTCCATTCAAAGGCCTGAAAAATGTGATACATATCGGGATGGATATTTTTAGTCCGATATTCAGATTTTAAAAAAGCATGTAATTGCTGGTAATAGGGCTGTTCGAATTCGGGTTCCAGCACGTCCCACCAATCAGTATGAATAAACGCTTTCATCCTTAACACCTCTTGATTTATTGTAGCATACTCAAAACCAGTAATGATAATAATTCTGAATTAGCTGACAAACATGTTAAAATGGTTTTATTAAGACAACTAAGGATGTGACATCATGATTTCGATTATTGCTTCTGACATGGATGGGACCTTGTTGAATAATGAAATGACGGTTTCTGACTTCAATGCCCAGGCCATTTTAAAAGCCCAGCAACAAGGCGTGCATTTCATCGTTTCAACCGGCCGCCGTTATTCTGAAGCCCAACCGTTGATTGCCGCGCAAGGAATCACAGCGCCCCTCATTACCTTGAACGGTGCCGAGGTGTACGATGCCTCCGGTAAAATGTTGGACATGGTTCCAATTACCAAAACGGTTTCACGGGCGATTTTCCACACCTTAAGCGCGCAAGGCTACTACTTCGAAGTCGTGGGAACTGATGGGGTTTATTCCAATAACAAAGTTAAACGTATTGAAGAAATTGCCTACTTATTAACCAATCTTAATCCCGATACATCTTTTAAAATTGCAATTTCATTGGCGTCAGCGCGCTTGGAATTGATGGATATTAACTATGTCGATGATTATAATGACCTACTGAATGATCCCAAAAAGCATATTATGAAGATCATTGCCTTTAGCCAAGAAGGGCCGAAAAAGCTACAGCCACTTTCAGATGAGTTACTGGCTAAACATTCGTCCATCAAGATCACCTCATCATCGCGGTCAAATATTGAAATCAACAATATCAACGCCCAAAAAGGGATCGCCGTTGAACGTTATGCCAATATGCTGCATACGCCAATGAGTGACGTGATGGCAATTGGTGACAACAACAACGACGTTTCCATGCTTAAACTAGCTGGAACCAGCTATGCGATGGGCAATGCATCCGTTGAAGTTAAACAATTAGCCAATCATTTAACGGATACGAACGTTAACGATGGCGTTGGTAAGGCCATCTTGGAAGTACTCGCGCAACAATAGTTTACCGGGAAATGAGGGTTTGAAATGCGTAAATTATATTTCAGCCGCAACAGCTTCGCCAAAGGTGCTCGCATCGTCCGCGATGGGCATAACCAATCACATTACTTGCTCGTTGGCCGTTGGGGACGGCGCCAAGATGCCTTGAGTCTCTACGCCATTCATGGCGAACTGCTTGCCGAAATTAAACAAACCTCACTTGGCCTTTTGCCGAAGTTTGATTTGTATTACAATCGCCAAAACGTCGGCTCAATTAGTAAGACGCTCGGCTTTTGGCATGAAATGATTTTCGTGCGCAAGCTACGTTGGATTATTATGGGCAGTCTTAATTCTGAAAGCTACCGAATCTACCATGGTACCGAACTCGTCATGACGATGCGTCCAGTCGTCACGTCAAATGGTGAGGCCTTTGAATTAGCGATTACTGACGAAAGTGCCGAACCACTTTGTATTTGTATCGCCGCTATCCTAGATCACTGGCAAAAGCCAACTAATCGTGAACGGTCGCGATTACCTAAGAGTGGCTACAATGTTACTTTTGGCGAAAGCAACTATACGTTACACCCGCATGAAAAATTACCATTACCGAAATAGCCAAAAAGTCACTCACAATTTGTGGGTGACTTTTTTGATAACTTGTCGTTGGTGAAGCTTGCCGCTCCGGTTGGTCTGGATTGATGCTGGAACGTGGTGGCCACGTTTACGAGCCAAAAAAACGGTCTCGTAAGCTGGGCTTTCACTAAATCGAGAGAATCACTCGCTTAAGTGAAACGACACCACTGAGCATCATCCAGCCCGCCCTGCGCTATTATTACTGACTCATTGCTTGCTTGATTAATTGATTTAAAATCCCGTTTAAATCATATTGACTCAGTGACGGTTACAATTTAACCCAACCTTACATATAACGCACATTATTTAGCTCTAGCAACGCTTTGAGTCGCCGCTCGTTGTCCTCATCTAATACGATTTCATTCTGATGGAGACACTTTGACAGGCCAATCCCCATCCGCGTAATGACGTAAAGATTAGACCCAGAGCGTTGATCAATCAATTCTTTATAATAAGATGCCAATAGCTCCCGGAGCGGCTGGTCGTGTTGGTCATCGAGATTGGCAACTAAATCGGTAATCAATCCTAAGGCAACTTCAGCGCGGTCGTGACCGCCAGCATACCACTTCACTGCTTTCATATTATCCGTACTCCCCCTATGGAACAGCACACTGAAGAATGATCGTTTCGGCTTAGGCGGCGTTAATCCTAATAAAGCATCCGTCGTGACGTCAAACAACTGGCTTAACCGAACTAAGCTTTCTAGATCTGGATAGCTGCGACCTAACTCCCACTTCGAAATCGTCTGACGCGTCATTAATAACTGCGTCGCTAAGTCTTGTTGCGACCACCCTCGCTGTGTGCGCTGTACTTTGATATTTTTTCCAACTGATAGTTTCACTGTACCAGTCCCCCATTTCATTCGAAATCCCAAAGCTCGCCCGAATTCATTGCGCCAACAAAAAGTAGGGCGCAATGTGCCGTTGCACCCTTATCAGGCAGGCATTTGATGACTAATCCAACACCTATTATACCCCACAAAAAAATGAGCTAAGTCATCGAACTTAACTCATTTTTTGATTGCCTGCATTTACACATTAATCACTTTATTCAAGAAATCTTGTAACCGCGGACTCTTCGGATGGTCAAAGACGTCATCCGGCTTGCCGCTTTCTTGAATCAACCCATCGGCCATAAAGACAACCCGATCGGCGACTTCTTTGGCAAAGCCCATTTCATGGGTAACCACAATCATCGTCATCCCATCAGCCGCCAAGCGCTTCATGACATCCAAGACATCACCGACCATTTCGGGGTCCAAAGCTGATGTGGGTTCATCAAACAACATGATCTTCGGATTCATCGCCAAGGCCCGGGCAATCGCGACCCGTTGCTTTTGCCCACCAGATAAAGATTTCGGCATCGCATCGACCTTATCCGCTAATCCAACAACATCCAACAAGTGCCGTGCTGTCTTTTCAGCTTCGGCTTTGGACGCTTTTTTGAGCTGAACCGGCGCTAACGTAATATTTTGTAAGACTGATAAATGCGGAAATAGATTGAAATGTTGGAAGACCATCCCAATATTTTCACGCACTAAATTAATATTTGTGCCTTTATCTGACAAATCATAACCACTAATAATAACTTGGCCTTGTGTTGGTAGTTCCAAGTCATTCAAGCACCGTAAGAAGGTACTCTTCCCAGAACCGGATGGCCCAATCATGCAAACGACTTCGTTATCTTCAACTTCAAGATTCAAGCCCTTTAAAACTTCATTGTCGCCATAACTTTTGTGTAGATCTTTAACCACAACTTTTGCCATGTTTAGTTCATCCTCCTTTGAACCCAATTAGATAACCAAGTCAATAAGGTAATCAGAATCAAGTAGATAATCGCAATCATTAACCAAATCTTGAACCCTTCAAAGTTCCGCGCAATAATCAACGTCCCAGTCTGAGTTAATTCAACAATCCCGATAACTGACAAGATCGAGGTATCCTTTAAGGTAATGATGAACTGGTTGATAAATGATGGAATCATGATCCGAATTCCTTGTGGCATGATAACTTTACGCATTGCGGTCCAGTATGGTAACCCTAATGAACGGGCGGCTTCCATCTGACCATCATCAACCGCTTTAAAGCCCCCTTTAACAAAGGCCCCGGTATACGCCCCTTCATTCAGCATTAAGGTAATCATCCCAGCGATAAACGCTGGAATCTTAAACCCATGCCCAATCAAATCAGGGAACCCAATATAGATGAAGAACGCCAAAACCATTAGTGGCATCCCTCGGAAGATGTAAATAATCGTGCTAGAAATGGCTGGCCCTAGCTTACCTGGCATCACGCCTAAGACCCCTAAAATCACACCCATAACCGTGGCTAAAATAATAGAAATAACCGTTAATTCCAACGTCATCCACAGCCCATTACCAATCGTTCCAATATTTTGTGTAAAGAGCCCGATAAAGGTCCGGCTGCTGGCCGTTTCGCCAGTTAAGGATGCTTCACTAGAATGTAAATATTTATCAATAATTTTCTTATAGGTGCCATCCGCTTTAATTGCGGCTAACCCGGCGTTAAACTTCTTTAACAGTTCGGCATTTTTGCCTTTTTTAACGGCGAAGCCATAATCCCCGGCATCATATTGTTTCGACACAATCTTCAAGGCAATCCCGTTTTTGATCCCGTAAGACATGACCGGATAATCTTCAAAACAAGCCGCGGAGTTACCGACTTTAACATCATTATACATGTTGTTTGATTCGTTGAAATACTTAATCTTGAACCCATACTTGCTTTCAATCGACTTGGCATAAGTGGCGCCGGCTGTCCCGGTCTTCAAGGCCACGGTCTTGCCCTTTAAATCTTTGAACGTTTTGACTTTACTATCTTTAGCAACAGCCATAACGACCCCAGATGTATAGTAAGCTTTAGAAAAATCAAACGTCTTTTGCCGTTCGGGCGTCACATTCATCCCGGCAATGACCCCATCAACTTGATTGGCGCTTAATTGCTGGACGGCGGCCCCAAAACTGATTGCTTTTAACTTATAATTGATGTTTTCTTTTTTAGCAATCGCATTTAAAATATCAATATCAATACCTTTATATTTACCACCCTTAGCCTGGAATTCAAACGGGGCAAACGTGGTATCCGTCGCGATGGTATAAGTCTGCGCATGCGCAGTGGCTCCAAGTGAGAACCAACTGCCAAGTGCAGCCAATACCATGACAACAGCAACTTGCCATTTCTTCATGATGAGACCCTCCTAATTCGTTCTACCTCAACGGTATGTCATAAAATATAACATAGATTATGAATTCACACCAACACAAATTATAATTATTTTCTAATTTTATTTTAATGATTGCGGTATCATTTTGAGTTTACTTAACTTTCTTAAGCAAATATGGTCAGTGAACGAAGAAAACGAGGAAAAGCCGCTTAATTTGCGTTTTTTCAGTTTTTTGATTTTGCCATTAACCGGTGACAGTTTGACACAGTGCTTAATCTAAACCTGCTGCCTACATTTAATGCAAGTTAATTATTTATTGGCCTTACGCTTGGTACTAGTTGAAATTGCGGCCTGCTGGTCGGTTCTTAAAACACTGGAACGCCAATGACACCACGTTCCAGCCGATTCTGGGCCAACCAGAGCGGCAACTTAATCCAACTGGCACCAAGCAAGCATAGCTTAGTCTGTGACTTAACCGCAAAAAAAGCATCCAAGACTAACAAGTCCTGAATGCTTCAATCAAACTGTTATTAATAATGTTTCATCACGCGATCAATTTGACGTTGTTGTTCGCGCTTCTTAATATCTTGCCGTTTGTCGTATTCACGTTTCCCATGAGCGACCCCGATTAAGACTTTCGCAAAGCCATGCTTCAGATACATCTTCAAAGGAATAATCGTAACCCCTTTGGTTGTGGTGGCATCGCCAATCTTGCGAATCTCTTTTTTGTGAAGTAATAGCTTCCGGTTCCGTAATGGATCAACGTTGAATCGATTACCTTCCATAAAGGGGCTGATATGCACATTCATCATAAAGGCTTCACCATTACGAATCTGCACATACCCATCCTTCAAGTTAACACGACGATCACGGACGGACTTAATCTCAGTCCCCGTCAAAGCAATCCCCGCTTCATAGGTATCCTCAACGGCATAGTCATGCCGCGCCTTCCGGTTTTGCGCGAGGGCGGTATCTGGATGTTTACCGTGTTGTTTGGCCATTGCCGCACACCCCCTAACGTTTACTTAAATTAACGCCGGTTATCGTTGCTGGACCGACGATTTTGACTACTGTGGTTATTGTTACTATTATGGTTCCGATTATTTGTATTAGTCGTGCTACGATGGTTATTGTTACCACGATAACCGCCATTACTATTGCGATTGCCATTGCGGTTATTGCCGCTATTACCATTACGATTGTTGTTGCCACCGTTACGATGATAGTTGCCATTGCCGCCGCGACGATTGTTACCGCGATAGTTATCCCGATGTTCTTGTTTTGGTAATAAATCAGTCTTTGGTGCTTCTTCAGGATTAAGCAACTTAAAGTCCACTTCACGCTGATCTTTATCGACCCGCATTAATTGTACTTTAACTGGTTGCCCGATTCTAAAGGTCCGATGGGTCTTCCGACCAACTAAAGCAAGTTGCTTTTCAACATATTCGTAATAGTCATCGTCCATCACACTGATATGCACAAGCCCTTCGACCGTGTTTTCCAATTCAACAAATAATCCAAACTTCATGACTGAATCAATCACAGCGTCAAACTTCTCGCCAACATGATCGGCCATATATTCGGCTTTCTTCATTGAATCAACGTCACGTTCAGTGGCAATCCCCCGCCGTTCATTGTCAGAAGTGGTTTCCGCAATGTTGGGCAAGTTATCCCGGTATTTGGCCCGAGCTGCTTCGCCCGTGCCATTTTCGGCATAATGGCGAATCAAACGATGGACCATCATATCCGGATAACGCCGAATTGGTGACGTAAAGTGGGTGTAGTATTGCGCTGCTAACCCAAAGTGACCTAAGGATTCATCAGCATACCGTGCTTGCTTCATACTCCGCAGCATCATGACTGAAACCATGGCTTCTTCTGGTTTGCCCGCAACCTTCTTCAACACATCTTGTAACATTTTTGGCTTAACATCTTTGGAAGAACCGGTGACATTAACACCAAAAGTCGTGACGAATTCAAAGAAACTCAACATCCGATCAGCATCCGGTGTCTCATGGACCCGGTAGATGAATGGCACCTTGAGTAAGCTATAATGCTTGGCAACCGTTTCGTTGGCCGCTAACATAAAGCTTTCAATCATCCGTTCAGCCAATCCCCGTACCCGTAATTGGATATCGATTGGATGGCCGGTTTCATCAACGATGATTTTGGCTTCATTATCATCAAAGTCAATCGCCCCACGATGACGACGGTTCTTATAGAGAATTCGATGTAGATCGCCCATCGCATCAAACATATCAACTAAATCAGCATATTTTTCACGAGTCTTAGGGTCATGGGCTTCCAAGATTTGGTTAACGGCATCATAAGTCATCCGTGCATGCGATTTAATCACACTTTGGAAGATCTTATGATTGACGATATGGCCTTCTTGGTCGATTTCCATTTCACAACTCATTGCTAACCGTTCAACATCAGGATTCAAAGAACAGATACCGTTTGATAAGCGCCGTGGCAACATTGGAATAACCCGGTCAGTTAAATAAACAGATGTCCCACGTTTGAATGCTTCGCGGTCTAATTCCGAGTTTTCAGTGACGTAATGACTCACATCAGCGATATGCACCCCTAAATGGAAGTTACCATTCGGTAAGCGCCAAGCCACAACAGCATCATCTAAGTCTTTAGATTCGGCGCCATCAATAGTGACCAATGGTTGATCGGTAATATCCACGCGACCTTTTTTATCTTCTTCCGTGACATAGTCCGGAATGCGATTAGCTTCATCAGTGACTTCTTCTGGAAAGACAGATGGTACTTCGTGTTGGTAGACCACTTGTAAGACGTCCATCCCAGGATCATCAACACTCCCGATGACTTGCTTAGCAATCCCAACAATCCGCGTTGGATTTTGCGCATCCGGATATGCTGAAACTTCAGCAATGATGACTTCCCCTTCAGTCGGATGAATACCTTGATCAGTAATTAATAATTCATATTTAGAAAGTTTCTTTTCTTTGATTTCAACTTTACCAATGAAACCAGGGTTCTCATGGCTAGGTACAAAAGCACCAACGATTTGAGAATAGTTCCGTTGCGTAATGCTGACAATCTTACCTTCAGGACCACGATCAGAACCGGGCCGAGCTGGCCGAATAATTTCGACTTGCACGTCATCACCGGTAAATGCAAACATCGTATTGTCCGGATTAATGTAGATATCAGGCAAATCGGGATCATAGCGCACGAAACCAAAGCCCTTGTCATTTCCATGGAAAGAGCCATCGACTAATTTCGTTTCTTGTACAATCTTGAACTGATCATGATCATCAGTGGTGACTAATTTTTTACGCTCCATATTAGCCAATTCTTTGACCAAAAAAGTGAACGCGGTTGATCCTGTAAAATGCAATTCATCACTCAACCGTTCCACACTGTAACTACGGTCGGGATGACTTTGCAAGAAAGTAAGAATTTGTTCTTGTAAGTTAGATTCTGACATTATTTACCTCATTTTTAATAGTTTATTTATAAATCGTTTTTAAATAGGTTAAAACCGCTTGTTCTAATTGATGGTGGGCCGTATTAACCGTTAAGACGTGACCAGCCGTTGGATACCAATGATAGTCAACAGGTAGTCCCTGTGCCTGCAATTGATCCCGCAAACGTGGTGCTCCCGTAGCATCAATCAAGGCATCTTGACCGCCCTGCGCGATAAAATACGGCCGGGTCAAATGCACTAATTGGGGTTGAATCACCGTTTTGGTGAATTGACCAACTGCCGTTAACTGGGCCGCCACCGCGGGCTTCAAGTCAGTTAAAATTTGGGCTTGAGTCGTCGGATCTAAGTGCTGACGCGCCAGCAACTGTTGGCTACGCTGGATAAACATGTCCGCGACTGCTGTGGTTGCTGTTGGTAAAACTGGCGAACTAAAGATACCGCCGCCCAATAGTGCTGGATCATCGGCCAAGGCCAACGTGGCAAATAGGCCACCCAAAGACAAGCCGAAAATACTAACTTTAGTATAGCCTTTTTGACGCACAAATGATATTGCGCGTTGCGTATCTTCCCACCACTTAGCTGGTGAGCCTTGCGTGACAATATCACGCGGATCATCCGTGGCATGTCCCGTGAATTGAGGGGCGTAGACGCTATAATTGGCCCGCTCTAAAACCCGAGCTAACATGCGGACATCGTTAGCACTCCCTGAATACGCGTGTAACAAGATGACGACTTGATCACCATGTTCAAAGAAAAAAGGTTTCGGTTGTTTGAGCACCCTTAAACACCTGCCTTAAAAAAAAGCCTCCTGAAATCACAGGAGGACGGTCGGTTACTTCGATGAATACCAAGCTAAAGCGAGCGCGACGACGAAGAAAATAATTCCGAGTACGACGGTCACTTTTTGCATGAAGGCTTCAAACCCACGAGGCTTTTGCTTGGCGAACAAGTCGTCAGCCCCACCGGTTAATGAAGACATGGCATCATTTGTCTTAGATGGTTGCATCATTACCGCCACGATAATGATGATGGAAACGATTAAAATTATCGTCATTAATGTATTATACAAAAAAATGTCCTCCTAAAGAGTCCGCTATGTCTATAACAATTTAACATATTTGGGCTTACTTTTCCAGTCCAGTGCTGAATTACTTCTTTTCTAAAGCTGGTGCTGGTGTGTTAGCGGTTAACTGGTCAATTTGCTGGCGGACCCAGGCGCGATTATTACGATCCGTTAAGATAATTAAGGTATCGCCGGCACGCATTAACGTATCGCCATGTGGAATCACCTGACGTTCACCCCGCCGAATCGCAATTAACAGCGATTCTTTCGGCCATTGAAAATCACGCACCTGGTGGCCTTCAATCACAGCGCCTTCAAAGATTGGGACTTCCAATCGATCTTGCACGCCGCAATATTCGCGCCGCTTCGGTTGAGTCAACTTTTCCAACAACGCCTCATAGATTGGCGCACCACCTAAAAGATCAACGACCAAGTAGGCAGTCAGTGATACTACTGCTAATGGCATTAAATGCTGTAAGGTGCCAACCATTTCGGTAATCAGTAAAATCGCTGTGAATGGGGCTTTACCAATCCCGGCAAAATAACCAGCCATGGCAATAATGATAAAGTTCGTCACATATTGTGCTGGCATCCACCCCAAGGCGACAGCTGTTTGCGCATAAATAGCGCCTAAAATGGCCCCTAATGACAGAATCGGCAAGAAAATGCCCCCGGGTAAGCCGGAACCGTATGAAACGGTTGAAAAGACAAATCGTAACACGAAGATACCAATTAAAGCCGTCAAAATTGGTGGCAACTTGGCTAAATTCAAGATAACGGCATTCCCGCCACCAAGAAATTGTGGCCACCATAACCCAATCGGAATCACTAACATGAACGGTACGATGCCATTCAACCAACTTGGCAATCGCAACTTAGCGTACCAATTTGGCATTGTCAGCGTCACATTTTGATAAAGATAGCCCAGAATTCCTAGAAAGACTCCCAGACCAATTAAATTACCATATTGGGTTAACGGCAAAGTTTGCGCATAGGGAATGTGCAGAACTGGCACTAAGCCAAAGAAGTTCAAAGAAATAAAATTGCTAGCAATCGCGCTGGCCAAGGCCGTAGTCCAAATAATCGGTGAAAAATTATGATAAACTTCTTCTAACACAAACAAGGTACTGGCAATTGGGGCATTAAACGCCGCGGACAACCCGGCGGCCGCCCCACCAGCAATCAAAGAACGCCGATCCGCCCCGGTCTGATGCGTGGTTTCAGCAAAGCCTTGACCAATCGTGGCTCCTAACTGAATCGATGGCCCTTCCCGACCAAGGAATAGGCCAGAACCAATCCCTAAAATGCCGCCAACAAATTTCTTCCATAAAACCGGCCACCACTGATAATCCAATTCCCCAGCTAATTGGCCTTCAACTTGCGGAATCCCTGAGCCTTTAATATCTGGCGTCTGCTTGACCAGGAGACCGACCAGAAAGGCGACTAGTAGGCTTAGACCAATCCATGGGAGGACTAGCCAAGGGGTCGCGTTAATCTGGCTGTAGACCCACTGTACCAGTGTCAGCCCACGTTCGATACAATACCGAAAAATACTAACCACGACACCGGCAACGAGGCCAACTAATAAGCCGCGCCCAATTTCATTAAACCGGGTTAAATCCAGATGTCGTTTAATGGGTTGATGCTTCACTTTCAACCTAGACCCTCACTTTCCATTGAGTTGTGTTGTCAGAACCGACTGTAGTGCGGCCAAGGTCGCTGGCGTAGAACCTAGCAACTGTTGAATCCACTTTGGTCCATCCGCGCGCCACAACAAGCCCAGTATCACATCACCGACTAAGTCAGCGGTACCTAAAGCAGCCTGCAAACCGGCCACAAAATCAGGATCACACGCAAACGCTGATAACACGAGTGGCACCAGTTCGACTGCTTTCGGTGCTTGAATCGCCGTTTGAAAATGTTGAAAGCCGACTTGACCAGTCGTCACGATAATATTGTCACCGGTCAAATGTCCATGCACCAATTGATTCGGCACGACTGGATGCGCCGCTAAATACGCCGTGCGTTCGGCGGCAAAGTTTGGTCCTAGTTGCCCCCAATCAGCGTGGTTGCTAACTGCTGCTTGATCGACCTGATTGAAACTAGTCACATCAAGATTGAGTTGCAAGAGTGCTTGACCAATTTGGCGTCCTAACGTTTGTTTTGCTAACGGTTTGGCCGTCGTCTTAAAATTAGTCAACGGCACCCCTAGTAGTGGCTGATAAATGACATAATAAAATTGATAAGCGTCAAAAATAAATCCTGCATGTTTTAAAGTCGGCACGGCCACTGATAACCGTTGTAATCGCGTTAAACTAAACCGTTCTGTTTGATAACGATCCCGGGTATTCGGTGCCACATTGGCTGGCGGAAAGATGGCGACGTTTAGGCCACCGGCTTGAAAGACCGCTGCAAAATCACTTTTAACTGGTTCAAGGGCCTTAAATGGCTCATTTTCACTGGCATAAATTTGCCGAATCAATGGTTCGAAACTCGCCGTTGATGTCTGGACCGCTTGCCAGTCCGCCCATTGATTAAGTTGATGTTGGAAATAATCCATTTTCATTTCTCCTTTAAATGCTCGTATGCTTATTTTACCACGACATTCAAATTCTGACGGCGGTGGCCTTCAGATTAATGCTAGGAAGACTTTTTGCCATTTCGGTTGAACCGTTTTGGGTTAGCTCGACTATAACTGTCCCCATTACTAGAACTGTAGCGCAATTCGACCCAATCTTTTATCCGATTTAAGCCCTTTGAACCATCGTTTCAAGCCCATCAAAGTCTGCAAACAAAACGGTCACAAATGTCACCTATACACCCAAGTATCTACCATGGTTACAGCCTAATTTATCGAAAACAGGTTGGTTAAGTTCACACTAATTAAACACGAAAATTAATTAACCATTCTAACCCCATAACTAGCCACATTTGGTACTAACTGAAATCGCCGCCTGCCGGTTGGTTTCTAAATGACTGAACTGAAAACAATCAATCATTAATTTTTAATTCCTGTTAATTAACGTTGGGCCAACCAGAGTGGCAATTTTAGCCAACTATCAAATTTCCCCCAATCAGCCAAACCACAGCGACAATTTTTACTCAGCTAACCAAAAAAACAACGCCACCCAAATTTCGAGTAGCGTTGCTAATTAATTTACATCCACAATTTATTTAGTGACTTGGTCCAAGAAGTAACCGTATGGGTGTAAGCCCTTAGTTTGATACTTCTTAGTGAAGGCATCAACATCGGCTTGTGTCGTCCACTTATTGGTTTCCAAAGCCATGTGTTCCGTCGTAAATGGCATCTCGTGAGTCAACTTAACATCGATCAAGACTGGCTTGTCAGTTGCTTGAGCTTTAGCTAAAGCATCCTTTAAGTCATCTAAGGTCCGAACGGTGAAGCCAACTGCGCCCATACCTTCGCCGACTTTAGCCCAGTCGGTATCAATCAAATCAACCCCAGATAATGGTTGTTTACTGTCATCAGTCTGTTCAGCTTCAATAAAGCCTAACGTTTCGTTACTGAAGACGAAGTTAATGATGTGCAAGTTGTATTTCACTTCAGTTAAGAGTTCTTCGCAAAGCATCGCGAAGCCACCATCACCACTTAAACTATAAACATCGCGGTCTGGGTAATACGTCTTCGCAGCAATCGCAGCAGACATCCCATAACCCATCGTTGCATATTGGCCAGAAGTAGTCCACTTTTGATCACCATGCAAGTTGATCAACCGCATGAAGTTAATGTTAACATTCCCAACATCAACCCCGAAGACGGCCCGATCACTAGCTAACTTGTTGATTTGATCAAAGACTGGTTCTGGACGAAGTGGTTGGCTGTCGTCATTAGCAAAGCTATCTTGCCAGTCGCGCCAGTTCTTGCGATTCAGTAATGAAGCTTTATAGAAGTCAGATTCAGGTAATTCAGTACCCTTGTCAGCTAAAGCTTTTAAGGCTTTCTTAGCATCCGCTAAGATGGCCACATCAACATGATGACGCTTGCCGAGCTTTTCACTGTCAATATCGATTTGAATGACTTTAGCCCGTGGGTTGATTAAGAAGATGCTAAATGGCACATCGTTGCCGACCCAGAGGATTAAATCATTAGCAAATCCAGCTTCAACGCCAGGCTTAGGCGCAACCCGACCAGTTGAGCCAAGATAATTTTCATATTCATCTTCCACAATGCCCTTCGCTAAAACGGAAGAAATCATTGGCATATGGAACTTTTCCGATACCGCTTTCAATTCTTTGCTAGCATGCTTAGCACCAATCCCGAAGTAGATTAATGGGGCTTTGGCATTTTTGATTAAGTCCCAAGCTTCATCAATCCGCTTTGGATCTGGTTCTGGCATGATTGGTTGTTGATATAAATTAGCCGTTGGTTGGAACTTATCTTCAATTTCAGTCCAGCCTAAGTCTTTTGGTACCGTGACAACGGCAACCCCGTTATGCTTGTATGCTTGACGAATCGCTTCGTCATACATTTGTGGGATTGATTCCGCAGTCATTGCGGTCCGATTCCAAACTGAAACATCGTCAAAGATTGGTTCCTCATCGATAGCTTGGAAGAAGTCCACGTTCATCCGCTTAGTTGGGACTTGGGCGATGATCGCAACCACTGGGGTGTGATCATGCTTGGCATCATATAACCCATTTAACAAATGAACCGCACCAGGGCCAGCTGACCCAAAGGTAACTCCGACTTTACCAGTTAACTTAGCTTCAGCGGAAGCGGCAATGGCGCCAGCTTCTTCATGGCGAACTTGGACATAATGTAAGGTATCTCTGCGTTCGTAAATGGCTTGCATCCCGGAATCAAATGACCCACCAGGTAACCCATAGATGTTTTTAACACCCCATGCTTCTAAAACTTTTAAACCGGCTGTAGCTGCTTTAATTTTACTCATGACAACGTCACTCCTTAGATTTATGTTGTCAAATCGGATACCTCAATTAGTAAGCGCTTGCAATTAATCGAATTAATTAAGTCCATTATGCCAATGGACCTCTCTCAGCGCCGACCAGACTTCTCTGACTCAACTTATGTCATATAAATTTACAATATTTTTGACATTCGTCAGTTGGGCGAAAGGTTATCTCCCTCGTTGACAAACACATCATACAACTTAGCTAAACCATAAGTCAAACGATATTCACAAACTAAGTCAAGCCGCGTTACAAGTGCATTAATGAGCAAAAGTGCTTAAGCCCGTCAATTAGGCATTCCTAATTTTAAAAATCAGTAAAAAACTTTTTATATATTTTTTTGATATTTTTCAATGCTAAAAAGCAATAGTTATTCTAAATAAGTTCATCAAAAAATTCAATCAATCACGCTAAAACCACGTCTGGCTTGCGAGTTCGGCGCTTGTGTAACCACTCACTAATTGTAAGCGTTGACATTGCTGTCAAAACGGCCTAGACTAGAGATGTATCTATTAGACAGCCCCTAGACCCCAACGTGTTTAGGCAGCGCATGCCAAGCATCAAGTTATCAGTTAGCTGGTAACTTTTTTCTTTTGAGCTTTAGTTCAAAAAACTGAATTTGCTGCACATAAAAAGAGCCACTCCTAAGAGTGACTCTTTTCGACAATCGTCTGATTACTTGCTAGCAATCGTGTTACGAGCGTCTTCACTTAAGTTATAGAAACCGTTAAGACCCTTGTATTCTGAAGTGCTTTCAAGTTGGTCTTCGATCCGCATTAATTGATTGTATTTAGCAATCCGTTCAGTACGGCTCATTGAACCAGTCTTGATTTGGCCAGCGTTCATTGCGACAACTAAGTCAGCAATGGTCGTGTCTTCAGTTTCACCAGAACGGTGTGAAACGATGGCAGTGTAGCCAGCTTGCTTAGCCATTTCGATAGCTTCAACAGTTTCAGTCAAAGTACCAATTTGGTTAACCTTGATTAAGATAGCGTTGGCAACGCCCATCTTGATCCCCTTAGCAAGGTAGTCAGTGTTAGTAACGAACAAGTCATCACCAACGATTTGAACCTTTTTACCAAGCTTTTCGGTAGCCATTTGCCAGTCTTCCCAGTTGTTTTCATCCAAAGGATCTTCGATGGAAATGATTGGGTACTTGTCAACGATGCTGTCAAGTAAGTCAACGAATTCTTCGGCAGTAAATGATTTCCCATTTTCGCCTTCACCCTTTAAGTCGTACTTGCCAGTTTCTTCGTTATAGAATTCAGAAGCAGCACAGTCGAAGGCAATTGAGATATCTTTGCCTGGCTTGTAGCCGGCACGTTCGATAGCTTCAATTAAGATTTCGAATGGTTCTTCATTGTTCTTCAAGTCAGGAGCGAAACCACCTTCATCACCAACGGCAGTTGAGTAACCGCGTTCGTTCAAGATAGCTTTCAAGTTATGGAAAGTTTCTGAACCCATGCGGACAGCTTCTTTAACAGAAGAAGCGCCAACAGGCATGATCATGAATTCTTGGAAGTCAACGTCGTTGTTGGCATGTGCGCCACCATTGATAACGTTCATCATTGGTGCTGGTAAGACGTGCGCATTGAAACCACCAAGGTAGTTGTATAATGGCATTTCAAGTTCGTCAGCAGCAGCACGTGCAGCGGCGATAGAAACACCCAAGATAGCGTTAGCACCTAACTTAGCTTTGTTAGGAGTACCATCCAACTTGATCATTGCTTGATCAATAGCACGTTGGTCAGTAACATCATAGCCGACGATTTCTTTAGCAATCAACTTGTTTACGTTGTCAACGGCTTTAGTAACACCTTTGCCCATGAAACGGCTCTTGTCGCCATCACGTAATTCAACGGCTTCATGTTCACCAGTTGAGGCACCTGAAGGAACGATACCACGGCCAAATGCGCCAGTTTCCGTATATAATTCAACTTCAACAGTTGGGTTGCCACGTGAGTCCAAGACTTCGCGAGCATAAATATCTGTAATAATAGACATTAATTTCTCTCCTTAATTTTGCTTGTAATAGGTTCACAACCTATTATAGAAAGTTGTGACTGAACTTGCAATGAAAATTAGTTATTTTGGTAGTTAACTAATTCCAAGAATGAATCTGGTTGCATTGAAGCACCACCGACTAAGCCACCATCGATGTCAGCTTTGCTCATCAAATCAACAACGTTAGCAGGTTTTACACTACCACCGTATTGAATGCGAACTTTGTCAGCAACCGTTTGTGAATAAAGATCAGCAACCGTCTTACGAATAACGGCACAGATTTCTTCAGCTTGGTCACTAGTAGCTGTTTTACCAGTACCGATGGCCCAGATTGGTTCGTAAGCAAGAACTAATGAGCTAACTTGGTCAGCTGATAAGCCCTTCAAAGCAGCTTTGATTTGGCCTGAAACCCATGATTCGGCTTCGCCGGCTTCACGTTGTTCAAGACTTTCACCACAGCAGATGATTGGCAACATGTTGTTCTTGAAGATAGCATGTGCTTTCTTGTTGATGTCTTCATCAGTTTCGTGGAAGTAGCCACGACGTTCTGAATGGCCGATGATGACATAGTCAACGCCTAAATCAGCTAAAGCAGCTGGTGAAGTTTCACCAGTAAAGGCCCCAGCATCTTCAAAATAAGCATTTTCAGCAGCAATCTTTAAATCAGTACCTTTAGCAGCTTCGACCATTTCTTGTAAGAAAAGGGCTGGAGCAGCAACGACTGATTCAACTTTAGCAGGATCAGGTAATTGATCCTTAACCGCGTTAACGAAAGCTAAAGCTTCGCTAGCGGTTTTGTTCATTTTCCAGTTACCGGCAATAATAGGTGTACGCACGATAGACCTTCCTTTCGGAGAACAGATTATTTTTCAGAAATAGCAGCAATACCAGGTAAAGTCTTACCTTCAAGGTATTCAAGTGAAGCGCCACCACCAGTTGAGATGTGGGTTAACTTGTCGCCAACGCCAAGTTGCTTAACAGCGGCAGTTGAATCCCCACCACCAACGATGGTCGTTGCGTCAGATAAAGTCCCTAAGAACTTACCAACTTCAAGGGTCCCCTTAGCATAATTGCTCATTTCGAAGACACCCATTGGTCCGTTCCAAACAACCGTCTTAGCATCGCGTAAAACAGCTTCGAATTCTTCGATAGACTTAGGACCGATATCTAAGGCCATGTAGCCATCAGGAATTGAACCGTCAACGATCTTGCTAGGAACATCGTTGTCAAACTTTTCAGCAACAACTGAGTCACTAGGTAAGACCAACTTGTCGCCAGCTTTTTCGATGATTGACTTAGCTAAATCAATTTTATCTTTTTCAACTAATGAGTTACCAATGCCCATGCCTTTAGCAGCATAGAACGTATAGGTCATCCCACCACCGATGATAATCTTGTCAGCTTTGTCGATCAAATGATCGATAACACCGATCTTATCAGAAACCTTGGCACCACCTAAGATTGCAACGAATGGGTGCTTTGGATTGTCAACCGCGTTACCTAAGAACTTGATTTCCTTTTCCATTAAGAAACCAGCGGCAACTTTGTCCATGTTTGAGGCAATCCCAACGTTTGAGGCATGTTCACGGTGAGCAGTACCAAAGGCATCGTTAACGTAAACATCACCAAGTGAAGCCCAGTACTTGCCCAATTCAGGATCGTTACCAGATTCGCGCTTAACTTGTTCGCCATTAACAACATCTTCGAAACGCGTGTTTTCAACAACTAAGACGTCACCGTCATTCATGTTGTTGATAGCCGTTTCAAGTTGTTCGCCTTCAGTAACTGGTACGAAGGTAACAGGCTTGTTTAATAAGTTTGAGAGACGTTCAGCAACTGGACGTAAGCTCAAACCCTTCTTATCGTCTTCACTCTTAATCCGACCTAAATGTGAGAACAAGATGGCTTTCCCATCATGTTCGCTAACGTATTTGATCGTTGGTAAAGCAGCGACGATCCGGTTGTCGTCACCAATCTTGCCATCTTTAATAGGAACATTAAAGTCGACACGAATTAAAACTTTTTTATCTTTAACATCTAAATCTGAAACGATTAATTTAGCCAATGTTAAAATCCTCCTAGAATTTACGAGTCGTATAAAAAAACGGCAAGGAGAGTTTGCCTCCCCCCGCCGTTTAAACCGTATGCGGTTTTAAAGTTCTAACAAACTAATTTATATTAGAGAGTAGCGAACTTCAATAAAGTACGTACCATTTGGCAAGTGAAGCCGTATTCGTTATCGTACCAAGCAACAGTCTTAACTAATTGGTTTTCACCATCAGAAGTAACTTCTGTTTGAGTAGGATCGAAGATTGAACCGAAAGTAGTACCGATAACATCAGATGAAACAATTTCGTCTGCATTGTAACCGAATGATTCGTTACCTTCAGTATGCTTCTTGATAGCAGCGTTAACTTCGTCAGCAGTAACTTTCTTGTCTAAGATAGCAACTAATTCAGTTAATGAACCGTCAACAACACCAACACGTTGTGCATGGCCTTGTAACTTACCTTGTAATTCTGGGATAACTAAGCCAAGAGCTTTAGCAGCACCAGTTGAATGAGGAATAGTGTTTACACCGGCAGCACGTGCGCCACGGAAGTTACCGCCACGTACAGGGCCGTCTAACAACATTTGAGTTGAAGTGTAAGCATGGATAGTGGTCATAGTACCAACCTTGAGGCCGAATTCTTTGTTTTCAAAGAATGCAAGTGGTGCAAGGCAGTTAGTAGTACATGAACCAGCTGAAACGATACGGTCATCAGCAGTTAAGATGTCATCGTTAACATTGTAAACGATGGTCTTCAAGTCTGAACCAGCTGGTGCAGAAATCAATACACGTTTTGCGCCGGCGTCCAAATGGGCTTGTGACTTTTCTTTTGATGTGTAGAAACCAGTACATTCGAGAACGAAGTCAACACCATCGTTCTTAACCCAAGGAATGTTTTGAGCTTTAGGTTCAGCATATACACGGTACTTCTTACCGTTAACAACGATTGAATCGTCAGTAGCTGAAACTTCAGCGTCCAAAGTACCATGAGTTGAGTCATACTTCAAAAGATGAGCCAACAATGCAGGTGAAGTTAAATCGTTAATAGCAACAACTTCGATATCACTTGACTTTGCACCAAGTTCTAAGATACGACGGAATGCTAAACGACCGATACGTCCGAAACCATTAATACCAATTTTTACAGACATACTAGAATTTCCTCCTTGTGGAAATAAAAATATTTTTTATTTTAAAAAGTGACTTCACAGCTGAAGACTACTTTTTTAAAATCAAGTTAGCAGCACCTTCGTCCGTGATTAAACACGTCCGCTTGGGTGCGATCTTCATATACGCCTCAATCGCGGTGGCTTTGGAAGCCCCACCCGCAACTGCGAGTATAATCTCCATATTGGCCAGTTCTCCGATCTGCAAACCAATACGTGGAATCCGATAGACAACGTTGCCGTCACTATCAAAGAAATAACCAAAAGCTTCGCCAACCGCATGTCGCTGCTGTAAAACTTTGATCTGATCCTCAGACATGTTCCGGCGATGTGCCATCGAAACGGCATCGCCCACGCTGTGGATCACCACGTTAGCTTGACGAATAATCCCCAACACCTCTTGGATACTTGGTTCCTTAAGGAGTGGTTCATACGTTCGTTCACTGACCTGTTCGGGCACGAACAACGACCGGAATTTACCACCGGTGTGCTGTGCCATTTGCGACGCAATCGTGTTGGCTTGAATCGCAACCGATTCGCCAACACCGCCGCGTGCTGGAACAAATAACAACTGACGTTTACTAGCAAGTTTGTTAGTTAAGTTATTTGCCACATGTTCCATGGTGTGGCCCCCCATTACCGCAATAATACTATCACCTTCTGGCAATAATTGCTGTAAGAGTTGGTTGACTTCTTCGCCCATTGACCCAATCACCTTTAACTGGCGATCAGAATCACCGGAAACGATGATACAACGTTTAATGTTAAATCGTTGGGCCAACTGGCGTTCCTTTTGACGGATACCCATCAACTCATCCATGAATTGACTCAGTCCTAGCAAAACATCTTTGCCTTGCTGTGTCAACTGCATGCCCGCCTTATTAGTCACAATCAAATCTAACTTCCGCAACGTATCCGTTTCGGTTCGTAAGGTTCGCTCGCTCACATCTAAGGTTTGAGCTAATAACCGTCGTCCAACTGGGGCCATCCAATTAATGGTGCGTAATACCAAGTAACGATGACTTAGTAACTCAACCATGTCTGGGGCAATTGCCTCAATCCATTGAATATCCGAATGCATGGCATCCAACCTGCTCTCTAGTGGGACGGATTCAGTCCAGCTATGTCGAATAACGACCCAAAGACTTCAAAAAACAAAGCACACAACGATAATTTACTACGAAATCTCTGTTGCATACCTCTCTTAACCACAACATGAATTATAGCAGGTTCATGGAGTGGTTGCAAATCATAACACGTAACAGCTTATAACCGACTGGTATAAACTATTAGTTTTGTTATTATTCGGTTTTTAAATACTGTTTTCGTTTAGAAGATGACGGAATGTTAAGATTCTCACGATATTTAGCAACCGTCCGACGTGATAGTTCGACTTTTTCAGACTTAAGAATCTGAACAATTTTTTGGTCTGAAAGCGGTTTTTCTTTATTTTCGCTATTAATCAAGTCAATAATTCGGTGCTGAACGTTGTCAGCGGAGACCATTTTTCCATCTGTGGGACGTTTGCTGACCGCCTTGGTAAAGAAACGTTTAAGTTCAAACATGCCGAAATCAGTTTGAATATACTTGCCATTAATACTGCGGCTAATTGTTGACTCATGAACTTGAAGTTGCTGAGCAACATCTCTTAATAGTAAGGGACTTAATTCCGTCGTCGTTTGCAAGAAAAACGCCGCTTGTCGTTCAATGATCACGGAGCCAACCCGGAAAATTGTGGCTTCACGTTGTTGCAAACTGCTGGCAATCCAATCATATTCCGATTTTTTCTCTTTTAAATACTCGGTAAGTTCCTGATCCGTATGCCGACTCATTTGTTGATAATAATGGGATTGGAACTTAACGACTGGTTGAGCCATGGATGCCGTCTTCAGCGCCAACTGCCCCTGCTGATTGGTCACGACTAAGTCTGGAAAGATATAACCGGTCGTTTCTTGCCCAATCGCTGCCCCAGGAGTCGGGCTCAAAGTTCGAACATAATCATAAACACTCGAGATATCCGCTAAAGTGACTTGATACTGCTTCGCCAACCGCTCCCACTGCCGATTAACCAAGTTATCAAAGTTCTCTTCTAAAATAATGTAAGCTAAATTAGGCGCCGTATCATCGCTTTCAGTTTGAAGCATTAACGTTTCTTGCAAGTTACGTGCCCCGACACCTGGTGGATCAAGTTGCTGTAATAAGGTAATCGCATCTAATAACTCAATAGGGGTTGCCCTCATCTCTGTCATCACTTGCTGCTCATTCACTTTTAAATAGCCGTTAACATCCACGTACTCAATTAGATGTAAGACAATTTTTCGCAATTTTGTATCGCGCATAGTTAAATGAATCTGATCTAATAAATATTCAAATAATGAATGTTGATTCGTCGTTGAGACTCGTTCGATAAAGTCTGCATGTGCACTGACATTTTTCGCCGCACTCAGACTTGCATGGTTCGAATTCCAATTTGTGTCCACATCAATCAATGGATTTTCTAAGGCCTTTTGGGTCAAGAAGTCGCGTAGTTCCTCAACATTGAACTGCAACATTTGAATTGACTGTTGCAGGCGCTGAGTCATTGCGAGCTTTTGGGTCTGCCGTTGTTGTTGGCGAAAACCGGGTCCGATTGCCATAAATAATCCCTCCCAAATAATATTTACAAATACCCCTTGTGTTTTTATCCATAATCCGCTAAACTATAATATGTTGTTTAGGCGCCCGTAGTGTAATGGATCGCACGTAAGATTCCGGTTCTTGAAATGGGGGTTCGATTCCCTCCGGGCGCATCAGTTAGCTGAGATAATTATCTCAGCTTTTTTTGTACGCTCATTTAAGTGCGCCATCAAACTCATACCGCTTTCATTCTAACATACACCGTCAAACCGCTAAAACTCAGTTGTACACGTGGTAAATGAAGACAAGAAAAAGAGATTGGGATCACCCAATCTCAAGCCGTATATGATAGAAACCTAAGTATACCACGTTAACTTTGAAAACGGAATTTTGTTTTTGAGGTTTTTCTTTTGACCTTTACTGACCTTAGCGGTAAACTACATTTATATTAGCAAGTAGCTAATCATCTTTTGAAACTTTAGGAGGCTAACAAGTTATGTATCCAGTTCCGACAGTTATCGAACAGTCATCACGTGGCGAACGTGCTTATGACATTTATTCACGACTTTTAAAGGACCGCATCATCATGTTATCAGGTCCCATTGAAGACAATATGGCCAACGCCATTATTGCCCAGTTACTTTTCTTGGATGCCCAAGATTCTGACAAGGACATCTATCTCTATATCAACTCACCAGGTGGGGTCGTTACCGCCGGCTTAGCTATCTATGACACGATGAACTTCATCAAATCCGATGTTCAAACGATTGTTATGGGGATGGCAGCTTCTATGGCCAGTGTCTTGGCATCATCCGGGACTAAGGGCAAGCGGTTTGCTTTACCTAACTCTGAAATCTTGATTCACCAACCATCTGGTGGTGCTCAAGGTCAACAAACTGAAATCGAAATTGTTGCTGAAGAAATCTTGAAGACTCGTAAGAAGATCAATGAAATCTTAGCTAACAATGCAGGTCAATCAGTTGAAAAATTAAACCACGATACGGAACGTGATAACTACTTAACGGCGCAAGAAGCCAAAGATTACGGTTTGATCGATGATATCATGGAAAACAATAGCTTAAAATAAGCGCTGTTTGGAACTGAGTTAGCTGCGGCTAGCTCAGTTTTTTATTTGCCCATTTGTTATGAATCCCAAAAGACATCCAAGTCAAACGCAGCATATTGCGCTTGACTTGGATGTCTTTTTTACTTCATTAAGCTTGGTGCTAGTTGAAATTGCCGCCTGCCGGTTGGTTCCTAAAATAATCAAGCGTTAATTTTTTAATTCTCGTTAGTTAACGTCGGGCGGCCCAGAATTGGCTCAGTGGTGTCGTTTATCTTAGTCGGTGATTTTCCGACTTAGAGCCCGGCTTTCGAGACCGCTCTCTGGCTCGAAAACGTGGCCACCACGTTCCAGCCAATTCTGGGCCAACCAGAGTGGTAATTTATACCAACTAGCCCTAAGCGAACGCCATTAAGTTGCTAAGCCATCAGCATGCTTCAAATAATTAACCAAGTTAGTCCCCCTACTTGGCCATGTACGCATACTTGTAATTCCATTGAGTCCCAGCGGTATTATGAATAATCCCCTTGGCCTTGGGATTTTGCAAGAACGAGTATACCGTTTGATATAGCGGCGTAATACCTTGGTCTTGCATAATCACCCGTTCCGCTTGCAGCATATCTTGCCAACGTGCCTGAGGATTATTGGCATCTTGATTCTGCGCTTTTTTCACCAACGTATTATATTGACTACTATTATATTTCCCATAATTGTACCCACTGCCAGCCGTCATGATTGCCAAATGTGAAATTGGATCGTTAAAGTCGGCGCCCCAACCGCTCAAGTAAAGGTCAAAGTTACCTTGTTGGGCTCGTGTTGACGCAACTTTAGCTGGAATATTGGCTAAATCAATCGTCAAGCCACTCAGATTCTTTTCCAATTGTCCTTTAAAGTATTGTGAAATAGGCTTATTAGGTTCGTCATTAGACGTCAATAACCGCACTGTTAATTTTTTAAGACCGACTTCTTTAAGACCTTCACGCCACAACTTTTTAGCTAAAGCTGGCTGATATGACGTTGAATTCTTCACTGTCGATTCGGCAGCAAAGTCTTTACCATTCTTCGGATCAGTGGCTAATTCTTGTGGTACAAAGGTTTTAGCCGTTGTTGACGCATCACCAATAACATTTTTAACTAATGATTGGCGATTGATTGATAATGAGATAGCTTGACGAATCTTCTGATTATTCAACGCCTTGCGAACGGTCTTGTGACTATCTTTAAAGTTATAGACTAAGAACGCAGTGATGGAATATGGATACGTTGTATAATCTTTATTCGACTTCATATTTTTAACCTGTTCACTAGCTAACTGAGTTAAATCGAGCTTGCCTTCTTGGAACAAGTTCAACGTGGTCGTGGTGCTGGCATTCACACTGTAGTTAATCTTGCTCAGATGGACCGCTTTTTTATCCCAATATTGGTTATTTTTAACAAATGACCAACTGTTATTCGTCCCAGTCCAACCAGTTAATTTGAACGGCCCGCTATATAACATATATTGCGCTTTAGTCGCATACTTGCTGCCCCACTTCTTAACGGCCGTTTCGCTGATTGGTCCGAATAAAGGGTACGTCATTAACTTTTTGAAATACGTTATTGGTTTTGATAACGTCACAATAAACGTATGCTTGCCCTGGGCCTTAACACCCAATGTACTAGGTGCTTGCTTACCAGCAACAATCGCATCGGCATTTTTAACACCGGAGAATAAATAGGCATATTGTGACTTGGTTGCGGGCGTCACTGTCCGTTTCCAAGAGTAGACAAAGTCTTGCGCCGTAATTGCAGAACCATCGCTCCACTTGGCATTGCGAATCGTAAACGTATACGTCTTGCCATCTTTGGATACTGTCGTTTTGCTAGCTAAGCCAGGGGTAACACTGCCATTCTTACCTAACCGATACAAACTTTCGAAGACGTTACCAGTACTGCCATAACCGGACATATTGGAAATATCGATAGAATCTAACGTCGTGGGGTACGACAAGTTCAAGACTTGGTTGTTCGCATACTTACCGCTACTATGCTTAGCCCCGCTCTGCTGACCACAAGCGGCCAACACCGTTACTAATACTAAACTAAAAATAACTGCTAACACTGATCTTTTCTTCAAAACTCTCGCCCCTTTTACCTTTATTTTTTAAGTTAATCCCCAGAAATCTGGAAACAAAAAACGCCTGCCTAGAATCTCGTCAGATTCCAAGCAGGCGTTTCCAATAATAACGTTTTTGAGCTCAATACCGTTAGATTGGATGCACTAGTGACGCTTGTAATTCAACGCAAATAGCCATGTTGTTAGATTCACAACATGGACAGCACATCATCATTTGCGTAGAATTATTAGTCATGATTACGTCACTCCGATTTCATAAGATAGGTTCAGTATAGATAGTGGCACTTACTTTTGTCAAGCAGTTTTTTAAACGTGTTTAGCCCGAACCTGATACCAGATGGCCCCAGCAGCACCAAATAAGATTGGTCCCGCCAACATCCAAATGGTATTTTGCACTTTACCATCAACCAAGATTGGTTGTAGTAACGTGAAAATGTTCGCACCTAAGACCACCATGAAGACGACCCAACTAATAATCGTCGTCCACCGTGGCGACTTATAAACTTCAAACGGTTTGATAATATCGTGATTATGCTTGAACTTTGGAAATGCATAGAGCAAGAACAAATATGGCAACGTCATCGACACATTTGACATTAAGGTCAGCACATTATAAAACGCCGATGCATCACTCGTAGCAAAGGACGCCATTAAGATAATCACAATGACAATCGCACATTGCACAATCATTGCATAACTTGGCATTTGCTGTTTGTTTAACCGAGTGAATTTCTTAGGCCACAATGACTTGGGCGTACCTAAAATCAACGTTTTTAGTGGTGAATAGGTTAAGGTAAAGAACGCCCCACTATAAGCTAAAAACATTCCGAGACCGGTATACCGGGCAAACCACAACCCAATCAGATTGCTCGTTGCTGTACTCAATCCCAGTGCATTCCCAAGAACATAGCCCAAGTTACGCATCATGACATAACTAATATTCCCCATGTTGGTTGACGGATTAGCCAGGACTGCCTGCCAGTTCGTACTCATGCCCCAGCAAAAGATTCCGAGGGCATAGCCTAATGTAATGATCACGGCCGCAATAATGATTCCGCGGGGGAACGTCTTTTCTGGATTCTTCGTCTTATCGACCATCCCGCCAAGGACTTCCAAACCACCATAAGCAAAGATGGCAAACACCGCAAAGCTCATCAGACCAACTGGATGTTGATAACTAGGGTTGGGCGAATCTAACAGATCAGTTAACGGTTGCGCAAAGTGACCATGGTTCAACGCCAAAATGACTCCAGAAACCACCAGCAAAATCGCATTTAAACTCGTGACTGCAATCCCACCTAGATTGGTGATCCGTACAATGCCTTTGACCCCTTTGATTGAGATAAACGTGACTAAAATCATCCAAAAACAGGATAATAGACCAATTGTTTGCGTGGCATTCAACCCTAAGAAACTAAAATTCTGTGTCTGGTCACTCCCAAAAAAGGTAGTCGTAAATGGAATCCAAACTTTAGCCGAAGTCGACACCATCCAAATGATATACGATGCAAACCACATGAAGGTCCCAATAAAGGCAAACCGCGCGTTCACACTCACTTCCAACCACTTGTACATCCCACTGCTATCCGACTTAATGGCCGCCCCATATTCCGCCAACATTAAGGCAAATGGAATAAAGAACAAAACCGCCGCTGCTAGATAAAACCAAATGGAGGCATACCCCATTAGGAAAAAGGCCACCGTTCCGTTTGCAAACCCAAACACGGTGGTAAAAATCATCATTACTAAAGCCGTTAAGGTGATTTTATTACTTTTCTCAGCCATACTATTTCCCCACTACTCTTTTCAAAATTTTGTAAATCCGTTTTCAAGTAACAATTTTATAGGAAGAACAAAATAATTGCGTTCAATTTTACTAATAAACTCATGAATTCCCGCTGTGATAATCAATTACTTTCTGTTAATGATTTTTATTAATCAATTTTAAGTCGATCAAACTAACAGCCGAATTGC
Source organism: Lactiplantibacillus songbeiensis (assembly GCF_005405125.1). Lineage (GTDB taxonomy): Bacteria > Bacillota > Bacilli > Lactobacillales > Lactobacillaceae > Lactiplantibacillus > Lactiplantibacillus songbeiensis. The sequence goes on from NZ_BJDL01000012.1 coordinate 50,408, forward strand.
ATTCACTAGCGGACTTAATTACACTAAGAGATGTTTAGTGCTAGTTGGATTAGAAAAGATAACTTTGGAGGCGACAATATGGATCCCATCAGTCAACAACTTTTTAAACACCAACGCGGCAATGCCGAAAAACTGCAAGCCATTGGGTTTCAACAACAGACCGATCATTATGTCCGGCAACAGCCCTTATTAGCAGGTGCCTTTCAATTAACACTTACTGTAACGTTGCCTAATCAAGTCACCACTACTCTAATCGACAACGAAACACAATTACCGTATACATTGCATCTACAACCACAAAATAGCGGCGAATTTGTCGCCCGCGTCCGTGAAGCCTATACCGCTGCCCTAAAAACCGTCATCCAGCAAGCCTTTAGTGCCGATCCGTTTCAATCGGCACAAGCCCGCCATTTAATTCAAGCCGTGGCTGCCCAATATCACAACGATCTAGAGCTTCTCTGGCAAAAGTTTCCTAACAATGCGGTTTGGCGCCGGACGGATACTCAGAAATGGTACGCGGTGCTGCTACAAGTTTCCAAACGAAAGCTAGGCCTAGCCAGTGATGACCTGGTCACTGTAATTGACCTACGCTTGAAACCAGAACAGCTAGCAACTTTAGTCGATAATCAATGCTACTTTCCTGGCTACCATATGAATAAAAAGCATTGGTTCAGCATCATTCTGGATGATCAAGTCAGCGATACGGAACTCTTACAACGGTTGGCAGTTAGTTACGACTTAGCCCATTAAGCTTGGTCAGTTGAACAACTGTAGTCGACAAAAAACGAGCCTGAGATAAGAAATCTCAGGCTCGTTTTTTGAATTCAAATCCATCTTTAACGGCATTAAGCATCTTTACGCTGTTGTAAGCCCTCAGCGAATTGATTAATCTTGCGTAACCGATGATTAATACCTGATTTAGAAATCGGGCCACCAGGGACTAAAGTTCCGAGCTCTTTCAAGCTAACTTCCCGATGTTCCAGTCGTGTCACGGCCACTTCTTGTAATTTCGGTGGCAATTGCTTTAACCCAACCGTCGCATCAATCAACAAGATATTCTCAATCTGCCGACTAGACGCATTAGCGACCTTGTCCATATTGGCATTTTCACAGTTCACTAATCGATTGACCGAGTTGCGCATGTCCCGCATAATGCGGACATCCTCAAACTTCAGCATCCCTGTTGTGGCACCAATCAACGACAAAAAGTCCGCAATCTTTTCAGCTTCCTTAATATACGTGATAAAGCCGCCCCTTCGATCGGTGGTGCGTGAATTTAAGCCATACTGATTCATCATTTCAGAAATCATCTTGTTATGTTCTTCATATAGTGAATAGATCTCCAAATGATAACGGGATGTTTCCGGATTATTCACCGAACCGCCAGCTAAAAAGGCGCCTCGTAAATAAGAACGTACGGCTGCATCGTCCGTTAAGACTTCGGTCGGCGCCACTTCGATAATTTGAAAATCCTTTAAAATGCCTAGATCAGCTAAGACCATTTCAGTCCCAGTCTTGAGGCGCACGATGTACAGGTTATTTTTATTTAATTTCATTTTACGACGCACAATTAGCTCACTGGTCACGTCATAAAATTGTTTTAATAACCGATAGATACGCCGCGCGATAGCTGGATTTTCGGTCTGAATATTCAAGATGAAGTGATGATTAGCTAGACTAATCGTCCCGTTCATTCGAATCAAAGCCATTAATTCAGCTTTAGCATTCTCGCGATGGACAGCGAGGTTGGTTAGTTCTTTTTTTACTTCACTGGCGTATGACATGGGTGTTCCTCCTAACGTAAAATATCGGAATGGCCAACAAGATTCATCAATTCCGCAACGACTTGGTCACCATTATGAAAGGCACCATTGTCCCGTAACTTCAAAAAGTTTGACGAAATGACCTTGCAGCCTTGATCCCGTAATCCCCGGAAGTCATGACTGACTTGCCGTGAGACTTCATTAAATTTATGGAAATCCATATAATTATCCGGTACTTTTTCTGTATTAACTAACACGGTATTGATAAAGTTCTCGCCTAAATGGCGGTTTAAGACCCGCACATGATCGGCATCCGAAAAGTTATCGGTCTCTCCTTTTTGCGTCATGATATTGCAGATATAAACCACTTCTGCATCCGATTCGCACACGGCGCGTCCGATATTATCAATCGTCAAGTTTGGCAAGATACTGGTAAACAAGCTCCCTGGTCCTAAAACAATCTGATCAGCCGCCATGATAGCATCAATGACTGGCTGAACCGCCGCTGGACGCTGACCATTTTTATCCGTCACCCAAACACGATCGAGCGATTTATGGGCCGCAGTAATCTCCGCTTCTCCGACTAACTCGGAGCCATCCTTAAACTTACCATGCAACGTTAACGCTTCATTAGCTGCCGGATAGACATGCCCGTCAACGTCCATCATCTTCGACAATTCTTGGACCGCATCAAAAACCCCTGACTTCATCTCCGTCAATGCCGCAATAATTAAATTACCAATCGCATGTCCGGCAAAGAATTGGTCGTCGCCCTGAAAGCGGTATTGGAAAATGTCTTTGTAAATATGCGGTAAATTCGATAACGCCACCATAACATTTCGAATATCACCAGGTGGCACCACATTCACATAATTACGAATAATACCTGAAGAACCCCCATCATCGGCCACCGTTACCACCGCAGTAATATCAACGTCTTGCTTACGCAAGCCATTGAGGACGACTGGTAAACCAGTCCCCCCGCCAATCACTACGATTTTAGGCCGTTGGGTCTTAAACGTATATTTTCTCATGAGCGATTAACTGTTTCCTTCCGTTTTTCCACATCACGGTGACTGATATGGACTTTATAGTCTTTAGCTAAAGCTTCACCAATCCGTTTAGTCAACGCAACTGAGCGGTGTTGGCCACCGGTACACCCAATCGCAATCGTCAAACTGGTCTTGCCTTCTTCTTCATAGCCGGGCATGATACTTTGAAGCATCCCTAAGAATTGTTGATAGAACTTTTCCGTTGCGGGTTGCGACATCACATAATCATAGACCGGTTTATCCAGTCCCGTTTGGTGTTTTAGCTCGGGGATATAGTAAGGATTTGGTAAGAACCGGACATCCATCACGATATCAGCATCGATTGGCAACCCGTATTTAAAACCGAATGACAGCATTTCAATATGGAACGTTTCATCAGCGCTAGTTTCAAATTTATCAAAAATTGATTCACGTAATTCACGCGGCGTTAACGTCGTCGTATCAATGACGTAAGAGGCGCGGTCTTTTAATGGGGCTAACAAATCGCGTTCTTTGCGGACCCCGTCCATAATCCGCCCTTCCATCGCTAATGGATGGGCGCGCCGAGTCTCTTTATACCGCGAGACTAATTCTTCATTCGAAGCATCTAAAAAGATAATCTTTACGGATACGAAATCTGTATTGTCCAAGTTAGCTAACATATCGATAATCTCATCGTAAAACGCCCGTGACCGCAAATCGATCACTAACGCCACTTTTTCGATTTTACCGGATTCTTCAACTAATTCGGAGAATTTTGGCAACAAAGCCGGGGGCATATTATCGATACAAAAATAACCAAGGTCCTCAAAGCTTTGAACAGCGACCGTCTTACCAGCCCCGCTCATGCCTGAAATAATGACCAATTGCAATGATTCTGCCATAGTTTTCGTTGCTCCTTTTGAACATATTGTTGGTAAGTATAGCATACCGGGTGTGTCTTTTCTAGTTTGCGACTTATTCCGCCGCCGCAAACCACTAAAAATGGACTAAAACCCATCAGTTCTAGTCCATTGTTAACTCATTAACTTAACTAAGCAACCTTAATCACGCCGAGCAAAGGCAATCAAGATCGCGTTGATCCCGAAAACGGCAAAGTAGAAGCTGACTAACACATTGAATGAGAACGCCGCCACTAATGGGTTGAAGAGCAACATGATCGCTAAAATCAAACTAATCACATCTAAGATGACCGACAAAATGAAATAACCCATCCCAAAGGTCCGCAAGTGTGACGCTACCACTAAACGTTCAATGGAGTCAATCAGGAACCAAAAGGCAAAGATATAACCTAAAACGACGATACCCGTTGGCGCGTGGAACAAAAACAACAAGCCCACTAAAATATCAATAATCGCAAAAACTAATGCGAAGTTGGCGCGTAATCCCGTTTCGCGCTGTAACTTGGTATACCCGCCAATGGTAGTAATCCCACTAATAATCGCCACAATCGCGAATAGGAAAACCAAACTTAATAACGCTGCTTGGGGTTTTTTGGCAACAAAGTAAGCCGCAATCAAAAAGACGATCCCGGTCATAAACTCGGTCCAGTCAAACCCCCAACGATGATCATTAAACATAAAAGACAACATCTCCAATTTTCTTTAACTCCATCATACCAGTAAATGAAAGAGTTTCCAATTTTTCCAAAACAACTTGTAACTTGGTCAATTTTAGCTGAACCTAATCAAACTTAACCGCAGTCCCATAAGCCGCAACTGACTGAATATCCGTCCCAATTGAGCCAGAGTCAAACCGCATCATCACCACTGCATCGGCACCCATCGCCGTCGCATTAGCTTTAAGCCGTTCAATTGACGCTTGGCGTGCTTCATTTAACATCTTCGTATAGTCTTTAACTTCACCACCAACAACATTTTTTAACGAAGCCCCAATATCACGAAAAACGTTTTTAGATTGCGTGGTCACCCCAAAGACTTCCCCAATAATCGTCTAAGTTTGGCCTGGAATATGTTCAGTTGTGGTTACTAACATCGCGATCATCCTCTTTTCAAATTAGTTTAGCCTCTTAAATATACCGATGTTTCGACTTAACCGCAAGCGATTTCATTTCGACTTTCCCACTAAAAAAGGCGACCAAACCGCTTCGGTTGGTCGCCACAATATCAATGGTCAAATTGATAAACAAGTTTTAAGCTTCGCTGTTAAGCGATTGGTACTGAGCTAATTGTTGATTAGCCCGCTTGAGTTCAGCATTGATCTGATCAAAGCCAGTCCCACCTAAGGAATGCCGCCGTTCAACGGCTACTTTGGCATCCAGATCATGATAGACATCTTCGTCAATTAATGGCGAGATTTCTTTGTACTCACTCAACGGAATATCCTGTAACGGTCGATTCTTCTTCAGGCCATCCAAGACCAGCTTACCCACAATCGCATGGGCTTGACGGAATGGAATCCCTTTATTCGCTAAGTAATCAGCCAATTCCGTGGCATTTGAGAAGTCATTCGTCGTGGCCTTCGCCATGCGCTTTTCATTAACCGTTAACGTCGCCAACATCCCCGTAAAGACGTGTAGGCTGGTCAAAATCGTATTAACGGTATCAAAAGCGCCTTCTTTGTCTTCTTGCAAATCCTTATTATAGGCTAACGGGATCGCCTTCATGACCGTCAATAAGCCCATCAAGTTCCCATAGACCCGTCCAGATTTACCACGAATCAATTCCGCCATATCTGGATTCTTCTTTTGCGGCATAATTGAACTCCCAGTTGAGAATTGATCACTCAAACTCAAATACTTGAATTCATAACTGCTCCAAGAAACAATCTCTTCACAGAACCGTGAGAGGTGCATCATTAAGATTGACGCATTACTCAAAAACTCTAAAACAAAGTCCCGATCAGAAACGGCATCCAAACTATTATGATAAACCTGACTAAAGCCCAATAACTTAGCACTGTATTCCCGGTCAATCGGGAAAGTCGTACCAGCTAAAGCTGCGGCCCCTAATGGCGAAATATCGGTATGCTGCATGTTGAATTCGAACCGTTCCATATCACGCTTAAACATCTGGTAGTAAGCCAATAAGTAATGCGCGTATGAAATGGGTTGTGCATGTTGCAAATGGGTATAACCTGGCATAATCGTTTCCACATTTTCACTGGCTTTATTGACCAGTACCGTCTCCAAATCATGCAACCGATCTAAAACCTTTGGCAATTGGTGCTTCATATATAAATGGAAGTCCGTTGCCACTTGGTCATTCCGCGAACGCGCCGTATGCAACTTTCCGGCAACGGGACCAATCTCATCCGTTAATAAGGCTTCAATATTCATATGAATATCTTCATTAACCGTTGAGAAGTGCAAGTCCCCTGCTTTTAATTGTTGTTCTAATTTTTCTAAACCGGCAACGATTTGGTCAACATCGGCGGCATCTAAAATACCGGTCTTTTTTAACATCTTAACGTGCGCTAATGATCCAGTGATATCTTCCGCAGCTAGTAATTGGTCAAACCCAATCGAAGCCCCAAATTCATCAACGTACTTGGCGCCGGTTTCGGTGAACCGACCGCCCCACAATTTGCCCGTACTCATTAGGCATGTTCCTTCGTACTCTTAGCTTCGGCTTGAGCCTTAGCTTGCACTTGCGCATTAACTTGAGTTGGCAAGCCCCAAAGCTTGATAAACCCAACGGCAGCTTGTTGATCGAATTCATCAGCAGCCGTGTAAGTGGCTAAGTTCTTGTCATATAAGGAGTTCGGTGACTTCCGACCTTCCGTGATAACATTGCCTTTGAAGAGTTGAACCCGGACCACGCCATTAACGACTTGTTGCGTCTGCTTTAAGAAGGCTAACATCGCATCCATTAATGGTGAGAACCAGAGGCCGTTATAAATCGTATCAGCTAACTTTTGTTCAATGATTGGCTTGAAATGTGCTAATTCCCGTTCAAACGTCAAGTCTTCCAAATCTTTGTGCGCCTTTAGTAAGACCGTTGCGGCTGGTGCTTCATAGACTTCACGTGACTTGATACCGACTAACCGGTTTTCGATATGGTCGATCCGGCCAATCCCATGTTCACCAGCAATCTTATCCAACTTAATGATTAAGTCAGCTAAATTCATCTGTTCGCCATCTAACGCTACCGGCACTCCGGCTTCAAATGTAATTTGTAACGTGGTTGGCGTATCAGGTGTATCAGCTAAAGCTGCTGTCCGATCGAACGCATCGGCTGGCGCGCCTTCCCAAGGATCTTCCAAGATCCCACATTCATTAGCCCGGCCCCATAAGTTTTCATCAATCGAGTAAGGGCTGTCCAAATTAATCGGTACTGGGATATTATGCTTCTTAGCATAATCAATCTCTTCTTCACGTGACCAGTGCCAGTCACGAACTGGGGCTTCAATCTTAATATCTGGGGCTAAGGCGTGGATGGCCACTTCAAAACGAACTTGATCATTACCTTTACCGGTACAGCCGTGCGCAATCGCAACAGCATGTTCTTTCTTCGCTAAGGTCACTAACTTCTTAGCAATTAAAGGCCGTGATAACGCTGATACTAATGGATATTCACCTTCGTATAACGTATGCCCTTGTAAAGCAATTAAAGCATATTCTTCAGCGAATTCTTGCTTGGCATCGATCATATATGACGCAACCGCCCCTAATTTCAAGGCTTTGGCTTTGATTGCATCCATATCTTTACCTTCACCAACATCAACGCCACAAGCAATGACGTCATAACCTTTGTCAGCTAACCAACTGATTGCCACTGACGTATCTAAACCACCGGAATAAGCGAGAATAATTTTATCATTTTGTTTGACCATTGAATTGTACCTCCAAAATTTATTGTCGAATTTCTCAATGACAGTATCGTACCACCTGATTTAACTTTATGCAACGTTTTTTGAGAAATATTCGTATTTTTCGAAATATTCAGTCTTTTTATGTATTTTTATACATTTATACAATTGTTTTTGTATTTATTGTCTCATTTAAAGCCACAAAAAAGCGTTATATCCGGTTGGATATAACGCTTTGATTAGTCAATTTTAATTTTTTAATCGATCCTTATTCAACGACTTTTCGAACGAATGGATCTGAGGAAATGCCTTGTGACAAGATCAATTTAGCCCATTCCTTAGCTGAGAATAAAGAATGATCTTTGTAATTCCCACAGCTATCAATGGTCGTCCCTTGAACATCAGACCACTTAGCAGGACCAGCGATGAACTCTAAGGAAGATTTCAAAGCTTTGGCAACTTCTTCCGTACTGTGTTCACCCCAAGTAATCAAATGGAACCCCGTCCGGCAACCAAATGGTGAACAGTCAATCACACCAGTCATCCGGTCACGCAATAATCCGGCCAACATATGTTCAATCGTATGCAAACCAGCCGTATCAATGGCAGTCTTGTTAGGTTGAACCAACCGTAAATCAAAGTTGGTGATGGCATCACCTTGGGGACCATGTTCCACCGTGATTTTACGAACATAAGGTGCTAAAACTTTCGTATGATCTAATGTAAAACTTTCTACTTTAGCCATTCAAAAAACACTCCTCTATTTAGATAATCAGTTAACAAGTCTAGTGTAGCACAACTCCACTGCTATTTGGCAGCCGCCATGCGTGCCCGGTCCCGTTCCAGTACTGGCTTCAAATACTGACCAGTATAACTTTCAGGTACCGCCGCAATCGCTTCAGGGGTCCCTGTCGCAATGACCGTGCCCCCACCAGCACCACCTTCTGGCCCCAGATCAATCAAATAGTCGGCAGACTTCACAACATCTAAGTTATGTTCAATGATCAAGACCGTATTGCCCGCATCGACTAGGCGTTCCAAAACACCGATCAAGCGCCGAATATCTTCACTATGCAACCCAGTGGTGGGTTCATCCAAAATGTAGAAGTTCTTCCCTGACTGTTGCTTATGCAATTCAGAAGCTAGCTTCATCCGTTGCGCTTCCCCACCAGAAAGCGTGGTGGCAGGTTGGCCTAGCTTGACGTAACCCAAGCCAACATCCACTAAAGTTTGTAACTTTCGCCGAATCTTAGGAATCGGTTCAAAGAATTTCAGGGCTTCGGAAGCCGTCATCTTTAAGACATCCGCAATATTCTTCCCTTTATATTCCACTTCCAAGGTTTCAGAATTATATTGCTGACCATGGCAGACTTCACATGGGACAAAAACATCCGGTAAGAAGTTCATTTCAATTTTCAAGATACCATCGCCATGACACGCTTCACAGCGGCCACCCTTAATATTAAAACTAAAGCGGCCCTTCTGATAACCTCGTAACTTGGCTTCATTAGTTTGCGCAAATAAATCTCGAATATTATCAAAGACGCCCGTATAGGTCGCCGGATTACTCCGCGGCGTGCGCCCAATCGGACTCTGGTCAATGTTAACTAACCGTTCGATATTTTTAACGCCACTAATCGACTTGTACTTACCTGGTTTTTCAGAATTATTATTGAGCTTTTGAGCCAAAGCCCGCTTTAAAATATCGTTAACTAACGTCGACTTACCGGAACCAGAAACCCCAGTCACAACGACAAATTCACCTAATGGGAAATCAACGTCAATCTGCTTGAGGTTATTTTCAGCCGCTCCAGTAATCCGAATCTTCTTGCCATTACCTTGACGCCGTTCCGTGGGTACCGGAATAAAGCGTTTACCGGCTAGATACTGTCCGGTTAATGATTTGCGTGACCGGGCCACTTGTTTAGGCGTCCCAGCAGCCATGACTTCACCACCGTTTTCACCCGCACCCGGACCAATATCGATAATATAATCGGCCGCCCGCATCGTATCTTCATCATGTTCAACGACAATCAGTGTATTCCCAAGGTCACGCATCTTCTTCAATGAACTAATTAAGCGGTCATTATCACGTTGATGTAACCCAATTGATGGTTCATCCAAAATATATAAAACCCCGGATAAATTCGACCCAATCTGCGTTGCTAACCGAATCCGTTGGGCTTCCCCACCAGATAAGGTCCGAGCGGCTCGACTTAACGTTAAGTAAGCCAACCCAACATTTTGCAAGAACGTTAATCGGTCCCGAATTTCCTTTAAAATGGGTTGTGCAATCACTAAGTCTTTTTCAGATAAAGTCAGCTTTTCAAAGAACGCTAATTCATCACCAATCGCTTCATCAGAAACGGTCCCGATATGTTCACCGCCGACCTTAACGGCTAAAGCTTTACGATTCAACCGGAAACCATGACACGTCTGGCAAGTGAGCTCAGTCATGTATTTCCGCATCACATCCCGGGTAAAGTCACTGCTAGTTTCCCGATAACGACGGTCCACATTATTCATGACCCCTTCAAAAACGGCATCGACATCGCGCACACCACCAAAGTCATTTTGATAATGAAAATGGAACTGTTTCCCATCAGAGCCATATAGAACCGTCTGTTGGTCAGCCTTAGATAAATCTTCAAATGGCACATCCAACGGAATATCTAATTGTTCACAAGCTTGCTTGAGCATTTCTGGATAATATTGCGAGCTGATGGGATTCCAAGGTGCCAAAGCGCCTTCAGCTAACGTCAAACTTTTATCAGGAACGACCAAATCTTCATCAACTTCCAGCTTCATCCCTAAGCCTTCACAGTCAGGACAAGCCCCCTGCGGCGCATTAAATGAGAATAAGCGTGGTTCCAACTCGCCCACGGTAAACCCACAGACGGGACAAGCGTAGTGTTCTGAGAAGAGAATTGGATCGCCACCAATCACATCAGCAATCGCATAACCGCCGCTCAAACGCAAAGCGGCTTCAAAAGAATCGAACAGTCGTGACCGATCACCGGGCTTAACCACAATCCGGTCAATCACGATTTCAATCGTATGCTGCTGGTTCTTGTTGAGGTCAAAGCTTTCACTAATATCATGAATCTCGCCATCCACGCGAACCCGCACGAAACCTTCACGTTTAATCTTTTCAAAAATCTTTTTGTGTTCACCTTTTTTTTGCCGCACAATTGGTGACAGAATTTGCAGCTTCGTCCGTTCAGGCAACTGTTGCACCCGGTCGACCATTTGTTCAACCGTTTGACTGACAATTGGCGTCCCGTCATTAGGACAAATCGGCTGGCCAACACGGGCCCACAACAAGCGTAGATAATCATTGATTTCAGTCACTGTTCCGACCGTGGAACGCGGGTTCTTCGACGTTGTCTTTTGGTCAATCGAAATGGCTGGACTAAGCCCATCAATCGAATCAACATCAGGCTTTTGCATTTGGCCTAAGAATTGCCGCGCATAGGCCGATAAACTTTCGACATAGCGCCGTTGACCTTCCGCGTACAGCGTATCAAACGCCAAAGAACTCTTCCCAGAACCGGACAACCCCGTAATCACGACTAATTTGTCACGGGGAATCGTGACATCAATATTTTTTAAGTTATGGGCGCGTGCGCCGTGAATGATTATTTTATCGTTCGCCAAAGAATTGCCTCCTAGCTAATCTGTGCTTTTAATTCCATCACCGTATCCCGTAAAGTAGCGGCTTGTTCAAAGTCGAGCTTCTTGGCAGCGGTCTTCATTTGTTCTTCTAACTTGCTAATCATATCTAATTGTTGTTCGTGCGTCATATCATCGAAATCAGTTTCCAAGAAGTCATCTTTCTTACCCGCATCGTCGGTTACCTTCGTTGAGGCAATCAAGTCCGGAATGGCTTTCTTGATCGTATGTGGCGTCATATGATGATCCACATTGTACTTTTTCTGAATTTCACGCCGACGCGCCGTTTCATCAATGGCGGCCTGCATGGAATCTGTGGTATGTTCCGCATACATGATTACGGCCCCGTGTTCATTCCGCGCCGCACGACCAATCGTTTGGATCAACGACCGTTCATTCCGTAAGAAACCTTCCTTATCCGCATCCAAAATTGCTACTAAGGACACTTCGGGCACATCGATTCCTTCACGCAATAAGTTAATCCCAACTAGCACGTCGAACTTGCCCAGCCGGAGATCACGGATAATTTTCGTTCGTTCCAGCGTCTTAATATCACTATGCAAGTAACGAACTTTAATGCCAAGATCCTTCATATAGTCAGTTAAATCTTCGGCCATTTTCTTCGTTAACGTGGTCACAAAGACCCGTTCATTGCGCTCAATACGCAAGTTGATTTCGCCAACCAAATCATCAATCTGTCCCATAATTGGTCGGACTTCAATCGTTGGATCGAGTAGGCCGGTTGGTCGAATAATTTGTTGAACCACATGCTTGGTGCGATCCATTTCATAAGGCCCGGGCGTGGCGGACATATAGACGACTTGATTAATATGTTGTTCAACTTCAGCTAATTTCAAAGGCCGGTTATCCAAGGCACTTGGTAAGCGGAACCCATAATCAACTAGCATCTGTTTTCGAGCCCGATCACCATTGTACATCCCGCGGACTTGTGGCATCGTGACATGCGATTCATCAACGACCATTAAGAAGTCTTTCGGGAAGAAATCCAGTAGCGTATATGGCGGTTCACCTGGTTTTCGACCATCCATAAACCGGGAATAGTTTTCAATCCCACTGGTGTAGCCCATCTCACGCATCATTTCAATATCATAAGTGGTCCGTTGCTTTAACCGTTGGGCTTCCAGCAACTTGCCATCATCGTTCAATTCTTTCAACCGCGCATTCATTTCGGCTTCAATGCCATCAATAGCGTGTTCCATGGTGTCTTCATTAGTCATAAAGTGGGTCGCCGGGAAAATCGCCACATGATCACGATCACCAACGACTTCCCCGGTCAACGCATCGATCTCACGAATGCGATCAATCTCATCACCGAAGAATTCCACCCGCAAGGCATGATCGTCACGAGAAGCCGGGAAGATTTCGACAATGTCTCCATGAACCCGGAACCGTCCCCGTTGAAAATCAATATCATTGCGATCAAATTGAATATCGACTAACTTGCGTAACAAGTCGTTACGATCGAGCTGCATGCCCACACGTAAGGACACCACGTGATTCTTATATTCAGTCGGATCACCTAAACCAAAGATACTGGATACGGAAGCGACTACAATGACATCGTTACGTTCAAGTAATGAGCTGGTAGCTGAATGCCGTAATTTATCGATTTCATCATTAATGGCGGAGTCCTTTTCGATATACGTATCACTCGAAGGGACATACGCTTCTGGTTGATAATAATCGTAATAACTCACAAAGTATTCCACCGCATTATTCGGGAAGAATTTCTTAAATTCACCATATAGTTGACCCGCTAAGGTCTTGTTGTGCGACAAAATTAACGTTGGCTTGTTGACTTGGGCAATCACGTTAGAAATTGTAAACGTCTTCCCAGTCCCGGTCGCCCCCATTAAAATCTGTTCTTTTTCGCCCGCATTAAGTCCAGCCGTGAGTTGTTTAATCGCTGCTGGCTGATCCCCGGTTGGTTGATAGTCTGAAACTAAGTCAAACCGATTATTATCAATTCGATCGATCAAGGTGACTCCTCCTTTTTTATCTCGTTTGTTTTTTCCGAAACGTGTTCGTCAAAACTGGCAACTCCGCTTGCTACGTCCACGGGCCACAGCCAGAACCGCTGTCACCCATGGACTAGGCAATGCTCATTGCCAACCCGTTTTGACTCACACTCTAACACAAAAAATAGGCAAGCCACAGCCTCCCTATCAATTACAAAACCGCTATTCATTTTAGCACATCGAACATACTTTCGCCATTAAACAGGTTGCTAATCCGTCGTTAATATTTCATGCGTTAAAGCTTGCAATTTATCTTGGTTGGTAAACGGTTCTGCCAACATTTCTGGCAAAACTGACTTTAAGAAATATTGCACACTGGCCAGTTGTTTAAAAGCCACAATCGTCTTTAAACTCTCTTGATAAATGTCCGTAAAGACGGATTCTGGATTGCCTTTTTGAATTTCGCCAAATGATTCATATAATAAGTCGATTTTATCAGCGACTGATAAGATTTGACCTTCCAAGGTGTCATCCTTACCCTCAGAGAGCCGCCGTGAATAGGCCGCTTGAAATTCGGTGGGAATTTCGTTTTGCACAAAGTTTTGGGACAACTTATGCTCCACATCTGCCAGCATCCCACGTAACGATTTCGTGGCGTACTTAACTGGCGTCTTAATGTCGCCGATAAACCGTTCGTTATAATCATGGTTCAAGGCTTTCTCATATAGTGACCGCCAATCAACCGGCTGGCCAGCATTTTCTTCGACGTCGCCTAAGAATTGTGCCGTTTCAGCCACTTTGAACGAATGTGCTGCTACCGAATGATTTTGATATTTAAAGAATCCCGGTGCGCGTTGAATCGTTTCCAAGTTACTTAAGCTTTGTAAATATTGATGCATACCCATTTGTTATCGCCCCTTCTGAACTTAATTAAATTGCAACTAGTGTATCAGAGCTAACTAATGGACGCAATGAAAAAGCAATGCTCAACCGAACATTGCTTTTTCAGCTTATTTTGGTGCTGCCATTTGACTCGGATGGCGCAACGTAAATGCCATGACATACGACACAATCAAAAAGACGGCCACCACGAGATAAGGATAATGATAATTCATATCCAATAGCATCCCGGACATAATCGGCCCCACGATATTCCCCACACTCGTTAAGGACATGTTTAACCCGTTGATTAGCCCCTGATTGGACTCACTCGCCTTAGTTAACAACGTCGTAATCGCTGGTCGCAATAAATCGAAAGCTGAGAAAACAACCAACGTGGCAATAATCACTTCCCACTTCGTATGTGCTTGGGTAATCCAAATCGTACAAATTGCCGCCGACGCAAAGCACACGCGAATCACGCGGCGTTCGCCAAAACGTTGGACAAAGGTATCGAATAAAGCCACTTGTAAGAATAATGAAATTAACCCATTCAACGTTAGTACTAACGCAATATTGCTTAAACTAAAATGAAAGACTTCATTCACATAAATACTATAAATGCTTTCAAAACCTTGTAGACCAAATGACGACACTAAAATCATCGTAAACAAAATAATAATCGGCACGGTCCAAAACGCCCGCGTCATTGGATGATTAGGGGCCGGTTTGTCCTGATTAGCCGGTTCCAAATCAGATTGCTTCACAATATCGCGGTCATTTGGCAATTGGGTGATTAGCACAATCGCACTCAACAAACCGAGTGTTCCAGCCACCCAAAACGGGGTCTTATAACTAATCCCAGCCAAAATACCGCCAATCCCGGGACCTAAGATTAACCCGCCACTAAAGGCCGCTGACAACCAGCCAATCACTTTGGCCCGTTGCCGCTTCGTTGTAATATCAGAAGCCATCGCCATCGCAGTCGGCACGACCATTGCGGCTGACAGCCCACCAACAACCCGTGAGATATTAAAGACCCATAGTTGATTAGTCAACGCAAACAAGACTTCAGAGACCATATATAAGAACAGGCCCGCCGTTAAAACGGGTTTACGACCAATTTTATCCGACACCCGACCAATCACTGGTGACGCGACAAACTGTGCTAACGCAAATAACGCGTTCATAATGCCCATATCCGTAGCCGTCAAATGCAAGTCATTCTTAATGAACGGCATGACGGGAATCACTAAACTAATCCCCAAACAGACTAGAAATTCACTAAATATTAAAATAAAAATGGCTCGTTTAGTTTGACGTGTCATCAGTTGCACCTCACTTGATTTTTTTCACACAGTAAAGCTATCTTAACAAGTTTAACTAACAAAAGTCTAGTCACAGACCCTTTCGCATTGGTCTAATGCACCATCACAGACAAAACCCCCGTGATTACGTACAATAGAGCTAAGATGAACTAAGGAGGTCCAGCCATCATGTCCCCAGAATTAAACGGTTTCATAAATATTCAAAAACTCGATCCAAACATTATTGTTGACTTACGTTATGCCACGACGAATAATTTCACTCACAAAAAAATTTATGACTTCACCACTGCCATCGTACGTACTGGGACGGCTCACAAATTAGCCCGAGCGAGTACCGCCGTTCAAGCTCAAGGTTATCGTTTGAAAATCTGGGATGCGTATCGTCCAGTTAGTGCACAGCGGCGCTTATTCGAAGTTTATCCAGATCCTGACTTTGTTGCTAGGCCTAATCCTAACTTTAGTCATCAAAAAGGGGTAACCTTAGATTTAACCTTAACCGATGCAGCCGGCCATGAGTGCCCGTTGCCAACCGCCTTTGATGACTTTACCCCATTGGCACACCGTGACGCGCCCCGAACTGCAATTCAAGATCAGTATTATCAGCTCTTAAACACCGCGATGCTGCAAGCTGGCTTTGTCGGCTACGTTAACGAATGGTGGGATTACCGTGATGCTGATATGGATGACTACCAGCCCTTGCAAGCTGATCCTAATGATTATGCTTAACAAAAAAACGCCGCCCACGTAATTGTGGACGACGTTTTTTGTTAGGACTCTTTTAAGCTTTAATAAAGGTTTGCAAAGCAGCTTCAAATTGATCAAGCTTCGTATTCGCTTGGTCTAATGAGTCACCCAGCGTGCCAATGTAGAACTTGATCTTTGGTTCTGTCCCAGATGGACGAATGGCGATCCAAGTACCATCGTTTAATTTATACTTCAACACGTTCGCTTGTGGCAAGCTGATTGGTGCACTATGACCGTCTGCAAAGGTTTCAACTTGTGACTGGAAGTCTTCAGTTGAGACCACGTCAAATCCATTAAAGGCTTTCGGCGCTTCGTCACGGAACTTCGTCATCAAAGCCGCAATCTTATCACTACCACCGACGCCATCAAATTCCTCAGAAGTCGTCTTTTCACGGAAGTACCCGTATTCAGCAAACAAATCTTGTAAGCCATCATATAAGTTTTTACCTTGATGCTTGTAATAAGCCGCCACTTCAGCCAATAAGACTGTTGTTTGAATGGCATCCTTATCATGTACAAATGGCTTGATCAAGTAACCGTAGCTTTCTTCAAAGCCAAACATGTAAGTATGATCACCACTAGCTTCAAAGTGTTCAATTTGTTCCGCGATGTACTTGAACCCAGTCAAGACGTTGATCATTTTAACGTGATAAGAAGCCGCAATCTTGGTTGCAAACTCACTTGACACGATTGATTTAACCGCCGCTGCATTGGCTGGCAACGTTCCAGCATCTTGATTGGCTTGTAAGATGTAATGTAACAAAACAGCTGCAATTTGGTTCCCGGTCAGCAAGACATAGTCGCCATTAGGTTGCCGCACCGCCGTGCCTAACCGATCAGCATCGGGATCAACCGCGATCAAGACATCGGCGTCTTCTTTTTTACCTAAATCAATCGCCATCTTAAAGGCTTCCGGAAATTCGGGGTTCGGGAACTTAACCGTTGAGAATTCAGGATCGGCAACGGCTTGTTCTTTAACCACGCTAAAGTTTTTAAACCCAGCGTTACGTAAGGCTTTTTCACCTAACATCCGACCAGTCCCATGCAATGGCGTGAAGACTAACTTCATGTCTTTACCATCTTCATCGACTAATTTTTGATTGATCGTCACCGTCTTAACCTTAGCTAAGTAGGCTTGATCGACGTCATCGCCAATGATCGTCATCGTCTTATCCGCTAATAATTGGGTTTCATCAGCAACCTTAATTGCAAATAAATCCGTGACTTTACGAATATAAGACGTAATCAAATCAGATTCTTTTGGTGGCATTTGTCCGCCATCTTCGCCATAGATCTTATAGCCATTGTATTGCTTTGGATTATGACTAGCCGTAATCATGATGCCGGCATACGTATGTAAATGCCGCACCGTAAAGGAAAGTTCTGGTGTTGGTCGTAAACTCTCAAACACATACGACTTAATCCCATGTTCACCTAAAACGCGGGCTGATTCATGGGCAAAATCCGTTGAATGGTGCCGTGAATCAAAACTAATCGCGACCCCGCGGGCTTTAACGCTGTCATCCAACGTATCCATAAAACGTGCTAACCCTTCAGTTGCTTGCCGAACGGTATAAATGTTCATTCGATTGATCCCAGGTCCCAAGACCCCACGCATCCCGGCTGTCCCAAACTCCATTGGTTGATAGAACGCATCCTCCAATGTCGCATCGTCGCCAGCTAAGGCGTTTAATTCATTTTTAAGGCTTGGTTCAAGGTTTGCTTGATTATTCCAAGTTGCATAATTATCTTTCCAACTCAAATCGGCCATCCCCATTCAATATAGTTGTTAGTGCTTACAAAAACAGTATACAACATGTTATCGCTTTACCAAGTAAAATTTACTGAAAAAAGTCGGCTTTTCATTGGTTTCTTAGTAAAGTTTACGCTAGTTAGGTTACTCACTGAACCGAACTATAGGTGTGATTAATTAAGTCACTAGCCAAACTTGGTATAATATTTTTAATAGGAGGCTGATTATGACATTTTATTCTTACGCCTACTTAACCCATCAAAATAGCCATCACACCTTATTACAGCTCACAGTGATTGGCATTATCATTTTAATCATTGCTGGTTTAAGCTGGCTCTGGTATCGCCACAAAACTGATTTAAAGTATCGCGACTTATTCATCATCATGGTGTTAATTTTATGCTTACTCATTGGCATCCAATATAATGAATTTCAAAGTTTGCGGTCAAGCTTTTCACAAAAATCACAAGTAACGCAAATTATGCAACGGGTTGCTGAAGAAAAAGGTGTCGCCACGACCGCTGTCTGGTCCAATACCGCCACCGTCAGCAGTGGCATGTTGATTGCCGTTCAACACCACATCTATAATGTGACCCTCAATCCAGATGGCAATAGTTACACCCTGACTAACGCCACCCCGATTACCCAACCAATCAAATACGTGAAAGAAGGCCAATAATGTTTTCTTACTGGGACGTCACAATCAAGTTGGCTTTAGGCTTGTTAACCATTATTTTACAAATTAACTTATCTGGTAAGAGTAATCTTGCCCCGATCAGCGCGCTTGATCAAGTTCAAAACTACGTCCTTGGGGCGATTGTTGGTGGCATGATTTATAGTACCAGCGTGACGGTTTTGCAATATATTTTAGTGCTCTTAATTTGGACCATTCTAGTCTTAGTGTTGCGCTTCATGACGCATCACAATCGCTACCTCAAGAGTCTGATCGACGGTAAACCACAATTGCTCATTAAAGATGGTGAATTAATGGTCGCGACGGCGCTCAAAAATGGGATGAGTGCGAATGACTTAGCCTTTCGCTTACGAACTGAAGGTATCACTGATATTCGCTACGTTAAACGCGCTGTTTTGGAACAGAACGGTCAATTAACGATTACGCAAGTTGGTGATGACACCATCAAGTATCCGCTCATTATTGACGGCCAGTTAAACGCCGACGCATTGGCCACCAGCGACCACGATTTAGCCTGGTTGACCAGCCAGCTTGAGGCCCAACACTATCAAATTAGTGATATTTATTTAGGGACCTATACGAACCATCAATTATTACTCTTTCCTTATCAACATTAAAATTGTACGCCTGGTGCTAGTTGAAATTACCGCCTGCCGGTAGATTTCTAAAATACTGGAACGCCAACGACATGGCTGAACATTTTAGAAACCAACCTATTGGCTAAATTTTTGGGTTAAATGAGAGCTATCCGTAATTAACGCCGGGCGGGCTAGAATTGGCTCAGTGGTGTCGTTTATCTTGGTCGGTGAATTTTCCGACTTAGATAAAGCCCGGCTTTTGAGACCGCTTTGTGGCTCAAAAACGTGGCCACCACGTTCCAGCCGATTCTAGACCAACCAGAGTGCCAATTTAATCCAACTAGCACCAAACGTAAACTGTATTTAAGGACACGATGTCTAAAAGATTGAACCACTCAATAACCGTTTATGGTAAGCTAAAGAAGTGTTCAAATCTATATTTAGGGGGCTTTAATCATGCCCAAAATCAGTTTAATCGTCCCTTGTTTTAATGAGGAACTAACTTTAGAAATCTTTTACAATACGGTTGAAAAAGTCTTTAGCCAACATGCCACCACTTTTAAAAATATCACCCATGAATATCGGTTTATTGATGATGGTTCCAGTGATCAAACTTTAGTCGAATTAAAAAAGCTACAAGCTCAGCATCCTGACACCGTTCATTACTTGTCGTTTTCCCGCAACTTTGGTAAAGAGGCAGGTTTAGCGGCTGGGCTGCAACATGCTGACGGTGATTACATCGCCGTCATGGATGTCGATCTCCAAGACCCACCGGAATTATTACCCAAGATGCTGACGACCTTGCAGCAAGGTGACTATGACTGTGTCGGAACAATGCGTTCTGATCGCCGCGGTGAGCCAGCAATTCGCTCATTTTTCTCGCGCGCTTTCTATTCGATTATCAACAAAATATCAAAAGTACAAATTATTCCGAACGCCCGTGATTACCGCTTAATGACTCGGCAAATGGTTGATGCTATTTTAGAATTGCCGGAATATAATCGTTTTTCTAAAGGCATCTTTAATTGGGTCGGCTTTAAAACTACCTACCTAACCTTTGAAAATGCACCCCGCTCTGCTGGAGAATCACACTGGTCCTTTTGGCAGTTACTGAATTATTCCATCGAAGCCATTGTGGACTTTTCGGAAGTGCCGTTAAAAATTGCCACCTTCATTGGCGGTCTATTCGCCTTTCTATCAGTCATCGGGATCATCTTTATTATTATCCGTAAACTGATCTGGGGGAACAGTGTCGGTGGTTGGGCCTCATTGGTTTCGATTATGCTATTTGTTGGTGGCGTTCAACTCTTTTGTCTGGGAATCATCGGTAATTACATTGGCAAGATTTACTTAGAAAGTAAGCATCGCCCATTGTATATTGTTAAAGAGCAAAAATAATCTGTCCGACACGCGATGCTAGCTGGATTAAGCTTGTCACTCTGGTTGGACCAGAATCGGCTGGAACGTGGTATCGTTGGTCTTAATCTTTCAAAAAGCAATAAAAAAGTCGACTGGAAAATTTTCCAATCGACTTTTTTAGATTAAACGCGGGCTTTATCACCTAGCGCTGTGATGTAGTTATAAACTTGTTGTCCGGCAGTTCCGCCTTCACCGACAGCAGTTGCGACTTGACGTAAGTCTTTCTTACGAACATCGCCCACTGCAAAGATACCAGAGACTTTGGTTTCCATATGGTCATTCGTCTCAATCCAACCATTTTCATCGGTAATCCCTAAGTTAGTAAATGGCGCGGTAATTGGGTTGATGCCGACATAGATAAAGACACCATCAACGGCAATTTCACTATCTTCACCGGTTTTATTATTATTAACCTTAACCGCAGTGACCTTCTTGTCATCACCGACAATTTCAGTCACGTTACTATTCCAGACAAATTCCATCTTATCATTAGCAAATGCCCGGTCTTGCAAAATCTTTTGGGCCCGTAATTGATCCCGACGATGAATAACCGTGACTTTGTCGGCCAATTGGGTCAAATAAGTGCCTTCTTCAATGGCTGAATCGCCACCGCCAACGACGACCACGTGCTTATTACGGAAAAACGCCCCATCGCAGACTGCACAGTAGGAAACACCCCGGCCACCATAAGCATCTTCGCCAGGAACACCCAATTTGCGATATTGAGACCCGGTCCCAATAATTAAGGCTTTCGTTTCAAAGGTATCTGAGTCAGTCTTCACGATCTTTAAATCGCCTTGGTCTTCGACCGAATCAACCGTGCCATACGCATATTCAGCACCGAATTGGGTTGACGATTCATACATATCCTTCGCCAAGTCGGGACCTAATACGGATTTAAACCCTGGGTAGTTTTCAATTGCGGCGGTGTTATTCATCTGACCACCGTAAATCCCGCGGTCTAACATTAATACTGATAAGTTGGCGCGTGAAGCATAGAGGGCGGCGGTCATCCCAGCCGGACCCGCACCAATAATAATCACGTCGTAACGCTTTGCCATTTCTAAAAGACCCCTTTCACTAAAATACTATGTGGTTTAGTATACCCTCAAAATTTACATTTGTCGACTATCTTGCTTGTACACAACGAAAAAGTTGGGTTTACCCAGCAACGTCATACTCGGTCTCTTTAATCCCAGTATTCATAAAGTCATACGGACTCTTCATCTTATCCGGGTCCCAACTCGCAATGCCGACTACCAACAAGATTTCCAGAGAACTCAAGCTGACTGAATCGTTAAGTCGTTTTTCAAAAGCCGACTTAATCCGATTAGCTGCAATTTGAGCGCCGGGCGTATCAGAAAACAGTAAGATCGCCCAAGTCGGATTATCTTGGTCCAGCGAATACGTAATATCATTATCCCGGGTGGTCGCCGCAATCGTATCCGAAGTTAACCGTAAGAGGTCCGAAAACTGCTGATCATTCATCATCCGCTTGATTTCGTTAAAATACCGTATCCGAATGATGACCGTGGTCACCGGCAATTGAAAACGGCGATTGGTTTCAATAAAAACTTGTGCATCTTGAATATAAGCCACCGTCGTCCGTAGATCCGTCCGCTCATCAAACGCCCCACGCTTCATAATGTCACCCCGCAGTTTTGCATTCGATGCTTGCAACAAGGTTAGTCGCCGGGTCATCGCATAAAAGGTTGCTGACAATAATAGCGGCATCACCAACCAAAAAATCATAATCATTGGAATCTCGGCGTGATGAGTCGAATTGATATAAATCATGACTACTGCCTGCACAAAAATAAACAATAGATTCGCCGTTAGACCGGTAACTGCTCCGAAAAAGTAAGTCATTAAAATCATGACCAACGTGAGCCCTAAATAAATCGTATTTAACGTTAAGTTTGCCGTTAAGGTCATTAAGATGGCCGTTACACTGAATAGCGCTAAAAACAATAGTAAGTAGACATCGGCTAATATGGCCGATCGTTGATCATCACTCATGGTGCCGCCCCCTTTGCGCCATTAAGCCGTTTTTACGCAGAATCAGAAACGCTGCTAACGCTATCACCACGATTGCCGCCAGCGCAATACCCAGATAGATCACCAATTGAGAATTACGTGTAATGACAGTCTTAATCGTCGTCCCGTCACCAATCGTTTTCTTTTTCTTAAACCGGTAGTCGTAATGATGATTATCATGGTCAACCACAATCGCATCGCCCGTATATTGCTGAATATTACGTTGGAAGTTAAGCTGCGTTGACGCGCGGTAAACATCAGCTGATTTTCCAGCTGTCACCACTAGTAACCCAGAACGGACATTATATGGGGAGCGTAGCAGTTGCGCCGTCCCAATATTTTGACCATATTGGTGTTCAATACTCAGCTTTTCATTCGACACAAAGCCATGGTCACCCTTGCCATATTGAAAATACAATTTTTTATTCAATTGCTTAATAAACACATTTTGTTGTGGCGTCCCAAAGGCAATCACATTCTTGTTTTTTAAGACTGGCTTACTTGGCCGTTGTGTATAAAACTGTACATCCCCAGTATTACTCTGCGCATAATTTCCAATCAAATTAAAAATATTAGTTAACGTCTGGTAATCATATTTAGTCAATGCTTTGGGCCGAACAACCGCAATCTGATTGAACGTATCGTTTTTTAAAAATAGATTAGGATAATTCGTAAACAATAAGTCACTGACCGGCTTCGACTTAATATAAGCCTTCGAATCCGATTCAATCGTAGCCCAAGGGGTCTGCGCATTATCAGCACTCGACTGGTCATGCATCTCCAAATCAAAAGCAACTCGAATCGTAAAGCTATGTCCTAGAGCTTGCCCCTTTGGCAACGTTACCGTCAAGCTGTCATTATCGGCATGTGCCGCACTCAACTTCTTACTCCCCAACGGACTACCGTTGAGATAAATCGTAGCGAGTGCCCGCTTAAAGTTCAAGTTTTTAGCATACCGAAAATGTATCCGGATTTGAGACCCATCCGCATTTGTACGGTCAACGGGTAAGCTGACAAAATACGTACTCGATTGATGTTGCGCCCCAGTCAGGGTATCATCACGACTCGTCAACTGATAACTGCCATCATACTGTAATTCCGAGGTTTCAGTCCGCGTCTGGTCACTAATATATTCCGTATGGGCCTGCGTTTCTTGCATCAATTCCTGATTAGCAATAAACCGACTGGCTTCTTTCAAACGCTTAGCCGTTAGCGCGGTCACAATCAAATAATGCTTATGGCCCGTATACATCGTCTTAATCACTGCTCGCTGCTTAAGCTTTGTCGCATCAATCACCCGCCGAAACCGGGCCGGTAAGTGCGCATAGGTCGCCATCACTAATTGATAGTCCCCTTGTTTAGCTGCCGCATTATCAAAAGTCGTCACCTGAATTTGTGAGATTTCAGTCGTAATCGTTCGAGCTTCTCCTGACAACGCGTACATCGCCGCCGTCAGCTCACCATTACTAGCTTGCTTAGGCGTCGTAATATAAGAATTCTGATACGCAATCGTGTCAGTTCCTGAAAAATGGGCATAAAAAGACTTAATTGCGCGTGTTGGCGGCTTTAACAAGTATTGAAAGTTCACGTTAGCCCCATCATAAATCGTCAACCAATTAGCTGGCGTTTGTGCTAGTTGTAACTTTTTAGACCCCGCTTGATTTAAAATCTGCCCGCTAATCTTTAACTGATTTTCACCTTGAACTAGTCGTAATGGCACACTAATCGCCTTTGTTTGCAGACCAGTCCGCCGACTAGGCCGAAACGAATAAAATTTAGTGCCATTAAGTGACAACGTGATATCAGAAGTTGACCGTTGTGCTAATTGTGAGATTTGAAAATTCAAATTCAAGGTCACTTTTTTCAGCTGCCAATAGTCCATTTTAATAAAGTACATATTGGCTTCGACCGACTTACCAGACAGCGTTGTCGTCGTATTTTGAAACGGCTGTGTATAGGACTTCAGCTGACTCTTTTTAGATTTGGCTTTAGCTTTACGCTTGGTTTTAGCTTTAAATTGCTTCGCCTGCGCAGTCGTTTTAGCTTGACCCATCAGGCTAGGCACACTCAGCCCGCCACCGACCGCCATCAAAATAACCAATAAACTGATTAATAATCGCCAGTTACTGATACCGTTTGGTTTTATACCATTTTGCTTGTTGATGAAAGACTTGCTCACGAACATACCCCACCATTCCATGGGCTGCTACTGCTAACCACATCTGACTATAGACTAAGTACATAAAAATAATAATCATGAGATTGGCGAACGTCATCTCGCCTTTTTCAGTGGTAATCGTCACAAATGTACTTATCACAAATGTTAACACCGCCATCAGCCATAACACATTACTAAACCCCACTAAATCTGAATGGGCCACTCCGGCTACCGATAAGACAAACATCGTATCGGATAAGATAAGTGACGTCATTAATAAGAAATAAATGGATAAAAAGTAAAGTAAATCAAAGCGAATCGGGCGGCCAGATTTCGTAAACAGTAACCGCGAATTCTTTAAAATCACATAAATATTACCTTTAACCCAACGCGTCCGCTGGTGAAACCAGACATCTAAAGTTTGCGGTTCTTGTTCCCAAGTGACCGCTAACGGTTGAAACCGAATGCGGTAGCCCATCCGGTAGACCCGAAAACTAATTTCAGTATCTTCCGCTAAGGCTTTGACATCCCAACCGCCAATCTTTTCTAAGACATCTCGTCGAATGACGTAATTCGTGCCCGGAATCGTGCATAACTTAAATAACTTTTCCCGTCCCGCTTGCGCCATCCATTGAAAAGATAAGGTCTCAATATTAATAAAGCGTGTCAACAACGAGGCATTTTTATTCCGGGTCCGAAACTTACCGATTACGGCTGCGAGGCGATCATCGCCCATTAATTCAGCCACTAACAACCGTAAAGCACTCGCTTGCGGCGTGTTATCAGCATCATAGATTGAGATCAATGACCCCTTTGCTTGCCGCAAACCAATATTTAAAGCATTCGACTTCCCTTTACCGCCAGTTTTTTTATCCGTATTGATGACCGTTAGATTGCGTTTGGGATACAAGGTTTGCATCCGCGCCAACAACACTGCTGAATTGTCATCCGAATTATCGTTAATCACAATAATCTCGTAACGGTCATGTGGATAATCGAAATTCAACAATGATTGCAACGTCTTAACAATCACGATGCCTTCATTATGTGCTGGCACCATAATCGTCACAAACGGCACCTTTGCTGGCAACTGCGGCTCAGGACGCCGGGCTTTCTGCAAATAATTCACATAGCCGGCAATCGTGAGGATTACATTCACCACTAAGATCCCCCAGATTGCCAAAATCGCAACAAATAAGAACCAATCTAAAACTGTGATTTGACTTCCCCCTTCAGCCTCAGTCTAATTAACACGTTTAGTGCTAATTGAAATTGCCGCCTGTCGGTTGGATTCTAAAATGCTTGACTTTAAATGATCAATTGTTAATTTTTTAATTCCCGTTAGTTAACAACGGGTGGGCCAGAATTGACTCAGCGGTGTCGTTTATCTTAGTCGTGGTTTTCGGCTTAGATACCCCCCGGCTTGCGAGCCCGATCTTTGGCTCACAAACATGGCCACCACGTTCCAGCCAATTCTGGGCCAACCAAAGTAGCAATTTAATCCAACTAGCACCAGGCGCAATTAACGTTTAAACATATTCAAATAAAGGCGTCGCCCTAAGACAATAAACAGTACAAAGACAATAAATGTGATAATGAAAAAGGCTAATAAAACCGTCCCTTGCGTTTTGAAGAACCGGTTGACCCAGGTCGTTTCCATCTTTACTGCGGCCAACTTTTTAGGCCGTGGCTGCGTATCAGTAATCGTCGTTGCTTGACCGTTCAAAAAGTACGTCCCATGTTGATAGCCAAACGACACGGTGCCACTGGCAATCTTAGTTGGTGTCAATTGTGTCGCTGGATTAAACCAACGATAATTTAGCCGATCCAGCCGGCGCATCAAGTTCTGCAAACTCCGCCGACTGTTGGGCATCGTAAACGTCACAGCTGTGGGAATTGGAAAATCAGTCGCAACCTTTCCAAGCGTCGAGCCTTTAGTGACCGTTTCAAGGGATGCCGCATCCAAGCCATAAAAACTTTGTTTAAAAGTCGTCGCGGTATTATCTTGCTTAGCATAGACCGGACTGGCCGGATTCGGTAACCACAACAGATGATCCGCTTTTTCGAGCGCATTTTGCCGATAAATCGCATCTTGGTTCCAATAGGCTGACGCACTCATCCCAACTGGGTAGACTTGATTCTGCGCGAACTGAATCAGCTCATTATCGATCAACGTTGAGAGCCCTGGACCACTACTCGTTGTGACCCCACCAACTGCCGGCATCTTTAAGAACACCACGCCACCACGATTCTCGACTAATCTCAAAACCCGGGCGAAACGTTGAAACGCTTTAAAATGCGCATGATTACCAACCGTAGTCGTACTAATGGCAAACGGGATGCCGCGTTGATACAACTTGAGGCTCAACCGCTCTAACACGGCCATGTTCGTATAAGGTGTGACCTTCGTAATTGTGAGTAGTGGCTGGTAATGTCCCGCCTGACTAAATAACATAGCAATCGTTTGCGCTGCGAGCACAAAGCTGTAGCCACCGGTTGACAAGTAAGGTAGATAACCCTGCCTCCCGACAATCGTGCCATATGGATAACGACGCTGATCAACTGATTGTGACTTTAAATAGCCAATTGTTTGTGCTTTAGCCGGTAAGTGGGTTAGCGCCACCATCGTTTCACTGAACGCTAACAATTGATGCAAGTGCCCATTTTTATTTTGTAGTGTAAATTGCTGCTGATAAAGATTGGCGCGTTTCACGTGTAGTCCCGCTGCCTCATCAGCAGTCAGCCTGGGACCAATGTGTAACTTCATTCCGTTAAACCGGCGGCGGTCCCGTACAAATGCTGTATTATTCAGATCGGTTTGCGGCCAATTAATCATCGTGATGACCCCTTGATAGTGCCGTAAACTGCCCGCCTGATAATCTGCAGCAACTTCGGTCTTAACCCGGACTTGTATCCCGGTTAAAATCCGCTGCACCGCTGCCACTTTCCGTTGATCTTGCTGCGCCACATTTTGTGAATCATAAACT
This sequence comes from Lactiplantibacillus songbeiensis, assembly GCF_005405125.1. Classification (GTDB taxonomy): domain Bacteria; phylum Bacillota; class Bacilli; order Lactobacillales; family Lactobacillaceae; genus Lactiplantibacillus; species Lactiplantibacillus songbeiensis. Next base: position 78,200 of record NZ_BJDL01000012.1, read on the forward strand.
AATAAGACTTTTGGCGTGGTCACTTTGGCTTGCACCGGCAACTGCCATAACCAACCGCCAATTAGCAGGCCACTTATTAACCAACTGACCACGCGCCACCATTTAACTGTCATTCAGTGGTCGTCCCTTCTCGATAGGCATGCCACAAGCGATGGTTCAAAATATCTGAAATAAATAATAAGAATGTTAGATCCAAGCTCACCGGTACCATAAAGATATGCTTAGCCAAATCCGCATCGCCATCACCAACAATTGAGATGATGGGGACAAAGATAAAGATTGTCATGAGCCCTAAGACCAAGCAGAATCGAAGCACCCCTTCGATTTCATGCTGACGCAAATCGTTATACATCCCGACAGCATAAACCATCACAAACGCGACAGCCAACAAACAATTAAAGGCAAACTTTTGTGGAAAGAAAGCCCCGGCAATCGCACTATACCCCGTAAAAAACGTCACTTGTTGCCCGGGGGAGGCCCCGGAAGCCTTGGTATAGTCTCCGACTGCCTTAGTCTGCGTAATCATGACATCAGCGGCTGCTAAGTCCATCAGCTTGCCAAATTGTTTCAAATGACCCATATAATACTTCACAATCCAGACAAAGTTATACTTCGGTAACAAATTCTGCTCCACATAGCTTTGCGGTGGCTGAATCGCTGCGAACTGCTTGGCATAGTAATCTTGATCTTTCATTAAGGCGTATTGCTCATCAATCCCATTCTTCGCAATCGCCTTACTTGGATCCCCCGTCTGGGTTAAAACCCCATGTGAAAAGGCCTGATATTGGTTGATACTCGTAAAATTCTTCCCAATCAAGGTATACGTTAACCCACCTGTAATGAGTAAAATACCGATGCCAGCAAACAGATATAGGCGTTGCGCTTTAAAGTTAGGTAAAAACAACAAGCCCAACGCTACCACTGTATAGCTTAAGGCTAACGGGGCATTTTGTGATTTACTGGAAATCAGCAACAACGTACTTACCATAAAGATGAGTAACAACGGCCAACGCCGCCGATATCGTTGACGCGCCAACAACATGATCGACGAGAACGAATACAAGGTCATGCTCAACATCTGTGGTTCCGCAAAAAACGAATTAAAATACAACGTAAATGAAGAATCACCGAAAACAAAGACCACCAATCCAGCAATCAGATAATTGCGCCAACGCTTCGAGGGGAAGGTCAACGCATCAGTCAAGAGATAAATACTACCGAGATACAGGCCATAATTGACTAAGCCCATAAAGCGGATATCAAACACCGTCCGACTATAAAATAACTTATTCAACCCAACAGCTAAGCGGACAAAGATTGGCTGTGACGAAAATGTCACGGAACGATACTCATTGTAATATTTCATCAATCCAAAATGCTGGGTCACATAACCAAAATAGTTATAGTGTGTCCCCAACAACTTGTAAATGCCATTGCTATACATCGCTCGATAAAAATCCCCATTATCGGCCAACCCATTAATCGGCGGGATAAAGATTAAGTAACCAGCTAATCCCGCACACAGTAACATCGCCAACAATGGTGGTGGCATTAATTTTTGAAAAATCCGGCCCAATTGTCCAAGCCGTTGCTTTAAATTCGCCATCGTTTGTCACACCTTAACCTCATTTAAAAGCCGCGTTCAACGCCGTTAAATTATTGTATGAATACGCTTGATTCGTCGCTGCGTCACCAATACCGCCAACAATCGCGGACTTTTTCGCCGTGACTTGTAAGCGCCAAACTGCCTGCATAGCTCGTTGATAATTTTTTTGATCATGAACCGCCGCAAAAATCATCGCCGCTAAGGCATAGTTACCCGCAGACTCGCCTTTAACACTGACGGTCCCAGTTGTCGTATACCCATTAGCTAAGTTATGTTGAACTAGGCGTTGGCTTAACCAGCGCCGACTCGTGGTCTTTAACTGCCCAATCTCAGCTAAATGCAACAAGGTTTCGAGCGCTTCCGACGTATTCAAGTTGGCACTGCTATACTTACTAGTCGTCCACTGATAGCTGGCCGCATACAACGGAAAGACATCGCCCAAGTAGCCACTCTTCACCACGGTTAATTGTTTTTGGTACGCTGCACGCCCTTTTTTAGAACCTTGTTCAAAGTAATGTAACGTCTTTAAATCAAAATACGCCAAACTCCCAGTCGTCGTTGCCTTTTTCGTCTGCATATCATAATAGTTCACCAGATGCCCTTGCTTCAGACTCGTATTCACTAATGTCTGATAACGTTGCGTCGCTTCATGCCGATACGTCGACCGGTGATGCATTTGATCATACGCTAAAAGGGCGCGGATGAGTCGCAAATCATCGAGCGTCGCATTAACGCGGTACCTTTTTTTAGTTCGTGGATCATACCGATAGCTGAACTGACCATGATCATCGAACGTTTTTTTAGTCGCCTGATAAAACGTTCGAAATTGAGCCCACTGATGAGTGGTTGCCAAATATTGTAACCACATCCCTGATGATTCGCTCAATAACTCATGACCTGTCGCTGCTCCAGCCGTCCGCTGCTTAGTATCAACATAATTGGTATACAGCCCTTGTTTGGTTAACAACCCTTGTTTGATAAAGGTCGCTACCTTCTGACCATGTTGGCGATCAGTCGTGGTCGCCAATTGGCTAGGCGTGGCAAATGCCGTGGGCGCTTGAGTTGGCGTTTTAACGGTGACTTGTTTTTGACAACCGCTTAAACCGAATAAAACCGGTAAAAGCAGCCAAGTTAGCCATTGCCAGCGCATAACTCTGCCTCACTTTCTCATTACTTCAACGTTTGATCGTTTTCCTTAGCCCAATCACCAACCGCACTGATCCGGACTTTGCTGCGACCATTTTGCCGTTCTTGTTCCACGGCCATTTGACCGACTAAGTTCAAATAATTAAATGGATCATCAAAGTTTGGTGAGAATAACATATCCACAAAGGCTAAATCATCGATCGTATTGTCGTTTTGAATCGCAATTGACAAGGCGTTCGCTGATTGTGCAATTTCGTGTGGACTCCATAATTGCGCCCCTAGGATCTTCCGGTTTTCCGGATTATAAACTAATTCAATCGTTAATGGCGCCGTTGACTGCATGTAAGCCGGCCGCCAGTTTCCTTCAAAGACGACCCGTTCAGCTGGAATCTTACTTTGCTTAGCGATTTCATACGTTAACCCAGTCGTTGCCAACGTGTGATCAAAGAGTTGCATCGCTGAAGTCGCTTGCGTCCCCATGTAACGTTGGATATCACCAAAGATGTTCATACCGGCTAACGTCCCTTGCCGCACCGCATTGGTTGCTAATGGTGTATAAGCTGAGCGACCAGTTGGGTTAAAGTTAACGACACAAGAATCCCCCGCCGCATAAATATCAGGGTCAGAAGTTTGCACATAGTCATTAATAATGATGGCCCCGTGCTTATCCATCTTGACTTGACCACGTAATAACTCAGTGACCGGCACAAAGCCAGTCCCAACAATGGCTAAGTCAGCCACAAAGTCGCCCTCGTTCGTTTCAATAACTAACTCACCATTATCGTTACCAGTAAAGGCCGTGACACGATGGTTTAATTCAACCTTAACACCATGTTGTTTTAACAAGGCAACGGCCCGATCAGACATGTCTTTACTGATGTAGTGGTTTAAAATCTGATCATGTGATTGGAATAAAGTCACTTCATGATCGGTATTAGCATAACTTTCTGATAGTTCGGTCCCAATATAACCGGCCCCGATAATGGCAATCCGCCGGTTATCTTTAGCCGTCTTATAGATTTCTTGAGCTTGTTCATAGTTTTTGCAGAGTAAGACTTTAGATTCATCAATCCCAAAGATTGGTGGCACTTTAACAGAAGAACCAGTTGTCATGATTAATTTATCATAGTGATCATCAAAGACATCGCCAGTTTCCATATTGGCAACTTGTAACGTCTTCGTTGACGCGTCAATCTTTAGTACATTATGTTTCGTTTTAACCGTGGCGCCTTGTTTCTCCAGATCAGCTGGTGAAGAATAAAACATATCTTCCAATCGACCAACCTTACCACCTAAATATAAATAGATTCCACAAGACAAGAATGAAATATTATCGTTCCGTTCATAAACCGTTACTTCTGATTCAGGATGATCCTTTAAGATTTGAGCAGCTGCCGCCGTACCAGCATGGGTACACCCAACAATGACAATTTTCATGACGAAGCCTCCAAGTATTTTGTTCTGCACTAATGAATCGCTTTAACGCTAAGCTTAGTGATCCGATAAAAGCTAATATCGCTTTCACCAACACAAATTCACAAGTGACGTGACAATGTGCACATTAAAATATAAAATAATAAATACTGCATCACACTCATTATACGTTAATTCTGAGTCACTGGGTGCTTTTCCAACAAATTCATGACACAACTTTTCCAACAGCCCGCTTAAAAATAGTGACACTGATGATTCAAGACCGTAACCACTTTAAAAATTTTAAGGCTTAATCATTCCGCTTATACGCAATTTAGGTTACTATGGTAGTTAGGGGTATTTTTCGTACACACAATCTAAACATGAGGGGCCAGTCTATGTATCGCTATTTTATTCAGCCACAATTAGATAAATTCAATAATTCATTAATTGGCTATGAGATGTTAATTCGTTATCGTGCTACCGAAGCGGATCGTTGGACCTTGCCTGATAATTTTGAAGCCATTCCCATCGATGTCCAAATTGATTTATTAAAAGCCACCGCCAGTGAACTTTCATTGAAGATCGGATCGGTTTCGATTAACTTTAACCGCAAGCAATTTTTAAATCCAGAAATCACAGCCGCTGTCATCGACGCCCAAACTAAGTTATTCCCAACTAAGGTCATTGTCGAAGTTACTGAAGAACCTGGGGAAGATAACTATGCGTTAGCCGATATGCAAAAGCAGATTGAACTCATTAAATCACATGGGTTACAATTCAGTCTGGATGATGTTGGCACGGGGATCAACGTCTATGATCATATCAAGCCACTACTTGGTTATGCCGAAGAAATCAAATTTGCCATGCAAAACTTTCGCAATGAAGAACGGGCCGATGAGATTCCCGACCAACTTAAATTCTGGCGCGATATTGCTGAAAAGTATGACATGCGGCTCATTCTTGAAGGGGTTGAGAATGATGAAGAAGATCAACTCGCTGATGATCTTGAAATTCCACTCCGCCAAGGGTACTACTATGGTAAGCCACATTTATTCAAACTCAAAGCTGATCGCAACTAATTATTCAACCTTACTACTCACGTGGTAAGGTTTTTTTAGTCAAAAAAATCCCAGTTAGTCAACAACAGACTAGCTGGGATTTAAGCTTAACTTTTATTTTTTAGGACTTTTCTTAGGTGCGGCGGCACTGTCTTCTTTAGTTAACTTGCTGCCCAGATCTTTGATATAGGCCCGTAAATCATCCTTAACATCTGGATGGGTTAGCCCATATTCAATCGTGGTCTTCAAGTAACCAAATTTGTAGCCAACATCATGCCGGGTGCCTTTGAATTCGTGTGCAAAAACACGTTGCGTCTTATTCAACGTATCAATCGCATCCGTTAATTGAACCTCGCCACCCTTACCTGGTTTTTGATGTTCTAAGACATTAAAAATTTCAGGTGTCAGTAAATACCGACCAATAATGGCTAAATCACTCGGTGCTTCTTCAGGGGTTGGCTTCTCAACAAAATTATTCACATTGTACAAGCCTGGTTCTTTTTCACTTTCAGGATTGATGACGCCATACTTCGAGACTTCTTCGTGCGGCACCTTCATCACTGCCAAAGTTGAGGCGTGGGTCTTGTCGTAGCTATTCATTAATTGCTTGGTCAATGGCACTTTATCTTCCATCAAGTCATCACCTAGCATGACCACAAATGGTTCATCACCAACAAAGGCTTTCGCCGTTAAAACGGCATCACCTAAGCCGCGTGGATGCGATTGACGAATGAAATACAAGTTAATGTCGGTGGTTTCTTGAACCAACTTCAACATTTCTTCCTTGTGCTTAGCCCGCAAGTTATCTTCTAGTTCCGGATTAGAATCATAGTAATCTTCAATACTACGTTTGCTCTTCCCAGTAACAATGACAATATCTTCGATCCCCGATTTACGAGCTTCATCAACGATAAATTGAATCGTCGGTTTATCGACGATTGGTAACATTTCTTTAGGCATCGCTTTGGTAGCAGGTAAAAAACGTGTTCCTAAACCGGCAGCTGGAATAACCGCCTTTCTAACTTTTGACATGTGCTGATCCTCCTAAGAATATAAAATCTTAAATTCAGCCTACTGAATTTCTGGTTTACCTTCACGTTGCATCAATTGTGGAATCACTTGCTTAATATCCGCACCGTTGTATAACACATCATAAATAGCTTCGGTAATTGGCATTTCGATGTGTTGTTGTTGCGCTAATTCATACGCGGCTTTGGTTGAAGGAATCCCTTCAATAACCATGCCCATCGTATCAATGACCGTCTTCAAAGCTTGGCCTTGACCTAATTCGTTCCCAGCACGCCAATTACGTGAATGGACACTAGTTGCCGTCACGATTAAATCGCCGACCCCGGATAACCCAATAAAGGTTAACGGTTGGGCTCCCAATGCGACGCCTAACCGGCTAATTTCAGCTAAACCACGAGTCATTAACGCCGCCTTAGCGTCATCCCCGTAGCCTAAGCCATGCAATGCCCCGGCACCTAACGCAATAATGTTCTTTAAAGCGGCGCCTAATTCGACCCCAATCACATCATTATTCGTATAGATCCGGAAGTAGTCGTTCATGAATAATTGTTGCACGAACTTAGCGGCATCATTGTTAGCACTAGCTGCCGTAATTAATGTGATATCACGTTTGGCAACTTCTTCGGCATGACTCGGACCAGATAAGACCACTACCGCTTGGCGTAAGTCGGCCGGAATTTCTTCTGACAAGACTTCAGATAAGCGTTTGTGGGTTTCCAGTTCAAGCCCTTTGCTGGCATGAATAATAATTGGGTGATTACCAGTTTGTTTTAAGACTTCTGTCACTTGCTTAGCAACAATCCGAATGGCCCCAGTTGGGACAACAAATAAGATAGCAGCCACACCATCCAATGCCGCACTTAAATCAGTGTAAGCTTTTAAAGAGGTTGAATAATGAAAATCATGAACATAATGTTCATTAGTGTGGTTCTCATTTAATTCTGCCACTTGTTTGGGATTGTTCGACCAAAGTCGGACATCATTTCCATTGTTATCTAATAAATTGGCTAATACGCTGCCCCATGAGCCAGCGCCTAAAACGGCAATTTTTTCTGCCATACAAATAACCCTCTAATCTAATTTTTTTCTGCAGCAAATTTTTGACCAGAACCGTCTAAATACCAGCGATTCGCAGTTAAGTGCCGCCGACGCCAAATGATCAATCCAATACTGCCGACGAATAAGACCACTGACAACGCCTGTGACACCCGGATCACATTGAACAACATCAATGAATCCGTTCGCATTCCTTCAGTGAAGAAGCGCCCAAAGGAATACCAAGCAACATAGGTCAAGAACACTTCACCTTGCTTATAGAGACCAGCGCGATGGCGCGTGGTCATTAACAAGATAAAGCCTAAAATATCCCAAGTCGACTCATATAAGTAAGTCGGCTGACGATAAGCGCCATTGATATACATTTGCGAAATAATCCAATTGGGCAAATGCAACCCTTGTAAGAAACTCAGGCTAGTGACCCGGCCAAAAGCTTCTTGGTTCATAAAGTTACCCCAACGTCCAATTCCTTGTCCCATAATCACGGTTGGCGCCGCGACATCGAGCATCAACCAGACCGGAATAAATCGTGAACGACAGAATAGAATCACAACAATGGCGGCCCCAATCAGGCTCCCATAGATTGCAATCCCACCATCCCAAATCCGGATAATTTCGGCCGGATGTTGGCTGTAATAGGACCATTGGAAAATGACATAATAGAGTCGCGCCGCAATTAATGTAAACGGTAACGCCCACAAAATCATGTCATAGATATCATCAGCCCGAATACCACGCTGATTACCTTCACGTACGGCTAAAGCAACCGCAATCACCACAGCTGTTGCAATGATGACGCCGTACCAATGTACTTCGATTGGTCCTAAACGTAATGCAATCGGGTTTAACGCCCCCAAGACGGTTTTCACGCTGTTGCCATCTCCTTAATGCTTGTGAGAATCGTGAGCCGAATTTTCTTTGATTAAGGAGTTCAAATTATCATCAAAGACCTTCGTCGCATCATACCCCATGCTTTCGGCACGGAAGTTCATTGCCGCGGCTTCAATAATAATTGCCAAGTTCCGTCCAGTCTTAACTGGAATAGAAATTTCTGGCACTTCCACATCAAAGAACTTTCGAGACTGTTCTCCATTCCCTAGTCTATCAAATTGCTTATCAGGCGTCCAATTCTCTAAGTGAACGATTAAATCGATATCTGTATCTTGCCGAACTGCCCCGGCCCCAAATAGATTCATGACATCAATAATCCCAATCCCACGAATCTCTAATAGGTGGTTTAAAATCTTTGGCGCTTCACCGACTAGGGTTTGTTCATCTTGCTGATAAACATCCACCCGATCATCTGCAATCAAGCGATGGCCCCGCTTAACAAGTTCCAACGCCGTTTCACTTTTACCAACGCCGGAATCCCCGGTAATTAATACCCCGAGACCATAAATATCCACTAAAACCCCGTGAACTGATTGGCGTTCGGCGAGCTTACCTTCTAGGTAGTTTGTCATGTTACTTAAAATTCGTGACGACGTCATCTTAGTGCCCAAGATTGGCACCTTGTTTTCCTCACCGGCCTGCACTAACTCTGCTGGCACCGGTAGTCCGGTTGACACCACGAAGGCTGGTGTCGTTAACTGACACATCTTGCGAAAAATCATTAACCGCTCATCATGACTCATGTTTTTAGAATAAGCGGTTTCAGTTTTACCCAATAATTGAACTCGCTCGCGCGGATAATAATTGAAATAGCCGGTTAATGCTAACCCCGGCCGTGAAATATCACTAGTCGTTATCTCTTTTTCGTTTAATAGCTTGGCGCCATGATAAACATCCAAGCGGGTATTTTTCACTAAATCGGCAACGGTTACACTTCCTGCCAAGTTAATCCCTCCCAAATCATTTCCATTGTTCAAAAAAAGTACGGCCGGCATGTCCATGGTTACTATCATAACCAGTTATCAAGCCGACCGTACTTTCTTGACTGAAATGGAGCATTCCTATCTTTCAATCTTAGCACTTTAAAGCGCTTTATTCACCTATTACTCGCTCTTTGCAAAAAAATTAGAGACAATCACATTAGCTAATGACATCAAGACCGAGACCAGCATGGCCATCCCAAAACTGGAAAAGCCAAAGTTAGCTCGTCCTACAACGGCCGACGTTAATTGCAACATCAACCCATTAATCACAATACTAAACAATCCCAATGTTAACAGCGTAATTGGTAAGGATAGCAACACCAAGAACGGTTTAATCGCGGCATTCAAAATGGCCAGAATAAAACTGGCTATTAAGGCCGTCCAAATACTAGCAATGTGAAAGTTACTTTGAAAAAAGCCTGCGATTGCAACAAAAAGAACAGTATTAATTAAAATTCGTTTCCAAAAGCCCACGTCGTAATCACTCCATTAATCTTGATGGTGCGGTTCGTCTTCTTCATGCACGTTATGAATTTCTTTACGACCATGTGACTGTCGAGCAGTAGACTGTTCAGACCCAGCTTGACCAGCCTGCCGTATTTGTTCAAAGAAGCCCGCATTGCCTGGCTTACTTGGCATAATTGTCATAAGTAACAAATAAACCAAGATGCCAGCACCATGTGAGACAATGGTCAACAAGACAAAAAGAACTCTTAACACAGTCGCATTCCATTGAAGATATTCCGCAATGCCGCCTAATACCCCGGCAAAAACGCGATCGTTAGATTTGGTTAGTTTACGATTAGTTTTAGTTTTCATAATTAGACACCTCAATAAGTTTAGTCTAATTGTATTTTACCGATTATAAAAGCGAGTTGCAAACTTGCAGAACTCGCCATCGTCATTATTTAGGATTCCTTAAACTAAATTGGAACTTTCGGGATTTAATTCAATAATCTTACCGGTATTTAAATATACGATCCATTCACCGATATTGGTGACTAAAGCACCAATCCGTAATAAATAACTAGCCACATTTAAATAATCTGTTGACCCAACCACAGTTTCAGGATGGCGTTCCATCTTTGAAATGCCTTTTTCATTGATCTTATCGTACATCTCGCCAACTTTAGCGTCCTTAGCAGCCACGGCCCGGGCGGCTTGATCATCATTTTTAACGTAAGCGGATAACATCGCTTCGACCATCTTTCGAACCCGGTTACCCATCTCGGATAATTCAGCTTCGATTTCGGGCACCCGGACGTGACCTTTCACTCGAATCGTCGCATGGGCAATATTACGCGCATAGTCCGCAATCCGCTCGAGTTCTGATACTGCTTTTAAAATCGTCACGATCTCACGTAAATCAGAAGTCACTGGTTGATAGAGCGCAATCATTTCAAATGACTTTTTTTCTAATTCAACTTCGCGTTCGTTGATTTTGGTATCATGATCAATAATTTCTTGCGCCAAGTCCCGATCATGATCAATAAAGGCTTTGACAGCTTTGCCGATTGCATCACTAACCATCATACCCATTTCTGTGAAGTTCGCATCAATATCATTCAATTCATCATCAAATAATCGTCGCATCGTTCATCCTCCTAGCCAAATCGTCCTGAAATATAGTCATTGGTCTCTTGTCTAACTGGATTCATAAAAATCTGTTTCGTATCATTAGCCTCAATCAATTCACCATTCAAGAAAAAGGCTGTGCGATCAGAAATTCGTGAAGCCTGTTGCATATTATGTGTAACAGTTATGATAGTGTAATCGTGCCGCAAATTCAATAGGGTCATCTCAATCATGTGACTAGAAATCGGATCTAAGGCACTTGTTGCTTCATCTAACAAGATAATATCTGGTTCGACAGCTAAGACCCGGGCAATGCAAACCCGTTGTTGTTGCCCACCAGATAGTGCCAAGGCATTCACATGTAGCCGATCTTTAACTTCGTCCCAGATAGCCGCTTGCTTTAAGCTCTTTTCAACGGCCGCGTCTAATCGTTCTTTATCCCGGACACCGGCTAAGCGTAACCCATAAACGACATTTTCATAAATTGAAAACGGAAATGGATTAGGTTGCTGAAAAACCATGCCAATTTCTTTGCGTAACTTAACGGTATCGGTGGTCGGTGCATAAATATCGGCTTGGTTGAACTCGACCTTACCAGTAATCGTTACACCCGGAATCAAATCATTCATTCGGTTCAAGCAGCGTAAAAAAGTAGATTTACCACAACCAGAAGGACCGATTAACGCGGTAATCCCAGTCTCATCAAAACTCATGTTAACGCCCTTTAAAGCTTCTTTCTTACCATAAAATAACGATAAGTTTTCAGTAGTTAAAATTGTACTCATCCGCGCCCCTCCTAGCCAAAGTTTCCAGAAATGTAGTCATTGGTCAAATCTACTTTTGGATTGGTAAAAATATCGCCAGTTTCGGCGTACTCTAAGGCTTTGCCAAGATTAAAGAAAGCCGTATAATCGCTAATCCGTGACGCTTGTTGCATATTATGTGTCACGATAATGATCGTGTAATTTTGTTTTAATTCTAATAACGTATCTTCAATCTGACTGGTTGACACTGGATCTAGCGCACTAGCTGGTTCATCCAACAATAGAATATCGGGCTTAATGGCAATAGCGCGCGCAATGCAAAGCCGTTGTTGTTGACCACCTGATAAGGCTAACGCACTCTTATTCAGATCGTCTTTAACTTGGTCCCACATGGCAGCTTGCCGTAAAGAACGTTCAACGATTTCATCTAAGTCCGCTTTTTTATTCATCCCGCGCTGACGCAGGGCAAAAGCAATGTTCTCATAAATAGACTTAGCAAATGGATTCGGGCGTTGAAAGACCATCCCAATATGCCGGCGCATCTCATAAACATCGATATCGTTACTATTGATATCTAAGCCTCGATACATAATCTTTCCTTTAACCGTCGCAATCCGGTCATTCATCCGGTTTAAAGAACGTAAGTAGGTTGATTTACCAGAACCAGAAGGACCAATCAAGGCCGTAATCTTGTAACGTTCAAACTGTAAATCTCCCTCTGAAATAGCTTCAGAATTGCCATAGAAGACGTGTAAATCTTCCGTTGACAATGCAATCTCATGTGCTTGCGGATCAAAGGTCATAATATTGCGTTGATCCGTGGTCATCGTATTGTTATCAGCCATAGTAGCCCTCCTATTCTGCCGTTAAATGTTTATACAAGCGTTTACCTAGCCAACGTGCTAAGAAGTTAAAGAGTAGCACGGCAATAATTAAGACGGCCGAGGCACCAGCTGAGACGGCCTTAGCATCCGGCATAATGCCTTCAGAGTTAATCTTCCAAATATGCACCGCTAGCGTTTCGGCTGGCCGTAAAGGACTTAACGGGCTACTAATATTGAAAGGATTCCAATCGCTGAAATTCAGCGCTGGGGCACTTTGCCCGGCTGTATAAATCAACGCCGCAGCTTCCCCAAAGATTCGGCCAGCACTTAACACAACACCAGTAATAATACTTGGCAAAGCGGCCGGCACAACAATCTTCGTCACCGTTTCCCAACGAGATAGCCCTAATGCGTAACCGGCTTCGCGTTGATCATCAGAAATGTTTGCCAAAGCTTCTTCAATACTCCGCGTTAGAATCGGCAAGTTGAACACGGTTAACGCAAAGGCTCCCGACAAGATTGAGAAACCTAATTTGAATTGCACGACGAAAAATAAATAGCCGAACAACCCAACAACAACGGATGGTAACGAGCTCAAAATTTCGATTGTCGTCCGAATTAAGCCAGTAATTGTATTTTGACCCGCATATTCGTTTAAGTAAATCCCTGCACCCAACGAAATCGGCAATGAGATCAACAAGGCTAAAAACAACAAATAGAACGAATTAAACAATTGAATCCCAATCCCACCACCAGCTTCAAAGGATAACGCTGGCGAAGTTAAGAAGTGCCACGAAATCTCAGGCACCCCTTGCACTAGAATATAGCCTAGCAGGGCAACTAAAATAATGACAACTAAGGCTGCAATCGCGTATAAAACCCCGGTTGCAATTTTATCAACTCGTTTAGCGTTCATGATTTAATTTCCCCTTTCGACCAATATAGCGAATAATTAAGTTAAACAGTAATGACATTAACAATAGAATCATCGCTAACGACCAGAGGGCATTGTTTTGTAACGACCCCATGACCGTATTCCCGATACCCATCGTTAAGATACTGGTTAAGGTTGAAGCTGGTGAAACCAAGTTATGTGGTAACAAGGTCGCATTCCCGATAACCATTTGGACAGCTAACGCTTCCCCAAATGCCCGCGCCATCCCAAAGACAATCGCTGTTAACATCCCAGGAATTGCCGCTCTTAAAACCACTTTATAAATAGTCTGCCAGCGCGTCGCCCCTAATGCTAAAGACGCTTCACGATAATAGCGTGGTACGGCATTTAAAGCATCTGCACTCATTGATGTTACGGTTGGTAAGATCATGACGAATAAGACGAAGGTCCCAGACAAAATCCCATAGCCACTGCCACCAAAAGTGTTTCGTACGAATGGCACCACGACCTGTAGCCCGATAAACCCATAGACAACTGAGGGAATCCCGACTAATAATTCCGTCACTGGTCGCAAAATCTGCGCGCCACGGCGAGGTGAGATTTCAGTCATAAAAACGGCTGTCCCAATCGCAAACGGTGTTGCCACAATCGCTGAAAAAATGGTAATTAGAAATGACCCGACAATCATCGGCAAGGCCCCAACAGCCGGCTGTCCATTACTTCCGACTGTTCCTGGATTCCATTGGATTCCGCTTAGGAACTGCCATAAATTAATGTGGTTTTGAAAAAAGGTCGCTAAACCACGGGAAGCGACAAAGTAAAAGATTAAGAAAACAACTAAGATAATTAAGGCTAGGCAACTCAAACTCAAGATTTTTCCCCGCCGTTCAATTTTAGTTGCGATTGATTTTTTTAATAAACTTGCTCGGATTTTGTCCATCGGCTCCCCCTCATTTCACTGTCGTGATTTTACCAGACGCACGGCGCTGGACTTGCATGTCGTGCACTGAAATATAACCTAACTGTTTCACTAACTTCTTTTGGACTGCCTCTGAAAGAATATAAGTAATAAATTTTTTAGTTAATTGATTTGGTTGTTTTTGTGTATAGAGATGTTCATAAGACCAGATTTTCCACCGATTGTGCCGCACATTTGCTTCGGTCGGCGTCACGCCGTCGACTTTCAGAGTCGTCACTGAATGATCTAAATAAGAAAAGGCGACATAGCTGACTGCCCCCGGGGTACTCCCCACAATGGAGCGCGCTAGTCCAGACGAGTCTTGCTCTTGTGAGTCCGCACTCTTCTGACCATCTAAAGCGTAACTTTCAAAAGTCTTGCGAGTTCCAGAACCTTGTGCTCGGTTAATCAACACAATTGGTAGGTTCTTGCCGCCAAGTTCGCGCCAGTTCTTAACTTTGCCAGTAAAAACTTGAATTAATTGTTGCTTGGTCAAGTTACGAATACCAGTCTGTTTATTAATAATTGGCGCAATGCCAACGACCGCGACTTGATGATCTTGTAGCTTCTTGGCATTAATACCAGCCTGTTCTTCAGCAAAAATATCGGAATTTCCGATAGCAACTGCCCCCGACTGAATTTGGCTCAGACCCGTTCCGGAGCCCCCGCCTTGCACGTTAATAAAAACACCAGTGTGTTCTGAACTATATTGCTCGCCAGCTGCTTCCACTAACGGTTGTAAAGCGGTGGAACCAACTGCGGTGATTGATTCGCCAGTATCAGTATGTGCCCGGTTCGTATAACCAAAGCCAATGCCGACACCAACTAAGATCAATCCTAGTAATTGGATGACCCGACTTTTCTTCATAACAAAATACCTCCTACCCATTGCTCATTTACATATTACTAAGTTTGTGTAAATACTTAATATGAGTTGTGTAAAGATTGTGTAAAGGTCGAAATATTTTGATACTCATAAGCCCGTTTCATTGCTCATTCTCGCAGTCACACAGTACTAGTTAGCCGCGATCACTGACAATGAGTGGCTTACCAGCCTAATCCACCCCACTCAAACAAGTAACCCTAACAGGCTTTACAAAAAAAGCGATTGAGCCGACTACTAACTAAAGTTAATAATCGGCTCAATCGCTAAATCTAACTTATTCACTTGGTTTTAACGGCAGTGTGACGATCATCGTTGTCCCCACACCACGTTGACTAGTCACTGCAATCTGACCCTGCATGGCTGTCACTAGCTCTTTGACAATTGCCAGGCCCAACCCAGTACCGCTGACAACTTGTTGTGAACGTGATGGACTCGCTCGATAAAAGCGTTCAAAAATTCGTTGTTGATCATCAGCACTGATACCAACTCCATTATCACGTACGCGTAAATACCAATGCTCAAGATCAGCCGTTGCACTGATAGTTACTCGACCATTCGGACGATTATATTTAATCGCATTCGACAACAAATTCTTCACGACCTGGCTGAGCTTTTGGACATCCGCCACCACTTGAATCGCTGGATCAATATCTGTAACGACCGTCAAATGTTGATGATCAATCGTTTGCTGCATTAACGTCTTTTCTTGATCAATTAGTGGTTTAAGCTTAACGGTCTGCACACTTAAATTAGTTGTGCTCTGCGCTCGAATGCGTGAGAGCGAGAGGACGTCTTGAATTAAATCAATCAATCGCTGACTCTCATCTGAAATGATTTGTAAAAACTGTGTTAAGGTCGCCGGATCATCCTTGGCCCCATCAAGTAAAGTCTCCGTAAAGCCAGCAATCGCCGTAATTGGGGTTTTCAATTCATGACTAGCATTACTAACAAAGTCGTCTTGCATCTGTTCAATCATATAAACTTCTGTAATGTCATACAGCATTAAGACAATCTGAAAATTTGCTCGGCTATTTTGAATATACACCGTGGTGGCTTCGACCACTTGGGTATTCGGTGCCGGTGTCAATGTAATCGTGGCCCGCTGATTATGCTGCGTTGTGATGGTGTCTTCAATCACTTTGGTCAACGCATACAACTGAATATCCTTGGTATACAAGTGAGCAACCGCATTAATCGACTGTTGCAACAAATCACTCATCGCCGGATTCGATAGTTGCACTTGTCGGTGATGGTCAATCACCATCACGCCGACTGGCAAATAACGCATAATCATCATTAATTCTTTTTCTTGCAATTCAGCTCGCCGAGTTTGATTCCGTTGATACGACTCAAGCTGATTAACTGCTTGTGACAAGCTGTAAAGTGGATCGCTCTGTGGCAACAAAATGTGTGGTGGAAACTGCTGACTGCTCATTTGTCGTAGCTTAGCTTCCATCCGGTCAATGGTTTTCTGGCGTTCCTTTTGTTGCAACCAAACAACCCCAGCTTCAATTGTCGCTAACACCAACCACGCCAAAATTAGCGCTCCCACCAGCGCAGCCGACCACTTAATCGGCGAAAAGCGCTGTAAGACCACTAATCCTAGAACTAAAATTAAACCATTCTCCAAAGCCAGCAAACGCACCGTTTGCTGCCACTGATTATGCATGCTCATCACCTACAAATTCATAACCAAAGCCACGAACCGTTCGGATGTACGTTGGTTCTTTCGGATCAAGTTCAATCTTTTCACGTAAATGTGAAATATGAAT
This sequence comes from Lactiplantibacillus songbeiensis, assembly GCF_005405125.1. Classification (GTDB taxonomy): domain Bacteria; phylum Bacillota; class Bacilli; order Lactobacillales; family Lactobacillaceae; genus Lactiplantibacillus; species Lactiplantibacillus songbeiensis. Next base: position 95,059 of record NZ_BJDL01000012.1, read on the forward strand.
ATCAACAATGCGCGTCTCACTCGCGTAATCGTAACCCCAAACGTGGTTTAAAATGGCATCACGGCTGAGAACTCGGCCTTCCCGTTCAACAAAGTAAACCAGCAGTTCAAATTCCTTAGGCGTTAAACTGATATTCTCGCCATTACGGGTCACTCGATATTTATTTTGATCAATTCGCAGATTGCCAACAACGGTGATTGCCCGGTTAGTTGGTGGTGTGGCAACGGGCGTCACTGGTTCGGCACTAGGTGACACCCGCCGCATAACCGCTTTAATTCGTGCCAAAACTTCCCGTGGTGAAAACGGTTTGGTAATATAGTCATCAGCACCTAATTCCAAACCAAAGACCTTATCAAACTCATCATTTTTCGCCGTCACAATAATAATTGGCGTGTGAATTTTTTCTTGTCGTAATCGCTTGGTGACTTCCATACCATCTAATTTTGGCAACATTAAATCTAATAAAATACAAGTAAAGGTCCCGTGTAATGCCAAATCCAGCGCAACTTCCCCATCCGTTGCGGTGGTAACCTCATAGCCAGCTTGCTTTAAGTTATACGATAATAACGTTACGATGGCCGGTTCATCGTCAACTACCAAAATCTTATTCATGGTCGTTAATCCTCCTGATCAGTGAATAACACAATCCCTAACTCATGTGGTGCGCCACTATAAATGGCTGTTTCAGTAATAATCAATTCCTGCTGCCGGTTACGAACCTTTAAATGAACGTAAGTCGGACTTTTTAATAAGGCCGCATAGAACTGAGCCTCCGTATGCACCGGTTGCCGGTTACATTCTAAGATCACATCGCCAATCTTCAAGTTTAGTTTATCAGCCGGCGTCTGTGGGCGCAAACCAATCACCCGCACACCTTGATCTGTATCTGAATACCAGAACTGCTGATGGCGATCATGATAACGATGTTGGGCTAATAAAAGCCAAGTTGCGACAACTAGTAAACACACTAATCCAATCAACCATTGCGGGCTTAACGCTGTTAATTGGGCAATTAACGCACTCACTAGACTAACCGTCGCTAAGATCCAGTAACCGATTGCTAAGCGCCGCCAAGCCAAACGTGGCAATTGCTTATAAACTTGGACACTGGCACCAATTAGTAAGGGCAGCAACAAAACCGAGTACGTTTGTTGGCCCACTTGAAAGACCGGCCACCAACTAAGCGTGGCATGAATCCAATCACCTGGCACTAAAACGCCCATTGGTATGACCACCAACTGATGCCACCGATAGCGCACAATCCGCTTTCCCCGTTGATCAGGCCGAACTTGTGGTGAATTCAACTGCGTATTCGACCGTGTTAATAACCAGGCAGTCCCTGCCAATAAGACGGCTAACAAAACAAGACCGTTGATGATGACCCGACTACTAAGATTCGTTGTTAACACGCCATGCGCTTGTAGTTGAGCAGCAATGCGAGTGACATGGGGATTAAAGCCCCAATAGATCACCCAACTCAGCCCAAACACCGTTACTGGAACAAGTCCAAAAGGCACAATCACTAAACTAATGACCGCTAACAACTCATAAATCACAACCCAGACTGGTGACACAAAAATCCCTAAGACTAACCCAATCACCGTGGCAATGACCCCCAGTAACAGACCGTCAGTCACAAAATGACGACTCTCCAGGTACCGAGCATCAATGGCACTGCGAAAGTGATCCCGTTCATAATTAACGCGTTGCCGCGCGGATAAGATACTGCGAATCAGCCCAAGCCAGACCAATGGTTGTAAAATGAATAATTCCAATACTTTCAATAGCTGCATGCGTGTTACTCCTCACGTTAAACTCTGAAATTAGTATAGCATTTTTACTGGTTCAGACCAATGCTGTTTATTGCGGCACAGCCTTGATATAAATACATTAATACTCAATTCATTATACGGCTTATGTCGAAAAAAATACTAAGTTGACTGGGTGATTGCTAAGTCAACTTAGTATTTAAAAGAACGCACCACATTAAAATTCCTACTGTGGATTCTGTTGTGCTAACTTCCATTGTAAATAAGCATCCATGAACGGATCTAAATCCCCATCCATGACAGCTTGACCGTCATGGGTTTCATAATTCGTTCGGTGATCCTTAACCATCGTATATGGATGAAAAACGTAGGACCGAATCTGTGACCCCCAACCGATATCGAGTTGCTCACCTTGAATTGCTGCCCGTTGTTTGGCCTTTTCAGCCTCTTCACGTTCATACAATTTGGCTCGCAACATGTTCAACGCCGTCTGTCGGTTTTGCAATTGTGACCGTTGAGCCTGACTGGCAACGACAATCCCCGTTGGAAGATGGGTGATTCGAACTGCTGAAGACGTCTTATTGACATGTTGCCCACCAGCACCACTGGCCCGATAAACGTCAACCTTCAAATCATCTGGTCGAATCTCAATATCCACCGTATCATCCAATTCGGGCATCACATCGACACTGGCAAATGATGTATGGCGCCGACCAGCTGCATCAAATGGTGAAATTCGAACCAACCGATGAACCCCTTTTTCAGAGCGCAAATAACCATATGCATTGTGACCACTAATCAATAATGTGACACTCTTAATCCCGGCCTCATCACCAGCTTGATAATCAACAGTTTCGGCTTTAAAATTGTGACTTGCCGCCCAGCGCGTATACATCCGTAACAGCATGGCACCCCAGTCTTGGGATTCGGTGCCACCCGCACCAGGATGAATTTCCAGGATCGCATTATTACGATCATACGGCCCATCTAGCAACAGATTTAACCGATATTGTTGTAAAGCTTGTTGTGCCGTTTTAAAGTTCGTCTCAAACTCCGCTTGCATCTCAGCATCTGGTTCTTCACTCAATAGTTCATAGGCCACAGCCAAATCATCGACCGCACTGGCTAATTGTTGATAGGCATCAAACTTGTTTTTTAGTGCATTATTGTCATCAATGACCTTTTGCGCCGTTGCTTGATCATCCCAAAAACCTGGTTCAGCCATCCGAGCTTCATTTTCTTGGATACTTTCATTCAAAGCATCTAAGTCAAAGCGACCCCCTAAAGTCGCTGACAGCACTTTGCATCTCTTCGATTAAATGTTTATATTCACTTAATTCCACAAAGAACCCTTCTTTCAACTTATTAATTTATTTATTTTGCAAAAAACGCAGTTGGTCGCATCAATCGCCCAACTACGTTTTTAATCGCTTGTTTAATTACCGTTGGATATTCTGACGAATCTCAGACTTCATAAAGAGTCGAGTCGTATCATAATCGATATCGGCAACCATTTCTTCAAACATCCGGTACCCATCACGTTGGTATTCAACCAATGGATTTAACTGGCCATAGCCCCGTAATCCGATTGATTGCCGTAATTGATCCATCGCATCGATATGATCAGTCCAATGTGAATCGACCACTCGTAAAACAACGACTTTTTCAAATTCCAACATTTGATTATCATCATAAAGTTGTTTAGCCTTGGCGTCATAAACGTCAGCCACGCGACCCATCAAGTAAGCTTCAATTTCGGCCTGTGATTTATTTTCTAAGTCGGCAACTTTAATTGAATCTTCATTGACCATCGCTGCTTGGGCAAAGTCAACAATTGCCGCAAGATCCCAATCTTTTTGATCCCCTTGCGTATGCAATTGCACCGTGCGTTCAACGGTCCGTTTGATCATCGGCATAATGACTGGCTTCAACGTCTTTTCTTCCATAATGACTTGTTGACGTTCGCCATAGATAACTTCCCGTTGGGCCCGCATGACATCATCGTATTGTAAGACGTTCTTCCGTGAGTCGTAGTTATTCCCTTCGACCCGCTTTTGAGCGCCTTCAACTTGCCGCGTAATCATCCGTGATTGAATGACTGCATCATCATCTTCAACTTGCATCCGACTCAAGAAGTTCTTAATCCGTTCAGAACCGAACCGTAACATCAAGTCATCTTCAAGTGACAAGTAGAATTGTGACATACCAGGATCACCCTGGCGCCCAGAACGGCCCCGTAACTGGTTATCAATCCGGCGAGATTCATGACGTTCAGTCCCAATAACGGCTAAACCACCGAGTTCACGAACACCAGGTCCTAATTTAATATCGGTCCCACGACCAGCCATGTTGGTGGCAATCGTAACCGCACCGCGTTGACCAGCATTAGCCACAATGTCGGCTTCTTTGGCATGGTTCTTCGCGTTCAAGACCACGTGTGGGATTCCAGCATCGTCTAACCGTTGTGACAAGTATTCAGATGTTTCAACCGCGACAGTCCCGATTAACATTGGTTGCCCTTTTTCATGCAATCCAGTGATTTCTTTAACGACCGCATTAAACTTACTCCGTAATGTCGGGTACAACAAATCTGGCCGATCATCACGAATCATTGGACGGTTAGTTGGCACCGTAATGACTTCCATATTGTAAATTTCACGGAATTCTTCTTGTTCCGTTTTAGCCGTCCCAGTCATCCCAGATAACTTCTTATACATCCGGAATAAGTTTTGGTACGTGATGTTCGCCATGGTCTTGGTTTCTTCTTGAATCTCGACGTGTTCTTTCGCTTCAATCGCTTGATGCAACCCATCTGAGAATCGCCGACCATCCATAATCCGCCCAGTAAAGGAATCAACGATCAAGGCTTGGCCGTCAGAAATCACGTAATCCTTATCTTTGAGCATGATATAGTTTGCTCGCAACGCTTCATCCAAATAATGATTTAAAGCAGTGTTATCAGTGTCATATAAGTTATCCAAGCCAAAGTACTTTTCAGCCTTCCGAATCCCTTCGTCCAGCAAAGCAACCGTCTTAGATTCCAAATCAACTTTGTAATCTTCTTCTTTAGTCAACGTCTTGGCAAACCGATCGGCCCGTTTATACATCCCGGTTGTCCCTTCGGATTGGCCAGAAATGATTAATGGGGTCCGCGCTTCATCAATTAAAATCGAGTCAACTTCATCAATAATCGCAAAGTTTAATGGTCGTTGTACCATATCTTCTCGATAAACAACCATGTTATCCCGTAAGTAATCGAACCCAATTTCCCCGTTAGTTGAGTAGGTGATGTCGGCGTTATAAGCTTCCCGTTTTTCTTCCGGTGACTTATTGGCGCCATTAATCCCGACACTCATGCCTAACCAGTTATAGAGTTCACCCATTTCAGTCGCATCACGCGCTGATAAGTATTCGTTAACGGTAACCACGTGGACCCCTTTACCTGAAATCGCATTCAGATAGACTGGCATAGTGGCGGTCAAGGTCTTCCCTTCACCAGTTTTCATTTCGGCGATATCGCCTTGGTGTAACACGATCCCACCTAGAATTTGGACATGAAAGGGATACAAGCCCAATACACGCTTAGCGCCTTCACGGGCGACAGCGAAGGCTTCTGGTAGCAAATCATCAAGGGATTCGCCTTCCTTATATCGTTCACGAAATTCTGGTGTCTTGGCTTGCAAGTCGGCGTCGCTTAGCTTAGCGTATTCATCCGCATAAGCTTCGACTTTATTCGCAGTCTTATCCAGACGCCGAATAATGCGCTTGTCGCTTTCAACCCAGCGTTTTAAAATGTTGGCCATTTACTTATCCTCTCCAAATAATAATTCTTAACTATCGATTAATTAGCATATTTTGAAATAAAATATCAACTGTCATTTTACCATTTTTCGGGCCTAATGAAAACCGCGCAATCCGAATGAAACCGATATCTAACGCTGAATTAACAAAATAAATTCCGAATTAGCCGTTAAAAACGTAAGCGTTTAACTGACTCGACTAAATTCAGCCGAAAAAAAAGGACCAGTCAATGACTAGTCCCTTTGATTACGCGTTGAGATTAATGATTGTCACCAGTTTCGATCAAACCATAACGACCATCGTTACGCCGATAAACAATATTGATGGCGTCCGTTTCAGCATCTTCATAGATAAAGAAGTCGTGCCCGAGCATATCCATCTGTAAGATAGCTTCTTCGTTATCCATTGGCTTCAATGAAACCCGCTTCGTACGTACAACATCTAGCTTATCGTCCTGATCGTTTTCAGCAGCGGCAACCGTTTCGTCAGTCGCTGCAAAGTCAATCGCCTTGTAGCCTTTTTCGCGCGACTTACGGTTGACCTTGGTTTTATACTTACGGATTTGGCGTTCGAGCTTGTCGGTTACCAAATCAACGCTCGCATACATATCAGGAGAAGTTTCTTCTGCCCGGAGAACTAAATAGGGAAGTGGAATCGTTACTTCGACTTTAGCAGTCTTGTCTGGATGAATCTTTAAGTTGACATGGGCAATTGAGTCAACGTCATTCCCAAAGAATTTTTGTAACTTACCCACCCGTTTTTGAACATAGTCACGAATGGCTTGAGTCACTTCGATATTTTCACCGCGAATATTAAAATTTAGCATAGATCTTCTCTCCCTTCACACACATTACTGTGTACCCAAAGTAATCAAAGGACCACTCTTTCATTACTTTGCTTAAATTCATTATAATAGAAAGCGCTATAATAAACAATCCAAATGCGACCTTTCCTAACAATTAACGCGCTAAAGTCAGCCCTGTAACTGAATTGGCACCGTTTTCCAGCATTAGATTGGCCGCATGGCGCATCGTTCGTCCCGTCGTATAGACATCATCAACAAGTACGATCCGTTGTCCACTCAAATCAACACCAGGTGCAAGTCCAAACGGCTGCTTGGTTGCTAGGCGTGCCTGCCGGTCTTTTTGCGACTGGGCAACCGTTTTAGCAACAGTTAGGACCCCATCATTAATTCCCGTATCGAGCCAGCCCGTCACTTGATTAAAGCCCCGCGTCGCCATTGTGGCAGTCGTTACTGGAATCGTCACGACTTGATCAGCCGTTAGTTGTTGTAGCCGCTGTTGCACGATCGTTTGAAAAACCGCTCGCAAACGATAGTCACCTTGAAACTTATAGTGTTGAAAATAAGCTTGCATGGCCTCATTATACGTAAATAATGCGACATTCTGAAAATCAGGTTGGGCTGCCCAGCGCTGACAATCCCGACAAACTTGCCAATGTGGTTGTGCCCGACCACATTGCGGGCAAGCTGTGGCCAATATAATCGGCTGAAATTGCTGCCAACAGGCGGTACAAACAACCGGTTGCGCCACTGGTTGCCAGCTCAATAACCAAGGTAAAGTCAACTTAGTCGTTAGCGGTCGTTGGCACAGTAGACAAGTCATCTCGTAATCGCCGTCCTTTCCGATTGACTAGTTTAATCTGACGTTGGGCTTGTTTAATCGCTCGGGTATAACTGCCACTAACAAAGCGCACCAAGCCAGTTGGTCGCTGTTGACTGCGCCCCACCCGGCCGGCAATTTGAACCAACGCCGCCGTTGAAAATACCGGATCATCTGCGCCTAATACTAAAACGTCGATTCCAGGGAAAGTCACGCCGCGTTCCAAAATCGTCGTCGTAATTAAGTATTGCACTTGCTCCTGCCGCATTTGTTGTACTTTAGCTAAACGGTCTGGATCAGCCGAATAGACTGTTTGTCCCGACATCGTTGGAAACTGGCGTTGAATAGCGGCTTGCACCACTGTCAGTTGATCAATCCGCGGCACAAAAATAAGAAAACGTTGACCGCTAGTCGCATAGGCCCCTAACCACCGCCTTAATTTGGCTGGCAAGCGACCCTTGGCAATGGCTGACCACCATTTAGGTAATAAGGTAACTTGAATCGTCGGCAATAAGTGCTGATGAAATCGTAACGGCAAGTAACTCAACTTTAATTGTCCCCGCCGCGTTTGCCGTAACAAGGCGTCACTAGGCGTGGCAGTTAGATATAACACGGCCCCATGTGGTTTCACCGCGTGATCAACGGCATAATAAAGTTGTTGATTGGCCGCAAACGGAAAGGCATCCACCTCATCTATGACTAGTACATCAAAGGCTGCTCGAAAACGTAACAACTGATGCGTTGTGCAAACGGTCAATTGTCGATAGGCATAAGCTGCTGTTTGCCGACCATGTAGCACTGCTACCGTGGTATCTGCAAATGCGGCCTGCAGTCGTGGTGCCAGTTCTAAACACACATCCACTCGTGGCGACGCGACCGCCACTCGCCAGCCTTGCTGTAACGCCCAAGCTAAACCTGGAAACAACATCTCAGTCTTCCCCGCACCCGTGACGGCCCATAATAAATGTCGTTCATGGGCAGCAAAAGCACGCTGTAAATCGGCGGCACAGACAGCTTGCGCCGACGTTAGGTGCCCCGTCCAAGTTAACTTGGGGCGTTGCGGAAACTCATTAGGTTCCGGAATGTGATAAAGTGGAGTTAAGCTACTAACACGGCCCAAATTCAAACATTGATAACAGTAGAACTGCTTTTGCGGCAATTGTGCCGTTCGATGATCAAGCGTGCTGCCGCAGCGTTGACATTGAATCTGAGACGCGGTAATCGTTAGCCCCGCCCGTGATTGAACATCGGCCGGTAACGTTGCCAGTTCAGCCGCCGTTAACAATAACTGTCGTCCATATAAATCCTTAGGTTGCATATTTGCACCTCCTAACAGTAACTACGTCATTAACTTTGATTTTAATTAAAAGGAGTTTCTAGCCAATGTCCAAGCCCTATTACACCATTGCAACGGACGCCGTTGCAGAACAAACGATCAAAAAATCACGTTTCATTGTCCATTTATATCGCATTACTGATGAACCGATGGCCCAAGCAAAACTTGCCGCAGCCTGCGCGGCAGACCCTAAGGCCACACACCATTGCTTTGCTTATATGCTCGGCACTGACGACCACATCCAGCGCATGAGTGATGATGGTGAGCCATCAGGTACAGCCGGTGTACCGATCCTAGAGGCACTTAAATTAAATGAGCTCCATGACGTCTTAGCTGTGGTGACCCGTTATTTTGGTGGCATTAAACTTGGCGCTGGCGGTCTCATTCGGGCATACAACAGCACGCCTGTCTTAGGCATCCAAGCAGTTGGTAAAGTCCAGCGCTGCTTGCAAACTAAACTCGCCATCACCCTAGATTATAAAAACGTGGATACCTTAAATTACTACTTGAACCAGCAGCAGCTCACCACCTTAACGACTGACTACGGGGTCCAAGTCACGATTGTCATTGCGGTCAATGCCACCGACAGCGCTACCACCCAGACGGCCATTACCAATCTGTTGAGTGGTCAAGTTAGCTTTGATGATCAAGGCCAACAATTTACCGAAATTCCCGTTGCTGATTAAAATAGCCAGTTGCTCAAATTGACAACAAAAAAACAGCGTTTCAGAAATTTAGCATTTCTGAAACGCTGTTTTAGTTAGGGCTTAACCCCGTTTAATGATTTATTTTAAAGTGGTAATTTTACCAGATAATCCACGGTCAACTTTCATTGACGTCAATGGAATGTAACCTAATTTTTTAACTAATGACCCTTGGACTGATTTAGACGTCATGTAAGTCAAGAAGTCAGCCAGTTCACCTTTAGGTTGGCCCTTAGTATACATATGTTCATATGCCCAGATTTTCCACTTATTAGTGGCAACATTAGCTTCAGTTGGTTTAACATTGTCGATTGATAATTCTTGCAAGTTAGACTTTACATAAGAGAATGCTAAGTAACTAATTGCACCTGGCGTTGTAGAAACAATCTTTTGAACAGTCCCATTAGAATCTTGTTCTTGGCTTGTCGCAACTTTAGCATTGTTTAAGCCCCACTTTTCAAAGGTTGCTCGGGTCCCACTACCTTGTGCTCGGTTAACAACAGTGATTTTCTCACTCTTACCACCAACTTCTTTCCAATTAGTGATCTTACCTTGGAAAATCTTCACTAACTGGGCTTTAGAAACATTAGTCACTCCGGCATCTTTATTGACAACCGGTGCCATTCCAACAACAGCGACCTTGTGATCAACTAGACCCTTTGTGTCCAAACCAGATTGTTCTTGTGCAAACAAATCGGAGTTACCAATATTGACCGATCCTTTAGCAACTTGGCTCAAACCAGCACCGGAACCACCACCTTGGACGTTGATCGTCACATTGGCATGTTCATTTTGATACTCTTGGCCAGCTTGTTCAACTAGCGGTTGTAACGCGGTCGAACCTGTCGCTACAATTTTAGTGGTCTTGGCTTTGTCACTACTACTGCTAGTACTCTTAGTGCTAGTAGCGGAACTACTTCCACAACCGGCTAATAAGACGGTCATCGTCACGGCCAGCGCCCCAAATGTCACTGCTTTTTTCATAATAGAAACTCCCCTTCTCCGTTTTACTATCATAATGAGAACAATCAACGCCACTCGAACAAAGAACGCAAGTCTGGGTAGGAAGTGCGATGTCGTGATGCGAGCGTGCACACGCTTTGCTGGTTAGTGACATTGACTGCTGTTGGAACACTCTTAATACTACCGGTCGTTTGTAAATTCAAAATGACGTTTTTGTAAATAACTTGTATAGTTTTGGTAAAGGCCATCCAAATAAACTTTAAGAAAACAGTCCGATTAAAAAAAGCCTGTCCACGATCACTCGTAAACAGACTTGTAACAATTAATTGGTCTTTAATGACTACTTTTAGACGTAAACCGTGCCACAGTTCGCTTGATCCAATTTAAAAGTGGTTGACGATGATCCCCAGCTAAGCCAATCGCTTCCACGAAAAGTTCCAAGCCAAACAACAGGCCAATCGTCAGTAAGATTGAGCCACCGATTGAAGAAATGGGATATAGCAAAGAAATAAACGAGAATATCAACGCAATCCCATAGATCACCATGACCGTTTGACGATGGGTCAGTCCGAGTTGCATCAACCGATGATGCAAGTGATGCTTATCGGCTTGCGAGATTGGCTTCTTATTCAAGATCCGCCGAATCATGGCATAAACCGTATCCGTAATTGGGACCCCTAAAATCATGACTGGAATCCCGACTGAGATCAAGGTGACATTTTTCAACCCGAATAACGAGAAGACCGCCGTCATGAATCCAATAAATAATGAACCGGTATCTCCTAAATAAATTCGCGCTGGGAAAAAGTTATACGGCAAGAAGCCCAACATCGCGGCTACCAACGTAAAGATCATCAGTGAGACAAAGGTATTGGCATTTAAGAAAAACAGGCCAATCACCCCAGTCGTGCTCAACGCAATAATCGAAACCCCCGTTGCTAAGCCGTCCAACCCATCAATTAGATTAATCGCATTCGTGATGGCTAAAATCCACAATAATGTAATCGGCAAGCTCAACCAGTGAAAATGGATCAATCCAACAAATGGGAAGGTAAAAGTCGTCATCCGAATGCCACCGATAAAGTAAACCTCTAACGCTGCCAACGTAATTCCCAACATCTTCTGTCGGGGTTTTAATTCATAAATATCATCAATAATACCAGTCGCTAAAATAATCAGCTCGCCGCCTAATAAAGCAAAGAAAATCCGCGTTGGAAATTGATGCATCAGATAAAGCATCGTTGATCCCAACGTATACGCGATAAAGATCGCTAGTCCACCCATTGTGGGCATCGGTACTTTATTAACACGACGTAAATTAGGTTTATCAACCGCCCCAATTTTAAACGCCAGCTTGCGCACAAACGGCGTTAAAATTGCAGAGAGCATCATTGTCGCCATTAGGCAGACTAAGATTTCAAATCTAATCATTTGCGCGAGCCCCTCTTTCGTTAATTACTGATAATTATACAAATGTCCGGCAACCTTGACAACTCGATTCACTAAAACTTAGTAATTCTCCTAGTTTTTAGACCAGTTTAGTCAAAAAAAGAGTCTCAGAAATTCTGAGACTCTCTTTAGTATTAGCAATCAACTACTCTTTAAGATGATAGTTGTAAGTTGATACAATAATATTTTCACGTGAATTTAACACGGCCCGTAACCGTAGACTCGTTTGGTTATGCAAAATATTTTGCCAAGGTTTCTTCGGCACAAATTGTGGCACCAAGACTGTCGTCGAGAAGTTGCGTTCAGCCGCACGTTTGGCAATCACATCACAGAATCGTAAGGTTGGCGTTGCAATTGACCGATAAGATGAATGAATATCCACAAAGCGCACATCTGGGAACGTCGACTTGAATTCCGCCGCCGTCTTATGTTCTTTTTCAGGATTTTCATCAAACGACACATGCATGGCGATCACGTAGTCCCCGATTGACCGGGCGTAGTTAACCGCCGCAGTAGTGACACGAGTAACATTTGAAACTAAAACAATCACTGTTGCTCCGTCATAATCATGCAGTTCGGCTTTTTCTTTGGCCACAACCCGTAACTGTGCAGCCACACGATTGTAGTGCACGTGAACCCGATAAAACATGTACAGTAAGACTGGCATCACGATTAAGTAAGGCCAAACATTGCCGAAATGTAACATGAATAAAACGACAACTAAAAATAGTGAAATCAACGCGCCTAATAAGTTAACCGCAGCTTTCATCCACCACCAGCTGCCACGTTCTCGCAACCAATGCACGATCATCCCAGATTGCGATAACGTAAACGGCACAAAGACCCCAACAGCATATAATGGAATCAACAACGTCGTTTTACCATGGAAGATGATAATTAACGCAATTGCCCCCACGGCCAACGAAATAATCCCGTTAGAATAACCTAAGCGGTCGCCACGATCCATATAAGCATGTGGCAAAAATTTATCTTTAGCCAAGTTATAAGCCAAGATTGGAAACGCTGAAAATCCAGTGTTGGCTGCTACAGCCAAAATTAACGCCGTCGATAATTGTAAGAGATAGTAGAATAAGCCATGCCCGAAAACGGCCGATGCGATTTGTGACAAGACCGTATTATCCGCTTGTGGTCGAATCCCTAAATAGTAACTCAAGTAAGTAATACCGCCGAAAAAGGCTGCTAAGACCAGTGACATCAATGCTAAGGTATTGGCCGCATTCTTACGCTTAGGCCGCTTAAAGTTTGGTACTGCATTACTAATGGCTTCGACCCCGGTCAGTGAAGATGACCCAGACGAGAACGCCCGGAAGAAGAGTAACAAGGTCATCCCTTTAACCGGTGCGCCAATAGCTGCCGAGGCATGGTAAGTTAAGTTACCACTCGCAATGTTCACAACGCCCCATAAAACCATTCCAATAATCATGACAATAAAGAAATAGACTGGTAGCGTTAAGAAGGACGCTGATTCACGCATTCCCCGTAAATTAAGCGCCATCACCGCAATAACAATTAGAATGGCAATTAAAACTTGATAATTAACTAACGCCGGAATAGCTGACGTAATCGCTTCAGTCCCAGAAGTGACTGAAACGGCGACCGTCAACATATAATCAACTAGTAGAGACCCCCCGGCCACTAATCCAGCCGGCCGCCCCCAATTGGTGCTGGCAACCACATAAGCCCCACCACCAGATGGATACGCGCGAATAATTTGTCGATAAGACATCGTAATCGCGAATAACAAGACCAAAACGAACGCAGCCACGTATAATTGATACATCAAGGCTGCAGCTGAAAGGGTGATCAACACCGTTGTAATCTGTTCAGTCCCATAAGCCACTGACGACAGCGCATCTGAAGAGAGTAGCGCCAGTGCCTTGAACTTGGTCAGTGCTTGGCCACCCTCATCCATGGTTTTTAACGGTTTCCCGATCAGCAACCGTTTTAAATAACGCCACATGCTAATAACTCCTTTATTCACAAAATAATTATTCCCAAGTAAGTGCTAAGTCAAAGTTGATTTTACTACTTTAAATTCGTAAATACTACACGTTTGACCGGAACTCACTAATTTTTTAAATCTTCATATTGCTTTAACTTAACGATAGTCCCAATACTTGAGTCTAACATTCCGGTACATCCAACTGATACAAACGCATTTAAGACCAAAAAAAACACCCACTCAACTTGAGCAGGTGTTTATTAGCTTAATTTAAGCTTACATCATGCCGCCCATACCTGGGTTTGGTGCAGCTGGTGCAGCTGGCGCTTGTGGTTCTGGCTTTTCAGCTACGACCGCTTCAGTCGTTAATAATAACGCTGAAACTGAAGCCGCATTTTGTAAAGCTGAACGGGTAACCTTGGTTGGATCAACAATCCCAGCCTTGATCATATCAACCCATTCGTCGGTTGCTGCGTTGAAACCAAAGCCTGGCTTTTGTTCCTTCATCTTTTCAACGATTACAGAACCTTCCAATCCAGCATTTTCAGCAATTTGACGAACTGGTTCTTCTAAGGCGCGCTTAACAATATTGATCCCAGTTTGAACATCGCCGGTTTCCTTTAAGGCAGCGACATCCTTGATCACATTGATCAAAGCAGTCCCACCACCAGCAACGAAGCCTTCTTCAACGGCCGCACGGGTCGCATTCAAAGCATCTTCAATCCGGTATTTACGTTCTTTAAGTTCGGTTTCAGTTGCAGCACCGACCCGCACAACGGCGACCCCGCCAGCTAACTTAGCCAAACGTTCTTGTAACTTTTCTTTGTCGAAATCAGAACTAGTTTCACTGATTTGGTTACGGATAAATTCAACTCGTTCGTTGATAGCAGCCTTATCGCCAGCCCCTTCAACAATCGTAGTGTTGTCTTTAGTAACCGTGACTTTATTTGCTTGACCTAATTGATCAATCGTGGTGTCTTTTAATTCAAGACCCAAGTCATCAGTAATAACCGTCCCACCAGTTAAGATGGCGATATCTTGCAATTGTTCCTTACGCCGATCACCAAAACCGGGTGCCTTAACAGCGACGACGTTAAACGTCCCCCGCATCTTGTTTAAGACTAAGGTTGGTAAGGCTTCACCAGAAATGTCATCCGCGATGATCAATAATGGCTTGCCTTGTTCAACAATCGATTGTAACAATGGTAAGATATCTTGAATGTTAGAAATCTTCTTATCAGTGATCAAGATGTATGGGTTATCAAGGTCAGCTTCCATTTTATCGTTATCAGTAACCATGTATTGTGATAAGTAACCACGGTCAAATTGCATTCCTTCAACGACATCCAAACTCGTATCAACCCCACGAGATTCTTCAATCGTGATAACACCATCATGACCAACTTTTTCCATAGCTTCCGCAATCAACTTACCAGTTTCTTGGCTAGCTGATGAAACTGAAGCGATTTGTGCAATATCATCTTGCGTCTTAACTTCATGTGCCATGGCGTGTAAAGAGTCAACCGCAGTCTTAGTAGCTTCTTCAATCCCACGACGAATGCCAACTGGGTTAGCCCCGGCAGTGACGTTCTTCATTCCTTCGTTAACGATTGATTGGGTTAAGACCGTAGCAGTAGTGGTCCCATCACCAGCGATATCGTTCGTTTTTGAAGCAACTTCAGAAACTAACTTCGCACCCATATTTTCAAAGTGGTCGTCTAATTCAATCGCCTTAGCAATTGTGACCCCATCATTAGTGATGGTTGGCGAACCATATGATTGTTCCAAAACAACGTTACGCCCTTTAGGCCCTAACGTAGATTTAACGGTGTTAGCCAATTGGTCGACACCTTTAAGCATTGCTGAACGTGCATCTTCAGAGAACTTTAATTCTTTAGCCATTATCTGTGTTCACCTCATAAATAGATTTTTTTGTTTAGTTATAAATTTTTAAATGGAATTAGGCTTCGACAGCCACAATGTCTTTTTCATGTAAGACTAAATAAGTGGTGCCTTCGTACTTAACTTCAGTACCGGCGTACTTGTCGAACAATACTTGATCGCCGACTTTCACGCTTGGGGCAACCTTCGTCCCGTTATCTAAAATCCGGCCATCGGCTACAGCAACAACTTTGCCGCTTTGTGGCTTTTCCTTAGCGTTGTTGGCGATAACAATCCCGCCAACCGTTTGTTCTTCTTCTGCTTGTTGTTGCAAGATGACGCGATCTCCTAATGGTTTTAACACGTGAATCCCTCCATTTATTTCTTTTTTAGCACTCTTAAAGCTCAAGTGCTAATCACAAAATCAACTATAACATTTTAATTTTAGAATGCAAGTTATTTGTCAAAATTAGTCAAAGAAAGTCAAATCGATTATAATGGATTTATTTACTGCCCGTTGCTGGTCATTTTTAACAATCATTGTGCCCTCTAAATTGGGGTTGAGGTCAGCGCGGCAACTTGCTTGATCACTAACAAAGGATGTGAGTTCATGGCCAATCGCCGACAATCACTAACTATTTTAATCGTTTACTTTATCATCTATGCGCTACCCAGTTTACTAGTAGCCATCTTTAAGCATCTCGGCAGCCAGGTCTTTTTAATCCAAACCTTGGATTATCTTATTGGCGCAGTCCTATTAGCTTGGCTAGCCACACGCCCGTCAACGCCTAATCCAATCGAGCGTCATCAACAAAACTGGCTAATAACGCTGCTTTGGGGACTGGCTGGTTTCGTCATTGTGGTTATTGTTCAGGCCATCGTCCTGCAACTTGATCAATGGCTCGGCCATTCCGTCGCTTCAACCAATACGTCAACATTGTTAACTGTTGGCCATCAATACCCCTTTTTCTTCCTGGCCATCTTCGTCGGCGCACCAATTATGGAAGAAATCGTCTTTCGAAAAGTTATCTTTGGCAATCTAAGTTCATTGATTGGTCCGATTGGCGCTGCCTTAATTTCTAGTCTATTTTTTAGCTTTGCGCATGCAGATGGTCATTTAATTCTATATGCTCTGATTGGCTTGTGTTTCTGTTGGCTATATCGACAAACTGGTCGTATTCAGACATCGATGTTAGCGCATATTTTGATGAATGCCCTGGCCATTATGAGTGCCATTTATCATTTTTAGTAAACCAAAAGGCGTTCCCAATGTGGGAGCGCCTTTTAAATAAGCCTAATCCGCTGACGAATCAGTTTTTTTATCACCTAATTGTTCACCATAATGTTCAATGAAATAAATTAACGTTTGCAATTCGTTGGTTAAATCGACGTTTTGTACCCGCACGGTTTCAGGAACTGAAATGCGTAATGGCGTGAAGTTCATGATGCCCTTCACATTTGCGTCCACCAAGGCATCGGTAATATCTTGCACAACAGTGGTTGGTACCGTTAAAATGGCAATCTCGATTTGTTGCTCGATCAATTGCTTTTTCAACTCAGTCATGGGATAGACGGGCACCCCGCTTTGGACGGTGTTCGCGATTGCTTCGTTCACATCGAAAGCAGCGGAAATACGAACATTACTATTCTTGTGAAAATTAAAATTAAGTAACGCGTGTCCAAGGTTCCCGACCCCAATCAAAGCAACATTGGTCAAGGTATCCTGATTTAAAATCTTCTTGAAAAATGCCAAGAGCTTTTCAACATCATAGCCATAACCACGCTTACCTAAAGCCCCAAAATATGAGAAATCACGCCGAATCGTAGCGGAATCAACTTTAACCGCCTCTGAAAGTTCGGTCGATGAAACCCGTTTTTTGTCGGCATCCAACAGAATGTTTAAGTACCGATAGTAGATTGGTAACCGTTTAGCTGTTGCTCGTGGAATTTTTGTCTCTGCCATTTGACGACCCTCCTTATTAAAAAGTTTGTGAATTTGCTGACACTATTCTAGCATAACCCGTCACTTTGTGAAATAATAATCCCTCATTATTCCATTTTGTTAGGGCAAAACGCGACAATATGCTACAATTATTTGACGAATCAAGTGTGAAAGGAGCTTAAAAAACGTGATTTTACTACAAGTACAGCAAGTCATGCGGCGTTTTGGCGCCGATGTCTTGTTCGATAACGTACAAATGGACATCCAAGATCATGCCCGAGTCGCACTCGTTGGCCGCAACGGAGCCGGCAAGTCGACGCTTTTAAAGATGATTGCCGGTGAAACCGTCCCAGATGAGGGCCAAATTTCAATGCGCAAAGGGTTAACAATCGGTTATTTAGCCCAAGACCAAGGACTGGATAGTCACAACACAATTTGGGAAGAAATGAGCAGCGTCTTTGCCGGACTACATAAATTAGAGGCGCAAATGCACCGATTAGAAGCGCGCTTGAGTGATCCCGCTGTCATTGCCGATGAGACCGACTATCAACAGACCTTAAAAACTTACGATCAGGTTCAGACTGAATTTCAACAAAAGAATGGCTATGGTTATCAAGCGGAAATTCGGGGGGTCCTCCATGGGTTTCAATTTGAAGCCGATGTTTACGACAAGTCAGTTACCGAATTATCAGGGGGTCAAAAGACCCAGTTGGCGCTTGCTAAGTTACTGTTAGAAAAACGTGACTTACTCATCTTGGATGAACCGACCAACCATTTGGACGTCGAAACCTTGACCTGGTTGGAAGGTTATTTGCAATCCTATACTGGTGCCTTATTAATTGTCAGCCATGACCGCTATTTCTTAGACCGCGTGGTTAGCGAAGTTTATGATCTGTCCCATCACGAAATGGTCCATTATACTGGAAATTATGACCAATTCGTGCAAAAAAAAGCGGCACGAATTCAAGCTGAGTGGAAACACTATGAGAAGCAACAAGCCGAAATCAGTAAATTAGAAGATTTCGTTAATCGCAACATTGTCCGGGCTTCGACCACCAAGCGGGCCCAATCCCGGCGCAAGCAATTGGCCAAGATGGATCGTTTGGAACGACCAGATAGCGATGATAAGACCGCCCACTTTGGGTTTCACGCGGCTAAGCAAAGTGGCAACATTGTGTTGACCGTTAAAGATGCCGCTGTCGGTTATGCCGGTCAGATTTTATCTGAACCCGATAACCTCAATGTCAAAAAACATGAAGCCGTTGCGATTGTTGGTCCGAACGGGATTGGTAAATCCACCCTCTTAAAGAGTATTCTTGGTCAGATTCCATTCATTAAAGGCCAAGCCACCTTTGGCACCAACGTTGTCACTGGTTACTACGACCAGGAACAAAAGAATTTGCATGATAAAAAGACCGTCTTGAGCGAATTATGGGATGAACACCCCACGACACCTGAAAAGGACATTCGAACAATCTTAGGGAGTTTCCTCTTTACCGGTGAAGATGTTGATAAACCCATCAACGCCCTATCTGGTGGTGAGCGTGCCCGGTTACTATTAACGAAATTAGCGATGCAAAACGACAATTTCTTAATCTTAGACGAACCAACCAACCATTTGGACATTGACAGTCGGGAAGTCTTGGAAGTCGCTTTAAATGATTTCGATGGCACCTTACTATTCGTTTCACATGACCGTTACTTCATCAATCAGGTTGCCACTAGTGTTGTTGAGGTATCCCCGAGCGGCACTGAATTATTCCTGGGTGACTATGATTACTATATAGATAAGAAACAAGAACAAGCTGAGATTGCTGCCGCAGCTGAAAGTGAAGCTGCCGCTAGTACCGCCGCGGCCAATCCGGCAACCAGCGAAGCAACCGCTCCTGATAACCGCTCTAAAGGACAACAAAGTTATCAAGCCAGCAAACAGCAACAACGTGACAAGCGTAAGCTAGAACGATCTGTTGCTAATTTGGAAACCAAAATGACGGCTTTAGAAACCCAAGCGGCCGCTATTCAAGAACAAATGGCGCAACCGGAAATCTTTGCCGATTCTGCTAAACTACAGGATTTACAACAACAATTAGAAGCTGTTAATGCTGAACAAGAACAAGCTGAAAATGACTGGACCGAACAAGCTGAAGCATTAGAAGCTTTTGATTAAAAAAATAACGTTCCCTTTTCGTTTAACGAAAAAGGAGCGTTATTTTTTTAATGAACCATATTAGGCATCCAATCGAATTCAAGACTTGGATCTGCATTCAGACTCGCATCACCAAACTTTTGCTGTTGATATTGAATATATCCGGCAGCCCCAATCATGGCCCCGTTATCACCACAAAGTTTTAGTGGGGCTAAGATGAGTTCCGTATTTGGAAATTTTACTGGTAGTTCAGCCTGCAACCGTTCCCGCAGACCATGATTAGCAGCAACCCCACCAGCTAAGACCAACTGCTTAACCGGATATTGTTCCAAGACACGCATCGTCTTAGCCGTTAAAACATCGACTACACTAGCCTGAAAACTAGCCGCTAAATCATTTTTATCCAAGGTTTCGCCAATCTGATCTGCATGATGCACAGTATTGATGAATGCACTCTTCAACCCACTGAAACTAAAATCAAAGTTGTCTTCATCCATCATGGCACGCGGAAACTTAAACGTATCCTGACCTTGATGGGCCATCTCGTCAATAACCTTACCAGCTGGATAAGGCACGCCTAAGACCCGGCCAATTTTATCATAGGCTTCACCGGCCGCATCATCCCGGGTTTCACCGATAATTTCGAATTGACCATCGGCTTGCATATAGACCAATTCCGTATGACCGCCAGAAACCAATAAAGCCATCAACGGAAATTCAAACGGCTTCACAAAACGAGCCGCATAAATATGGCCAGCCATATGATTAACTGGAATCAAGGGCAAATGATGGGCATAAGCCACGGTTTTAGCAGCACTAACGCCTACCAATAAAGCGCCAACCAGGCCGGGACCATATGTGACCGCTACCGCATCCAAATCATCATAACCGACATGTGCTTCTGCCAACGCATCAGCAATACAGATTGTGATCTGTTCAATATGATGCCGACTGGCGACTTCAGGGACCACCCCGCCAAACCGCTTATGACTATTAATTTGCGTCGCAATCACATTGGATAGGATTTTGTGCCCATCTGCAACTACGGCCACACTAGTTTCGTCACAACTAGATTCAAACGCTAAAATTAAATTTTGCTTCTCCACGAGTTACCATCCTTCAATTCATAATCTTTCGCATAATTAAGGCATCTTCAGTTGGATCATGATAATAAGCCCGGCGCACGCTAAGGGGTTCAAAGCCGCAGCAATCATATAATCGTCGGGCAGCCTGATTACTTTGACGTACTTCTAAAAAGACCTTTCCAGGGCGATCAAGTCGATCCAAGACCGTGGTCAGTAACCATCGGGCCTGACCTTGATGCCGAAAAGCCGGCAAAATGGCAATATTAGTGATCTCGGTCTCATCTAAAACCGTGGTCATACTCATAAAACCAATCGGACGCTGATCCACACTCAAAACGTTATAAGCGGCTTGCGGGGTTGCAATATCAGCGGCAAAAGTCACCTGCTGCCACGGTGCCCCTTGCGGATACGCCTGATCTGCCAACTGATAACACAACTTTGCCAGATCAGCCGATAAATAGGTTGACCCACTCACCAACTGTCGCTCAGTCATCGGTCGTTGCCACCGGTAAATGGTACGTCATGTCAATCGCATCTTCATGATCACCAAAGTAGTACCGCTTTTTGATACCGGCCTTTTCAAAGCCAATCCCGGTATACAATCGTTGCGCTGCGACATTGCTATAGCGAACCTCTAACGTGACCGTCCGATAGTTCAAGTAAGTCGCCCGTTTGATCATCGCTTGCATCATAAAGCGCCCCAACCCTTGATTTTGAAAATCTGGATGAACCGCGATATTGGTGATGTGTGCATCTTGACGCCGATCATCAAAAGCACAGCCACAAAACGCACATAACCGATCATTATGCCGCATCACAATATAGAAGCGCCCACTTTGCCGACGTAATTCCGTCTTAAACGCATTTTCATCCCACGGTGTTTTGCCAGCATAAACGGCTTTTTCAATCGCCAACATCTCGGGTACGTCGGTAATCAATGCACGGGAGACATAATAATTAGTTGGCCCCACCGTCACAATATGCTGGTCAATCGTCATGATTTTTTGTCGACGCTGACTGTGAGCTTTAGTTATTTTTTGAAAGTACTGCTTAAATCTTCTCAACATATGGCGCATGGTCCTCTTTCGGATGCTTAGCGAGCCATTCACTTTCAGCTTGCGTCAATCGCAAATAGTGAGGCACAAAAGCATGTAATTGTTTAACTGGGGTCATGGTTCGGCCTAGTAAGCCTAGCACGGCCGCTTGTGGTAAATCTTGTTGCGGTAACGCCCGCACAAAGTTCGCTTGCAAAGTTGCTTGCAACCCTGCTTGATATTGATCGACGGCCGTACCAACAAACACGATTGGCGCTTGATAAGCCTTTAACTGCTGAGCCCATTCGGCCGCACCAATATGCTGATCGGCAATGACTGGCACTGGCCGACCAGCATGCATGCGATACAGTCCGGTAAATAAATTATCACGACGGGCATCAAATAATGGGGCGACTAATTGGTCTTCAATCGTCACATTAGCTGCTAACACGGCTAAGCTGGAAACACCAACTAGTTCCTTATTCAACGTATACGCAAAAGTTTTCGCAGTCGTCACGCCGATCCGTAACCCCGTGTATGACCCTGGACCATCGGCGACCACGACTCGATCAATGTCGTCCGCTGTTAACCCCGCTTGAGCAATCGCTTGTTCAATCAACGGCAGTAACGTCACACTAGAATTACGGCCGACCGTCGTTGTCGCCGTGGCGAGAATTTTTGTATCAGCTAGCACGGCAACACTGACTGGCCGATTAGATGTATCAATTGCCAACAACTTCATAATTTTAAAAAACTCCTCATTTTGAATTACTCAACATATCTTATCATAATTTAGCGGCTTTTAAAGCGATTGGTTCGTTTCCAATCGCTTTAATACCAAATCCTAACCGCTTTAAACAATTCTAAAAGTCAGCCATCTGACAAGCTACTTTTGAATAAATCTTTACACAGTCACCCCGTAAGTAAATTTTCTTTACACAACTTATACAAATTGTTTACGACTAATTTCACGCACATTTACATTCAACTGTTATGCTACGCTAGTAAATAAATTACTTGGAGGTAATTGGAAATTATGTCAAAAATCAGTAAGTCACTTGTAGGGATTTCATTAATCTCAGTTTTAGGTTTAGCAGGGTGTACAAGTCTGGGAACTAGCAGCAAGTCTGCTGGTAACAGTGCAGACAAGGGTAAGCCGATCACGGTCGTCTTCTACCCTAACGAATCCGCTAAAAGTTTCTCTGGCTCTCGGGACGCATTAAAGAAGTCAATCGAAAAGGTCACTGGTAAGACGGTTAAGCTTCAAACAACGACCGACTATAACGTGGCAATCCAAGCAATCGCTTCTGGTAAGGCCCAAGTTGCTTACATGGGGGCTAACGGTTATATCCAAGCTAACCATTTAAGTAAAGACGTTCAACCATTTGCAGCTCAATCAGATTCTGAAGGAACGCTGAAGAAAGCTTCATATAATTCATACTTCATGGTCCGCCAAAGCGATGCTAAGAAGTACGAATCAAATGGCAAGTACAGTATCAAGAACGTGAAGGGTAAGAAGATGTCTTACGTTTCTAACAGTTCAACTTCTGGTTTCTTAGTACCAACTGCTGAATTAACACGTGAATTCAACGTTAAAGATACGGATACGTTAACGCAAAACGGTAAGTTCTTTAGCAAAGTCCTCTATGGTGGTTCACATCAAGGTTCAGCCGTGAACTTATTAAAGGGTGACGTTGATGTTGCCGCCTTTGATGATACTGACTTAATGCCTTACTTGAAGGTGACTAGCGGCTCATGGAACAAGCTTGGCTCAACTTTCACGGTCAAGAATGACGCTGAAGCACCATTTGGTAGCTTAAAGGGTAAGAAAGTAGTCAACATTGCCATGATGCCAGTTCAACAAGGCCCATGGGTCTACAACACTAAGGCCCTTAGCAAGTCTGATCAAACTAAGATTGCCAACGAATTTACTTCAAAATCATTCGCAAACAACAAAGAAATCTTCTCTGAACCAAATGCGAAGACACCAAAACTCTTCCCTAAGACTTCAGACAAGAGTCAATTAGTTAAAGTTAACGATAAATGGTATGCCCCAACTCACAAGTTAGTTGGGTACTAAACTGCTCTTTAACCCTGCTTTATGAAAGGAACTGCTATGCTCAAGGTAATCCAACTAGATAAGACTTACGGTCAAAATAAACATTCGCTTAAAGACGTTAACTTCACCGCTCAACCTGGTGAAGTGACTGCCATCATCGGGCCATCCGGTGCCGGTAAAACAACGATTTTACGCAGTGTCAACCAATTGATCCGCGATAACGGCGGTAAGATTTTACTTGACGATCAAGATATTCGCCAAGCGAACAAGTCCGAATTACGTAAAATTCGGCATCATATTGGGATGATTTTTCAAAATTACAATTTAATTAGTCCGTTAACGGCTCTCGAAAATGTACTCCATGGCCGTTTAGGCGCTAAATCAACTTTTGCCGGTATTTTCGGAATGTATAGTACTGATGAAAAACAAGAAGCCTTAGCGTTATTAAACGAAGTTGGTCTAGGTGAATACGCCTACCAACGTTGCGACCAGTTAAGTGGTGGCCAGCAACAACGAGTTGGGATTGCCAGAGCTTTGATGCAGCATCCTAAAATGATTCTCTGTGATGAACCAATCGCTTCACTAGATCCTAAATCGACTAAAATCGTCATGGATATTTTGCGACAATTGGCGAAAGAAAAACAGTTAATTATTCTGATTAACTTGCACCAAATCGACATTGCCCTAGAATACGCTGACCATATTGTCGGCATTAATAGTGGCGAAATTGTCTTTGAAGGTCCTAGTCAGGCAGTAGATGATCAAGTGCTACAAAAGATCTATCGCCAAGCGGATCAACCTAAACAGGCGGTAACAGCCAATGAAAACTAACTTTCAATCGCCACAACAGTTTTTTCGGCAACGCCGCTTGCGGCTTGGTATCGTCTTAGCCGTTTTACTCGTCATTTATGGTGTTTCCATGGTATTGGTTAACTTCCAAACCTTGGCCTCACTGATGCAGGTTCCGGCTGGGCTGATTTGGTTATTTAAGAATTTTATTCCTACTGAACGTTCGATCTCGTATCTAGGACCAATTCTTTATCAACTCTGGCGGACATTAATCGTCTCAGTTTCGTCAACAATTTGTGCCAGTTTGCTAGGCTTGATTTTTGCCATTCTAGGTGCAAAAACGACCAGCCCACTACCTGGTCTCCGGTTAGTCATTCGTTTTGGGGCTTCCCTCTTACGAAATATTCCGGTCGTTGCTTGGGCTATGATCCTGTTATTCTCTTTTAAACAAAGTGATTTTACTGGGTTCTTAGCCTTGTTCTTCATGACTTTAGGATATTTGACCCGGGCCTTCACTGAGACCATCGAAGATTTAGATGGTGAAAAGCTGCAAGCGTTACAAGCAGTTGGTGCTAACTACTTCCAATGTGTCTTTTGTGGCGTTTTACCAGAGGTAGCTAGTACATTAACCAGCTGGGTGCTTTACATGATTGAAAATAATCTCCGTGATGCCACGCTTGTCGGTATTTTGACCGGGACCGGTGTCGGATTCTTATTCAACCATTATTTTAAGAGCTTCCGCTATGATGCCGCTGGTTTAATCGTCTTGCTAATCGCGGTACTCGTCATTTGCCTTGAATTAACGTCAACTCAGATTCGGAGGGCCATCGCATGATTGAAAATAGCCAATCAGATTCTAAAGTCATTCAGCCAACGTCCAATCCGAAACGGATCACGTTACTGACTAAGCCCCGTCTTATCCTACGCGGTGTCTTAATTGCTTTAGCCTTAGTGACTGTTTATTCACTAGTCACTTTAGATGCTGGTAATCTAAAATTTAGTGAGGCCTTCCAGAGTCTAGGAGCCAACCTACAAGCGATGTTTCTCCATCCAGGTGTTGGCCAAGACAACTGGTCCTTATTACTAAGAGCCCTCACAACTAGTGTGGCCTTAGCCATGCTAACGACCTTATTAGGTGCTTTCTTTGCCTTTTTCATTGCCGTTTTCTCGGCTCGTAACCTGGTACCAAGTTGGTTAGCCACTTCCATCAAAGCGGTCATGGCCTTTATCCGATCAATTCCAACGATCTTATGGGTCTTAATCTACTCAGTCGTCATGGGATTAGGTGCCAATGCTGCTGTGGTCGGCTTAACGTTCCATAGTATCGCTTACTTGGTCAAAGCTTACTCCGAAAGTATCGAAGAAACCTCAGCTGATACAATCGAAGCTTTAAAAGCTAGCGGCGTCGGTTTCTGGCCTATTATTTTCCAAGCGATTTTACCATCGATCATTCCAGCTTTACTAAGTTGGACGTTCATTCGTTTTGAAATTAACTTTGCCAATGCGGTCGCAGTTGGTGCCGCAGCTGGTGCTGACGATATTGGTTATTACTTGTTTATGGCCAGTGGCTTTTACTTCAACTTCCATGAAGTTGGGTTAATTGTTTATCTCTTATTAGGCGTCGCCATTGTCCTAGAAGTTGTTTCAATGAAGTTGCGCGGTCACTATTTGCAAAAGAACTAACACCACTTGATTTAAAGGAGTTTTCTAATGACGATTCAAGCCGTTATTTTTGATTGGGCTGGTACGACGATTGATTATGGTAGTCGGGCCCCCATTGTTGCTTTCCAAAAAGCCTTTGAGAATGTTGGCATTAAGATTTCTGAAGCCGAAATTCGCCAAGATATGGGCTTAGACAAATACACTCATATTCATAAGATTATCAACTTGCCAGCAGTTCAAAATGACTGGCAAGCCCGGTTCCAAGTCTTACCCACTAGTGATGATTGCGATCGGATCTACTTGGACTTCAAAGACATTTTATTAGCCTCTTTGACTGACTTTGCACAACTCAAGCCCGGAATGACTGCCACCATCGATTATATGAATGCTAATCAGATTGCTTATGGCACAACGACTGGCTATGACGCTGAAATGCTCGCAATTGTCTTACCCATTGCGGCTAATCAAGGCTACCGGCCAACAGTCAACATCACATCTGAACAAACTAATGGCATCGGTCGGCCAGCACCTGCCATGCTAGAACTGGCTTGCGACCAATTAGAAATCAAGGACTACACCACCGTCTTAAAAGTTGGTGATTCAATCAATGATATTTTAGAAGGTCAAAATGCCGATGCAATTACGGTTGGTCTGATTGATGGTAGTAATTTGATGGGTCTTTCCCAAACAGAATTTGACGCTTTATCAACTGCTGAACAAACTGAATTGCGCATGAAGATCACTGCCCAATACGAAGCAGTTGGTGCTGATCATATTTTACAATCAATGGCTGATTTACCAGCCTTGATTGACATGATTAATCAACCCGTGACTGATCGTCACTAAGCCGATCAAAGGAGTAACTTATCATATGAAACAACCTTATTTATTATTAACCCCTGGGCCTTTAAGCACGACCCCAACAGTTAAAGCTGCCATGCAGATTGACTACTGTACTTGGGATAGTGATTATCGGACAGTTACGGAAACCATTCGCCAACAAATTCTAGCAATGGCTGAAGCCAACCCTAACAACTATACAACGGTCCTATTACAAGGTAGTGGTAGTTATGGTGTTGAAGCGACTATTGGCGCGGCAGTTCCTCGTGAAGACGCCGTTTTGATGGTTGCTATCAACGGTGCTTATGGCCGTCGTATTAGTGAAATTGCTGACTACTATGCGATTCCACACGTTGACGTTGAGTTTGCCGAAGATGAAGCAGTTGATCCACAACGGATCGAACAAGCATTAGCTGCGCATCCAGAGGTCACCCACTTTGCTACCGTGCATAGTGAAACAACTACTGGAATTTTAAATCCAATTGAACGCCTGGTTCCCCTACTCAAAGCTCGTGGCATTGTTTCTATTATTGACGCCATGTCTAGTTTAGGTGGCGTTCCCTTGGTCATGGACCAACTAGACTGTGATTACTTGGTCAGCAGTGCAAACAAGTGCGTTCAAGGGGTCCCAGGCTTTGCCTTCATCATTGCTAAACAAAGCGAACTGGCTAAAACTGCTGGTAACGCCCGTTCATTGAGCTTAGATATTTATGCCCAATGGCAAGCAATGACGAAGCAACCTGGTAAATGGCGGTTTACATCACCAACCCATGTTGTTCATGCCTTCGCTCAAGCCTTAAATGAGCTTGAAATCGAAGGTGGTGTGGCACAACGCTATCGTCGTTATGCGGCTAACCAACAAGCATTAAGTGATGGGATGCAAGCTTTAGGATTTGATTTAGTGATTGATCCGGCTGATCAAGGCCCGATTATCACCTCCTTCAAATACCCAAGTACTGATTTTGACTTCGATGCTTTCTATCAATTTATCAAAGAACGTGGTTTTGTGATCTATCCTGGTAAAGTATCAACGATTCCAAGCTTCCGGATTGGGACCATTGGTGATGTTGATACAACTGATATTCAACGGTTATTAGCAATTATCAGTGATTATCAACGCCTAACCCATTAATACTTTAGTTTCGTGATAATACAAAAATACTAAGCTTAGAGGCATAGAAGTTACCCGACGGGGTGCTCCTATGCCTCTATTACTTTATAGTGGTAGT
>NZ_BJDL01000013.1 GCF_005405125.1 Lactiplantibacillus songbeiensis
TGAGGATGTGTCCTTTTAGTTTACACAAAAATTGGTGTTGATGGGAAATCCATCAACACCAAATATTGTAGAACCAAGTTATCTGTCATACCCAAAATATTGTGAGCTATCAAGACCTAACCATGGTCATCATCTTATCATCACGGTAGGGTAATTGATATAGGAGTGCGACTTAAACGTTGCTAAATAAGATTTAAGCAGGTTTTTCAAGGAAGTAAACGACCACTGATTGGGATTGGTTGTAACTCTCTCTCAACTAACAGGGCCGATAGTGAGCAATGTAGCCCCTTACTGACACACTGCTGTGAGTTGCTAACTGCAATTGAATGAAGCCTGTTTGATCAACAGTGTGCGATCTAAATTAGCGTCGAATGCGGATAGATATTAAAGCTTAGCTGTTAATTTAGTGAGCTAAGTGAAAGGGTGTAAGTGGCATTAAAATCCTTAATATCAGGTAAGCATATCTCAGCAGATAAAAGCGGTTTACTTAATTCTTAGCAGCGTGGTACGGGGAAGAACTTTGGTTCAATCAGTAATTTAGACTTAGCGTTTGAGGGACTATAATAGTCACTCATAATTGATAACAAAGCTTTGATAGTGATTTACCATGATAATAATTATTTAAATTAGTGATAAAATTCTATTGACTTTAATAACTAGTTACGTTAAATTAAGAGAGTAATGAAAGCGCAATCATAATGGCCAGTAAGCAACGGACTTATTTAGAGAGCTAACGGTTAGTGGGAGTTAGTTAAGTTGAGGTTGGTGAATCCACCATTTAGCGCATGGTTTCGAGATAAGAAGCCACGGTGAGACGTTATACTCGTGAGCGCATGTGTATGCATTAAATTGGGTGGTACCACGTTGATTAAGCAACGTCCCATAGTCTAAACAAGACTATGGGACGTTTTATTTATGAGGAGGAGTTATATTATGTTAAATGCTAAATTTGTTCGTCAAAATCCAGCCTTAGTTAAGGCTAAGTTGCAAACACGGAAGGTTGATCCGGCTGAAGTCGATACTTATCTTGCCCTCGACCAACAAAATCGCGAGGCGATTACTAAAATAGAAGGTCTGAAGCGCCAGAAAAATCAATTGACACAGCAAGTTAGCCAAAATGATCCTAAGACCGCTGCTGGGCAGGCGTTAATTGCTGAAGTTAAAACGATGAATACTGAGATTAAACAAGCAGAAGTTGCCCAAAGCGAGCTGAATGAACGGCTTAACTATCTAGCCGTTCGTTTTCCTAATCTGCCGGCTGATGATCTGCCAGTGGGGCCAGATGAAGCTAGCAACGTCGAGATGCGCACCTATGGGACAATTCCAACATTTGATTTTAAACCGAAAGCACATTGGGAACTTGGTGAAGATTTAGGTATCTTGGACTTTGATCGGGCAGCAAAAGTCGCGGGGGCTAGATTTGTCTATTATAAGGACGCTGGGGCTTTGCTAGAACGAGCAGTCTATAACTTTATGTTAGATTTGCATACTCAAAAGCAGGGCTACCATGAAGTGATTCCGCCATACTTGGTGAACGCCCAAACGATGTATGGGACTGGTCAATTTCCTAAGTTTAAAGAAGATGTTTACACGGTGGAATCATCTGGTATGACATTGATTCCGACGGCAGAAGTGCCGTTGACTAATTATTATGCGAATGAAATTTTAACAGAAGCCCAATTACCAACATACTTTACCGCGCTAACCCCATGTTACCGTTCTGAAGCGGGAAGTGCCGGTCGCGATACCCGTGGCTTGATTCGAATGCATCAGTTCCATAAAGTTGAAATGGTGAAATATTGCAAACCTGAAGATTCCGCAGCCGAACTCGAAAAATTAACGGATAATGCGGAAGAAGTCTTACGGGAATTAGGCTTGGCCTACCATGTTATTAAATTATCAACTGGCGATACCGGTTTTTCAGCGGCTAAGACTTATGACATCGAAGTTTGGATGCCAGAGCAAGGGGTGTACCGGGAAATTAGTTCTTGTTCTAATTGTTTGGACTTCCAGGCGCGCCGGGCGATGATCCGCTACCGTAAAGCAGATGGAAGTGTTGAATATGTGCATACCTTGAATGGTTCAGGACTAGCGGTTGGCCGGACGGTGGCGGCTATTTTAGAAAACTATCAACAAGCAGATGGCTCGGTCAAGATTCCTAAGGTGCTGCAACGCTATACAAACGGTTTAACTGAAATAAATTTATTATGAGAATAAATTATTATCTTAGTAACTTAATTAAACAACAAATCCTTTAATATCAACGAAGTGGGCGATTGTATTAATCAATTGCTCACTTTGTTTTCATTTAGGGGCTTAGTTAATGAGCAATTGACATAAACTTCACATGCATAAAATCTATATTGATGATAATCTTTTATCATAAATGAAAGGGCTTCCATCAACGACAATACAAATTATTAAAGCTTTAGCAATTTTTCAACGTTAATGGGATTCATAAATGAGGAGGATTTATCATGCAAATAATTTTAGGCGTCTTAGTATTACTCAGTGTGATCGCGGTGATGACGTTATTTACATTTAAAGCACCCCAAGGTCAAAAGGCAGTCAGTGCACTTTCGGGGGCAGCTTGTGCCACGTTCTTACCGCAAGCGTTTCTCAGCTACGCCATTGGTGGGGTGTTCCATCTGGATTTTGTCAAACAAATTGGTGATACGATGGGGTCGTTAGGCGGCTTAGCGGCTGGAGCGTTAGTGCCATTAGCTTTTGGGATTAATCCAGTTTTTGCCATCCTACTCGGGGTTTCCTTATTGAAAGTTAAATTATTACCTGCTTTTATTGCCGCTTATTTGGTTTCTTTCTTAATTAAAGAAATTCAAAAGCGCGTGACAGACGGTTTAGACCTGATTATCATCGTGTTGGTTGGGCCAATCTTAGTAAATTTCGTTGCGGGGCTAATTTCACCGGTAGTTTTAATGATTTTGAACACGATTGGTGGGACAATTATAACAGCTACAAAAGGTAACCCTTATGTCATGGGGGCCGTTTTAGGGGCAATCATTCCATTAGTCGGGATGACGCCGCTATCTTCGATGGTCTTAACCAGTTTGATTGGCTTGACCGGGGTACCGATGGCGATTGGGGCACTAGGGTGTACGGGGAATTCTTTCTTAAACCTTAGCTTCTTTCGGAAGATGAAGTTTGGTGACAAATCAACGACTTTGGCCGTTACGATTGAACCGTTAACGCAGATTGATGTGATTGCGGCGAATCCGGTGCCAATCTTTGTAACCAACGCACTGGCGGGAGCGGTTAATGGGATTATCGTGACCGCGTTAGGCTTGGTCATCAATGTGACCGGGATGGCAACCCCGTGGGCTGGACTGATTGTCGCCTTTGGGATGAATTCCGTCGTGAAAGTCTTAATTGCCGTTAGTTTGATCTTTATTAACAGTACGATCTGGGCCTACATTGGCGCTTGGATCTTTAAAAACTTTAAAATTCATACCGTCGCTGAAGTCCGTGCTACTGATCAAGTCGAGGCACCAGCAGCGGCAGCACCAGCAAAAGCTTAATAGACCAAGGCATGATTTAAATGGAGGTTGACAACAATGACAGTTAATTATAAAAGTGTTTTTGATATTATTGGGCCAATTATGATTGGACCCTCAAGTTCGCATACTGCCGGGGCCTGTGCCATTGGCCGCGCTGCCAACAGTATTTTTAAAGATAAACCGACCGAAATCGTCATTCATTATTATGAATCATTTGCCCAGACGCACAAAGGGCATGGTACCGATTATGCGATTATCAGTGGCGTATTAGGCTTTGATCCGGATGACAGTCGCGTGCCTTACGCGATTGGGCTAGCCCGGGATCAAGGAATTACCATTACGTTTATTGAAGAAGCCGGCGATAGTCCAATCAAGCATCCGAATACCGCGATTGTTGATCTGGAAAATGATAGTAAGAAAGTGACAGTCGCGGGTTGTTCAATCGGTGGTGGGACAATCGAAATTCGTGAGATTAAGATGGACGGTTTTGATATTAAGCCGAAAGGGCCACTCCCAATCTTATTAGTCCAGGGCGGTGAAAATGATCATCAAAATGTGACGAAACAGTTGGCAGATTTGACCAAAGTGAATGATCAACAACGTTATCAGACTGCCCGTGGCAATATGTATGAATACGACTTGGATCGGCGCTTAAAACACGAAGAAATTACTAAGCTGGCCGAAAATCACACGACGATGGTTTACTTATAGGGGTGACGAACATGTATATGAGTATCGCTGAACTAGTATCAGCATCAATGACCCAGCACCAACCGGTCTATGAATTAATGATTGCACAAGAAATGGCGACTTCGAACTGTACACGAGAAGAAGTCTGGCATACGATGGGGCGTAACTTAGACGTCATGGAAGCCGCTGTTAAAAAAGGCGCTGCGGGTGACGGGGTTTATTCGACGACCGGTTTAACGGGTGGCGAAGCGGTATTACTAAAGAAATATCGGCAAACCGGGCACACCTTATCTGGTGACGTGATGATGCAAGCCGTTCAAAACGCGATTTCAACGAATGAAGTCAATGCGGCGATGGGGGTGGTTTGTGCAACGCCAACTGCTGGCTCAACTGGGACATTACCTGGCGTGGTCTTTGCTTTGCAAGATCGCTTGGACTTGACCCGTGATCAGATGATTCAGTTCTTATTTACGGCGGGGGCCTATGGTATGGTGATTGCTAATAACGCTAGTATTGCTGGTGCCACGGGTGGCTGCCAAGCGGAAGTCGGTAGTGCTTCAGCGATGGGGGCCGCGGCCGCGGTTGAAATTGCTGGCGGGACCGCTGAACAGAGTGCCGAAGCTTTGGCGATGGCCATCAGTAATTTATTAGGGCTAGTTTGTGATCCAGTCGCTGGCTTAGTTGAATTACCGTGCGTAAAACGGAATGCTATCGGGGTTAGCAATGCGTTAATTGCCGCTGATATGGCATTGGCGGGCTGTACCAATAAGATTCCAGCCGATGAAGTGATTATGGCGATGGATAAAGTTGGTAAGGGCTTGCCTAGAGCTTTACGGGAAACCGGCCTGGGGGGCTTAGCAGCAACGCCAACTGCCATTCGTATGGAAGAAAAGATTTTTGGTAAAGCCCAAGCTAAAGCTTAATCCAAGTGGAAAGACGGTGGCTATCTAGTGGTCATGGTCTTTTTTGTTAGTTATCGTTGTATACGCTAACATTATTATTGTGATAAAATAGTATCATATGATTGACAGTCATGGTTGAGTTATCAGGTGGGGGCTATCTTTAGTGAGGTGAGTGACATGAAAAAAACGTTATCAGCGAAACAAGCTTATATTCGAGAATTTATTCCATTCGTGGACTTTTTAGCCGATATTTTGGGGCCTAATAGTGAGGTCGTGTTGAATGACTTATTAGATCTGGATCATTCGGTCGTCGCTATTCGCAATTCACATATTTCACACCGGCAAGTTGGCGATCCGGCGACTGATTTGGCTTTACGCACGATGAAAGCTGGCCGGGCCGAGAAACGCGACTACTTAGCGAATTATAAAGGTGTGACTCATGGCAAATATCCAATGCGGTCATCGACGTATTTCTTGCGGCTAGATGGTGAAATTGTTGGGATGATTTGTATTAATACGGATGAAAGTGACTTAGATGAGCTACAGCAACAAGTGACTAAAATTATGCAAGATTATAAACATCTAAATGTTGCCCATCGCAACACCCCGAAAGCAGAAGCCCATGCAGATGAACCACATGAGTCTCCCGTGGCGCCAGAACATCTGACGACCTCAATCACTGACTTGGCTCGCGAAGTGACGCAGGCGGTCTGTGCCGAATATGGGGTTTCGGTGGAATATTTAAAGCAAAATGAAAAGCTTGAAATTGTCCGAAATTTGTATCACCAAGGTTATTTTCTTTTAAAAGATTCTGTTAGTGAAGTGGCTAAAATTATTAAAGTGTCCGATCCGAGTGTTTATCGTTACTTACAAACGGTTAAATATGAAGATGCCGACAACCAGCAAGAATCGACGACGGACTAAGTCGTGATGAGCCTAAATAAGCGCCTTCGGATCAACTGATTAACCAGCTGATTCGAAGGCGCTATTTTTGAGTTATTTTTGTTTCTTAAGCATCAGCGTTAAGGCTGTTGGCCGGGCTTGTTGGGGATGCTTAGTACCCCATTCGTAGAGCCAGTATAACCAGTAAGCCACGAGCCATTGACTGATGATGAATAAGAGACTGTTGGCATTAAAGCCAGCGACGATACCAGTCATGATTAGCATGAAGCTGGCATAGCCAATCGGTAAGAGGGCTGCGCTGCGGACTGAAGCTTTCGTCACTCCTAGGGCGTACTGCAGATAGACGATTAGACTAATGACGACAATCAAGCAAAAAATCACGATATATTGACTTATTGGCAACCTTCCCACCTCCGATAATTAAGTTAGTTGCAGTATAGCACAGATTTTGATGGGGAACAGGTGAGAAAATTAGCCAACTTTTATGAAAAGGTGATGAGGACAGGCCTGCGTGCAGGTAGCCGAAAAAACATTATAATCGTTATTAAATATTATTATGACTGGTTTCTGGTGGGAAATTTATTAAAACGATTTAATAAATTATCAGAATAATAATTCTCATGCAATTTTAACTAACTAAAACCAGCTTCAAAGTGCGAACCAACGGGATTGAACGCACCAAAAGAAACAAGTCACCAATTATCAAAGGGTGGTGACCGACTTTTGTCAGCAACCTTGTATGTTATGATAGGGAGTAAGTAATGGAGGTGAGTGTGATGCTAACTGCTGATGAAGTACGACACCGATTGCGACAGGACCTCGTAACGATTGCCGATGATTACCAAGTTAATATTGAAAATCGACTTTATACAGAAACCGAGTATGTTGAGTTAATGCAAACCTTACTGCGGTTGCGCGAATTAAATATGCCGGCTGATTGTTTAGCGCAAATGCTAGCGATTAATTAGGCAAACAAGTAAATAAGGAAGTGAAAATCATGACCACAGATAGTCCGTCAGATTCTATTCAGTCCAGTGAGTGCTAATGCCAATGAAAGAAATTCATTGCGCATTAGCACTTTTTGGTTGATCGTCATCAGCTGATCGTTAATCATTCAAATCAATTGAAGCTGCAGTTGAGCTCGCATACATATGCTTGGTACTAGTTAAAATTGCCGCTTGCCGGTTGGCTAAAAGATAACTATCTGGTAATTAACGCCGATTCTGGTCCAACCAGAGTGGCAACTTAAGCTGACTAGCACCAAGCTTCGTCTACATAAAAAAAACTACCTTGAAAGTTAATTTCAAGATAGCTTTAGACAACCTTGCATTAAGTCAAGGCTATGATTTTAAGGACCGAACGAAGGCGTAACGGCTTTCGTGGTAGTCAAAGTCAGCAGTGGTGTACTTCGCGAATGGCTTAAATGAAGCGCTCCGTAACCAGACGGCATATTCAGAATCGCTATGCCAATTAGTGACGATGACAAAGGCGGCGTCATTTTTGGCTTCCCGTAAGATCATGAAATGTTTTAACCCATTAGGCTTTTCATATTCGGTTCGGAAAGCGCTGAACTTAGAATTAAAGACTTTTTGTTCTTCAATTGGTAAGTCCATAAAAATAAAACTGGTTATGCCATGCCAATCGGCAGTACCTTTGTTCAATAAAACATCATAAGAAACTGGACTTGAAAAGACGGACTTTTCACCGCTCAAGTCGAGTAACATGTAACGATCTTCAGTGGCATTGGCTTGCATTAATAATAAATCACGGTCCGCATGCTTTTGTTGGATCATGGTTAAAATTTTACGCGTCCCAAAAGTTGCTGAAATCTTTCCACTCATCAAATATCACTCCTTAGTTATTACAATTATCATTATACGTGTTTTCGAAAATAATTGAAAACAAGTCGCTGAACGGTTTCAATTATTTTTTAGATTGGGTTAAAATGAAGGTAAGTCGTTGGCAATCCGGTTTTGATTGTTTGCATTCAAATGGAGGTTTCATGATGAAAGTTACAGTTTTAGGTTATTACGGTGGGTATCCGTATGATGGCGTTGGGACGAGCGCTTATCTTGTTACTGCGGGACGCTATCAATTATTGCTCGATTGTGGGTCCGGGGCTTTGAACGCCTTAGAAGAAATTTTAGATCCTTTACAATTAGATGCCGTCTTATTGAGTCACTATCATCACGACCATACTGCCGATGTGGGGGTCTTACAATATTATTGGCAATTACGCCAAGGAGATCGTAAAACGCCAATCTTGCCAATTTATGGGCATACTGAGGATCCCTTAAACTTTGGGGCCTTAACATGGGCTGGCGCAACGGTTGGCCGTGCTTATGATCCAGCTGCTGTGAATCAGATTGGACCGTTCGATGTGACTTTTCTCAAGACGAAACATCCGGTCCCCGCATTTGCAGTGAAAATTGTGGAACGGGCAACCGGGCAACAGTTGACGTTCTCAGCTGATACGGCTTATATCCCAGAACTGGCCACTTTTGCGGAAGGATCACAGTTATTGATGACCGATACGAACTTTGGCGCCGATAAAACGGGTAAAATCTGGCATATGACCTCCGCTCAATCTGGTGAAATTGCCAAGGCTGCCCACGTTAAGCAATTGTTGTTAACACACTTGCCACAAGATGTTGATTTTGAACAGTTACGGCATGAGGCCCAAACAACAGCTGGTACCGGGGTCACGGTTGTGGTGGCACAGAAATATTTACAATTAACATTATAAGGGTGATTAAGAGACTAAGTGGACTTAGTCTCTTTTTTTACATTTTAGGGGACTTACAATTATAAAAATAATAAGCAAAATCTAAATTGCACACTACTTAGTAAGCGACGTAATTTGCTCAAATATAACTATATGTATAGATAAAGAAACATAAAATAAATAATTGTCTATTAGTGGTTAGAATAAGTCTAAATTAGTTTTTAAAAAAGTGTTCACAAACGTTAGTAAATAATATATAATAATATTTGAAGCAAAGTTGTAATGTTGGCGACGCAATAAGGAGGAAACTAATTTTATGGTTACTTTATATACATCACCAAGCTGCATGTCATGTCGGAAAGCAAAGATTTGGTTACGGCTGCATGCCATTGACTTTGAAGAACGGAATATTTTTACCACACCACTTTCAATCGATGAAATTAAAGGCATTTTACAAATGACCGAAGATGGGACTGAAGAAATTATTTCGACACGTTCCAAGGCCTTTCAGCGCCTGAATGTTGATATTGATGATTTATCGTTGACGCAACTCTATGATTTAATCAGTCGGGAACCGAGCATCCTACGCCGGCCAATCATGCTAGATGATAAACGGCTACAGGTCGGTTATAATGAGGATGAAATCCGCCGCTTTTTACCACGCCGGGTTCGAACATTGGAATTAGAAAAAGTGTGGCATTTGGCCAGCATCTAAGTACTGAATTGACTAGTGTGGTGACGAACCTAGTCAATTTTTTAGTTTTCAGATAGATTACTTTACAATCCGCTGAAATAAGTTAGAATTGTGATAGTGATTATGGCCCTTGACACTTAGAAAGGGGTGGATCTGTAATGGAGATGGAACGAATCAATGAAGATACGATTCGAGTTCTGATCGGCAACGATGATCTCAATGAACGCGGCATTCGCGTGTTGGATTTACTAGGGAATCATAAACAAATTGAAAGCTTTTTTTATAGCATCTTAGAGGAAGTTGATGTTGATCATCAATTTCAAGATAATGATGCGGTTACATTCCAAGTTTTACCAAATCGGAATGGCTTGGAACTTTTTATCAGTAAGAATAGTGAAAACTTGCAAGACACGATTGCTAAGGCGACCCAGCCTAATCAATCGTCGGATCAAAGTATGCAAGATGATGTTTCAGATTATTTGAAACGAAAATTAATGCAGACTGACACCGATAGTAGTGATCAGTCTCAGGGTGTACAACATAATCAGACTAAGGATACGAATGATTTAGATCCTTATATCGAAGATCCAGATACACCAACTAAAGAATTTGTGCTACAGTTTGACAGCTTTGAAGATGTGATTTCGTTAGCACAAATGTTCCGGCCCGATGGGTTAGCATCCAACTTGTTTAAGTATCGCGATAAATACTACTTAGAACTAGTCTTTTTCGTTGATCAATCCTCAACTGGGGTGATTCAAGATGATGTGGCTGTTGCTTTGGAATATGCGCATCAAACGAAAGTCACTGCGGATGTGTTATTGGAACATGGTGAAAAAGTCATGTCCAATGCCGCTTTAGAAACCGTACGCCATTACTTTAAATAATGGCCTAAGTCGTTACCTTAATTGGTAGCGGCTTTTTTATGCTACTTTTTTAACAGGAGACGGTCAAGTTTACCGTAACTAGTAGTAAAAGGCGGTGAGGTTCAGATGTTAATGGCTCAAGATCAGCAGGACCACTTAATCTTAGCGGCCGATGCAACGCGGCAGGCTAAGTATCGTTGTCCGGGTTGCCAAGGAATGGTTCGATTAAAGCGTGGCCGCGTGATGGCTGCCCACTTTGCGCATCAAGCGGCAGCCTGCCAGACTTTTTCTGAAGGGGAGACGGCTGAACACCTACTCGGGAAGCAACAATTAGCGGCGTGGTTCCAAGCTAGCGGGTATACCGTCCAGATTGAAGCGGCCTTGCCAGCATTGCATCAGCGTCCAGATGTCCTCGTCCAACAAGGTTCACAACCGCCGTTAGCCTTAGAATTCCAATGCTCACCGCTGAGTGTGACGCGGTTGGCTGAACGGACGCAGGGGTATCGACAACATGGTTACCGGGTTTTATGGGTATTGGGGTCACCGTATCATGTTAGTGGTCGACTGCGGTCCCATGCCAAAGCCTTAAAGTTTCTGCAATATTCACCGCAGTGGGGCTGTTATTTGGTCTTTTGGGATGTGACGGGGCCGCAATTACAATTAGATTTAAACTTATTGAGTTGTGATGGTGATCCGTTGCATTTGCAACGCCACTACTTTCCAGTCCAACGTACGACGGTGCCGGATTTGCTGCATTATCGGCCACAACTCACAATACCAACAGTTGTGGCCAATCACTATCAGGCCTATCAGCGCCGCTTAACCCTAGGCAGGTTAGGCCAACAACCGCAAGTCGTAGCTTTACAGCGTTTTTGTTATCAGCATGGTGGGACTGTCGCAACGATGCCTGATTGGGTCTATCCAATGATAGCTAAGGTACCAATCTTGGCCGGTCCTTATTTGAGTTGGTATTTACATGTGTTTGTTCGGTTACGATTGGAACCGTTAATTTTATCAACAGTGAGGCTGCAACAGCTATTGCAAGCAGAATTAACGCCCTTGTTAGCGCCCGTCAGTTGTTTAAATGGGGCCGATGCCTTGCAACAGCAGCTTGTGCATGACTTATTAGCAGAATTAGTAACGCGACAAGTGATTACGGCAGTTCCAACTGGTTGGCGATTGAATAGCCAACAATTGCGCTGGAAACGGCATTAAATGCGATGGTCAATCAGCGCGAACGGTCGATAATGTGTTAATCTAAGTAATATGAACCGTGTTTGGTTGACCATCGGGTGGGCAAGTAGCGATGATGAATGGACCAGACACGTTGTCGGCGGTAACCACCGCTAACTAAAATTGAAAGGAGCGCTACCGTGATGCCACCCCCTGATCACCTAGTGGTCAAGGTCGCTAAGCACGGTAGCCAAGACTAGCATGGTAGCAACTAAACATTTACCAACGCGGTCAGCCGTTCCTGAAGCACTGACCTGGGATTTAACGAAGATTTATGCGGATCAAGCTGCGTATGAGGCGGATGTCGCCCAAGTTAAGGCGGACTTAGCGACAATGACGGACTTGAAAGCCGATTTTACGACCGATGCCGCCACGGTCTTAGCTGGGATCGAAGGCGTTTTGGGGTTATATCGTCGCTTAGAAAAGGTCGCCGTCTATGCAAGTTTAAAGAGTGATCAGGATACTGGTAACAGTACGAATCAAGCATTAGACGAACAAGCCAGTAGCTTAACGGCTCAAGTGTCAGCCGCCACGGCTTGGTTAGAACCGGCCATCTTGACATTGACCCCCGCTCAATTGGATACGTATTTGGATGATAACGTTGAGTTACGGGCATATCGACACTTATTGGATACGATTCGACTCCAAAAAGGGCACGTCCTGTCGGAAAATGAAGAAGCTTTATTAGCCGGTGCCGGTGACATCTTTGATGCGTCGGCCAAAACGTTTGGGGTTTTAAATAATGCTGATTTTGAGTTTCCGGTGGTGAAGGATGAACAAGGTCAGCCAGTTAAGCTGTCACAAGGGGTCTATAGCGTCTTGTTAGAGTCGGCGGAACCAGCCATTCGGCGTGAAGCCTTTACGGCGTTGTATTCGGTCTATCACCAATTTCGGCGGACCTTAGCTTCGACCTTAGCGAGTCAAGTGAAGGTGCATAATTTCGTCGCCCAAGCACATCATTATCCCGATGCACGGACCGCTGCTTTAGCAGCTAATCAGATTCCGACCACGGTTTATGACTCACTAGTAACTGCTGTGGACCAACATCTAGATTTATTACATCGTTACGTGGCGCTGCGTAAGTCAATCATGGATGTGGATGTCTTGCATATGTATGATTTGTACACACCGTTGACTGGTAAGCCGGAATTGACTTATACCTATGAACAAGCCCAAGCAACTGCCTTAAAAGCACTAAAAGTTTTAGGCCCTGATTATATTAAACATGTCAAAACGGCCTTTAACTCACGCTGGATCGATGTGGTCGAAAACCAAGGCAAACGCAGTGGCGCGTATTCTTCAGGAATGTATGATACGGCGCCATATATGTTATTAAATTGGCAAGACAATATTGATAACCTGTATACGCTGGTACATGAAATGGGTCATAGTATGCATTCATACGAAACCACACATCATCAACCGTATCAGTATGGCGACTATTCGATTTTTGTGGCTGAGATTGCCTCAACGACGAATGAAAATTTACTGACGAATTATTTATTAGCCACTGAGACGGATCCGAAAGTCCGCGCCTACGTCTTGAATTATTATTTGGATGGCTTCAAAGGAACCTTGTTCCGGCAGACCCAATTTGCTGAATTTGAGCAGTGGATTCATGAGGAGGCTGCGGCAGGTCGGCCCTTAACTGCCGATCGCATGTCGACTTATTATTTGCAATTGAATCAACGGTATTACGGCACCGCCGTTGTTAGTGATCCCCAGATTGCGGATGAATGGGCGCGGATTCCGCATTTCTATTACAACTACTATGTCTATCAATATGCGACTGGCTTTGCCGCTGCGTCGACATTAGCACATGGTATTTCGACGAAACAACCGGGGGCAGTTAAAAAGTATCTGGGCTATTTACAAGCCGGCTCATCAGAGTTCCCAATTGAAGTGATGCGTAATGCTGGCGTTGATATGACCAAGACCGATTATTTGGCCGATGCCTTTAAGGTATTTGAACAACGGTTAACAGAATTTGAACAGTTAATTAAGACGAATTAAGGCTGTATCTAGTCAAAAAAGGACCCGCTGCTATGAGCGGGTCCTTTTTATTATGTCAGAATAATTGCAATAACGGGTCGTACGATAAGGTGACCTATAAGACGTGCAATTGTGTACCATCTAAGTTAGCACAGTTGGTATGCTGAGCTAATTCATCAAATGGATCTAATTGACCATTAACGAGGTCAAATAAGGTCGCGTAATTAAAGTGTTCCAGCAAAACGCCATAATCGTAATGATCGCAGTCGAAGACCACTGCTGATGATGCAGCGGTAATGTTCATCTCAGAAGCCAGCCGTTGATCGGCATGAAAGGCTTGCTTGGCTAAATCACTATTGCGGTCTTCCATAAACATATCTAAGTCAATTTTACAGCGTTCCGCAACTGCCGTGACCAAATCTTCAGAATAACGTTGGCCGGCTTTTAAAAGGGCATCCTGCATCGCAATCAAGAAATTGCGGCCGCGTTTTTTGCCTTGAAAAAGGGCAGCTTTATAGTCCAAAATAATACGATACAACTGTTGTGACTGGTGATTTTGCGCTTGCCAGTCAGTTGCTTTTAATCCTTGGCGTTGCATGGCTTTTTGGATGATATTGATATTCAATAATGGTACGAATTGGAATTGAATTTGCTTATCCGAATCGTTGGCCAGGCGTAAGACATTTTGTTCATCACGGACACATTGTTCTCCTAGCGGATTTACAAATAAATACACTTCTAACACGTCATAATTCCTCCACTTTCTCTTTTCGCGTCATAGTGCAGAATACCAAGGTTACTTAGTATTTGCAAGTTTTTAAATTCATCATTTATCTTAATAATGGCCTGTTAAGCGGTCATTTGAATTAAACCTTCGACTGTCATCATGCACCGATTTACCCCATTCGTAAAGTAATTTGCTCTTGAAAGCGCTGTTGGTTAAGTTGTTAATGTGAATTGTTAAACCAGGAAGCGATTGCTTTTTATTCTGGGAAAATATGGTAAAATTTTAAAGGTATGGATTTGAAACGGAGGTGCCCTGATGGAAGACTGGAACCATTTTTTATTACCTTATCAACAAGCCGTTGATGAATTGAAAGTTAAACTACGGGGAATGCGGAAACAGTTTCGCGATTTGAACCAGCATGAACCGATCGAGTTTGTAACGGGGCGCGTGAAACCGGTTGATAGCATTAAAGAAAAGATGCTCCGGCGTAAGGTTCAGGCTGATCGCTTGGAACAAGATATGCAAGATATTGCTGGG
Source organism: Lactiplantibacillus songbeiensis (assembly GCF_005405125.1). Lineage (GTDB taxonomy): Bacteria > Bacillota > Bacilli > Lactobacillales > Lactobacillaceae > Lactiplantibacillus > Lactiplantibacillus songbeiensis. The sequence continues at coordinate 14,785 of NZ_BJDL01000013.1, forward strand.
TTGCGCATTATGTGTCAATTCGTCGAGGATATTTATCAAGTGGTCGACTTATTACGGAAGCGGACTGATATGACGATCTTAGAAGAACGTGATTATATCAGTAACGAAAAGCCATCTGGTTATCGGTCGTATCATATTGTGATTGAATATCCGGTGCAGATGGTCGGTGGTGAAAAGAAGATTTTAGCGGAAATTCAAGTCCGGACATTAGCAATGAACTTTTGGGCGACGATTGAACATTCGTTAAACTACAAATATCAAGGTGACTTTCCAGAAAACCTTAGCCAGCGGTTACAGCGAGCGGCGGAGGCGGCCTTTAGTTTAGATAAAGAAATGTCAGAAATTCGTGAAGAAATCCAAGAAGCGCAGAGTTTGTTTTCTTACGGTAAAGGGGCTCAAACCGATGATGATAGCGCAACGAAAGAAGATCAAGACTCATGATGAAAGTAACGATTTATGCGAATTCTAACCCAAAGTCCAAAAAAGTCGCCACTGAGCTACATACAAAGTTGACTGCGGCTGGTTTTGAAATTGACGACTACGCACCAGATCTCGTCTTATCAGTCGGGGGCGATGGCACACTGTTATCAGCGTTCCATCATTATAGTGATATGGTTGATCAAGTTCGTTTTGTCGGTGTGCATACGGGGCATTTGGGCTTTTATACCGATTGGCGCGACTATGAAATCGATCAACTCATTGCTGGGTTGAAGGATGATAATGGCCAGAGTGTGACGTATCCGCTCTTATCCGTTGAGATTACGTACGCGGATACGGGTGAAACGGATCATTATTTAGCGTTAAATGAATCCACGTTAAAGAAACTTGGTAGTACGATGGTTGCGGATGTGTATATTCAGGATGAATTATTCGAACGTTTCCGTGGCGACGGACTGTGTGTCTCAACGCCCACGGGGTCAACGGCTTATAATAAATCCGTTGGTGGCGCCGTCATTCATCCGCGCTTAGATGCGTTACAAATGGCTGAAATTGCCTCGATCAATAACCGAGTGTTCCGAACGTTAGGGTCGCCCGTGATTGTCGCACCGTACGAAACCATTACGATTAAGCCACAGCAGCAGTCGCATTTTATCTTTACGGCCGATCAAATGGATACGCAGCCACGTCCGATTCAACAAATTCGCTACTCGATTGCGAATCGCCGGATTGCCTTTGCCCAACATCGGCATAATCGTTTCTGGCAACGGGTTGAGACGTCCTTCATTGGTTTGGAAGAAGACCAATGAGATTTACGTGGCAGAATACCGCAACGGCACCGATGAAGGTCAAGACGTTGTTGTCACAACATGGCGTGACGCGTAGTTTATTAAAAAAAGTGAAATATCATGGCGGGGCTATCTTGGTCAATGATCAGCCGGTCTTAGCGATTCATGTGTTGACTGGTGGCGAAAAGGTGACCATGGTGACCCCCGTTGAGATCGGTAACGATTTTTTGGGTGGCTCTGATTTACCGCTGAATATTTTGTATGAAGATCGTGATTACTTGATTGCGAATAAACCAGCCGGGGTTGCTTCCGTGCCAGCGCATCATCTGCCAGAAAACACCTTGGCTAATCGGGTCAAGGGGTACTACCAAGCGCGGGCCTATGAAAATCAAGTCGTCCACATAACGACGCGGCTGGATCGAGATACGAGTGGTATCGTGTTATTTGCCAAACATCACTTTGCCCACTCGATTATCGATGCGCAGCTCAAGACCCATGCGATGCGTAAGATGTATCTGGCGGTTGTCAGTGGTGTCTTGCCCGCGGATCATGGTTGGTTAGATCAGCCGATTGGTCGTGCGCCGGGGTCATTTATCAAGCGAACGATTACGCCAGATGGTCGCCCATCCTTAACGGAATACTGGGTCGTGCGGCGGCTAGCTGATCGAACCGTGGTTAAAGTGCGCTTACACACGGGGCGGACTCATCAGATTCGGGTCCACTTTGCGGCGGCGGGCTATCCGTTGATTGGCGATAGGTTGTATGGGGGTCCCCGTAATCCCTGGATTGATCGTCAGGCGCTCCATTGCATGCAATTAAGCTTTTATGATCCATTTTTACAGAAAGACTTAACGACTTTTGCACCGTTACCACAAGATATTGTTGATTTAATGCGGTAAAACAGTCTAAAAAGACGCTGAAAACACTCATTTAAGGGTGTTTTCAGCGTCTTTTTTGATCAATTAAGTCGAAATTAAGCTAATAGGCGATGATCTTGGTCCCATGTGCTTGAGGTACATTCAGCGCCGTGGTAATACGAGCCACATTATCTGCTGTAATACCGCCGCCAGGTAAGATTTGAATCCGACCGGCTGCTAACTTGATGGTGGCCTGTAATTGTGGTAAACAATCAGCAATTGGCGTGGTTAATGGTCCACCATGGGTTAAGATGCGTTCAACATCATGGGCAACTAACCAATCGATGGCCGCAGCTTGTTGATCAGCAGCTAAGGCATCAAAGGCCATATGGAAAGTGACGCTCATGCCACCAGCCGCACCCACGAGGAGGGCCATGGCTTCAGTATCAAGTTGACCATCTTTGGTTAAGGCCCCTAATGCCACGCCGTCAACGCCCAACGCTTGGGCTTGCAATAAGTCGGCTTCCATAATTTTTAACTCAGTATCGTTATAAACGAAGTTACCACCGCGTGGGCGAATCATCGTAACCAAAGTAACGCCGTGTTCTTGGGTATACTTAGCGGCTTCGGCCATCACGCCACGGCTAACGGTGGTCCCACCCACGGCTAAATTGTCATTTAACTCGATTCGTTGGGCTCCCGCAGCGATAGCGGCCGGGATATTTGTGTAGTTTTCTAATGCGACTTCTTTTAAGACCATTTAAATTGTCATCCTTTACTTTGAGAATAAGACGCAAACGCCTTCTGGGACGGTAACATCTTTTTGAAGTAACGTCAATTGACCAGTTTCAAGGTCACGTGCATATAAAGTGGCGTTATCCGTATTCTGGTTAACCGCAACGATAAACGCTTCGGTTGGGTCTAACGCAAAGTCGCGAGGAAAGTCGCCTTCAGTACTGATTTGTTGAATGAGGGTCAACTTAAAGTCTGCTTGCACTTGGAAGACGGCTAAGGAGTTGTAGCCCCGATTAGACACATAAAGGAACTGCCCATCACGACTCAAACGAACGGCCGCAGCCCCATTATGAGCAGTGTAATCAGCTGGAATGGTGGTGACAACGTCTAATTGCTGGAAGCTACCGGTCGCTGGGTCATAAGCTAAGGTCGCGACGTTGCTGGATAATTCGCCCACTAAAAAGGCGTGTTGACCATCGGGGGCAAAGACCAGATGCCGGGGACCAAAACCTGGGGCCATCTTTAACGTTGACTGGGCACTGAGCTTGCCAGTATCGCTAACGTTGTAGACATAGACCGTGTCGCTACCTAAGTCAATGGCGACTAACCGGTTATCTGGGGTTAAGTCCGTATAATGGATGTGTGAGCCATCTTGTTCTGGCCGGGGCCCATTGCCAGTATGCGTCACTTGATCGACCAAAGTGAGTTCACCATTGGTCGCGATGTGCATGACACTGGCAGTGCCTTTATGGTAATTAGCGCTGTAGACCAATTGCCGGGCTTCGTCAACGGCAACGTAAGCAGGTGGCGTCCCGGGGGCAATCACTTCATTTAAGCGAGTAGCAGTTTGATTGGCTAATTGCCAGGCTGCCACGCCACCTTCGTCATCACTAGCTTTGACAACGCTGTAAAGGCGATTCTTGGCTGATAAGGCGAGGTAAGTTGGGTTGGCTGTTTTGGTGACCAGCCCGGTCATGGTTAACGTTTTTTCAGTTGTATCTAAAGTCCCGGCATAGATGCCTTGACTTGTTTTTTTAGTATAGGTTCCAAATAAGAGCGGTTCTTGCATAAGACGCTCAACCTCCTTGAGTGACAGATGACTGATGGTTGAATCAGTCCTAAGGTTAATTATAGCATAAACCACCTAACTGAAAACGGTCCCAAAGTGGCGAAAGGGCGGGGCGCTATGCTACAATTAAGCCAACTTAAATTAAAGAATGGAGTTCTGTAAACATGGCAGTGAGTGCAACCGTACAATCTATTGGGGACCAAGCAATTTCTGAGCACGAACCCATTTTAATTTTCTTCGACGAAACAGCGACCGCGGCAATTCAAAATATTGCGGTGATTCAAACGTTTGAAGCTACACATGAACCGATGACAGTGGCGATTGGCAGTACCATTAAAATTGATGACCAAGCCTATACGGTCGCGTATGCTGGCGAACTTGTTAATGCCAACTTAAATTCAATTGGGCATGCCACGCTGTATTTTACGGCTGTACCCAAAAAGCCGATGCAAAACGGGATTTATTTAGCACCAGCGACCATGCCACAACTTAAAGTTGGCAGTGTTATCACGTATCAAGCATAGGCCGTTAGTAACCGGGGGTGCATTTTTTGAAGACTAAACCAACCGTAGCCCGCTGGACGGGGCAAAAAACGATTCGGGTTTTGATCATTATTTTATTAGTGTTAGCCTGTGCCTTTTTAGGCAAACAGGTGACTTGGCTGCTAACGCCAGTGCAGCAGTTCTTTAGTATTGTGGGTTTTCCGATTATCTTAGCTGGGGTCTTGTATTACTTGATGAACCCGCTGGTAGATTGGTTGGAAAAAAAGTATCATATTCGCCGGACGTGGACGATTATTGGGTTGTTTGTACTGATACTAGGCCTGATTATTTGGGGGATTGTTGCCTTGATTCCAGTCATTCGCACGCAGACCTTAGGCATTATTAACGACTGGCCAACTTATTGGCACAATGCCAGTAACGAGCTCAATCATTGGATGAATGATCCAAAGCTATCCGTCTTTCGTGATCAATTGGATCAGTGGAATACCGATGCCAGCAAGTTACTAAGTGGTAAGGTTACCAAGTATTTAACCGGAACGGTTTCTTCCATCACGAGTGTGGTCAGCACGGTCACGACGGTGGTCATTGGTCTGATTACGATGCCGTTTATTCTGTTTTACTTATTAAAAGATGGCCATCAATTACCAAAGTATTTGGCCAAGTTTGTGCCAACTAAAGGTCGGGCCGGCTTTTTACAAGTGCTGACGGAGATTAATTCACAAGTCAGTAACTATATTCGGGGCCAATTAACTGTCGCATTTTTTGTGGCAGTGATGTTTGCCATTGGGTATGGGATTATTGGCTTGAAATTCGCCTTAACTTTAGGGATTGCAGCTGGTATTTTGAATTTGATTCCATATTTGGGGTCTTTCTTAGCGATGGTGCCGTCAGTGGTGATTGCGTTAGTGATCTCGCCTTGGATGCTAGTGAAAGTGTTAATTGTTTTTGTGATCGAGCAGACGATTGAAGGGCGCGTTATTTCGCCATTAGTCTTAGGCAGTAGTCTAGCCATTCATCCGGTGACGATTTTGATTGTGTTGTTAGTCAGTGGGAAGATCTTTGGCTTAATGGGGGTCATTTTCGGGATTCCAGGCTATGCCATCTTAAAAGTTTTAGTGACCCATTTATTTGTTTGGTATCAAGCTCAATCTGGTTTGTATGAAGAAAGTGAGATCGACGATGGCGGAAGAAAGTGATTTTATTCTGCGACAGATTCATTCTTTGGCAGAAGGCTTTGGTTATTTGTTGGCCCATGCTAAGGACAGTCCCAATACGGAGATTGTCTTTCCGGGGACGGTTGGACCGGCATTGCCACATCAAGCAGAGTTGCGGCAATTGATCCATGATCAACAGTATCAACAAGCGGCCACGCGCTTGTTACAGTTGCGCTATGCGATGACTGAGGATCAATTCTTTCAGCTAGCTTTATGGCTCTATCAGACGCTCAATCATTACGATGACGCGACCTTACAAGCTGGGCATTATTCCAAAGCCAGTATTGTAGCTGGGTTAAAACAACTGGAACAATTTAAAAATGAACCTTAAACAAAATGAGCAGTGCCACCAATTGCGGGCACTGCTCATTTTTAATTGACGTTATATTGGGTTACCAACTAGCTTTACGCACACCGGGAATTTGACCGGCATGGGCTAGGCGGCGGAAGTTTAATCGAGACATCCCGAACTTCCGTAAGTAGGCGTGTGGGCGGCCATCTAAATGGTCACGCCGATGAATCCGAACGGGTGAGGCATTCCGTGGTAAAGTTGCTAGCCCGGCATAATCACCGGCAGCCTTTAATTCTGCGCGGCGGGCGGCGTACTTGGCAACTGTCGCTTCAATCCGTTTTTCTTTCGCGATTTTTGACTTTTTAGCCATAATTTTTTGCTCCTTTGCAACTGGTTGAGTTTGCAATTCACGCACAAAAAATTTGTCGCAACTTTCAATGTTTTTTAGAACGTTATTTAAGATAGCATAGTAAAATCGACATTGCGACTATTTAGTTTCAACTTGAGTCAGCGACCTCAGTCTAATGAATTGTGAACATATGGTATGATGGGAATAATACGCTTGGTGCTGGTTGAAATTACCGCCTGCCGGTTGATTTCTAAAACGCTGGAACACCATGGACCATTTTGAAGCCAAACCGGTCTTCAAAGCTGGCCTTGGCCTAAATTCGGGAAAAATACTCGCACTAAGGTCAACGACACGGCTAAGCATTTTGGCAACCAACGGCTCAGCTAAATGACCGGGTTGAAAATAATCAATCGTTAATTTTTAAATATCCGTTAGTTAACGGCGGGCGGGCCAGAATTGGCTCAGTGGTGTCGTTTATCTTGGTCGGTGATTTTCTGACTTAGATAAAGCCCGGCTTGCGAGACCGTTCTGTGGCTTGCAAACGTGGCCACCATGTTCCAGCCAATTCTGGCCCAACCAGAGTGGCAATTTAAGCCAACTAGCACCAAACGTGGGACTAAGATAAATTTGGAAAGTGTGAAAATAGTGAAGAAAATAGATCAAGGCAGTCAGTTTGTGCAACAGCATTTAAACTTATTTCGCTGCTTAGTTTGTGACGCACCCTACAGTGCCGTCGAAGACCATACCCTCAAGTGTCCCAATGGGCATGAATTAGATTTTTCTAAAAAAGGGACCTTATATTTTTTGACGCACCAAGTTCAAAGTGAATATGACGCAGCGATGTTAGCGGCGCGCCGGCGGATTTTACAAGCCGGGTTCTTTAAACCCATTGTAACGGCAATTAACGCGCAGCTAAATGCGCAGCCACAACGTATTTTAGATATTGGGAGTGGGGAAGGGACGCCATTAGCGGACTTATTAGATCTGCATGCCAATGCAAAAGATGTCGGGATTGGCTTTGATATTAGTAAAGCTGGCGTTAACTTAGCGACTCAATTAACCACGCCGGCTTATTATTGTGTGGCTGACTTGGCGCAGTTGCCATTTACGGATGAAGCGTTCACGGCGATTATGGATGTCTTTTCACCATCAGCTTATCGTGAGTTTGAACGCGTCTTAGCACCAGGTGGACAGTTGTTAAAAGTGGTCCCGAATAGTGACTACCTGATTGAATTGCGGCACTTGTTGTTTAAGCCGACTGATCGCCAGTACCACTATGATAATCAACGGGTGATTGACTTATTCAAGCAACATTATCCGACAGCACAACAACAGGTTATCCATTATGAGTTTGATCTCAGTACGGTTGACTTCAATGATTTAATGGTCATGACGCCGCTACATTGGGGGGCTGATGCTGACAGCTTAGCGCAAGCCGTTCAAACTGGTCTACCTAAAATTACGGTGGATGTCAGCTTGTTAACCATGACTAAGGAAAAGTAAGCTAAGGGCGCTTGCATGATTGGTAAGCCGGTGTTAAGATTGCCATTGAGAAATCGTTTGGTAGCTAACATCGATCAACATCGTTGGTGACTACCGAGTTGAACTTCATTAACGTAGCGTTTCGCCGTGCCCACACCGAAATACTGCGTTTTTTTACGGTCTAAAAAAGGTCTCGAGTGTTCTGGCTGATGTCAGGTTGCACTTGAGACCTTTAACTTTGATGAAAATGACCATTAAAGCGTGAAAAAGTTAATGCTGGGTGACACGTTGTCCAATTACCCCTAGAATGAGGCCAATTAACGCCGGTACTGTCCAGCCAAGTCCGAGCTGCGCTAAAGGCAAGGCAGCATTTAACTGCTGGCACAACTGTAGCCAGCCAGTTTGTTGCCATGACGCTGGTAGGGCATTTAAACCGGCTAAAATAGCTGGAATCACAGTCCAAGCTGTTGTCATGGCATACAGCCAACGTGAGGTCCCTAACCACGGTGATAAACAAGCTAGGCCAATTAAAACGATGGCGAGTGGATACAATAACATTAGGATTGGCGTTGAATAAGTAATCAATTGAGTGAGGCCGATGTTAGCGAGCACGGCTGGAATTACACAGGCAAAGATAATCAGCCAACGATAGCTGAACGCTGGAACCATTGCTTGTAAGGTATCACCAAAGGCCAAGGTCAGGCCGACCGCTGTCTTTAAGCAAGCGATAATCACAATTAGTGCGAGTAGGACGTTACCAAAGGACCCAAAATACGCATTGGCAATCTGGGCTAACGTAATGCCACCATTTGCAGCCGGGGCGAACCGACCGAGGCTCATCGTGCCCATTAGTGCTAAGACGCCGTATAAGACGCCCATTAGAACGACACAAATGATTCCAGCTTTAATGGTATCTTTCGCAATTTGACCAGGTTCACTCACGCCTAGTGCTTTAATGGCATCAATGACGACGATCCCGAAGGCCAAGGACGCTAAAGCATCCATTGTGTTGTAACCTTCTGTAAAGCCTGCCAGCAGCGGTTGGCTTTGATAGGCTCCACGTGCGGCTACTTGGAAGTTGCCTAAGGGCTTGATTAAGGCTACTAACATTAGGCTACCTAGCAAGATCAAAAATAACGGCGTCAGCCATTTGCCAACGTAAGTCATAATTTTGCCTGGATTGCGCGCCAATAGCCAAGTTAGTCCGAAGAAGGCGGCTGAAAAGGCGAGCAACGCTAAGGGCTGTTGCGAGTGGCTCAAAAACGGAACTAAGCCAATTTGAAAGGCCGTGGTCGCTAATCGCGGCATTGCAAAGAAGGGTCCTAAGGTCAGGTACAGCACAAATGTGAATAAATAAGCGTAAGGCCGACTGACTTTAGTGGCCAGTTCGAATACGCCGGCACTGCGCGTTAAGCCGATGCCCATCACCCCTAATAGTGGGAGACCAATCCCGGTAATGAGTAACCCAATGATTGCAGTGCCGACATGTGCACCAGCTTGTTGACCTAAGTAGATTGGAAAAATCAGATTACCGGCACCAAAGAATAAGCCAAAGAGCATGGCGCCAATAAAGACTGTTTCACGCCCGGTTAAGCGGGTCTTCATAAAAAATCCCCCTCAGTGAACTGTGTTATGCCAGTTAGCATAGCATGTTTTACTGAGGGGGTAATTAAAATTAGCTGAAAATGGTTACTGATTAGCAACTGTGAAACGGATCTGATGATGCGCTGGTTGAGTGACTTCATTTAAAACGGCCACGGCCATGGTGCCAGAGTTGGTCGCGGAGATACCTTGATCGTTGACGTACAGGTCGTCAGTACCAAGGTGCGCTGGTACGGCGGGACCAGCATGAAAGTCGGCGACTGGTGAGATGCCGACCCAGTTGACATCATCAACTGTCCGCAAGAAAGTTAATTCTTTAAGTTGGTTTTGGGGAATGGCAACAAACGCCGCGTTCGCAGGATCAGCAGCGATATCGTCGACTAAGAGATGTTGATCGGCACCGGTTTTCAAACTCCCAGCCCCTAAGATAAAGACTAGGCGGGGAGCCGTCGTGTCACGTAACATGGCGACTAACTTAGTTGCTAAGTCAACGTGCAAGTAAGCCTTAGCGGGTGGCGTTGCCATGGCATCGACGACGACATCGACAGCCGTTAAGTCGGCCTTAGTTAAGGCAAAGGCGTCTTTAGCAACGGTAGTTAGGTGATCATTTGGTGTTAACTTGGCCAATTTTTCTGTGGAACGGCCAATTGCGGTGACCGTGTGGCCTTGTGTTAATGCTTGGGCGGTGATGGCCGAACCAGCCATCCCAGTTGCCCCAATAATCATGATTTTCAAGTTAAATTCCTCCTCTAATCTAAGTTACAGCGATCAGTATAAAGTAAGTTTGTTCAAGATACGAATAATTAGCTTTCTGTTGGGAAGGGCTAGGCTAGATTGGTTGAGTCATGGTATGATATTCAATAATATTACAATTAAAGGAAGACTTATTTTGACAAATCATATTGCATTATTTGAACCATTAATGCCCGCTAACACGGGGAACATTGCGCGGACTTGTGCCGGAACCGATACCGCTTTACACCTTATTGAACCTTTAGGCTTTAAAGTGGATGACAAACATTTAAAGCGCGCCGGCCTAGATTACTGGGATAGTGTGAATATTACATATCACGCGGATTTACAGGACTTTTTAGCTAGCGTGCCAGACTTAGACAACTTGTATTTAGTCTCTAAATTTGCCGAGCATGACTATACCGATGTCGATTATAGTGATACCAGTAAGGATCATTATTTCTTATTTGGTAAGGAAACGACGGGATTACCGGAACCCTTTATGCGTCGTTATCCAGAAAAGGCGATTCGGATTCCGCAAGATGATTCGCATATCCGCGCGTTGAATTTATCCAATTCAGCGGCTATTGTGATCTATGAAGCCTTGCGCCAACAAAACTTTTTAAGTTTGGAACGGTCACATCATTATGAAAACGACAAACTAAAATAGGCAGACGACGCGCGGCTGAGCAGAGTCCGCGCGTTTTTTGACGTTATGAAAAAGTTAGGATTCCGAACGTAGGTTTGGTACAATAGATGTAATTGTGTTTGGTGCTAGTTGGATTAAATTGTCACTCTGGTTGGGCCAGAATCGGCTGGAACGTGGTGGCCACGTTTTCGAGCCACAGTGCGGTCTCGAAAGCCGGGCTTTATCTAAGTCGGAACATCACCGACTAAGATAAACGACACCACTGAGCCAATCCTGGCCCGCCCGACGTTAACTAACGGGAATTGAAAAATTAACGATTGATTATTTTCAGTTCAGTCATTTAGCCGAGCCGTTGATTTCTAAAATGCTCAGCCGTGTCGTTGGCGTTCCAGCGTTTTAGGACCCAACCGGCAGGCGGCAATTTCAACTGGCACCAAGCGTATATAATTATGTTTGGGACAACCAGAGTGACAAGCTGAAGTTAATAGGCGATTAATACGACCTAAGTTCAAATAAACTTGTGATTATTTAAATAGAAAGGACGATTATAACGTGGCGCAAAAGCGACGAACAACTAAAAAGAAGCGGACAACCGGGACTAAACGGACCACGAAAGCGGCTGCGCAACATCAAATGACCGGTAATGTGGTGGGCTTGATTGGGGTCTTGATCACCATTTTTGCGTTATTTAATCTGGGCCTTATCGGGACTTTTTTTGCGGAATGTTTCCGCCTTATTGCTGGTGATGCTTATCAACTCTTAGCCATTTTAACACTCGGAGTACTGGGCTTTGTCATGATTTTTGGCCGGTTACCCCGGCTGGGTTGGCGTCGCTGGTTTGGTGGCAATTTGATTTTCTTTAGTTATTTACTGCTACTAGAGATTCCAATGTTTAACCGGTTGAATCGGCATACTGAATTTTGGGCGATCACTTGGAATCTGATTAAGAATGATTTTGCCAAGGGTGGTGTTTCGATTCACCTTGGTGGGGGGCTAGTCGGCGCGGCTGGTTATAGTGTGACTTATCCATTGGTCGCAAATTTAGGGACGATTTTAGTCGCTATTATTTTAATCATTACTGGGATTTTTATTGTCTTTAATTTACCATTCCATCAGACAGTTTTAGCCATTCGTAACTGGTTAATGGTGGCGAGTGCCCATGTTAAAGATGCTTATCAGACCGTGGCTCACTATGTCCGAGTGCAATATGCTCGTTATCGGGTTCACCAGCAAGTCCGGGAAAATAATCAGTCAGCACCAGCACCATCGACTGCCCCAGCGCCAGTAGCTAAGTCACAACCAGCTCCAGCCCCACAAGCAGCGACTCCGGCCACTCCCGTTTCAGCAGCCCCGGTATCAACAGCGCCTAAAATTGTGGTGGCTAGTGAACAAGAAGCGCCAGCGAAAGCAGAAACGCCATTAGCTGGGACCGCACCAGTCGATACCTCAGATTATCGCTTACCAACATCTGATTTATTAACGAAGATTCCCAAGACGGATCAAAGCGCCGAATATGCAACAATTGAGGCCAACTCCGCCAAATTAAAGACGACATTAGATAGTTTTGGTGTAAAAGTCGAAGTGAAGAATGTCAGCTTAGGGCCATCGGTAACGAAATATGAATTGCATCCGGCGGTCGGGGTTAAAGTTAGTAAGGTCGTTAATTTGGCCGATGACTTAGCTTTAGCATTAGCGGCTAAAGATCTGCGGATTGAAGCGCCCATTCCAGGGAAGTCTTTAATTGGGATTGAAGTACCGAATAAGCAAATTTCGACGGTCTCATTCCGTGATATTGTGGAAGCACAGCCGGCACACCCAAAGAAACCATTGCAAGTCCCATTGGGCCGCGATGTTTCTGGAAACTTAGTCATGGCTGACTTAGCGAAAATGCCGCATTTGTTGATTGCTGGTTCCACTGGGAGCGGGAAGTCCGTGGCCATTAACGTTATGATTACTGGTCTGTTAATGAATACGAAGCCGGATCAAGTGAAGTTCATGCTGATTGATCCTAAGAAAGTAGAACTTGGGGTCTATAATGGGATTCCGCATCTATTGACTCCCGTTGTGACCGAACCGAAAAAGGCCGCGCGCGCGTTGCATAAAGTCGTGGCTGAAATGGAACGGCGCTATGAACTCTTTGCGGATTCTAAGCAACGTAATATGCAAGGTTACAATGATTATATTCAGAAACAAAATCAAGCCGATGGTCAAAATCGACCAACTTTACCTTATATTGTCGTGATTGTTGATGAATTAGCCGACTTAATGATGGTGACTTCGAGTGAAGTGGAAGATGCCATCATTCGATTAGGTCAAATGGCGCGGGCTGCTGGAATTCATATGATTTTGGCGACGCAACGCCCATCCGTTGACGTCATTACGGGGCTGATCAAGGCCAACGTTCCATCACGGATGGCATTTGCCGTTTCGAGTGGGACGGATTCACGAACAATTATTGATAGTAATGGGGCTGAAAAGCTGTTGGGTCGTGGGGATATGCTCTATCAACCGATGGGGATGAATAAACCATTGCGGGTCCAAGGGGCGTATATCTCAGACCATGATGTTGAAGAAGTTGTGACCTTTATTAAGGATCAGCAGACTGCCGAATATGATGATAGTATGCTGGTTAAAGATGATGAAGCCAATGAAGACGGTGATGATCCGCGTGATGGTGAGGATGAATATTACGCCGATGCCGTTGAATTAGTGACGGAACAGCAGTCAGCTAGTGTGTCGATGTTACAACGACGGTTCCGAATTGGTTATAATCGAGCGGCTCGGATTGTCGATGAGATGGAAGAACGTGGGGTTGTGGGCCCGTCAGAAGGAAGCAAGCCGCGGAAAGTTTATCGGCAAGCGAGTGCTGACGATGCTGAACCAGCGTCGGAATAAGTAAATCAAGATAAAACGGTAGGCCAGCGTTGTTTGCTGACCTACCGTTTTTGTCTTCAGTAACCTTTTTAAAATTCAAGTAAACCTAAGCCGGATAACGCTTGTAAGACTAACGCGCCGACGGTTGAAATGATCATTAACCAAATAACGACCATCGTGATAATTTGAAAAGTCGATTTCTTCTTCTTCATAAGTTTAGTATGCACCACACTTTTTTAGTAATTCTTTCATAGTTTAACGTGGAATCCGGTTTTTTTCAATCGTCAATTAGAAATAGTCATGATTTCGTAAGTATTCCAGACTGATCACGCATAGTAGAATCGTACCGAGCATGATCCAACTAAAGGCATGCACAAGGCCAGCCCCTGGTAGGTGGACGTTCATGCCATAGATACCGCCAATAATGGTGGGAATCGTTAAAATAATCGTTAATGACGTCAAGACTTTCATCACATCGTTCAAGTTATTTGAGATGACGGCACTCACCATTTGACTGTATTGTTGCAAGATTTGGTTAGTGGTTTTCGTCATGTCAGCAGCTTGTTGTGTTTCAATTAAAATGTCAGTAATGAGTTGTTGATGGTCGGCGGCATTAAACCGGGTTGCCGAAGCTTCCACGGCTTTTAAAATGGGGGCATTTTGCGTGAGCGCCGCATTAAAGCGAATTAAGGACTTTTGATAAGCCATAATGCGAAAGATTTCTTCATTACGCGTGGCACGGGTCAGGTGTCGTTCTAAGATGTTTGTTTTGGCATTAATGTTGGCCAGAGCCTGCACATAGGCGTGGGCGATGTACCACATGATGGCTAGCACAAAATTTTCATGGTCGGCAAGACTCAAGCGCGACGAATCGGGATCCATGACAAAATCTTGAATAAAGCTCGCCGGATAGTTGCTAACGGTCAAGACGACATTTTGCGTCAGAATTAAAGCAAATGGGTAGACCTGATATTCCAAGTAGCCTAGGTCGCTAGTGGTTAATTTAGGGAATTGCATGATGATTAAGCCTGGTTGCGTTTGCTTAGGTTGATCAAGTTGTTCGGTTCGTGAGATTTCGGCGTCATCTAAAACGGCGGTTAAATAGTCACGAGGAAAACTAAATTCCTGAACTAACTGATTGATTTCAACCGTTGTCGGACGTTCGATGTTGATCCAATAGCGGGTCGCTTGCGCATGACCGGTCGTTAGTAAACCGTCGGCGCCGATGGAAAAAGTCTGTCGCATAGCACTACCTCCGTTAAGTAAAGTGATTGCTCCCATTATAGAACGGGTGACTGACGTTGAAAAGTCGGCCTAGAATCCCTATAATAAGACCGATACTGATAGGAGGGCGTCGAATGCATGACCTGTTTACAAATTGGCTCGGGCAATTAGGGTTGCTAGTGGTTGTGGCCATCATCTTTTGGGGACTCAAACGGGTCTTTAAACGTCATTGGCCGAAAACGCTCTTACTAATTGATTTTTGGCCGCCATTATTAATTATCTTTACTCACTATTTGACGTTGCAAGCAACGGAAAGTTCGATTGTACCGTATGAAATGTTGTCGTTAATGATTATGGGCATTGGATTGACGTTATTAGAAGTCTTACAACGGGGTGAAATCCTTTACGGACGCTTCTTTCGGCTTTATTGGCGGGCGACCGATTTAGTAACGATTTTGGTTTATTTGATTGCGTTTGGCTGCTTTGTGCTTGCCAAAGTTGGCCCCTAAATATAAATAAGTCCCACTAGTCCCCACCTAATGAAACGTCGTTAGGTGGGGATTTTTTATAATATTTCTTAACAATTGCGAAAAGTAACAAATCGGTGTGGTAGGAAGTGGGGGGGTGTGGTAGACTTAATTATGTTTAATGAAAGGGGTTGATTGACTTTGGCAGCGACGATGTTCTTCGGTGAATTTGAACACGCTTTGGATGCTAAAGGTCGATTAATCATCCCCGCTAAATTTCGGGAGCTATTGGGACCAAGTTTTGTGATCACGCGTGGGATGGATGGCTGTATCTTCGGCTATCCCCAAGCGCGTTGGGCCACCTTACAGGCGCAATTAGATGATTTGCCGCTGACGAAGAAGGATGCACGGGCATTTGTCCGCTTCTTCTACGCTGCGGCCGCCGAATGTGAATTAGACAAGCAGGGCCGTATCATGGTGCCCGCACCTTTGCGTCAATACGCAAAATTAGAGAAGAAATGTGTGATTGTCGGTGTTTCCGACCGGTTTGAAATCTGGAGTGCCGAAAAGTGGCAGACTTATGAGACGGAGACGGCCGCTAATTTCGATGACTTAGCTGAGAATTTGATTGATTTTTAAAAAAGAGAGCCAAGAAAGGAGGTCAACTTGTGGCAACATTTGAACATACCACTGTTTTATTACACGAAGCCATTGCAGCGCTAGCTATTAAACCTGACGGCATTTATGTTGATTGTACGTTGGGCGGTGGGGGTCATTCTCGTGAAATTTTGAAGCAATTAGGGCCAACCGGGCACTTATTCAGCTTTGACCAGGATCAAACGGCGATTGATTATAACCAAGATAATCTCGCTGATTACTTGGCTAGTGGTCAGGTCACTTTTATCAAAAGTAACTTCGCTAACTTACGCACTGAGCTGACCGCCCGTGGGATTGATCAGGTCGATGGAATCGTGTATGACTTGGGTGTTTCATCACCCCAGTTTGATAATGCAGCTCGCGGTTTTTCTTATCAGCATGATGCACCTTTAGATATGCGAATGGATCAAAGTGCTGATCTGACGGCGCAAACTGTCGTCAATACTTGGCCTTATGCCGATTTGGTGCGAATCTTTTATCGCTATGGAGAAGAAAAGTTCTCCAAACAAGTGGCGCGCGCGATTGAACGGCATCGTGAGATTGCTCCGATTGAGACGACTGGCCAATTGGTTGACATTATTAAAGAAGCGATTCCGGCGCGGGCACGACGGACGGGAGGACATCCGGCCAAGCGGGTCTTTCAAGCGATTCGAATTGCCGTTAATAATGAATTAGGGGTCTTAGAAACGTCTTTAGAACAAGCGGTTGACTTGATTAATGTCCATGGTCGGGTCAGTGTGATTACTTTCCAATCATTGGAAGATCGGTTAGTGAAGGCGATTTTTAAGGAACATAGTGATTTACCAGAATTACCACCTGGCTTACCCGTGATCCCAGCAGAGATGCAACCAGATTATCGGTTAGTGAGTCGCAAACCGATTGTACCGAGTGCCGAAGAAATCGCCGCTAACCGGCGGGCGCGCAGTGCAAGATTACGTGTGATTGAACGTTTAAACGAAAAACATAATTAGCTTTAAAAGGAGTGAATGACAATGGCCCAAAATGGATTGGCGCGGGAGCTTCCTCGTGAGACCCCCGGTGTTTCGACAACCCCGGTACATAGAACCGTCGTAACGCCGAACCCCGCTGTTCAGACGCAACGGGTTCCGTTTTCAAAGTTTGAAAAGGTGTTATGTGTCGGTTTCAGTTTAATTATTTTTAGTTTAGCTTTGGCGTTAGTTTCAGCGAACATTGCGGTCGGGGATGCGCAAAGCCAGTTGAAAGCGGTACAAACGAAAATCACGAAAGTTCAGGCCAGCAACACTTCAGCCTCACAACAAATCAGTGAACTTTCCAGCCGAACGCGGCTCAACAAAGTGGCTAAAAAGTACGGGTTGACGCTCAACAACGGTAGCATAAGGAATGTTTACAAATGAATAAGAACAAACAACGAATGACTTCGAAACGGTCACCAAAACAAAATCGTCGCATCTTTGGCCAATGGCTATTCTTTGGTGCGATTGCGATTTTTGGTGTTTTGATCATTCGTTTTTCGTATATTGCCATCGGGCACCACGTTGCGGGGGTCAACCTGACGGAGGCTACGAAAAAATTATATACCGAAGATCAGACGGTTGCCGCTAAGCGCGGGACTATCTATAGTGCCAACGGCGAGGCGATTGCTGAAGACACGAGTACCTATACGATTTATGCGATTGTCGCTAAGAATCAAAAAGGTGCGGATGGTCAGGCTGAATACGTTAAATATCCGGCTAAAGTGGCTAAAGTCTTGGCTAAGTATTTACCGATTAGTTACAAAAAGGCGTTAAAGACGTTACAGGCCAAGTCAGGAACTTTCCAAGTTGAATTTGGAACGGCCGGTAAGAATATTTCATTAACGACCAAGGAGAAGATCCAAGCGACGAAAGTTAGTGGGTTACATTTTATCGAGTCTGAAGCGCGGCTATATCCGAATGGCATGTTTGCCTCACATTTGATTGGTTTAACGACTTCTAAAGCCATTAAAGGGACCGAACAAACTCGGTTGACAGGCTCAATGGGACTGGAACTGGCTTTTAATAATAAGTTGTCAGGTAAAGATGGTCACAAGACGGTTACAGCAAGTGGCTATCAAGGTAAAACTACTGGTGGCACCAAGGTTAAGAATGGTGACAATGTCTATACAACGATTGATAGTAAACTGCAGACGTTGCTCGAGACTAAAATGTCGACGGTCAATAGTCTCGTGCATCCTAAAGCGATGACGGCGACATTGATTAATGCAAAGACCGGGGCGGTTCTGGCAACGAGTCAGCGGCCAACCTTTAATGCTCAGACGCAATCCGGGCTATCAAAGATGTGGCGGAATTTACTCGTCGAAGATACTTACGAACCTGGATCAACGATGAAGGTCTTTACGATGGGCGCCGCGATTGATAGCGGCAACTATAACCCAAACATCACCGTGCCGACTGGGGAATACCGGATTGGCGGTAAGACGGTTCCTGATTGGAATACCGCTGGTTGGGGGAATATCACCTATGCGAAGGGGTTTGCGCTTTCAAGTAATGTGGCGATGGCCCATTTGGAACAAACGATGGGTGCCAAGACGTGGCTGAAATATATTAAACGGTTTGGATTACGGACCAGTACGAATACCGGGTTAGCGAATGAGCAGACAGGCTCGATTCAATTCACCTATCCGATCGAACAAGCGGATACGTCATTTGGTCAAGGAATTCAAGTGACGCCGATGCAGATGTTACGTGGGTTCACGGCTATTGCGAATAATGGTAAGATGTTACAGCCATACTTTGTGTCGAAAGTGGTGAACCCAAATACGAAAAGGACGGTTTATCAGGCAAAAACTAAAGTTGTCAGCCAGCCGGTGACGTCTAAGACCGCGAATGCGGTTTTGAAACACATGCAAGATGTGGTCTATAAGTCTTACGGGACTGGGACGGCGTTTAAAATTAAAGGGTATCGGATTGCAGCTAAGACCGGGACGGCGCAAGTTAGTAATGGGTCGACTTATGCGGTTGGAAACGATTCGTATCTTTATTCGGTCGTCGGGATGGCGCCCGCTAAGCATCCAAAATATATTATGTATATTACAATGAAGCAACCGACACTGGGCGCGACCTCAGCTTCCGATGACATGGCGGAGATTTTTAAACCAGTCATGCAGCGAGCCTTAGATGAACAAAAGGCCAGTGAGACTAAGACGAAGTCGGTCAAGATGCAAGATTTGACTGGCAAGTCGACTAAGACGGCTAAAGCTACGGCGAAAAAGATTGGTGTGACCCCGATTATCGTGGGTAAAGGCTCACGGATCGTCAAACAATCAGTGTCAGTTGGGACGGTCTTAAGCAATAAACAACGGGTAATTCTGGTCACTAACGGACAGATGTATATGCCAAATGTTGTCGGTTGGTCGGCTAGTGAAGTGGCTGATTTTGCCTCGTTGACTGGCTTGAAGTTGGCGACGAGTGGGACTGGTTATGTCGATATGCAAAGTATCACGGCTGGCAATCCGATCGACGCTAAACAAGGATTAAGTGTAAAATTAAAGTAAACGACTAAGTTGTAGAATGGAGAATTGTGTTGAGTTTAATTGAATGGGTCGCTACGCTCATTAGTAGCTTTATTATTGTGTTTGCCTTGATGCCGTCATTGATTCGGTATTTCCGGGCACGTAAAGAAGGCCAGATGATCCGTGAAGAGGGTCCTAAATGGCATGAAAAGAAATCCGGTACACCAACGATGGGGGGCTTGCTCTTCATTGTGTCCATCCTAGTCACGACGATTTGGGTGGGCTGGTGGCAAGGTCAATTACGGCCAACCACTTGGATTTTGATGTTTATTCTTGTGTTATACGGGGCTTTAGGTTTCTGGGATGACAGTATCAAGTTATGGCGAAAACAAAACGAAGGCCTAAAAGCTTGGCAGAAATTATTGGGCCAAATTGTGGGAGCCATTGTTTTCACCTTGGTCTATCAGCATGAAAACTTGCCAATGGGCTTGCATATTCCAGGTTTGGGGGATTGGTCTTTAGGTATCTGGTACATTATCTTTGTCATTATCTGGTTAGTTGGATTCTCCAACGCAGTCAACTTAACCGATGGCCTTGATGGGTTAGTCGCAGGTCAAGCCACGATTGCCTTTGGTGCTTACGGCATTATTGCGTTGCATCAGCACCAACTCGATGTTGCGATGTTCTGTTTAGCAGTCGTCGGGTCATTATTAGGGTTCTTCGTTTACAACCATAAGCCAGCTAAAATCTTTATGGGTGACATGGGCTCACTAGCTTTAGGGGGCGCTTTGGCTGCTGTTTCTATCTTATTGCATCACGAATTATCATTACTCTTTATTGGCTTGATCTTCGTGATCGAAACAGCCTCAGTCATGTTACAAGTTGCCTCATTTAAGTTAACTGGGAAGCGGATTTTCTTAATGAGTCCGATTCACCATCACTTTGAAATGAAAGGCTGGAGCGAATGGAAGATTGACATCGTTTTCTGGTCAATTGGATTAGTGACGGCCATTATTAGTGTTGCCACGATTATTTAGTGACACGTTAATAATTGTTACACTTAGTGCTAGTTGGGTTAAATTGCCACTCTGGTTGGGCCAGAATCGGCTGGAACGTGGTGGCCACGTTTGGAAGCCAAAGAACGGTCTTCCAAGCCGGGCTTTATCTAAGTCGGAAAATCACCGACTAAGATAAATGACACCATTGAGCCAATTCTGGCCCGCCCGGCGTTAACTAACGGATATAAAAGAATCAACGAATGATTATTTTCAGTTCAGTCATTTAGCCGTGTCGTTGGCGGCTAGTATTTTAGAAACCAACCGGCAGACAGCAATTTCAACTAGCACCAAACGTAACTGCTGTATTAAATAAGTGGCTAAATAAGTAAAATTATAGGTGAAACGATAAGCATTAATAAAAATATTTAACTAAACAAATTTAGGGAGATCTTAGGACATGGAGTCGGTTGAACAGTATCGTAATCAAAAAGTATTGGTATTAGGTTTAGCGAAAAGCGGGATGAACGCGGCCCGCTTGTTGCACAAGCTGGGAGCCTTTGTGACCGTTAACGATAAAAAGGACTTTGATAATAATCCAGACGCTCAAGAATTATTGAGCGATGGTATCAAAGTGATCACGGGTGGTCACCCCTTATCTTTACTTGACGAAGATTTTAAAGTCGTCGTTAAAAATCCTGGGATTCCATACACGAACCCGATTGTGGCCGGTGCCATTGAAAAGGGCATTCCGGTCATTACGGAAGTCGAATTAGCGTCACAGATTTTATCCGGTGAATTAATTGGGGTTACGGGGACCAATGGGAAGACCACGACCACGACTTTGATTTCGATGATGTTGAATCAACGCCAAAATGCCGGTAAAGCTTATGTTGCCGGGAATATTGGGGTACCAGCTTCGGCTGTCGCCCAAAAGGCCCAAGCAACGGACACGATGGTGACGGAGCTGTCGAGCTTTATGTTGTGTGGGATTCAAACCTTACATCCCCATATTGCGGTCTTAACGAATATTTATTCAACTCACTTGGACTACCATGGTTCTCGGGCGAACTATATCAAAGCTAAGATGCGGATTACGATGAATCAGACGGCGGATGACTACTTTGTAGTTAACTGGGATTCAGAAGAATGGCGTGGCTTGAGTGAACAATCTAAGGCGCAAGTCGTCCCATTTTCGCGGCAAGACAAGACGACCACGGGCGCTTATGAAAAAGACGGTAACTTGTATTTTAAGGATGAACTCATCATGGCGGCTAAGGATATCAAGATCCCTGGGGACCATAACGTTGAAAACGCCTTAGCAGCGATCGCCGTGGCCAAGATTGAAGATGTGCCAACTGCTGGCATCGTGCAAGTGTTGAAGACATTTTCTGGTGTCCGGCATCGGACCCAATATGTTGAAACTTATGAAGGCCGTCAATTCTATAATGACTCTAAAGCCACCAATATTGTGGCTACTGAGATGGCCTTAAAAGGTTTCGACCAACCAGTCGTGTTATTAGCGGGTGGTTTGGATCGTGGAAATACCTTTGAAAAGTTAGCGCCAGCGTTAAAGGATCATGTTAAAACGTTGATCGTGTTTGGTGAAACGGCCCAAAAGATGGCCGATGCTGGTAAGTTAGCCGGAATTAAAGACATTGAATTTAGTAAAAACTGTGAAACCGCGGTTCCAACGGCTTGGAAACTAAGCGCACCTGGCGACGTTATTATGTTATCACCAGCCTGTGCGAGCTGGGATCAATACCCGAACTTCGAAATTCGTGGCGACCGGTATATTAAAGCGGTTGAAGACTTAACTGGAAAGGCGGAAGAAAAGTAATGCGACTGATGATTTCAGGCGGCGGGACGGGTGGACACATTTACCCGGCCCTCGCGTTAATTGACGCGCTCAAAGCGCATGATCCGCAGGCCGAAGTCTTGTATGTGGGGACACATCGTGGGCTTGAAAGCCGGATTGTTCCTGAACGGGGCATTGATTTTAAAACGATTAAGATTCAAGGATTCAAACGATCGTTGTCCTTACAGAACTTTAAGACCGTCTGGTTATTTTTAAAGAGTGTTGGGACTGCACGTAAGTATATCAAGGCGTTTAAGCCGGATGTTGTGGTCGGAACTGGGGGGTATGTCAGTGGGGCAGTCGTCTTTGCGGCTAGCCAAATGCACATTCCCACGGTCATTCATGAACAAAATTCCGTTGTCGGCGTGACGAACAAGTTCTTAAGTCATTTTGTTGATAAGATTGGGATTTCATTTGAGAGTGCGCGGTCACAATTTCCAGCGAAGAAAGTTGTCATGACGGGTAACCCCCGTGCACAACAAGTAGCCAACATCGAAAAAACGGCGGCTTTAAAGGCATTAGGACTACAGGATGATCAACCAACTGCTTTGATTTTTGGGGGTAGTCGGGGGGCCGCACGGATCAATCAAGCGACCGTTGATGCGATTCCCGAATTAAATCAACGCCCTTATCAGACCTTATTCGTAACTGGTCAAGTCCACTATGACAAAATTAAGAATGGTCTGGGCCAGACACCGTTGGCACCGAATGTTAAAATCGTACCATACATCAAAAATATGCCGGCTATTTTACCGGAGATTGAGACCATTCTCGGGCGGGCCGGCGCTACTAGTATTGCCGAAATTACCGCGTTAGGTATTCCGTCAATTCTAGTGCCTAGTCCGTATGTCACGAACGATCATCAAACTAAGAACGCGCAAAGTTTAGTTGATGCGGGCGCCGCGCAACTAGTCAAAGAAGCCGATTTAACGGCGCCAACGTTACTAACGGCTTTAGACAGCTTAATGTTGCATGCAGATGCCCGTCAGACGATGGCTAAGCATGCGAAACAACTCGGCATGCCTGATGCTGCCGATCAACTGTTAAACGTGCTAGAAACGGCGATTAACCGCTAACGTCGATTTAAAGTGAAAGGGTGGGTGTGATGGCCTTTTTTAAACGGCAACCCAAGCAGCAAAAGCCTTTAGACCAGCTAACCCCCTGGGAACGGTATCAACGTAAGGCTGCCGAAAATCGTCAAGCTGAACAGCAACGGCATTTTAGTTGGACCGGGAAACGGGTTCGGATTGGCGACAAATTACCAAAGTTGAAACATCAGCGTCAACGCCTAGTCACTAAACGGGCCGCTATTTTAATTAGCGGCTTTTTAGTGGGGATGGCGATTGCCGGGTATTTCATCTCACCATTGAGTCATGTGCAGACGGTGCAGGTAACGGGGATTGAAAAGTTAACGTCCAAACAGGTTCAGCGGGCAACTAAGATTAATCCTGGGACGTCTATTTGGGCGATCATTGGCCATGACCACCAAACTAGTCAAGTCGCTCGTCAAACCAATCAGCAAATTGGCAAGGTAACCACGAAGCTGACAGGACTGAATCACGTGACGATTAAAGTCAGCGAGATTCGGATTGCGGGCTATTTGAGTATTGGTGATCGGTATCGCCAAGTCTTGGAAAACGGTCGCATTATGACGCCGACTTATGCGCAACCAAGTGGGACTTACCCAATCTACGCGAATTTTAAGAGCGGGACGCGCTTGCAGCACATGATTGCCCAATATGCCAAGTTACCTGATGCGGTTAAACATAATATTTCTGAAATTAAATATGCACCGAATAAGGCGAATGCGGAACGGGTCCATTTATACATGAATGATGGCAATGAAGTGTATGCCACCATCGACACGTTTGCTAGCAAAATGAGTTATTATGCTGGTATCGCTACCAAGATGAAACAGCCGGGAATCATCAACCTCGAAGTTGGGGCTTATTCATATTCGTTTAAAAAGTCGCATAATTGATTAGAATGCTGGCTCAGACCTTTTTAAAAGGCCTGCGGATATGGTAAACTAGGGGATAATTGGATATGTTAACAAAAATCTTTGGATATTTATGTAATTACTAGGAGGTTCCTCTATTATGGATAATTCAGGAATTTATGTCGGACTTGATATAGGGACCACCTCAATAAAAGTCATTGTTGCTGAACGTGTAAAGGGACAAATGAACGTTATTGGTGTGGGAAGCGAACGTTCTAATGGTCTGAGTCGCGGAGTCATTGTCGATATTGACAAGGCTGCTTCCGCAATTAAATCAGCGGTACGCCAAGCTGAAGAA
Source organism: Lactiplantibacillus songbeiensis (assembly GCF_005405125.1). Taxonomy (GTDB): domain Bacteria; phylum Bacillota; class Bacilli; order Lactobacillales; family Lactobacillaceae; genus Lactiplantibacillus; species Lactiplantibacillus songbeiensis. The sequence goes on from NZ_BJDL01000013.1 coordinate 39,339, forward strand.
AAAGCAAGTATCGAAATTAAGAAAATTATTGCGGGTGTGCCTGCAAACTTGGTTAAAATCGAACGTTGCCGCGGGATGATTGCGGTAGCTGATGAATCAAAAGAAATCAATAATGAGGATGTTCAGAATGTTGCGGCGGCAGCTTTGGTTCAAAGCTTACCACCAGAACGTGAAGTTCTCGATGTGATTCCCGATGAATTTGTTGTCGACGGTTTTGACGGCATTAAAGATCCACGTGGGATGGTCGGGGTGCGCCTCGAAATGCATGGGACCCTATTTACAGGGCCAAAAACGATTATTCACAATACGCGCAAAGCGATAGAAAAAGCCGGTTTGCAGATTGAACAAATCGTGATTGCCCCATTAGCGTTAAGTTCATTAGTCTTAAATGACGGTGAACAAGATTTTGGGTCGATTATCGTGGATATGGGTGGTGGTCAAACAACTGCAGCTGTGATTCATGATCATCAACTTAAATATACTTACGTTGATCAAGAAGGGGGCCAATATATCACCAAAGATATTTCGGTCGTCTTGAATACGTCAATTGAGAATGCAGAAAAGTTAAAGCGTGATTATGGTAATGCTGATGCTGAGCAAACGTCTGATGAAGACGAATTTCCAGTTGAAGTTGTTGGTCAAAGTACCCCCACACAAATTAGTGAACAGTACTTAGCTGAAATTATTGAAGCGCGGTTAGACCAGATCTTCGATAAGTTGAAGCAGCATTTAGATGATATCCATGCCTTAGATTTACCAGGTGGCGTCGTCTTAACTGGTGGGGTTGCGGCCTTGCCAGGGATTACTGATTTGGCGAGCCAAATTTTTGGGACGCGCGTTCGGGTCTTCACCCCCAATCAAATGGGCTTAAGACATCCGTCATTTGATGAAGCATTAGCAGTCATTAAATATCAAGCGGCCTTAAGTGAAGTGGCCTTGTTGGTTAAGAGTGCTTTAACGGGTGATACTCGTGCGAGTGTCGCCTTGGACTTCTCAGAACCAGCGCCAAGTCAACCGGCAACTGGCTCGCAACCTGCACCAGTTCAATCAGCGCCGACTAAAACAACTAAAAAACAACCTGCTAAACAGCAGCACCCAGATCAGGAAAGTGGTCTTAGTCGCTTTAAAAACTTCTTTAATCACTTTTTCGATTAATAGGATAGGAATGACGGAGGAAAAATTATGGAATTTTCTTTAGATTCAACCCAGAATTCAGGGGCTAATATTAAAGTCATCGGCGTTGGTGGCGGTGGCGGTAACGCGGTTAATCGAATGATTGCCGAAGACGTTAACGGCGTCGAATTCATTGTGGCTAACACGGATGTGCAAGCCTTACAAACGTCAAATGCAGAAACTAAAATTCAATTAGGACCGAAACTAACTCGTGGGTTAGGTGCTGGTTCTAATCCTGATGTCGGTTCAAAAGCGGCTCAGGAAAGTGAAGAAGCTTTAACTGAAGCCCTACAAGGGGCCGATATGGTCTTTGTCACCGCTGGTATGGGCGGTGGTACTGGTAACGGGGCCGCACCAGTGGTTGCCAAGATTGCCAAAGATTCTGGCGCATTAACGGTCGGGGTTGTGACCCGGCCCTTCACCTTTGAAGGGCCTAAGCGGGCACGTAACGCCGCAGAAGGCATTGCCCAGATGAAGGACAATGTTGATACGTTGATCGTTATTGCTAATAATCGCTTATTAGAAATCGTTGATAAGAAGACGCCAATGATGGAAGCCTTCCAAGAAGCTGATAACGTGTTACGTCAAGGGGTTCAAGGGATTTCTGACTTGATTACCTCACCTGGTTACGTTAACTTGGACTTTGCTGATGTGAAAACTGTTATGCAAAACCAAGGCTCAGCGTTAATGGGCATTGGGTCCGCTAGCGGTGAAAACCGGACGGCCGACGCCACCAAGGAAGCCATTTCATCACCATTACTGGAAGTGTCAATCGATGGTGCTGAACAAGTCTTATTGAACATCACTGGTGGCCCAGACATGTCCTTGTATGAAGCCCAAGCTGCTTCCGACATTGTGTCACAAGCGGCAACGACTGATGTTAACATTATCTTTGGGACATCGATCGATGAAAGTCTTGGCGACGAAGTTCGGGTCACCGTCATTGCGACCGGGATTGATCAAAAGCGCGAAGAATTAAAAGAAGCTGGACACAGTCGTAGTGAAAAGACACAGCAACGCGGTGGCATGTTCAGTACGCCTGCTGATAATCAACATCAAGCTGGCACTAACCAAAACGCTAATGCGACTCAAGACCAACCCAATACGGATCATAACGATCCGTTTGGTAACTGGGATATTCGTCGGGATCCAAGTAATACTCGGCCGAAACCTAGTCAAAGTTCGTCTGAATTTAAAAATGTTGAAAAGACTGATTTTGATGTTTTTAACGACAATAGTCAGGCGGCTGATCAAGCTAATGAGGATCATAATGATCCTTTGGATACGCCACCATTCTTTAAGCGGCGTCGTAAGTAGGACGATTGAAGGGAAGCGATAACTAATGGCCGGACGCTTTTTTAATAATTTTTTCGGGGTCAGTGACGAGGACAATCTCGATACTAATCCCAACAGCAATGCTCAACCGACCCGGGACATGCCAACGAACACGGCTAATCCCGCGACTCCCAAAATCGTGCCGATGCAAGGCGGTAAGTCGGTTAATAGTAAGATTGCCTTGTTTGAACCTAAGATTTATTCTGATGTTAAAGAAATTGCCGCGCAACTCTTGAAAAATCAAGCTGTGATCGTTAACTTTGATCACGTTGATGATCAAATGGCGCGTCGAATTGTCGACTTTTTAACGGGGACGGTCTACGCCATTAATGGTGAAATCGAACGAATCGGTGACGAGATTTTTCTTTGTATTCCTGAAAACTATGAAGTTTCTGGGAGTACCACGAGCCAATTTAACCCCAATAGCCTCTAAGCGTAAGGAGTGATTTCCCCTGACATTTATTTTTAATCTGATTGATCGTTTGTTCCAGTTGTACCAAATTGCGCTGGTCGTGTATATTTTAATGTCCTGGTTCCCTGGGGCTTATAATACAGCGGTTGGACGTTTCTTAGGGCGCATCTGTGAACCGTTCTTAAGTATTTTCCGACGTTTTATTCCAGCAATTGCGGGAATCGACTTTTCACCGATCATTGCCTTTTTGGTGTTAGAGTTTGCTGAACGCGGATTATTTTACTTAGTTAGCTTTATTTAAATTTTGAAATAACGAGGATAGTATCGTGAATGAAGATGAAAATTTAAAACAACATTTTCGCGATAGTGAAGCCCCATTTATTGAACAGGTCACTGGTTGGTTGCAACAAGCGGCTGATCAGTATCGACCAATCTTGACCGCCTTTTTGAATCCGCGGCAAGTTTACATTGCGCAAACCATGGTCAACCAACTTGATGATGTGCGGATGCGAGCCAATGGTGGGTATGAGGGCGCTGAATTAAAACGGGTGCTCTTTTACCCGACCTACTATGAACCGCAACTGGCTGATTTCCAGCTCACTTTGTTCAATATCGTCTATCCGTTAAAGTTTGCCACGTTAAAACATGGTCAAATTTTAGGAACGTTGGCGAATGCTGGTGTCGAACGGGATGTGTTTGGCGATATTGTCTCAGATGGGGAAACGTGGCAGTTTTTCTGCGAAAGTGAATTAGCAGATTATTTTAGTGACCAAGTCGATCGTTTTGGTAAAACCAAAATTCATCTGACACCGGTCGCTTTGGCTGACGTGATTGATCCGCAGAATGATTGGGAATCAATCACGACTACGGTTAGCTCATTACGAGCTGATAGTGTAATTAAGGCCGCTTTCAACTTATCTCGGCATCATGCCAAAGAGGCAGTCGAAGCCAAGCATGTCCGGTTAAACTGGGCTGAATTGACGAAGGCCGATTATGAATTGGCTTTGTTGGATATGTTGAGTGTTAAGCACTATGGCCGGGTACGCTTGGCTGAAGTTGGTGGGGAGACCAAAAAGGCGCGTTTGCGCATTACTTTAAATATTATTCATAGTAAATAGATATTGGAGGAAATTTAGTATGGTGTTAAGTCCTGATGACATTCATAACAAAGAGTTTTCCACGAAATTACGTGGATACAATATTGACGAGGTAAATGATTTTCTTGAACAAATTATCAAGGATTATCAGATTACCTTGAAGCAAAATAAAGACCTCCAGGAACGTTTAGACGCTAGTGAAGGCAAGTTGAAGTACTTCAATGAATTGAAAGATTCTTTGAACCAATCAATCTTGGTTGCGCAAGAAGCTGCGGATAAAGTGAAGACCAATTCCAAGAAGGAAGCGGATATCATCACCCGTGAAGCTCAAAAGCAAGCTTCCGATATTGTCAGTGAAGCGACTGACAAGTCTAACCAAATGATTGATGAAGCTTCGCAAAAGGCTAAGCGTCTATCAGTTGAAACGGATGATTTAAAGAAGCAAACCCGGGTCTTCCGTCAACGCCTCCAAGTGATGTTAGAATCACAGTTGGAAGTGGTTAAGAGCAAGGATTGGGATCAACTATTAAGCGAAACCGATACCTCTAATTATTCGGAAATTCAACATGTTTTAAAGGATGACGACCTTGACAATGGGGCTAACGCGAGTGTAAACTCAGAAGCAACCCCTGAAATTACCGAAGCAGTTGCTGGTGAAACGCCAGTTGCTGATGGCGGTGATCAAGGGCAACAACAAACTGTTGTGATTTTTCCCGATGATGATGTTGACGGCAACAAGTAAGTCGACTAAAATCAGAGGTATCAATTAAATTTATCTAATATTTTGAAGAGAATAGCAAACAACTTTGTGATACGCACAGAGAGCCGCCGATAATGGGAACGCGGTCGTCCCTCACTTTGTTGCAGATCGTCTCTGAATGTCGGCCTGAATTTGTAGTAAGGTCAACCGGTTCATGACCGTTAACCATGCTAAGAGAGAATCTAAGCAATTCTAAAATTGGGTGGTACCACGATAACTTCGTCCCTAGCCGGGCGGAGTTTTTTTGTACCCAAAAATGAATTGATTCAGATAAAATTATTAAGGAGTGATCAAATGCGCGTTAAAGAAACGCTTAACCTCGGTAAAACCAAGTTTAAAATGCGTGGTAATTTACCTGTTAAAGAGGCCGAACGTGAAAACGTTTGGGCAGAAAACAAAGTCTACGAACATCGTCAAAAGTTAAATGAAGGAAAACCAACTTTCATTTTACATGATGGCCCGCCATACGCGAACGGCGATATCCATATGGGACATGCGTTGAATAAGATCACTAAAGATTTTATCGTGCGTTACAAATCAATGAATGGTTTCCGAGCCCCTTACGTGCCTGGTTGGGATACTCATGGGTTACCAATTGAACAAAAGTTGCAACAAGCTGGTTATGACCGTAAAAAGATGTCGACGAATGCGTTCCGTGAATTATGTCGCGAGTATGCTTTAAAGCAAGTTGACCGTCAACGGGATGAATTCAAGCGTTTAGGGGTTGCTGGTGAATGGGATAATCCATACCTGACTTTAAAGCCAGAATTTGAAGCCGCTCAAATCCGGGTCTTTGGGGCTTTTGCCAAGCGCCACTTGATCTATCGTGGTCAAAAGCCAGTTTATTGGTCATGGTCATCAGAATCAGCCCTGGCGGAAGCCGAAGTTGAATATCATGATGTGACGTCACCATCGGCCTTTTTTGGCGAAAAAGTTATTGATGGCAAGGGTGTTTTAGATGACGATACTTATATGGTCGTTTGGACGACCACGCCTTGGACGATTCCTGCATCTGAAGGGATTACCATTGATGCCGGCTTCGACTACGCGGTGGTTCAACACAGTGGTGATGACCACAAGTATGTCTTAGCTGCAGAATTGGTTGAAGAGAATGCGGAACGCTTTGGTTGGGAAGATGTCAAAGTCTTAAAGACCGTTAAAGGCGCTGACTTGGATCGGGTTATTTGCCAACATCCATTTGATGCTGACCGTAAGATTGTCACTATGCTTGGTGATTTCGTTACCTTAGATGCTGGGACCGGATTAGTGCATACGGCGCCTGGTTATGGGGAAGATGACTACCGAGTTGGGTTGAAGTACGATTTGCCAGTCTTCGCACCGGTTAATAACCAAGGGGTCTTGACTGAAGAAGCTGGGCCTGACTTTGCTGGGGTCTTCTACGATGATGCTAACCAAATTGCCTTAGATAAATTAAAAGACGCTGGCTTGTTACTCAAGTACATGCCATACGAACATAGTTATCCATTTGACTGGCGGACTAAGAAGCCAATCATCTTCCGAGCAACGCCACAATGGTTTGCTTCTGTTGGTGATATGCGTGATGAAATCTTGCATGCTATCGATGATGTACAATTCTTCCCAGATTGGGGCCAAAAGCGGCTACACAACATGATTCGTGACCGTGGTGACTGGGTCATTTCACGGCAACGGGTCTGGGGTGTGCCACTACCAATCTTCTATGCTGAAGATGGTACGGCGATTATGGATCAAGAAACGATCAATCATGTGGCTGATTTAATTGCTAAAGAAGGTTCAAACGTTTGGTTTGAACGGGATGCCAAAGACTTATTGCCAGAAGGCTACACGAATGAACATTCACCTCATGGCGAGTTCACTAAAGAACAAGACATCATGGATGTTTGGTTCGATTCTGGTTCCTCACATCAAGGGGTCTTAGCAGAACGTGATTATCTCGATTATCCAGCGGACCTTTACTTGGAAGGCTCTGACCAATATCGTGGTTGGTTCAACTCAAGTTTGATTACCAGTGTGGCTGTTTCTGGTCATGCGCCTTACAAGCAAGTCTTGTCACAAGGCTTTACCTTGGATAATAAGGGTCGTAAGATGAGCAAGTCCTTAGGTAATACGATCGCGCCTGCTGAAGTGATCAAACAAATGGGGGCTGAAATTGTCCGTTTGTGGGTCTCATCAGTCGATACGAGTTCTGACGTGCGGGTTTCAATGGAAAGCTTCAAACAGGTTGCTGATGGTTACAAGAAGTTCCGGAACACGATGCGCTTCATGTTGGCTAATACGACCGACTTTGATCCGAAAACGAATCGCGTGGCCTTTGACGACTTGGCAACCGTTGACCAATACATGGCCGTTCGTTTGAACGATTTCGTGAGTGAAGTTAAAGACCATTATGATCACTACGACTTCTTGGATATTTACAAGTTATTATTGAACTTCTTGACGGTCGACTTATCAAACTTCTACTTGGATGTGGCCAAAGACATCATGTACATTGATGCTGAAGACAGTCATTCACGGCGTTCAATGCAAACCGTCTTTTATGACACGGTTGTGGCGTTGACTAAGTTATTTACGCCAATGTTGCCACATACAACTGAAGAAATCTGGCCATTCTTGAAGGAACCAGAAGAATTCGTGCAATTAGCTGAGATGCCAACCGTGCAAACTTACGCTAATGCTGAAACCTTAAATGCTGGCTGGGGCAAGTTCATGGACTTGCGCAGTGATGTCTTAAAGGCTTTGGAAGAAGCCCGGGATGCGAAGTTGATTGGGAAATCCTTAGAAGCACATCTAGATTTATACGTCGATGCGGATACCCAAGCAATGTTAGATGGCTTGAATACTAATGTGCGGCAAATGTTGATGGTCTCAGCGTTAGACTTACACGTCTTAGCTGATGCACCTGCTGACGCCGAAACTTTCGGTGATCATGTTGCAATCAAGGTTAGTCATGCTGATGGTGAGGTTTGTTCACGTTGCCGGATGACTAAGACTGATGTTGGTAGCGACGATGCTTATCCAATGCTTTGTGCGCGCTGTGCGAACATTGTGCGGACGAACTATCCTGAATCAGTTGAAACTGGTTTGGAAGCTTAATTGTTTTAGATAATTGGATTTAATGAGCTGGTGAAATCGATTGTTGGTTTTATCAGCTCTTTTTGTCTGGTTTGATCGTTGTTTCGCCGTCTCCGTTGCCCCAACTAGAGTGGGTAATACCAATGAATCTCGAACAATAATGGCTACAGTCAGGTAATTTGGTTCTTGGTAATTGAAATATGTTTAAAAAGTAAGTATGATAGTGAAGTAGCTTATAACCAGAGATTATAAAAAGATAGGATGCTGATGGTAGTGAAAATGATCAAGGTGCATGGCTCCGGTAATGATTTTTATTTATTGGACCAAACGCAATTTCCAGAACCACTGACGGATGCGCAATTGCAACAGCTTGCGATTAATATTTGTAAACGTGAGGGCGCCGGGTTATATGAAGGTGCCGATGGGGTGTTAGTCGTTGATAAATCTGAACATCCTAGTGCTTTGGGCCGGATGCGGGTCATCAACGCTGATGGGACTGAAGCCAGCATGTGTGGAAATGGGTTACGGACGGTTGCCCGTTATCTTGGTACCCAAAACAGTCAAGATGCATTCCGTGTTCAGACGATGTATGCCGACTTGAAAGTTCAAGCAGTTGCTGATTTTGCAGATCACGTGCCAGCTTTCAGTGTTGAAATTTCACCAGTGTCATTTGACGCACAAACGATTGGCATGCATGCTAATCATGATGCGCAAACGATTATCAATGAAACGATTCCTGAATTATCGACCACGTTGAAGTTCTCAGCAGTATCCGTACCAAATCCGCATTTGATCGCCTTTGTTGACCACGAAACGTTGGTTGGTCCTGAATTAGGTCGCATCGGTAAGTGGATGAATGATGGTAAAAATTCAATCTTCCCAGATGGTGTCAATGTCAGCTTTGTCGAAGTTTTAGGTCAAAATTCAATCTTTGTCCGGACCTTTGAACGCGGTGTGGGGTTTACCAATGCTTGCGGGACGGCGATGTCAGCATCTTCCTTGATGTATGTCTTATTACATCAAGAAAGTACCGATTTCAATCAAGAAATTCATGTCACTAATCCTGGTGGGATGGTTAAGACCATCGTTCACCAAGGTGCTGATGAAGAATATTGGATGGAATTGATTGGGAATGCCACCTTCGTGAAGATTGTCAGCTTACCATTGGATTCAGCATTAGCTGCAGATTATAGCCAAGCTAGTGTGACGGTCACCGGTGAACAAGCCGCTTATGCGAACTTTGTCGGTTCATTAACGACCGCTTAAAAAGTTTTTATGACGCTGGGTGGTCGGCAACGACTAGCCAGCGTTTTTTTAACTTCGGTTAAGATTTGGCTGGTTGTCTGGGTAAAATTGCATTTCCGTAAAAAAATCGGTATCCTTGTTTTAAAGCAAGTGAGTCCGAGGGGGTTACGGCATGACATTTGAAGAACAGGTTGATCAGCAGCAGATGGTCTATCAAGGTGAGCTGATTCAAGTTGAACGGCAACAAGTCACCTTGCCAGACGCGACTAAGGCGGTGCGCGAAATCGTTCACCATCAAGCGGCCGTCGCGGTCTTAGTGGTGACAGCAGACCAGCAACTGGTATTGGTCAAGCAATGGCGGGCACCGGCGAATGGGGTGACTTTAGAAATCCCAGCTGGTAAAGTTGAAGCCGATGAAACGGCTGATCAAGCCGCTGTGCGTGAATTAAATGAAGAAACGCGGCTGAAAGCGGCGCATTTAAAACGAGTGGCCGGTTTTTATACGTCACCAGGGTTTACCGATGAGTATATGACGTTGTACGTGGCGACGGGACTGTCACCAGTCCAAACAGCGTTACCACAAGATCCTGATGAATTATTGCGCTTAGTTAAGTTAGACTTACCGACCGCAATCGCGCAAGTCGCTGTTGGTAAGTTAGTCGATGCGAAAACGCTAATGGCCGTTTGGTATTGGCAAAGTCACCCTACGTTAGGAGTTGAAGCTTAATGGCAGATGACGATCAAATGACACGGCAACGTTACCGGCAACAAACCGGTGACGCCGATGACGCTGGTGAGACCAGTAGCGCGTCACGTCGTGAATATGCGGCTGAAAATAATAGGGCCCTCGAAGAAGCCAAGACGAAACGCTTAGGGCGTAAGCTCAATTGGGTGATTCTAGGCTTGACGCTGGCAATTATTATTGTATTTTTAATCTTATTTTTTACACCATAAAATGAAAGCAGGACAATTTAAATGAAATTTGGCATTATTTGTGCGATGGCAGAAGAACTCAAGACTTTACGGGAAGCCTTACAGGATGAAACGGTCCAACCAATTAAAGACATCACCTTTTACGATGGCAAAATTGATCATCAAGAAGTCGTTTTAGTACAGTCTGGAATTGGTAAAGTTCAAGCTGGGATGACGGCGGCTTTAATGATCACGAACTTTGATGTTGATGTCGTGATCAATTCTGGCTCAGCCGGTGGGATTGGCCAAGGTTTAGCGGTTGGTGATGTGGTCGTCGCGACGGCCACTGCCTACCACGATGTTGATGCGACGGCGTTTAATTACGAATATGGCCAATTACCACAACAACCGTTGTATTATGAAACGGATGCCAACTGGGTCAAGCAAATTGTAGCGGCTGCTGAAGCAACTGGCTTACATGCCAAGACTGGTCTAATCGTTTCAGGTGACCAATTCATCGCTGGTAAAGCAGCTACTGATCAAATCTTGAGTCATTTTCCAAAGGCACTTTCCAGCGAAATGGAAGGGGCAGCGATTGGCCAAGCTTGTCATCAATTCAACACGCCTTACGTGGTCATTCGGGCCATGTCTGATGTCGGTGATGAAGATGCCGGGGTTAGCTTTGATGAATTTATTTTAGCTGCTGGCAAGCAATCGGCTGCCATGTTATTGGCCTTATTTGCCGCTCAAAATAAATAAGTTAACGCTTGGTGCTAGTTGAAATTGCTGGTTGCCGGTTAGTTCCTAAAATGCTGGAACGCCATTGGTCATGGCCCGAGAAAACCACTCGCACTATGGTCAATGACACGGCTGAGTTTTTTAGAACGCAACTTCTCGGATAAATAACTGAATTGAGAATAATCAATTGTTATTTTTTTATATCTGTTAGTTAACGTCGGGCGGTCCAGAATTGGCTCAGTGGTGTCGTTTATCTTGGTCGGTGGTTTTCCGACTTAGATAAAGCCCGGCTTTCGAGACCGCTCTGTGGCTCGAAAACGTGGCCACCACGTTCCAGCCGATTCTGGACCAACCAGAGTGGCAAGCTAATCCCATTAGCACTAAGCGTATAAGCTAGTGTCTAACTGAATAAAACTATTAATGTAGAAAGAAGTATTTTGATGAAGCGAGTGTACCTAGATAACGCCGCGACAACGCCCATGGCTGAGTCAGTGGTCACCAAGATGATGGATGAGATGCAGCATAATTTCGGTAATGCGTCCAGTACGCATGCGTTTGGCCGGGCTGCCAGAGAAGTCTTAGATGATAGTCGGCACATCATTGCGCAAAGTATTAATGCTCATGATGACGATATTATCTTTACGAGTGGTGGGACGGAAGGCGACAATACCGCCATTATGCAAACTGCCCATGCCCGTCAAAGCTTAGGCAAACACATTATTACCACGGCGGTTGAGCATCAAGCTATTTTGAAACCGTTAGCGGCGTTGGAAAAGCAAGGCTTTGATGTCACTTATCTACCAGTTGATAAAAATGGTGATATTAGTTTAGCTGATTTTAAAGCTGCCTTACGTCCTGATACGATCTTAGTCTCAATTATGATGGGCAATAATGAGGTCGGCGCACACATGCCGATTCACGAAATTGGTGAACTCTTAAAAGACCATCAAGCCTGGTTCCATACCGATGCGGTGCAAGCATATGGCTTACTAGATATTGATGTTGAACGTGATCATATCGACATGTTATCGACGTCCGCGCATAAGATCAATGGGCCAAAGTTTATCGGTTTCTTATATCGGCGCAATGGGGTGAACTTCCCAAGTTTAATCAAGGGTGGCGAGCAAGAAGACAAGCGGCGTGCAGGGACGGAAAATGTGCCTGCTATTGCTGGTTTTGCGCAAGCGGTCAGTGAATTGACGGCGGCTGAAAAGGCCCATCGGCAAGCGAAATATCATGACTTTAAACAATATATTGTTGACCAATTACAAGCGAATGACATTGACTTTGAAGTTAACGGTTCATTAGGGACCAATAACTTACAACATGTTTTGAATCTCTGGATCAAGGGCATTTCAACTTACACCTTACAGACAAACTTGGATCTCGGCGGTGTGGCCGTTTCAGGCGGATCAGCCTGTACCGCGGGTAGCTTGGAACCATCACATGTTTTAATTGCGATGTTTGGCGCAGATTCACCACGGGTTGCGGAATCAATTCGTCTGAGCTTTGGGCGTTACACGACTAAAGCAGATTTAGATCAATTTGTAACTGTTTTGACCAAGACGGTTAAACGGTTATTGAAAAAATAAAGGAGGACATCACCATGGCTTATTCGACAACGGTGCAAATACCTGGCGACACTAAGACTTATCAATTAAGTCCTGCGGCTAAGAAGTATACGTTAATGGATTTAGGCTTTGTAAAGGGGAAATCTGGGGCGTTTACGTACGAACGGGCTTTAGACCCAACTTCGCCATATAACGCGGCTTTTAAGTTTAAAATGGGTGTGAATGCAGACCTGACTGGTTTTAAGATGGCCACGGTCACCGGGAACGGCATGCAACGGGTGGACATCTTTAAAAAGGATGCTCATGCAGGTGCAGTGGAACAATTACACTATATTATTAAAGAATTTATCGACCGTGAATTATTAGTTGAGGTCTAATCATGAAACGCCTGGCTTGCAGCCGGCGTTTTCTTTGTTATAATGGAACTTACTGGAATTGTACGACCTTCAAATCGTGGATTCTCCAGAATCTTTTGGAAATGATGGTGAACAAGTATGACTGATCACAGTAACACACGGGTCGTCGTCGGCATGAGTGGCGGCGTTGATTCGTCCGTGGTCGCTTTACTGTTAAAGCAGCAAGGTTACGACGTGGTAGGGGTCTTTATGAAGAACTGGGACGATACAGATGAAAATGGTGTTTGTACCGCGACCGAAGATTATAAAGACGTTGCCAAAGTGGCCGACAAAGTTGGGATCCCTTATTACTCAATCAACTTTGAAAAGGAATATTGGGATCGGGTCTTTACGTATTTCTTAGACGAATACAAGAAGGGCCGTACGCCTAATCCTGATGTCATCTGTAACAAGGAAATTAAGTTCAAGGCGTTCTTAGATTACGCCATGGACTTGGGTGCAGATTACATCGCAACTGGGCATTATGCGCGCTTACAGCATGATGAAGATGGCACGATGCACTTATTGCGTGGGGTTGACAGTAACAAGGACCAAACCTACTTCTTGAGTCAGTTGGATTCTAAGACGTTATCAAAGGTGATGTTCCCACTCGGCGAGATGATCAAGCCAGATGTACGGAAATTGGCTTTGAATGCGGGCTTAGCAACGGCTAAGAAGAAAGATTCAGTTGGAATTTGCTTTATTGGCGAAAAGAATTTCAAGGAATTCTTAGGTCATTACTTACCAGCAACGCCTGGTAAGATGATGACGTTTGACGGCCAAGTTAAGGGTGAACATGCTGGGTTGATGTATTATACGATTGGCCAACGTCGCGGTTTAGGTATCGGTGGCGATGGTGAAGATAACGAGCCTTGGTTCGTGGTCGGCAAAGATTTGAAGCAGAATATTTTATACGTGGGCAAAGGCTATCACAATCCACATCTCTACGCGACCTATTTGGAAGCGTCCGATTTGCACTTTGTGACAAACGAAGACCTAGGGAACGATTTCCATGTGACTGCTAAGTTCCGGTACCGTCAAAAGGATTCCGGCGTCACGGTGCACTTTAATGAGGACCATACTAAAGTTAAGGTAACCTTTGATGATCCGGTCCGGGCGATTACACCTGGCCAAGCCGTTGTTTTCTACAACGGTGAGGAATGTTTAGGTTCTGGGATGATTGATGCGGCTTACAATGACGAACGTGTCTTGCAATACATCTAATTAAAATAACCATGAACGTCTGACTGCTAATAAGCGGTTGGACGCTTTTTTGCGTTAATGACTCATTTTTAGTTGTTAAACTTAAATAACATTGCCTTAAAAACTGATGGTCACAGGGTCAAACCGGGTTAACTGAACGTGTCATTGCTAGTCGTCTGAAATCAGGCTTGCTTTTCAAGGTTGAGTTGCTTAAGCTAAGAGGAGTGAGCAATATTGGTGGCGACTGGTCAGGGGTTTAGGGACCAGTTAGCCTAGGATTGGATGATTATGGAACGGTTAAAGCAGTTTAAATTTTTTGATACCTTATCGAAGAAAATGGTCGCAGGTTTTGTAATTTTAATTGTCATCGGGACCATTTTGTTAAGTTTACCGATGGCGACGGCGACTGGTAAAGTAACGAGCTTTATTAATATCGTCTTTACGGCCGCTTCGGCAACGTGTATTACGGGACTAACGGTCGTCAATACGGCGGAACACTGGTCGACATTTGGTCAATTAGTGATTTTGGGATTGTCAGAAGTTGGCGCGTTAGGGTATATGACCTTTGCGGTGTTGCTGTTTAATATTATGCGGCGCAACATTGGATTGTCCACGCAATTGATGGTCAAGGAATCACTCAACTTAGAAAATTTAAGTGATACTAAAAGTGTCATGCGTTATGTGATTGGGTTGTCACTACTCTTTCAAGTCGGTGGTCTCGGCCTGCTGGCGGTTGATTTTGTGCCACGCTTTGGCTGGTCACGGGGGCTGTATGTGTCGATGTACCATGCGGTCATGTCATTTTGTAACGCTGGCTTTGATGTTTTCGGCAATAGTCTGATGGATTTTCGCAGTGATTCGTACGTGTTGATTGTGACGATGGTGCTGATTATTGCAGGGGGGCTGGGCTTTTTAGTCTGGCGCGATCTGTTGCTTTTCCATGAACGGCATCGGCTCACGTTGAACTCCAAGTTAACCTTAGTGACCACGATTAGTTTATTTGTGGCAGGCTTTATTTTATTACTGATTACTGAAAGAGATTTAGCCATTTTACCAGCCGGCACGAGTTGGTTCAATCGGACCGTTAACACGTTATTTTTAAGTGTGACGCCACGGACGGCGGGATTAACGACGATTCCAACCCAAAGCTTACGGGTCGGTAGTCTGTTCTTACTAATGGTCTTGATGTTTGTCGGTGGGACGCCTGGTTCGACTGCTGGTGGGATTAAAACCACGACGTTTGGGATTTTAATGCTCCAAAGTATTGCCCAATTGCGTGGTCGGCAAGATGTTGAATTCAGTCATCGACGGTTTAGCCAGTCGAATATTAGTCGGGCGTTGTTATTGATTTTCTTGGCGAGTGTCGTCATTTCGGTGGCCACGCTGATCTTAGCGCAGACAGAAACGATTCCTAAAGAATTTGGGCTGGAATACGTGGTCTTTGAAGTGTTGTCCGCGTTTGGAACGGTGGGGCTCAGCTTGGGATTGACCCCACATTTAACGGTGATTGGTAAGTTGGTTATCATGCTGTTGATGTTTATCGGTCGGGTCGGCATCTTCACATCCTTATACTCGTTATCCAAACGCCAAGCTAGAGTTAGCTTAATTCGTTATCCGGAAGAAAATATTCTAATTGGTTAGAGAGGTCATCAACAATGAAGAAAAGTTTTGCCGTCTTCGGCTTGGGACGCTTTGGTGAAAGTGTTGTGCGGACCTTAGTTGCGGCGCATCAGGATGTGTTAGCGGTCGACATCAAGGAAGCACCCGTCAATGCTTTAATGGAAGTCGCGACTCAGACGTTAATTGCCGACACGCGTGATGAAGAAGTTTTACGAGACTTAAACGTTGATACGTTTGATTACGTGATTATTGGGATTGGCAATAATATGGAAGCCAGTATTTTGACAACCATGCTGAGTAAAGAGCAAGGGGCTAAAAAAGTCATTGCTAAAGCGGAAACTAGTGATCAAGGTCGGGTGCTCGAACGGGTCGGTGCGGATCAAGTGATTTTTCCAGAACGGGATATGGGTCATAACATTGTCCGTAAATTATTGTCGAATCATATTTTAAGCTTTATTGATTTGAGCGATGAATACACGTTAGCGGCCATTGAAATTACTGATCCAACCTTTATTAATCAGAACTTGATTGATTTAAATTTACGTCAGCGCTTTGGCTTGACCGTGATTGCCATTAAGCATAACGGTAAGATCAATGTGTCGCCCAAGCCAACTGATATGATGGAACTGCATGATGTTTTAACCGTTGTGGGTCCGGTCAAAGGGGTCGAGAAACTAGACGATGCTTTGAAAAAATAATTAATTGGAACGTCCAAGTCAGCAATGGCTTGGACGTTTTTTTATGGCGTTAAAGTTTGGCCGTACGATCCATATTAGGCAACCGGCTTGGTGCTAGTTAAAAATTGGCGCCTGCTGGTTGGTTTCTAAAATCGTCATGGGTCATTTTGAAAAGCCATGATCTTCACAACTAGCCCTGGTCTAAGTCTGAACAGACCGCTCACACTAAGGCCAACGACACGGCTTAGCATTTTAGGAACCAACTTCTCGGCTAAATTTATGGCCGCTAATAAATAATCATTAATTCCCGGTAGTTAACGTCGGGCGGGTCAGAATTGGCTCAGTGGTGTCGTTTATCTTAGTCGGTGATTTTCCGACTTAGATAAAGCCCGGCTTTCGAGACCGCTCTGTGGCTCGAAAACGCGGCCACCACGTTCCAGCCGATTCTGGCCCAACCAGAGTGGCAATTTAATCACCAATCAATAGTTGGTACGCAAAGCTTCCAAATGAAAATCCAAAGTCGCATTTAATTGTACACAAGTGGTAAACTTCGGTTGGTGTCAGAGGACAAGAGATGATGTTGTTAACGATAATTTAAACTAGGGTGTGGCTGGTCAGCCGTAAGCGGACTGGTCATAAATGATGGTCCAAATGAGTTAGGGTCACAACATGCAGATTGGAGGAGAATATCATGCGTGCAATTAATAAAATGATGAGTGGTATTGGTGGTGGCTTAGCGATCGCCACCTTAGCCTTAACGCCGTTAGCGGCGATGGCGGCTGGCCCTGGGACGGCTACTAGCAATTTAACAACGGTTTCGACCGGGTATGTTTCTGATAGTACTGGGAGTGCTGAAGCTCAGTCAAACGCTGAGTTTACGGTCGCGCCAGGTCCATTAACCTTGAATGCAGTGCCTAATATTCAGTTAGGCAGTATTGGTGTTAAAAGTATTGCCACTGGGAGCTCAAGCTTACCATTAGTGACCGGCTCGACCACTGGTGGGACTGGTTATGATGGCAATGGGACCGATTCGTTAAATATCACTGACTATCGTGGGAACCATGCTGGTTGGGCATTGACAGTTGGGATGGGGCCCTTTACCACGACTGGCAAGGATACTGTGACGAGTGCGTCCTTGGCGTTAAATGCGACGGCTGGAGCAGTGGACAACACGACTACGGCAGCGCCAATTAGCTTGACGTTACCACAGTCGACCACGACTTCTGGTTGGGTAACGAGTCCGGAAACGTTCTGGTTAGCTGATGCTAATTCTGGTGAAGGTAGTAACAGTGCTACTTTAGCATTGACTAGTGCCTTGACCATTGGTAAGGAACCAACAATTACTGCTGGGGCCTACACGGCGACGATGTACTGGGCGTTACAGGATGCGCCAGCCGCGACAACGCCAGCGTCATAGTTGATTGAGCGGATTAAATTTGATTAATCGTTAGTGCTGGGGGGGCTCACAATGAAAGATAGACGGTTCAAATGGGGGTTGTTCGGTTTAGTCGTGTTGCTAGGATTGTTTGGTGGCTGGTATGGGACTGCTCATGCAACCGCCAGCAAACCAACCAACTTTACTGCCATGCCTTTATTACCTAAAAATCAATTGACCAAGCAAGCGGATTATTATGATTTGCACGTGACACCTGGGGCGACGCAAGTGTTAAAATTAGCCGTCAGCAATCCGGGGGCAACGTCGCGAACCTTAAAAGTAATCCCGATTAATGCGACGACGGCTGATGCTGGAAACGCGGTCTATGTCCCATCAAATCGCACAGATTCGTCCGCTCAGACAACATTTACTAAGATGACAACGCCCGCGGTGACCATCACGTTAGCGCCCCATCAAGGCAAAACGGTGACTTTTCGGACGAAGATTCCCAGCGGTGGCTTTCGTGGTCAAGTGTTAGGTGGGCTATTCGTGACAGATGTTAAAGCAACCGTGCCGAAACCGAAAAAGCACTCGCAAAATTTTCGGCTAGATAATCGTTATGCTGAAGTAACCGCCGTTTCATTGTGGTGTCACCCGAAACAAGTTTTGCCGGTTCAATTGAAATTAGCTGCGGTCAAGGTCGGCCTGCAAGGCGATCAGCCAATGGTCTTTGCCAAAATTCGTAATCTGACGCCGTTGTTATTTGGTGAACTAAAGATTAAGGCCCGCGTGATTCAAGATCAGACTGGTAAGCAAGTGACCACCCAAACGTTAAAAGCCGGTTCGATGGCGCCCAATAGTTGGTTTAATTATGGGGTCACTTTAGGAAGTAAGACGTTAGCGGCGGGTCGTTATACGTTAAAGTTGCATCTGACAAGCGGTAAGCGCACTTGGAATTTTAATCAGCACTTTCGTTTATCAGCGCAGCGCACTCGTGAACACAATACGACCGTTAAAGCGGTTAAACAACCGGTTAATTGGTGGTTGTGGATTATCCTTGCCATCTTAGCGTTGCTGTTGTTGATTACCGGGGCTTACTGGCTCGGTAAACGGCGCACGCGTTCATAGTGAGGAGGTGCTGGCGATGTGCAGACAACCGAAAATTTGGCGGTTCAAGTTATTGTTAGCGTTGCTGGTTTTACTAGGCTGGAGTGGCTATGCCATTTGCGGCCAAGCAGCTACTAGTGCGCCACAACCAGCCAGTTCTGCGCCGAGTTCGGTATTAGGCCTGAACCTGTCCGGTGGCTTTACCCAACAACCGATTGATTCCAACCAAGTTGCTGGTCAAACGGTTACGCTTTCGGCGACCGCAACCCGGAGCGCACTAGAAGCGGTGACCAATCCGTTTGGTAGTCGGAAGTATGTTTGGTGGGAGTCAACTGACGATGGCCAGACTTATAGCCAAGTGGGATCCAACAGTTCAACTTATAGCTTTACGGCGCCAAGTGTGACTAAGCCAACACCGTTATTATTCCAAGTAGAGTATGATTTTACTGGGATTGGGTTATTCTCAAATGATTGGTCACGGATTGCCACGGTTACCATCACGCCTGGCCGAATTCCGGCAACTGGGATTAAGGTTAGTGCGGATACGACTTCGTTGAATAATAGTGAGAGTACGATGGTCTACGCTGACTTATCACCAGCTGAGGCGACTGATCCCGTGACTTGGAAGAGCAGTGATACCTCGCTAGCCACGGTTGATAGCTATGGTGATGTGACGGCAACTGCGGCGGCTAGTGATACTAGCGGTACCGCGGATGATCATGGGACGGTCACGATTACTGGGACGGTTAATGGTTATAGTGATAGTGTCAAGATCACGATTGGGTCGTTGCAAAACGTCACGGTACAAGAAGGCACGGCAGCAACGTTTACGCTGGCTGATGTGCCAAGTGGCATGACTGTCAAAAACTGGTATCGCGTCAAGGATGGGACTAGTACAGCGCTAAACTCGACGGCAAGTAGTTATACGATCGATAGTCCGACGAATGCGACTGATGATCAGACATCTTACTATGCGGCCTTGAACTATACCGTGAATGGGAGTGTTAAAACAGTTACCACGAATGCGGCGTTGCTGACGGTGACGAAAGGTGGCAATTTAACCTTAACGGCGGTGCCTAACTTTAACTTTGGGTCCGTTGATCTGAAGACCCTCAGTGAGGGCACAACGTTAGCGACAACGGATACGGCCATTGACGGCGGTCCAGCCTATGATGGCAATAATGAAGGGACGTTAAGTGTCACCGATGATCGTACCGTGGGCGGCAGTTGGCAATTATCGGCTAGCCTTGCGCCATTTGGGTCGACCAGTGGCAGTGATAATGGTAAATTAGGCACGGCTCAACTTGAGTTAGATGATCCGAATGCCCGGTTAGATCAGCTGATTACCGCTAATAATACGGAAACACCAATTTATACGCAGAGTGGTTACGAAAGTCAGAGTTTTGATGTAACGGCCAGCAAGCTAGAGCTCGCAGCTAGTCCACTGGCAAGTGCGACGAAGTATCAAAGCACCATAACGTGGACCTTAGCGGTGGTGCCAACGCAATAGGTCGTGATCACCAAGCGACCGCCAGCAAGGTAAGTAATTGCTGGCGGTCGTTTTTTGGGTTTAATTTGTTAGTGATCACAGGCTTGAGTCAGTGGCCGTGATAATGTTGCCTAAATAACCAGACTAAGCTGCCCAAAACGAGGACAGTCAAAACGGCCCGTATACCCCAGATCAGCACCCAGAGTGTTAAAAAATATGAAAACAACTGTGACCAATTCGTCATTAATGTTAGCAGCATGGTTAACGCACCTCCTGATGATAAGTCAGCAAGATACGGCCGGCTGAATGTTGGTCTAACAAGTGATGTTGCGCCGTTTTGACAGCGGTAAACGGGTGTTGTTCTTGAATAACAGCCGTTAATTTTTGTTGGGCCAACTGACGGAGTAACCATTGGTAGTCCTTAGGCATGATTGCACCGCTAATAAATGTGAAAACTTGTTGTGGGCGAGGGCGATAATGTGGTTGTGCTAACGACCAGATGCGGACTGGCCCCAAATATGGGGTGAGTCGATCTAGCAGCGTCGTCGCGCCCGCTAAATCAATGACTTGAGTGACGGTCGTTAGTGAGTTGGCTTGATCAATCAAGGGTCGATCATAGTCAATGACTTGTTCAGCGCCTAGCCGAGCCAGTAAGTCGTGGCGACTGGTGTGACCGACCGCAACGGTATGGACGCCAAATAAGTGTGCCAGCTGAATCAAGTAAGTCCCAACGCTGCCACTAGCACCGGTTATCAGTACCGTGTCACCTGGTTGAAGCCGACTTTTTTTAAAAGCAAAGTAAGCGGCATCGGCGCCACCGATAAGCGTCGTCGCTGCTGCCAGTGAGACGTCTTGCGGTACTCGAAACAGTAAGGGCGGTAACGTTGACAGCAGCTGCTCTTGGTGGCTGCCGGATGGTTGAATCCCGATTACTGGTTGGTTTAGCAATGATGGCTGTCGTAACCGGCCGACTTCTCGAACGATGCCACCGAAGCCGTAGCCAAGGACCATGGGTAACTTAACGGGACGAATTTGCTGGAGCTGCCCGGTTTCAGTTAGGATATCATAGGGCATTACGGGGGTGTAGCGCGTTTCGATACGCACGGCTAATGGGTTGAGCTTAGGCACAGGTCGAGTCGTTAGTTGTAGATCATCGATACCTTGGTAACTCTGTTGCTGAATAGCCTGAATTGACCCATGTGGCTTAATGGTGGCTGGTGTTTGAAAACGATTAGCGGACATAAAAAAGACCTCCTAAGATTGGATGGTCTTACTTTAAGCGATTAACATGATTTTTAAAAATCAGTATACTGATAGTTCAAAAAGCCTTGGGTACTTTTTCGTGGAAGAGATCGGTTAAAAACTGTTGTTTGTGAGTGGCAATAGTGGCCTCATCAGCACGTCCTGCTCGTGTCGCTAGCTCCGCTAATAGTC
The DNA here is from genome assembly GCF_005405125.1 of Lactiplantibacillus songbeiensis. Taxonomy (GTDB): domain Bacteria; phylum Bacillota; class Bacilli; order Lactobacillales; family Lactobacillaceae; genus Lactiplantibacillus; species Lactiplantibacillus songbeiensis. The sequence goes on from NZ_BJDL01000013.1 coordinate 60,954, forward strand.
GATAACTGTTGGCTAACATATAGTGCGAGTTGTGGGCAGTAATAAAAGTGATGCCTGCTTGGAGCCGGTTAGCAGCAAGTTGGTTGTCAGATAAGAAGTAGGCCGTTAGCGCGGCTAGGTAAAAAATAATATTTAGATTTTCTTCATAGGAACTTTGGTCAATGTTGGCTAGCGCTTGATTAATCAACTGCTTGGCACGACGTTGATGATGTTGCTTGGCTGCAAGCGTAGCCAGCGATGCCATTGCAAGACGTGTCAACAGTGTTAAGTGCCGTGATTCAGTCATTGTCATGGCGAAGGTGAGGTTTTGGGTGGCTGCCGTTAATTGAGAGTCGACATGGAGTTGGGCGACGCCGAGATAGTAATAATAGGCTTGGGTTTGTTGGGCCGTGGTCACCATGGCTAGTGTTGCGGGATCACCTAGAAATTGTTTCAGGTCTTGATAACGGTGTTGATTACAGAGTTGTTGCATCTGGGTGTTTAATGGGTCGCTGTTGCTGATGGCAAAGTCGTCTGCAAGACTAATCGCCTCCAGTGAAATATCGAGTCGCCGACAAAGTGCGAGGAGTAGCTTGGCATTCGGTGTGTAGTGATCGTTTTCAATAGCTGATAGCATTGATTGCGCACAGAGGCCCGTAGCGATTGCTTTTTGTGACTGGCCTAGCTGGTGACGAGCGTGTTTGAGGGTAGTCCCGAGTGACATGGTTAGTGGCCTCCTTGAAGTGTACTTAAGTTCTAATTTACTTGGTTTAGTTGGAAAAGACTAGGGTAAATTGCAAAATAGATTATTTTAAATCGCTAGTGTTGACCCACTTGGTGTTCGGTCAACTGGCGAACAGGCTGGACCTTTTGAAGGCACGCTACGTGCTTCGAAACTGAGCTTGATCTAAGCTCGAGAAAGCCATGTGTTCTCAATGTGTGGTTAACATAATTCTAATTTATCGAAGCTGATTGTCACTTTTGAAAACTGACGTTAAAACGGTATAATAAGAAGTAAACTTTAAGGGCCGTTAGTGGCCGGAATGAGGAAGTAATCTTTTGACAAAACTGCTGTTTGTACGCCACGGAAAAACTGAATGGAACTTAGAGGGCCGCTATCAGGGCTCACAGGGGGACTCACCGTTATTGCCCGCCAGCTATGATGAAATTCATCAATTAGCAGCGGCGTTACGCGATATCCACTTTAGTCATGTGTATGCCAGTCCGTTGAAGCGGGCCCGCGATACGGCTATGACGTTACGGCAAGGATTACCCCAGGCTGATTTAGCGGTGACGATTTTAAGTCGGTTACGGGAATTTAACTTGGGTAAAATGGAAGGTATGAAGTTTACCGATGTTGAAGCCCAGTATCCAACTGAGTTTGCCAACTTTCGGAATTATCCGGACCAATATGATCCGACGGCGATTAACGGGGAGAGCTTCCCACAATTATTAAAACGGATGCTACCAGCGATTGATCAAATCGTTGCTGCTAATCCGCGGCGTGAGGATAACGTGATTATTGTGAGCCATGGGGCGGCGTTAAATGCACTAGTGAATACGTTGTTAGGGGCTTCTTTGGCAAGGTTACGTGATCGTGGCGGCCTATCGAATACGAGTACGACAATTTTAGAGACTCGTGATCGGGGGAAGAGCTACAAGTTATTGTTGTGGAATGATACGTCATACTTATCACGTCGACCAGATCCAACTGATACGATTTAAGGAGGTCATTAGATGAGTCAAAAAACTAGTCAACCGACGAAAGCCCAACAACAAGCGCTGGTTCATCAACTCGTAACGACGATTGATGCGCATCCAGATGATTATCAAGCGTACTATGATTTGGTCGTCTTGTTAACAGCCGGTCAAGATTATGAGCAAGCTGAAGCATTAGCCATGAAAGCCTTAGGGCGGTTTGAAACGAATGCACGCGCCTATGATTTACTAGCGTATGCATTAGGCAATGTGTATTATCAAGCTGAAGCGTATGATCGGGCTATCAGCTACTATCAAAAAATTAAAGATCCCAAGTTGCAGACGGATGCCTATCTGATGATGGCCCAAACTTTAATGGCCAAGAAAGATTATCAACATGCTTTAGTGTGGGCCGTGACGGCGCAAGAGCAACGACCTAACGCGGCTGACGTGAATTTGTTGGTAGCAGACATACTACTTGCGTTAGGCAATAACAAACAGGCATACGACTTTTATCAAAAAGTTATTCAACAAGATCCCCAGCAAGGTGCGGCTTATTTTAACGCTGGTTTGACAGCCATGGTCATTGGCAAACCGTACGCCGATTTATTTGCTAAGGCCAAACAAGTCGATGCCACTTATTATAAGCAGCATCAACAACAATTAAGTGATATTGAAGCCATGTTAGCTGATCAAAAAGGTCATCAACAATAAGGAAAGGAGGCGTCTTGATGGCGGAACCTAATTTATTCCCGCCTGATTTTGAAGGTCAGACGGTGACCCATTTTGTCGTCGGCAAAGTTGCGGCCGTTTTTTTTAGTAGTGCCGATAGTTTTTATAAAGTATTGCTAGTTAAAGTGACTGAGCAAAATATTGATTGGTCCGAAGATGAGATTGTGGTCACTGGGAGCTTTGCCGATATTCAAGAAGAGGCGACATATCGTTTTACGGGGAAGCCGGTCCGACATCCTAAGTACGGCACCCAATTTCAAGCCGATAATTACCAAAATGAAACACCAACTTCACGTAGTGGGTTGATTGCGTATCTGGCGGGGGATGATTTTCCTGGTCTTGGGAAACGTACCGCCGAACGGATCGTCGATACCCTGGGGAATGATGCGATTGATAAAATCTTGGCCGATCCGAAAGTTTTGCAACCAATCGGCTTACGAGCGAGTGTGCAACAGACTTTACTGGATACGTTGCGGGTGAACAATGGGCTCGAACAAACCATTATCGGTCTAAACGCATATGGGTTTGGGAGTCGATTAGCAGCGGCTATTTATGCCAAGTATCAGGGTGACACCTTGACTGTGATCCAAGAAAATCCGTATAAGCTAGTTGAGGATATCAAAGGGGTCGGTTTTAAGAAGGCCGATCAAATTGCGGCGCAGTTAAAGATTGATCCGCAAGCCGATAGTCGGTTGCGGGCGGCGTTACTAACGGAAATCAATGAGACTTGTGCGCAGAATGGAGACACCTATACCACGGCCAAGCCACTACTGAGTGCAACGTTGCAATTATTAGAAACCTCACGGAATACAGCAGTCGATCCGCAAAAGTTAGCCGATCAATTAGTTGGGCTAGCGAAGGACAATTTAGTGGTCGGCGATGAAAATCGGATTTACTTACGGGTTCTATATGAAGCTGAATGGGGCATCGCGGAGCACTTAAAGCGGCTACATGATGCTGATAATGACGGTGATCTGTCGGCTAAGGCCGTTGACCGGGCGATTGAACACGTGGCGAAAGCCAGTAATCTGACTTACGATGCGTCACAGACCCAAGCGTTGAAGTCGGCTATTACGTCGCACCTCTTTTTATTAACTGGGGGTCCAGGGACTGGAAAGACGACCATTATTCGCGGCTTAGTCGCGTTATTTGCAGAATTACATGATGTGTCCCTAGATATTAATCAATATAAGGATAAAACCTTTCCTATCCTATTAGCTGCACCAACGGGTCGTGCGGCGAAACGGATGTCTGAAACGACGGGGCTGCCGGCTAGTACGATTCACCGTTTGTTGGGGTTAACCGGTCGTGAAGACGGACCAGAAATGCCAACTAAAGATTTAGAAGGTGGTATTCTAATTATTGATGAAATGTCGATGGTTGATACCAGTTTATTCCGACTACTATTACAGGCGGTACCAAGCCATATGCAAGTCATTCTGGTTGGTGATAAAGATCAATTACCGTCAGTCGGTGCCGGTCAAGTCTTTCATGATTTGTTAATCAGCCCGATGCTACCGCAGATTGAATTGACGACGATCTATCGCCAAGACGATGATTCAAGTATTATCCCGTTAGCCCATGCGATTAAAGATGGGCGGTTGCCAGATGATTTTACCGTTAATCAAAAGGATCGCTCGTTTATTGCCTGTAGCGCTTTTCAGGTCAATCATATTGTGGCTCAAATTGTTGCTAAGGCGCAGAGCCGCGGTTTCTCAGCGGATGATGTGCAGATCCTTGCCCCAATGTACCGGGGGGCAGCTGGGATTGATCAGTTGAATGAAACTGTCCAAGGTATTTTTAACCCGTTAAAATCAGCCCGGCAAAAGCAATTGACTTATAATGGTCAAAACTTTCGGGTTGGCGATAAAGTGCTACATCTCGTTAATTCGCCAGAAGATAATGTCTTTAATGGAGATATTGGTAAAATCGTGGGGATTGATTTGGCAAAAGATCCGCATAACAAGTCGAAAAAAGATCAAATCACCATTGCCTTTGAGCAAAATGAAGTCACGTATCAACGAAGTGATTGGAATCGACTGACGCTAGCTTATAGTATGTCGATTCATAAATCTCAGGGGAGCCAGTTTAAAATGGTGATCTTGCCATTGGTCCCGCAATTTTCCCGGATGTTGCAACGTAACTTATTATATACGGCGGTGACGCGAGCTGAACAAATGTTAATTTTGGTTGGGGATGTCCAGGCTTTTCAACGTAGCGTCAGCAATGAATCTGTCAATCGGCAGACGACCTTGTCCAAACGGCTTCAGCAAGTCTTTGCTGGTGACGCGGATCAAGTAGTGCCTACTACAGAAACGACGACAGAGCCAGCTAGTTCAGGTAGTGCCGCGCCGGAATCAGCAGCGACTGATTCAAGCGATGCAACTGACAATGAAGTCCCAGCTCAACCAGCTGATTATCGTCTGACACCGATCTTGGTTCAAAATGGGGCCATTGATCCGATGATTGGCATGGCGGGCGTGACGCCAGCTGATTTCATGATGCAATCATCATAGTGTATTGAGATTGTTAGTGTCAATTGTTGGACAACCTAGATTATTGTAGTTAGCAAATAAGCTAGCTTGAGCGGATAGCACGAGACGCCACTATCAAGCTTAGTTATCATTAAATTGTTGTATATTGTTGAATGGTCACTAAAAAATGATGAAAAAACCGGTTGAATTTCTGAAATTTAACCGGTTTTTATCTGCTTTTAGGCGCGGATACTGCTATAATTAAACCTATAATTGTCATGAAATTAATTTTTGGAGGTCGTTATGTCAGTAGATGAATCATCTAACAAACTTAAATTGTTTGCTTTGAATTCTAACATGCCATTAGCCAAGAAGATTTCTGAACGGGTCGGTATCCCGTTGGGGAAGAGTTCGGTGAAACGCTTTAGCGATGGTGAAATTCAAATTAATATTGAAGAGAGTATTCGGGGTGCGGAAGTTTTTGTGATTCAATCCATTTCTGAACCAGTCAATGATACGATCTTGGAATTATTAATTATGATTGATGCGTTACGGCGAGCTAGTGCCAGTGAAATTAACGTGGTCATTCCTTATTATGGGTATTCACGTCAGGATCGTAAAGCTCGTTCACGGGAACCAATTACCGCGAAGTTAATTGCGACCCTCTTAGAAAAAGACCGGGCAACCCGGATTTTGACCGTTGATTTGCATGCAGCTCAAATTCAAGGGTTCTTCGATATTCCGGTTGATCACTTACAAGCGGCACCAATCTTGGCCAGCTACTTTAAGGATCGTGGGATTACCGATAACTTAGTGGTTGTGTCACCAGACCATGCGGGGGTTTCACGGGCGCGGAAGATGGCGGAATTATTAGGCGCACCGATTGCGATTATCGATAATCGGCATCCTGATGACGATGACATTGTTCCTAGCAGTATTATTGGGGACGTTAAAGACCGTATTGCCATTGTGATCGATGATATGATCGATACGGGGACACGGTTCGACGTTTCAGCCTCAGCCTTGAAACAAGCGGGGGCTGCTAAGATTTATGGGTGTGCCACCCACGCAATCTTCTCACAAGATGCACCAACTAAATTACAAAATTCCGCGTTGGAAAAAGTGATCGTGACTGATACGATCTTAATTCCAGCTGCTAAACAATTTGAGAAACTCGAACAACTTTCAGTCGGTCCGTTATTGGGCGATGCGATTAAGCTAGTTCATGAACAACAACCGGTCGACAGTTTATTTGCACCGGGAATCTAATTGTTACCAAATTAGACGCGCTCACGCAACTAGTGAGCGTGTCTTTTGTTTAAGAAATCTTAATTTTTTGTGAGTGGTCAAAGACGGTCCTGGTAACGGTTTCGGTCGTCATTAGTCGATCACACCTATCAGCCTGTTAGTTTAAGTGAATATGGCTGCAAGGTTGGTCTGTCAACGTTTATTGACCGAACAATCTAGTCAATTGTTAACCCAAATAAACAAATCGTTTTACAAAAAAATAAGTGAATCTAGTTTGCATTTTTTTAAAGTGTGCTACAATAAAGTTATAATTTGTAAAAGGTGTTAAGCTTTTCTTAAAAATTATAAATTTTTTATTGTCATTCAGGCAATCAATTCGCGTTATTATGCCAAAGGAGTGGAGTTAATGTCACAAGCACATACAACGGGCAAGGTCCTAGCCGGTACGGTTGGTGCCGTTGGTTTGCTGTTTGCTACAGCTCAAGCTGCCAATGCTGCTACGGTAACCGTTAAACAAAACGATACCGTTTGGAGCCTCGCTCAAGAACATGGTGTTTCAGTCAAAAGTATCGAGACGTTAAATAAAGTCAAAGCGTTAGATGCCAATACCGATTTAATCTTTGTCGGTCAAAAGTTACAAGTTAGTCAGAATTCTAAAAGCAATCAGTCAGAAAAGGGTACATATACCGTTAAAGCTGGCGATACGCTCTGGGATTTAGCTGATGAATACGGAACGTCTGTCCATACATTGCAAACGCTTAATCATATGAGCGGCGATGTCATTGTGACTGGCGAACAATTAGTATTACCAAGTGATGCTAAGCCAGCTAAGTCAACAACGGCGAAAGCCGCTACTAGTACCACCAGTAACAAAGTCGTTGCTGAAGATGCAGCCACTAATACGGTGACTGCTGCCTCATCAACTAGCAGTGCCAAACCAACTCGGACAACGAGTGCAATGGCTCCTAGTCAAGCAACCAGTACTAGTGCCAGTTCAACGAGCCAAGCTAGCAGCAATGCTAGTGTTAGCTCCCAAGCAAGGACCACTAGTAGCTCAACCACTAGTGTGAGTCAAGTTAGCACCAGTCAGAGCAGCTCAACGGCCCCAACGACCGCTAAACGTAGTCGGATTGTAGTTGGCGTTCAAAAGGCTGCATCTACGAGTAGCAGTAGTTCAACGACTGCCACCAGTGCTAGCAGCTCAACTGCAACGAGCACGGCGGCCCAATCATCAACGTCAACGACGAGTGCGGCTGCTCAAAGTACGCCAGCTAGTGCCAGTTCAACAACGAGCCAGGCAGCCCAATCATCAACCACAAGTGCGGCTGCTAAGTCCAGCAGTACCAGTCAAGCTAGTTCAACTAGTGCGACGACCAGTACGGCAGCTGCGACGCCGGCGAGTGCCAGCACCACGCAAACCGCTGTTAAGCGGACGACTCGTAAAGCGACTGTAAAACGAGCAGCAACGACGGCCAGCTCAACGACGGCACAAAGTAGTGCTGCCACGGTGCAATCAAGTGCCAGTCAAAGTAGTACGACAACGCCTAAACAAACGCCAGCTAAGCAAACGACGACGCAGCGTAATACGGCGACGACGGCTGCTAAAACACAAAGCAGCAGTGCTAAGAGCGCCGCTAACACGGCTAACTTAAGCTCTGGTTCTGTGACTGGTTTAGCAATGAAGTTAGCTAGTGCGAATATTCCTTACGTTTATGGTGGGAGTAGCTTGTCTGGGATGGACTGTTCTGGGTTAGTAGCCTACGTTTACCAACATGCAGCCGGGATTTCCTTGCCGCATAGTACGACTGCACAGGAAGCTTATGTTTCTGTTCATTCAGTTAAGGATGCCCAACCAGGCGATATTTTGTTCTGGGGTTCTCGTGGTGGGACGTATCATGATGCGATCTACCTTGGCAACAATCAATATGTGGCAGCACCAACTGAAGGCCAAAACGTGGAAGTTCAAACAATTAGTTCGTACTTCGCACCAAGTTTTGCCGGGACTGTTAAATAAATTAGTGATTGAAATTGTTAAAATGGGCAGCCAGCAGATGCTGGTTGTCCCTTTTTGTGTAAACGTCGTAGAATTGCACAGTGATGGAGGTAAAGCCGGTTTAAACGGCTAATCTAAGGGTTTAAAGCCAACATACTGTGTCAAGGCCATGTCAGTACGATGATTGTGACAAATTAGAGACAATCGGTTTTGAAATTCTGAAGTGGTCTTCGGTTCAGAATACTGAAATTTAGCGTTCACAAAGTGACGTGAACGTGTTATATTAATCTTACAATTTGGTCGACGGGGCCAAGAATTAGATTGTTCTAAGGGAGTGTTAAAGTGAGTAACAGATTTGAGATTCTGGAGGAATACCAACAGGCTAATTCCGAACTAGATCACTTAAAGGGGTTAGTTGTCCGACAACAGGATCGCTCACGAGTGGTGACGATTTATCCGCATTTACGCGAACGGGTCAGTCATCTTTCGGAGAAATGTGAACAGCTTGACATGCTTCTGGAAGCAATTAACGCTTCGGAAGATTAAGCAATGTTAGCTCAAAAAATAAAGCGCTAAGCTCAGCACGGGGTGCTGGAAGCTTAGCGCTATTTTTTATGGCCTAATGTTGACCTTGGACACTGGTGTCAATCCAGAAAGGGTAGGTTAAGGTATCGAAGTAAAGGTCATAATTTCGGTTACCAATTGTTTGCCCATCCATTTGCCCAACTTCTACTGAATTAACGAGTAGATGCAGTTGTTTAGCACGGTAATGGTGGACAAAGCGGGAGTTCAAATGGCGACCGCCCATTAATAAGAGGGCGAATAACCATAAGACCGTCCACCAATGTGGTTCTTCAATGACGATTAGTTCTAATTGATCATCATAAATATCGGCGTCCGGTAAAATTTTGACGCCACCGCCAAAATAGGGATGATTAGAGACCGTACATAGAAAGGCATGGCGATAGCTATCCCGTTGCCGATCAAGGTGCACGGCTAATGGGAAGCCCTCTTGTTCATTAAATGCTTTTAAGGTATTGCTCAGATAAGACCAACGACCTAAGCGGCCTTTTTGTTGGCTACGATTAGTATCGTCAACAATCTGGGCATCAAACCCCAAGCCAACATTATTAACGAAATAGCGATGTTCATTTTTTAAAGTTTCATGATAATAGCCCACGTTTAAGGGACGGGCGCGCATGTTGTTTAAAACTTGCGCTAAGGCGATTGCTGGATCGGTAGCCATCCCCAGGCCCCGTGCAAAATCATTGCCGGAACCACCTGGAATATAGGCAATGGGAATGGGATCGGTTAAATGGGCTGCCATTAAGCCGTTCAAGGCCTCATTTAACGTGCCATCACCACCGATAACTAATAAGACAGGCGTCACCCCCGGTTGCCGATGATGGTGGGCCGCCGCATATTGCGTTGCAAGATAAGTGGTGTGGCCGGCATACGCTGAAACGCGATACTCAAATTGAATTTGACGTTGTTCGAGCAGTGGCTTAACCGTTTCCCAGACGGCTTTCCCGTGACCGGACCCAGCTAATTCGTTAATGATGATATAGTATTCAGTCGTCAAAGTTACACCTCACAAAGTTCACGTCAGTTCAAGACTGACCCTTACACCACAAAAAGCCGGAACAGGTACGTTCCGGCAGGTTGTTAGTTCATAATAAGCATTGGTAAGATCATTGGATGCCGTTCAGTCTTCTCAAATAAGAAGCTTTGCAGATCATCAATGATGGCATTGCGAATCGTAGCTTCACTGGCTTTGTCACTCTTCATCTTGCGGCGAATAGTCCGGAAAACATGTTTACGGGCTTCGTTGATCAAATCACCAGATTCACGCATATAAACGAAACCACGTGATAAGATATCAGGTCCAGCCTGAATTTCTTTCTTCTGCAAGTTGATGGTGGCAACCACCACGACCAAGCCTTCTTCAGAAAGTACTTGACGATCACGCAAGACAACATTACCGATATCACCGATACCAGAGCCATCAACGTAGACATCACCAGCTCCGAAATGTCCCGCGACTCGAGCGGAATCTTTGGTTAGGGCTAGAACATCACCGTTTTCCAAGATAAAGCTGTGATCGAGTGGGACGCCACATTGTTCAGCTAATTCGGTATGAATCTTCAACATTCGATATTCCCCATGAATTGGCATGAAGAACTTCGGCTTCATCAAACGGAGCATCAGCTTTTGTTCTTCTTGACCACCATGGCCGGAAGTATGAATATTGTTGACTTTCCCATGAATGACATGGGCACCGGCTTCTTCCAATTCATTGATGACGTGGTTAACACTCAATGTATTCCCAGGAATTGGGGAACTCGAGAAGATGACCGTGTCACCAGGTTGGACTGAAATCTGCCGATGAGTCCCATTGGCAATCCGTGAAAGGGCTGCCATCGGTTCGCCTTGTGAACCCGTACAGAGAATCATGACTTTGTTGGCTGGTAAGGATTTAATGTCATTCGCATCAACCATCGCATCATCTGGAATGTTTAAGTATCCCAATTCGCGACCGTTGACAATCGCTGCCTCCATACTACGGCCGAAGACCGCAATCTTACGATGATGTTCTAACGCGACTTGAGCAGCTTCTTGAATCCGTGAGATATTGGAAGCGAAGGTAGCAAAGATGATCCGGCCTTCAACTTGTTCAAAGATCTTACGAATTGATTGGGCAACCCAGCGTTCAGACTTCGTAAAGATTGGTCGTTCAGCGTTAGTACTATCAGAGAGCAGCGCTAAGACACCACGTTCCCCTAAATGAGCCATCTTTTGCAAGTTCGGCGGCTGATTCGTGATTGGTGTCAGGTCGAACTTATAATCCCCGGTTTCCACAATCGTACCAGGTGGGGTCTGTACGGCAATCCCCATTGTGTCTGGAATTGAGTGGGTCGTTCTGAAGAATGAGACCCGTGTCTTACGGAACTTTAAAACGCTATCTTCGTTGATTTCATGCAACTCAGTGGTTTTAAGTAATCCGTGTTCTTCCAGCTTACCCTTAATTAAGGCTAAGGCGAGGGGACCGGCATAGATTGGCACGTTGATCTGTTGTAGTAGGAATGGAATTCCACCAATATGATCTTCATGCCCATGCGTAATAACCAGAGCTTTTATTTTTTGCTGATTTGCAACTAGGTAAGAATAATCCGGGATAACATAATCAATCCCCAAAAGTTCGTCTTCTGGAAATTTGATACCAGCATCGATCAGAATAATCTCATCTTGGAATTGGACACCGTAAGTGTTTTTCCCAATTTCTCCCAAACCGCCGACTGCAAAAACAGCGGTTTCGTTATTTTTAACGTTTAGGCGTTTCATTTATTAAACTCCGTTAGTTGAAACTCTGGATTTTTTTGTTCGTAATCCAAGAAGTTACCTTCTAACGGTTCGATAAATTCAATATTGTACTTGGTATTATCTTCGACCAGCACGCGTGCATCTACTTCGGTATCAGCTTCAAGATAAAGCGCTTGGGTAGTTTCACGTTGTGGGTTCCGTTTTTTGGTTTCTTGGTAGTAGACTTTGTAAATCATTAACAAAACTCCTTATAAAAAAATATTTATTTAGAACCTGAATTCTAAATAGTAGCAAAAATAAAAGTTTGATCCGTACACCTGGTTGTGTAAACACAACAATTATCTTTCATTTTAGCATAATTTGCGAGAGGTGTATACAATGTTAACTTTCTTCAAAAACAAACGAGTCATGGTAAAAAAGTTTTTAAAATCATGCTATGCTATTTGGAGAAGACCTGCTGATAAAAGCAAGATATTGTGAAGCACCATACAAAAAGTTAGAGGGGTTGCGCAATGCAAAAATGGCTCATCATTTTAGTAGGATTGATTTTAGCCGTCCTCATTTATGAAGTTTTACGCCGCCAAGTACTGAAACGTACGGCGCTTAAGATCCGCTTGCAAGGTCAGCGAACTACGGATACGGCGATGGCAACGGTGCTACATGCACTGAGTAGTCGGACCGCGGCGCAACAAGTGAGTGGTCAACTACACTCGGTTCCCGTTGCGACGGTGTGGGGGCGGGGAGTCATGGCGTTTGAATATGTGATTCAGGCACCGGGGATGACGACTGGTGATCTGCATGAAATTCGCAAAGTGTTAAATAATCATTTACAGGCCTACGCGCAAGATGAACAATTGCGTGCTTGGCATGAGGCTGGACCAGCGTTACGTGTGACGGATACGTGGCTGCGTGATGGTCAATTGCATTTAGATGTGGCCTATTTAATGAATGAAGCCACGTTTGAATATCTAGAAGACTTACGCCGCTTAAATCGTGATCAATAAAAAGGCGAGTGAACAAAAATCAGGTTGTCGTAGCCTGTTGTCACACGTTTCGGCTATAAATATTCGAAGTTTCAAAAAAGTCTGGGGGTGTCCCAGATTCGATAAAAAAAGGGATCGACTTTTTAAAAGTCGATCCCTTTTTTATTATTTAAGAAATTAAAACTAAGTCATCATCTGCATTGAATGGGCTATTACCATCGATATGATCATAGAATAAGATGCCATGCAAATGGTCAATTTCGTGTTGGCACACGATGGCTGGGTAATTCTTTAGCCGAATCTTTTTTTGTTCGCCCGCCATATTATAGTAACGCAAGGTAATGCGATCATGACGAATGACGTAACCAGGAATATCACGATCAACTGATAAGCAACCTTCGCCTTCCGTTAGAGCGCCTGGTTGAACGGAATGGCTAACGATGACCGGATTAATAATGACGTCTTTAAAGACTGGTTCAGCAGTTTCACCTTCGCCAGGGACTAAGACCGCCGCCATTTGTTCGGAAACGTCGACTTGTGGCGCAGCTAAACCAACGCCGGCTCGCAAACCGTATTTTTTAGCCAATTCTGGATCTTGGCTATTCTCTAAGTAAGCCATCATGTCGTTGGCCAATTGTTGATCTTGGTCACTCAATGGAAATTTAACTGGTTTGGCTTCCGCACGTAACGTGTCGTTACCTTCGCGAATGATATCTCTCATCTTTATCAACCCAAATTACCTCCAAAAACTAGTCTGTAAGTTGGAACTGGCAGCGCAGTTCACCCATTAAATAAGTCTATCATATCTAAAATTGAAAATGTAGTCTGTTTCTTGAAAATCTAATTGTGTTAGTAAACTCAGTTTATGAAAAAATTCACAATCATTAGGGCGAAAAACGCCGATAGATTGGGGTTTGAAAGGGCTTGCAAAAATTGAAAGGCAATGGTAAATTAGACTTGTGATTATGAAAACGATTACGTGCAATCGCTAGCAGGCGGTACATGTACGTTCATGAAAGGGATGTGTCATTTATGGACAACGAACAACCAATTGTCGATTTTAGTGCAATCCATGATGCGCTTGGAAAAAACTTTGAACCCGTACAAGTCATTGATGGTCAGGCTAAAGTCGTTAAACCAGAAATTGTCGCTAAATATACAAATGATCAACTAGTTGAGTTCTTAAAACTAATGATTTGGGAACGTACTTTGCATCAGCGCTCAAATGCCTTAACTCGGCAAGGACGATTGGGTTTTTATGCCCCAACTGAAGGGCAAGAAGCCAGCGAAATGGGCAGTAATTCAGCGATGAAGTCGACCGATGTGTTGATGCCCGCTTATCGAGACATTCCGCAACTCATTCAACATGGGTTACCCGTTTATAAAGCCTTCCTTTGGTCGCGAGGTCATGTGTTAGGTAATGAATATCCGGAAGATTTGCATGCAATGCCACCACAAATTATTATTGGGGCTCAATATGTCCAAGCAGCCGGTGTCGCTTTAGGGATTAAGAAGAATAAGACGGCTGATAAGGTGGCGTACACGTACACCGGTGATGGTGGGACGTCGCAAGGGGACTTCTATGAAGGAATGAACTTTGCCGGCGCTTTCCAAGCACCAGCAGTCTTTATTGTTCAAAATAACGGTTACGCAATTTCAGTCCCACGGCGTAAACAAACCAATGCCCGCACCTTGGCACAAAAAGCCGTGGCAGCTGGGATTCCAAGTATCCAAGTCGATGGGATGGACTTCTTAGCGGTTCACGAAGTCACCAAAGCGGCGCGGGACTATGCGATTGCTGGCAATGGTCCAGTCATGATTGAAACGTTAACATACCGGTTTGGCCCACATACAAATGCTGGGGATGATCCGAAACGTTATCGGACAAAGGATGAAGAACAACCTTGGTTTGATAACGATCCATTAATTCGTTACCGCAAGTATTTGACCGAACAAGGTGCTTGGTCGCAAGCACAAGAAGACGAGTATGTTGAACAAGTTAAAGCTGACATCAAAGCGGCCGTTAAACAAGCCGACGATGCCCCTAAGCAAAAAATTACCGAATTTTTGAGCAATGTTTTTGAAGAACAACCACAAAACATTCAACAACAAATTACGGCATATCAAGCAAAGGAGTCGAAGTAACATGTCAAAGAAAACGTATATTCAAGCAATTACGGATGCCCTTCGATTGGAGCTCGGCTCAGATGATCGGACTTTGCTATTTGGTGAAGATGTTGGTAAAAATGGTGGGGTCTTCCGGGCAACCGATGGCTTACAAGCAGAATTCGGTGAAGATCGGGTTTTTGATACCCCATTAGCTGAATCTGGGATTGGTGGCTTATCAATTGGACTAGCATTGGAAGGCTTCCGACCAATTCCAGAAATTCAATTCTTAGGGTTTATCTTTGAAACCTTAGATTCAATCGCTGGTCAAATGTCACGGGAACGCTTCCGAATGGGTGGCACCCGGCATATGCCAATTACGATTCGGTCACCATATGGTGGTGGAACGCATACGCCTGAAATGCATGCGGACTCATTGGAAGGTTATTTGGCACAGATCCCTGGGTTACGGGTTGTTACACCATCTAATCCGTATGATGCGAAAGGTTTGTTAATTGCGTCAATTCGCAATAATGATCCGGTTTTCTTCCTTGAAAATTTGAAGTTGTACCGGTCAATGAAAGCGGATATTCCAGATGAAGCCTATACAGTGCCACTAGATAAGGCCGCCGTGGTTCGTGAAGGAACCGATATTTCGCTGATTGCGTACAGTGCCCAAGTCAACCAATCATTAAAAGTCGCTGAAAAGCTGGCTAAAGAAGGCATTTCTGCTGAAGTCATTGATTTGCGGACCCTTTCACCATTGGATGAAGAAACGATCTTAAAGTCCGTTGAAAAAACGGGTCGGGCCGTTGCGATTCAAGAAGCCCAACGTCAAGCTGGTATCGCAGCCAACGTGGCGTCCTTGATCGCTGAAAAAGGTGCCCTTTATCTCAGTGCGCCAGTTGGACGTGTGTATGCCCCTGACACAGTTTATCCATTCGGGTTAGCAGAAGATGATTGGCTCCCAGCAGAAGACGAAATCGAAGCGAAGACCCGTGAAATCTTAACATATTAAAGATTGACGGCATTTGAGTAACAACCGTGCGCGCGGTTGTGATGAAAGGAAGTTATCGCATGGCTTACGAGTTTAAACTACCAGAGCTTGGTGAAGGCCTTGAAGAAGGCGAAATCGCATCATGGCTCGTTAAACCTGGTGACGAAGTTAAAGAAGACGACTCATTAGTAGAAATTCAAAACGATAAATCAGTTGAAGAATTGCCATCACCAGTGGATGGTAAGATTATTAAAATTTTAATTCCAGAAGGCGAAACGGCTAAAATTGGTGATGTGATCGTCACCATTGATGACGGCTCTGGTGATAACGCTACTCCCGCTGCCACACCGGCAGAACCAGCAGCGCAAGCCACACCAAGTGCACCGGCTGAAAGTGCTGCCACAACTGAAACTGCTCCCATGGCGCCCGCTGATCCTAACAAACGGATCTTGGCGATGCCATCAGTCCGGCAATATGCTCGGAACAAAGATATCGATATTACCTTAGTGACGCCAAGCGGGGCGCATGGTCAGATTACGAAACAAGATATAGATAATTATACTGGCGCCCCTGCTGCAACTAAATCGGCCGCCACGCCTGAAACTGCGGCC
This sequence comes from Lactiplantibacillus songbeiensis, assembly GCF_005405125.1. Lineage (GTDB taxonomy): Bacteria > Bacillota > Bacilli > Lactobacillales > Lactobacillaceae > Lactiplantibacillus > Lactiplantibacillus songbeiensis. The sequence goes on from NZ_BJDL01000013.1 coordinate 77,096, forward strand.
CCGGTAACAGCAGCTGAACCAGCACCAACTCCAGTTAAACCATACGTTTCAGATACACCTGAATTGGAGACTCGTGAAAAGATGACCCCAATTCGTAAGGCGATTTCTAAAGCGATGGTTAACAGCAAGCATACGGCACCACATGTCACCTTATTTGATGAAGTGGAAGTCAGTGCGTTGATGGCGCATCGGAAGAAGTACAAGACGATTGCGGCGGATCGCGATATTCACTTGACCTTCTTGCCATATATTGTGAAGGCACTAGTGGCGGTCTTACAACAATTTCCAGAATTCAATGCCTCAATTGATGATGCCAATAAAGAGATTGTGTACAAACATTACTTCAACATTGGCGTTGCAACTGATACGGACCGTGGCTTGTTAGTGCCAAATATCAAGCACGCTGAAGGCAAGGGTCTATTTGCGATTGCTAAGGAAATTACTGATAATACGCAAAAAGCTTATGACGGCAAGCTTAAAGCTAGTGAAATGAGTGGTGCTTCCATTACAATCAGTAATATTGGTTCAATTGGTGGTGGCTGGTTTACTCCAGTCATTAACCAACCGGAAGTCGCTATTTTAGGGGTTGGCCGGATTGGTAAAGAACCATACGTCAACGATGATGATGAGATTGTTGTCGGCAAGATGCAGAAGTTGTCCTTAAGTTTTGATCATCGTTTGATTGATGGTGCCACGGCTCAAAAAGCCATGAACTTATTGAAACAATTATTGCATGATCCAGAATTATTATTGATGGAAGGATGAGGTCAGAATGGTTGTAGGAGATTTTGCTGAAGAACGCGATACCATTATTGTCGGCGCGGGTCCTGGTGGCTACGTCGCTGCAATTCGGGCCGCTGAATTAGGCCAAAAAGTCATGGTCGTCGAAAAAGAATATATCGGCGGGGTGTGCTTAAATGTTGGCTGTATTCCTTCTAAAGCGTTGATTAGTGCCGGACATCGGCTACAAGAAGTTAAGGATAGTAAGATTTTTGGGATTAAGAATATTCAGGCACCGGTCTTGGATTTTAAGACAACTCAAGACTGGAAGGACCATCAAGTGGTTGATCGCTTGACGGGTGGTGTGTCGATGCTACTCAAAAAGCATAAAGTGGAAGTCGTGACTGGGGAAGCCTATATGCATGATAACCACACATTGCGGGTCATGAATGGTGATCACACTGGTCAGACTTACAAATTCAAACATTTGATTTTAGCAACTGGTTCACGGCCAGTTGAAATTCCAGGCTTTAAGTTTAGTGGCCGGGTGGTCGATTCGACTGGTGGCTTGAACTTGCCAGAAGTACCGAAAGAATTAGTGGTCATCGGTGGTGGCTACATTGGGTCTGAATTAGCTGGGGCCTATGCGAACTTAGGGGCGCACGTTACCATCCTCGAAGGGACACCACAGATTCTACCGAACTTTGAAAAAGACATGGTTCAGTTAGTCTTGAAGAATTTCAAGGCTAAAGGGGTGACTGTAGTCACGAATGCCATGGCAAAGAACTCTGAACAAACGGATAGTGGTGTCACGGTTACCTATGAAGTTGACGGGGAAGCCCAAACCTTAAAGGCTGACTATGTGATGGTTACTGTTGGCCGGCGTCCAAATACCGATGATATGGGCTTAGAATATACTGACGTTAAGTTGAGCGATCGTGGCTTGATCGAAGTCGATGCTCAAGGTCGGACGGCCGCTGAAGATATTTTTGCGATTGGTGATATTGTTGCTGGACCAGCTTTGGCTCACAAAGCCTTTGCAGAAGGTAAAGTAGCCGCTGGTGCAATTAGCGGCAAGAAGACGGCTAACGACTATGTTTCCGTGCCCGCAGTTTGCTTTACTGATCCAGAACTAGCCACGGTCGGCATGACCAAGGCAGAGGCTGAAAAAGCCGGATTATCGGTAAAAACATCAAAGTTCCCATTTGCTGGTAACGGTCGAGCGATTTCCTTAAACTCAATGGATGGGTTCTTCCGGTTAGTGACGACCAAAGATGAAGGCACGATTGTTGGTGCCCAAATTGCGGGTCCCGGGGCAAGTGACTTGATCTCTGAACTAAGTGTGGCTGTTAACGGTGGCTTGAACGCTGAAGATTTAGCGTTGACGATTCATCCCCATCCAACGTTGGGTGAAGTGGTGCAAGAGGCCGCGGATGAAGCAATGGGCTATCCAACGCATATTTAATGATTTAAACAGGACTAGGTTAGAAACTAAAAGTTGGCATCGAGTTTGATGGTGCCAACTTTTTGGGTTACGTCAAATTGGGGCTTAGTCGTCGACCAAGTCAGAGCCCCCCAACTAACTGAGACTTTACCCAAATTTAAAAACCTTGTGCTGCCTACTGACCCGTTGCTTATGTTACAAAAGATTAAGCTTTTTATTAACATTTACTTGAATTCCTTGACAGCTTAGGTACAATTATTAACGAAAGTTGGGAGGGATTTCATGAACAATACAGTTATTATTCGTGGATTATTCGAATTCGTACAACAACTCATTTTAATTGCGATGGCGAAAGATTTGCCATTGACCTTAATCGTCGCGACCGACGCTGACGAGACACCGCGTTACCAATCTTTAATGACTGCTAGTACGGCTTGCCGGCAATTTTCGTTGCTCGCTAAAGCCAAACCAGATTATTCGCAAGCTGATACTTTGATTATCGGAAACCTTGTACCGTTAGCGGCCGATCGGGATGCTGATGCTGATTTACGGGCCACGTTGCCATTATTTCGTAGTTTTGTTAATGCCGCAATGGCGGCCGGTTTTAATGGCAAATTACTCTTAGCCGGTAGTAACGATGCGGTTTTGAGTGTGTTAGCTGCTCGATTTAGTGGGATCGATCATCAACGGGTCTTAGGACTAGGGACTTTGCCACAAAGTCGTTTATTGGAACAATTATTACAGAATCAATTGAGTGTTGGTACGGCGGATGTGCGGGCCTTTGTCGTGGGGACGACCAATGCCCATCTCATTTCTTGGAGCCGATCTTACATCGGGCCAGCGCCGGTACTGACCTATGTGGCGAATCAAGATACTAGCTTTGGCGCCGATGAGATGGCGGCTGATCAAGACCAAGTTGACGACCCAGCAATTGTTACCAATCAAACGTTGAGTGTGTTAGCATTAGTACAGGTTCTCAGCGCTTTTTATGAGCATCAGCCGTTTATTGGTACCGTTACCAATGTCCAGACTGGTAGTGATGACCAGCCAGTTGGCTTAGCGTCGCCAGTCTTGATTAGTGCCAACGGGATTAAGCGCTTGGCCGATGTGGTGTTATCCGATGAAGAACAAAAAGAATATGCCGAAATTGCGGCTGAGGTACGTCAATCCTTAGACCGAGTTGCGGCCGGGGAGTTTGATCAAAATGACAGCAATCAATGAGAATTATCAATATCCACTGGACGAAACGTGGACGACTAGTGAAATTATTACGGTGACCAACTTTTATCGGTTGATCGAAACGGCGAATGAAAGTACCGTGCCCAAAGCGGAATTGCTGGCGGCTTATCAGGCGTTTAAGCAAATCGTCCCAGCAAAATCATTGGAAAAACAAATTGGCCGTGAATTTGAAGCGGCGTCTGGCTATAGCATTTATAAGACGATGCAAGCAGCACAGCAGACAACAAAGCAACGGGTTCGCTATCGAAGCTAGGTGATTAGGATGGAAAAACAAGCATTACAACAGCTCAATCAGGCGGTGCAGACCGTCTTTCAACAAGCACGACAGCACGTCTTAACTAAGATGGGCGAGAAGTTGACCGTAGCTGAAAAAACCAGTCGCAAAGATCTGGTGACTAATGTTGATCGTAGCAATGAACTTTTTTTAGTCCAACAGTTACGCCAGCTTGATCCGCAAGCCCATATCTTAGCGGAAGAAGGGTTAGGCGATCACGTCACGTCTTTAGCCGGACATGTGTGGATTGTGGACCCCATTGATGGCACGATGAATTTTGTGCATCAGCGGAATCACTTTGCGATTATGGCGGGTTATTATGTCGATGGTGAACCCACACTGGGTTATATCTTTGATGTGATGGGCAACCGGTTGTACGCGGGAGGACCGCAAATTGGGGTTACCGTCAATGGTCAGCCGTTAGCTAAACCCGCTGATTTACCGTTAAGCGATGGGTTATTTGGGGCCAGTGCCCCGTTATTGATTCATAATCGGTTTCAGATGCAAGCTGTCGTTGATGCGAGCTTAGGGCCACGGATCATGGGCAGTGCCGGGATTCAAATCAGCCAAGTCCTGGCTGGTGAATTAGTTGGTTATCTATCTTATTTACGGCCGTGGGACTTTGCCGCGGGGCGCGTGTTAGCTGAAAGCTTGGGCTTAGTTGTGAGTCAAGTTGACGGCACACCTGTAAATATGTTATCATCTGGTGCTGTACTTGTAGCAACTAAGCGTGCGCAACGTGCAATTTTGGCAATCGTCACCCAAACGATGTGACTGTGACCCATCCGTCACAGTTTTTTTATGCCAACGCATGAAAGCCAATGAAAACGTCGTTACGAGTTGATTAACGCGCACTTGTCACTTGATAGTAACGACAGTTTGTATTAATATATGTAGGATTTCTGCTGTCAATTGGACAGTGAGAACTTTTGAAGGATGAAAGGAAGATCAATTTTGAAATTTAGAGATGATATCCGCAACATTGCCATTATTGCCCACGTTGACCACGGTAAAACAACGCTGGTTAACGAAATGCTTAAACAATCGGATACCCTTGATGAACACGTCCAGATTGATGATCGGGCGATGGACACTAATGCCATTGAAAAGGAACGCGGTATCACGATCCTTTCAAAGAACACGGCCGTACGTTACGGCGACAAACAAATTAACATTTTGGATACACCCGGACATGCCGATTTCGGTGGTGAAGTTGAACGAATCATGCGTATGGTCGACGGGGTTTTACTCGTTGTCGATGCTTTTGAAGGTACCATGCCCCAAACCCGCTTCGTTTTGAAGAAGGCTTTGGAACAACATTTAACACCAATCGTTGTTATCAACAAGATTGACCGTCCTGGTGCCCGTCCTGAAGAAGTCGTGGATGAAGTCTTAGACTTATTCATCGAATTAGGGGCGGATGAATCACAATTAGACTTCCCAGTTGTTTATGTTTCAGCGTTAAACGGGACTTCTAGCTATGATTCAGATCCTGCTAAGCAAGAACATACGATGAAACCCGTCTTCGATACGATTATCAAGACGATTCCATCACCAATCGATAACTCTGACGAACCATTACAATTCCAAGTAGCCTTACTTGACTACAACGACTATGTTGGTCGTGTTGGGATTGGCCGGGTTTTCCGTGGAACAATCAAAGTTGGTGACAGTGTTGCTGTCATGAAGCTTGATGGTAGCAAGAAGAACTTCCGGGTAACGAAGTTATTTGGGTTCTTTGGGTTACAACGTTTGGAAATCAACGAAGCCCATGCGGGTGACTTGGTTGCCGTTTCTGGGATGGAAGATATTAACGTCGGTGAAACTGTCGCTGATTCTAGCAATCCAGAAGCATTACCAATCTTACGGATTGACGAACCAACCTTACAAATGACCTTTGGGACCAACTCGTCACCATTTGCTGGTAAAGAAGGTAAATTTGTCACTGCTCGTCAATTGGAACTTCGTTTGAAGTCAGAATTGGAAACTGATGTGTCATTACGAGTTGACGACACTGACGAACCAGGTTCATGGGTTGTTTCTGGTCGTGGGGAGTTGCATTTGTCAATCTTAATCGAAACGTTACGGCGTGAAGGTTACGAATTACAAGCATCTCGTCCAGAAGTTATCTATCGTGATGTTGATGGTGTTCGGAGCGAACCATTTGAATCTGTTCAAATCGATACGCCTGACGAATATACCGGTTCAATCATCGATACCTTGTCACAACGTAAGGGTGAAATGAAGAACATGGAAAGTACTGGTAACGGCCAAACTCGTTTGACCTTTATCGCACCTTCACGTGGGTTAATCGGTTATTCAACTGAATTCTTATCATTGACACGTGGTTATGGGATCATGAACCATACGTATGCTAAGTACATGCCAGTTATCAAGAACTGGAACCCTGGTCGTCGTAATGGTGCCTTAGTTTCAATTAACCAAGGTAAGACGACAACGTACGCAACGATGGGGATTGAAGATCGTGGGACGATCTTTGTCGACCCAGGTACCGATGTCTATGAAGGCATGATTGTTGGTCAAAACAGCCGTGAAAATGATATTTCAGTTAATATCACTAAAGGTAAGAACATGACCAACGTTCGTTCATCTAACAAGGATTTGACTGCTACCATCAAGACGCCTACTCATTTGACGCTTGAAGAATCACTTGAATTCTTGAACAGTGACGAATATTGCGAAATCACACCAGAACACGTGCGGTTACGTAAACAAGTCTTAAACACTAGTGCCCGCGAAAAGGTTGCTAAGAAGCTTAAGATGCACAAATAATTAGTAATTAATGAAGAAGTCCGTTTAGCAGAGATGCTGACGGGCTTTTTTTGTGCTTTGATTTGGTTAGCGAAGGTATATAGTTGCTCCGGTTGGACTGGATTGATGCTGGAACGTGGTGGCCACGGTTGCGAGCCATAGGGCGGTCTCACAAGCCGGGCTTTGACTAACCCGAGAAGAACCCTCGGCTAAGTCAAATTTCACCACTGAGCATCATCCAGCCCAGCTTGCGCTAGTATTGGTGATCATTGTTTAGTTAGTTATGGTCAAAAAAGTTATCTAACTGAAATGACTTCAATCTAAATATAATAAACACGTTTGGTGCTAGTTGGAATTGTCGCCTGCCAGTTGGTTCCTAAAACGCTGGAACGTCATGGGCAATTTTAAAGCCAAATCCGGTCTTCGAAATCGGAGTTGGCCTAAGTCCGAGCAGCCTACTTGCATTAAGGCCAACGATACGGCTGAGCATTTTAGAACCCAACCTCTCGGCTAAATTTATGGTCGACAATAGATTATCATTATTTCTCGTTAGCTAACGTCGGGCGGACCAGAATTGGCTCAGTGGTGTCGTTTATCTTGGTCGGTGATTTTCCGACTTAGATAAAGCCCGGCTTGGAAGACCGAACTTTGGCTTCCAAACGCGGCCACCACGTTTCAGCCGATTCTGGCCCAACCAGAGTGGCAAGTCATGGTTAGCTGATACAAATTTTCAATTAATTGAGTTTACATTCGATCAGCCGGATTACGAACGGATTGAAAGCGTTAACGGTTAATTGTTCAAGAATTCTGTTAAAAGGTTTCAACAAAGCATTCTTTAAAAATGTCTCACAAATTACACATTTCACAGGCTACGGTAATTCGGACTATGCTATAATTACTGCAAGCAAACTTTTATGAAAACTGTTATTTAACAGTGATGGTAGCGCTAGATTATTTAAGGTGGGATCAAGAATGTTCAAGGCCTTGCGCCAACAAATCCCGTATCTTGATTATGGAATCTTTATTCCGTATTTGATATTAAGTGCCATTGGGATCGTGATGGTTTATTCGGCAAGTTCGTATGTTGCGGCCAGTGCCGGGTCGTCACCCACTGGGTATTTGATTCGGCAATGTATGTGGGTCGTTATCGGGTTTGTTTTTATTGGGGTCGTCTTGGCTATCAACCTGAATGTGTTTAAGCAACTAACGATGTGGAGCTGGATGGGCTTTATTATGATTGGAATCTTAATTGGATTACGGTTGTTTGGTCAATCCATCAATGGGGCGGCTGGCTGGATCGTTTTAGGCCCGGTCTCCGTTCAACCTGCGGAATTTTGTAAGCTGTATTTGATTGTTTACTTATCAGCCGCGATTGAGCGTCGTGAACGGCAACATGGGTTAGTCAAGATGGTCGATCTTAACGCACAGTTAGCGATGATGGCCGTGATGATTGCTTTGATCGTGATTCAACCAGATATTGGGGGCGCCACGATTAACTTAGCGATTGTGGCGGTCATCTTATTTGCGAGTGGCATGTCCTACTTTATTGGGGTGGGGTCATTTGCCGCGGCGGTTGTGGCTTTTGAATGGGTATTGATCCCAATTGTGAGTCACTTACCGCAACATGTATTAGGTAAGTATTACCAATTGCGGCGTTTCCTTGGTTTCATGAATCCATTTACAACGGCTTCGGGAGCTGGGACGCAGTTAGTGAACTCCTATTATGCAATTTCAAATGGTGGTTTAACGGGGGTCGGGATTGGGAACAGCTTGCAAAAGCGAGGGTTCTTACCAGAACCTAATACCGACTTTATCATGTCAATCACCGCTGAAGAACTTGGCTTGATTGGGGTTATCTTGGTCATGTTGCTGTTAGCGGTTATTGTTGGTCGTATCATTTATATTGGGGTACGCTCAGCGAATACGTTTAACACGTTGGTTTGTTACGGAATAGCCGCTTATCTGACTATCCAAGCGTTTATTAATGTTGGTGGGATTGTTGGTCTAATCCCAATTACTGGGGTCACTTTTCCCTTTGTGAGTTATGGGGGGTCCAGTATGATGGTATTGACCTTGTCACTCGGGTTGGTTCTCAATATTGCTGCTCGAGAAAAACGACAACGGGCAATATCGGTTCGTCAAGAAAGCTAGTCTATCTAATTTGGAAATGAGGGAACTCTGGTGAAAAAAGTATTAATTGCTAACCGTGGCGAAATTGCAACGCGGGTTATCCGGGCCTGTCATGAATTAGGCTTACAAACTGTTGCGATTTATGCTAAAGAAGATGAATTTTCGGTTCATCGTTTTAAGGCTGATGAAGCATACTTAGTCGGCGAAGGCCTGGCACCAATTGCCGCGTACTTAGATATTGAAGATATTATTCGGATTGCCAAAGAAAATCATGTGGACGCGATTCATCCTGGTTATGGATTCTTATCCGAAAACGCCACGTTTGATCGGCGCTGTGCTGAGGAAGGGATCACTTTCATTGGCCCGACACCGGAACAGTTGGAAATGTTTGGTGACAAGATTACTGCTAAACAAGTTGCACAAGATGCTGGTGTACAAACGATTCCTAGTACGTTGCATCCCGTTACGAGCTTGAATGAAGCACTGACCTTTACCCAAAAGTATGGCTTCCCAATTATGATCAAAGCTGCCATGGGTGGTGGCGGTCGTGGGATGCGGATTGTTCGTGAAGCCTCTGAATTACAGGAAGCGTTTGATCGGGCTCGTTCAGAAGCCATGCAGTCTTTTGGCGATGACGAAATCTACTTAGAAAAATTTATTGCGCACCCTAAGCATATTGAAGTTCAAATTTTAGGGGATGCTCATGGCAACGTGATGCATTTATTTGAACGGGATTGTTCTGTACAGCGACGGAATCAAAAGGTGATTGAATTTGCTCCGGCCGTTGCGTTACCAATTGAATTACGGCAAAAGATTTGTGATGCCGCGGTGGCATTGATGAAGAGTGTCCATTATCTGAATGCCGCGACAGTTGAATTCTTAGTCGAAGGCGACCAATTCTACTTCATGGAAGTTAATCCACGGGTTCAAGTTGAACATACCGTCACTGAAATGATCACCGAAATCGATATTGTCCATGCACAGCTTAAGATTGCCCAAGGTGGCGATTTATTTGAAGACTTGCACTTGCCACATCAGGACGCCTTAACTTATAAAGGGGCGGCGATTCAATGTCGGGTGACGACTGAAGATCCAGCTAATAACTTTATGCCTGATACTGGCCGGATTGAAACGTACCGTTCTCCCGGTGGTAACGGCGTACGGTTGGACGCTGGGAATACTTATTCAGGGGCCGTCGTGACGCCATACTTTGACTCATTGTTAGTTAAAGCTTGTGTGGCAGCGCGGAACTTTAAAGCCGCCGCCCACAAGATGCACCGGGTCTTAAATGAATTTGATATTCGTGGTGTGAAGACCAATATTCCATTTATGTTGAATGTGATTGACCATCCAACTTTCCAAGCTGGTTTAGCAACGACTCGTTTTTTGGATCAAACGCCAGAATTGTTCCACTTCCCTGATGATACGCAACAAGAAGACAAGATGTTGAAGTATATCGGGAATGTGACGGTTAATGGATTTGCTGATGTGGCCCAACATTCAAAGAAATATTATCCAGACATCGAGTTTCAAGATAACTTTAAGCCGATCGATAAGCAGATTGTCACGGCGAAGGATGTGCTAGATAGCCAAGGGGTTAGTGGCTTACAAAGCTGGTTACTAGCACAAAAAGAAGTTTTGTTAACGGATACGACCATGCGGGATGCGCACCAAAGTTTATTTGCGACCCGGATGCGGACCAAAGATATGTTGGCGGTTGCTGGGGCGTCTCAAAAAGCCTTACCACAATTGTTCTCATATGAAATGTGGGGCGGGGCGACCTTTGACGTGGCCTACCGTTTCTTGAACGAAGACCCTTGGAGTCGGTTGAAAAAGTTACGTAAGGCGATGCCACGGACCTTATTCCAAATGTTATTCCGTGGGAGTAATGCCGTTGGTTATCAGAATTATCCCGACAATGTTATTCGTGAATTTATTTTAGAAGCTGCTAAGAGTGGGATTGATGTTTTCCGGATTTTTGATAGTTTGAACTGGGTCCCACAGATGGAAAAGAGTATTCAAGCGGTCAAAGAAACGGGTAAAATTGCTGAAGGAACGATTTGTTATACTGGCGATATTATGGACCCTAACCGTGAAAAGTATAATCTGGCTTATTACAAACAATTAGCCTTGGATTTACAATCGACTGGTGCTGATATCATTGCGATTAAAGATATGGCTGGTGTCTTGAAGCCTGAAGGGGCTTATGAATTGGTTGCCACGTTGAAAGACGCCCTCGATGTGCCGGTTCATTTGCATACCCACGATACAACGGGTAACGGGATCTTTACGTATGCGCGCGCGGTCGCTGCCGGAGTTGACGTGGTCGATGTGGCCACCAGTGCCTTATCGGGGACTACGAGTCAACCATCAATGAGTTCACTTTATTATGCGTTGGCCCATAATGACCGGCAACCAAACGTGGATATTAATAACGTTGAAGCGATTAACCGGTACTGGCAAGGGATTCGTCCATATTACCAAGATTTCTCAAATGGGATGACTGGTCCACAGACTGATATTTATCAGACCCAGATGCCTGGTGGTCAATATTCAAACTTACAACAACAAGCTAAAGCCGTGGGGCTAGGCGATCGTTGGGAGGAAGTTAAGGATATGTATGCCACCGTCAACGATATGTTCGGCGATATTATCAAGGTAACGCCAAGTTCGAAAGTTGTTGGCGATATGGCCTTGTTCATGATGGAAAATAAGTTGATGCCGGAAGATGTTTATGATCATGGCGATAAGTTTGATTTTCCTGACTCAGTGATTAACTTCTTTGCTGGTAATATTGGTCAACCAGTAGGCGGATTCCCGAAGAAGCTACAAAAGATTATTTTGAAGGATCATAAAGCATTAACCGTGCGGCCTGGTAGTTTAGCCAAACCAGCAGACTTTGATGCGGTTGCGGCGGAATTGGCACCGAAAATCGGTCATCAGCCAAATATGCAAGAAATTTTAAGCTATATCTTGTATCCAAAAGTCTTCTTAGACTATCAAGCAGAACACAAACGCTATGCGCACGTGTCCTTACTCGATACCCCAACGTTCTTCCAAGGAATGCGGCTGGGTGAAACGGTCAACATCGAACTTGCTAAAGGGAAGACGATGATCGTTAAGCTGAACCAATTAAGTGATCCTGATGTTGACGGGATCCGGACCCTTTACTTTAGTATTAACGGGCAAAGTCAAGAAATCACCGTTAAGGATAACGCGGTTCACCAGACTGCTGCCAGCACGCGCAAAGCCGAACCAACTAACGAAAATGAAGTTGGGGCGACGATGAGCGGTTCGGTCTTAAAGCTCTTAGTTAAGAAGGGTGACACGGTTAAGAAAGGGCAACCGTTGATTGTTACGGAAGCCATGAAGATGGAAACAACGATTCAAGCGCCCGTTGATGGGGTGGTTGCACACATCTATGTCAGTGGCGGTGACGTGATTCAAACCGATGATTTATTAATTGAAATTGCACCACAATAAGGTGTTTAGAGACCCGCGTCATTGGATGCGGGTCTTTTTGCGTGCTTTAGCGGACTGGTAGTTGACGAAAGTCGCAATCTAGCCTAACATTTAAAAGATAGGTAAGCGATAAAGCTGTACTTAATCAAGGTAAGAAAGAGGTGGCAGTTCGATGGAATTTACAGTGACCCCCCGACGTGCACTGATCGTGTACTTGCATTCAATGAAACAAGTGCGCCAGCTAAAGCGTTTTGGGACGATTCAATATCAATCACGTAAAATGCATTATGTGGTGCTTTATTTGGATGAAACACAAGTCCAACCAGCGACCGCCAAATTAAAAAAGTTGAATTTTGTCCGGCGGGTTGAACCATCTTATCGGCCGGATGTTGATATGAACTTTGGTGAACGAGTTGACCGCGGGTTTTTTAAACCGCAAAACGATGAAGACGAGGATGATGATTAAAGTTGGTGATTAACGGATGCGAATTGTAGCAGGTGATTTTGGTGGTCGACGGTTAAAAGCCGTTCCTGGCATGCAGACACGACCGACCACGGATAAGGTCAAAGAAGCGTTATTTAATATTATTGGCCCCTATTTTGATGGCGGCCAGTCGCTAGATATGTTTGCGGGTAGCGGTGGTCTCAGTATCGAGGCAGTTTCGCGAGGCATTGACCGGGCTGTTTTGATTGATCGGCAGTACCAAGCCATTAAGACGATTCAAGACAATGTAGCCGTGACCAAAGCCGCTGATCGCTTTGAGATTATCAAAGGCGATGCGCAACGGACATTGGAACGGCTAGCCATGCAGCAGGAACGCTTTGATATGGTCTTTTTAGATCCACCCTATGCGAAGCAAAAAATTGTTGCGGATATTTTAAAGTGTCAGGAATTAGGACTACTAAATGCTGATTGTCGAGTGATCTGCGAAACTGATGCCAACGCCCAGTTACCTGATGATATTCCGGGCTTTAAATTAATTCGACGCCAGACTTATGGGATTACGTATTTGACGATTTATCAGAAATTAGAGGCAGGTGCATTAGCATGACGATTGCAGTTTTTCCCGGTAGCTTTGATCCTGTGACACGCGGTCATTTGGATCTCATTCGCCGAGCGAGTCGGCTAGTTGACCATCTAATTGTGGCTGTCATGGTTAACACTAATAAACGCCCGTTATTTACGATGGCTGAAAAAGAAGCTTTAGTCCGTCATGAAATTGCGGACCTCAAAAACGTGGAAGTCAAAGCTGCAACTGGGTTAACCGTGGATTTTATGGCGCAAGAACACGCGACCGTATTGATTCGCGGTCTGCGTAATGAACAAGACTTTGGTTACGAACGTGATATTGCGTGGATGAACCAGTCACTAAACGATTCGATTGAAACGGTCTGTTTGCTGGCACGGCCACCATATGCTTATTTTTCATCGAGTTTAATTAAAGAAGTGGCCAAGATGGGGGCCGACGTAAGTGAATACGTGCCCGACGCTGTTGCTGCCGAGCTGAACCGGCGTTTGCAGGATAGTGCGCATGAATAAGTGGCGGGACTTTTTGCGGCGTTATTGGGTTGGTCTGCTAACTGTCATCCTAATTTTGGCGTTATTTTTCATCCCGTTACCGTATTATATTGAAGGTCCAGGTAGCGCTAATAATTTAAAGGCCTTTGTGACGGTTAAGGGGCATCCCGACCATCACAGTGGCAAATTCATGTTGACATCAGTCTTAACAGCGCCGGCGCGACCGATAACATGGTTGTATGCCGAACTTAATCCGCATTATTCGGTCGTTAGTGCTGCTGAAATGACGGATAATCAAGACGATGCAACTTATAATAAAGTGCAAACTTTTTATATGCAAAGTGCGATTAATGAAGCGATTGCGACTGCTTATCGAGCGGCCAAAGCCAGCTATCATAAGACTTATCGCGGTATTTATGTGTTAGATGTTCAGTCACAGTCCAAGTTTCATTCAGCAATTAAAGTTGGCGACACAATTACGAAAATTAATGGTCGCCATTTTAGTAACGCTGCTGGGTATCAGACTTATATCGCGAAGCAAGGAATTGGTCAAAAGGTAACGGTTACGTATCAGCATAATCACACGACTAAAAAAGTGACCGCCCCACTGATCAAGCTTAGTACGCACCGTGCTGGAATTGGGATAACCTTGACTGATAATGTTAAAGTGACAACTAAGATTCCGGTCAAAGTTGATCCTGGCGAGATCGGTGGACCATCAGCTGGTTTGATGTTTAGTTTACAGATTTATCAACAATTGACGGCCCAAAACTTACGCCACGGTCGCAAGATTGCTGGTACTGGTACGATTGCCGCTGATGGGTCAGTCGGTGAAATTGGTGGGATCGATAAAAAGATTATTGCGGCTAAAAAAGCCGGCGCAACGATCTTCTTTGCACCGTATGTGAAACCGACCAAAGCGCTATTAGCGTTAGAAGAACAGCACCAAACGAACTACCAGTTGGCAAAAGCGACAGCTAAAAAATATGCGCCTACGATGCAAGTCGTCCCAGTGACAACGTTCAAGCAAGCTGTCCATTACTTAGAAACTCACAAATAAATAACATTTTTTGATAACCGCCTGCGTACTTAGAAGTATAAGGGAGGTTATTTTTGATGGAAAAAATTTTGATGAGTTGGTTGGCCCAACATCGGCGCCTAGCTGTAATCATCGTGGTAGGTTTGTTAGGCGTCTTGAGCTTGGGATTAGGACTAAGTTTAGCCTTGCATCGATCGTCGGCACCCGCTGATCCCGCATTGGCAAGTAGTCAAGTGGTCGCTACAAGCAGTCCCTTGGCCACGCATACAACCAATCGTGCAGTTGCTAGTTCAAAAAGCAGCAACGCGACTAAAGGCCCGATGTATGTCGATGTTAAAGGCGCGGTCAATCATCCGGGTGTCTATGAGGTTAGTGAGCGAATGCGGGTGGCAGACGTCATTGCGTTAGCGAAAGGCTTACGTCCAAAAGCAGATCGTGTCCAATTGAATCTGGCAGAGAAAGTCACGGATCAACAAGTGATCTATGTGCCCGTGAAAGGGGAAAAGCCGCCAGTGATGAGCAATCATCATAGTACGGGGGTGGCGACAACCAAGTCCGCTACACCTAACAGCACGAATCAGTCCACGGCTGGTTCCGCTAGTAGTCAGACAGCCAATGAGGACCCAATTAACCTGAATACGGCCAATGTCACGGAATTACAAAAGTTAGCCGGTGTGGGTCAAAAAAAGGCCGAAAAGATTATTGAGTATCGTGAGACACACGATGGGTTCAAGTCGGTCGATGATTTAAAACAAGTTTCTGGAATTGGTGATAAGACGTTAGCCAAATTTCGAAACCAGTTAACGGTCTAGTCGGATGGGCAGCAATTTGGTATACTACGGCTATTGAAAGCGAGGCAAAATTAATGAAAGATCAACGAATTCCATGGGATCAATATTTTATGATGCAGGCGGTATTGCTGTCGACTCGCAGTACGTGTGAACGGTTATCAGTTGGGGCGACGATTGTTCGCGACAAACGGATTATCGCGGGTGGCTATAATGGGTCCGTTTCGGGTGATGTGCACTGTATCGATGAGGGTTGCTACTTAGTTGATGGTCATTGTATGCGGACGATTCACGCGGAAATGAACGCAATTTTACAATGTGCCAAGTTCGGCGCTGCCACAGATGGCGCTGAAATCTATGTCACTGATTTTCCATGTTTGCAATGCACAAAAATGTTGCTGCAAGCTGGGATCACGAAGATTCATTATTTGCGTAACTATCATAATGATGATTACGCGATGGCCTTGATTAAACGAAAAAATGTAACGTTACAGCAAGTTGAATTTGACCAGACTGATTTGGATAAATTAGGTCTTGATCAAATTTTATTAAACCGCAACTAGGTGCCAAAGCTATTCTTTGCCGCCATTGCGTGCGGATTATTGAGTAGTTGGCTGATTGGACAACAGTGGATCGCAGCAGGGTTGCTAGGTGTATGGCTGATTCGGGGGTGGCGCTTAAAAGCACCGCCCGTTTTTTGGCTCATGATTGGCCTCGTTAGTGTGATGGCCATATGGTTGAGTTGGCAGAATCGGCAATTTCAAGTTAGTCGCCAAGCTAGTCCGCAAACCGGCACGTATACGGTGACTGTTCAACCAGATCAAATTCAAGTCAAGGGCAATCAATATCAACTTGTGGGTACGAGTCGTGAGGGGGCTGTGATTGCCTATGGTCGTTTAACTTCACCAGCAGCCCAGCAACAACTATTGGCACTACGACAACGAACACGTTGGCAAGTGACCGGTGAACTGAGTCCGGTACCACCGCCGACCAATCCTGGTCAATTTGATGCGCCAAGTTATTATCGTGGTCAGGGAATTTGGCGACAATTAACGATTCAATCGGTGGCTAAGGTCATACCGGCGCCGCGAACCGGTTGGCAAGGTGGTATCGATCAACTACATGGGTGGCGTCGGTCGTTTGAGATAGCGACACGCCGGTTACCGCCGACAGTCCAGTTGTATGCGGTCAGTTTATTAATTGGTATGCGACCCAGTGCTTTTCGTGAACAAATGACGGGGGTTCAGCAATTAGGATTGCTCCATTTGTTTAGTTTGTCAGGAATGCACGTTATTTTACTGATGGGGTTATTACGGTGGCTACTGTTACGGTGCCGGTTGAGTCCGGTAGCAGTGGACTACTGGTTATTGGGACTATTACCACTTTATCTTATTTTGGGTGGTGGCGCTGACAGCTTGCAACGGGCAGTGATTACGGCCTGGTTGCCAATTGTGTGGCGGTTAATTACGGGTCGGACCCAGGGAGCTTTAGCCGGGTGGAGTTGTGCGTTGCTAATTGGTATCTGGCTGAATCCGTTAGTTTTATTGCAACTCGGTGGGCAACTTAGCTATGGTTTGGCTTTATTGTTAATCTTAGCGCCCGATTGGCCGGCCTGGCGCTTAGGACTATGGGTGCAACTGATTAGTTTACCGGTGATTCTCGCAGCAACAGCGCAATGGCATTTATTCACTTTAGGCATTAATTTATTAGTCGCGCCGTTATTCAGCTGGGTTTTATTACCTTTAACGTTGATTGGCACGTCCTTGGGGTTAGTTTGGCCACCGATTGCACAGTTGTGCGAACTGGGCCTGGCTAATTTTCAGCAAGTTATTAATGGTGTCGCGACTTTACCAGGGTTATTAACGATCGGTCAACCACCCGCCAGTTTGAGCTGGGGCTTGGGATTGATGACGTTATGGTTATTGCGTCGACCAACGCAACGGTTACGCCGTCGTTTGGCATTGGCCTATGCGGCGGTCGGTCTGATCATTCACTTTCCCTTAACTGGAACGGTTCAATTTATTGATATTGGCCAGGGGGATTCGATCTTATTACGCCAGCCCTTTAATCGCCAGGTCAGTTTGATTGATACGGGTGGCCGCCTAAAGTTTCCCATGCCGGCTTGGGCACAATCGTCGCCAGCTCGGCCACGGGTGACGACGATTACCGTGGCTTATTTGCATCAATTAGGGATTAGTCATTTAGATACGGTTTACTTGTCGCATAAAGATGTTGATCACATTGGCGATTTGGGGACGTTACTGACTTTAATGCGGGTAAACCGCCTGGTGGTTCCGGCCGGCATGGCTAAGCTACCCAAGTTTCAAAAGTTAGTGGCTCCGGCTCGCTGGCGACCACAAATTATTGAGGCAGTGGCCGGTCAAACGTTTGCAGATGGTTTGACGGCGGTCCATCCTTTTCAAGCGGGTAAAGCGGAAAATGAAGATTCCTTGGTCCTGACCGGTCGTTTTGGAAAGCAACGCTTTATGTTCACGGGTGATTTAGACCGGGCTGGCGAGCGGGCGATCGTTCAACGCTACCCGCAGTTAAAAGTAGATGTGTTAAAATTAGGACATCACGGTAGTAAGACCGCCTCGGATCCTCAAGTCTTACAACAATTGGGGGTTCGTCGGGGCATTATTTCGGCTGGTCGGCATAATCGGTATGGTCATCCGAATGCGGAGACGTTAGCCACGTTGCGGCAGCAACGAATTTTGACGTATTCAACGGCGCAACAAGGGATGATCACGTATCGCTATGGCGGCTGGTCAGTACCGACTTGGACGACTTTTTTGAAGGAAGGTAATTTATATCAACGCGCAAGCAGCACTCAAAGCCATTAAGGGCGGACAATTAGCGTCAATCTACGTTATTTTAGGGACGGTTGACTATTTGGCTGATCAATTAAAGCAGCAATTACTGCAGGTGATTCCAGCTGAAGAACGAACGATGAATGTCGGCAGCTATGATATGGAATCGACACCCGTGGCAGTTGCTTTAGATGATGCCATGTCGGCACCGTTTTTTGGTGAACGGCGATTAGTTTTTATTAATCATCCGTATTTTTTAACGGGTGAGACTAAAAAAAATAAACTTGACCATGATTTAGACGCGTTGCAAACTTATTTTGAGCATCCAGAGCCAGATACGATTCTAGTTCTAATGGTGCCGTATGAGAAACTGGATGCGCGTAAGAAATTGGTTAAAACATTAAAAAAACAAGCCACGATGGTTGAAGTTAATCAAGTCTCAGAACGAGAGACGCAAGCTTATGTTCAAGCAGCCTTGCAAGCAAAACAAATCACCATTGCTCCGGATGCGTTTCAAGAGTTGATGGGACGGACAGATGGTCAATTAGGCTTAATTATGGCACAGCTGCCTAAATTGATGATTTATGCCGCTCAGTCACAACGTATCGATTTGCCGGCGGTGGATGCCCTGGTGACGCGGTCATTGACACAAAATGTGTTTAATTTGGTAACGGATGTGTTACGATATCAGACGCAATCGGCTGTTGAGTTGTATCATGATCTGGTAACGGCTCAAGAAGCGCCATTAAAGATCAATGCAATTTTGCTAGGACAGTTTCGATTGTTGTTGCAGGTCAAGATTTTAGAACGGGCGGGTTATAGTCAAGGTAGCTTAGCCAGTACGCTTAAAGTGCATCCGTATCGTGTTAAGTTGGCGATGCAAACGGTGCGGCAGTTTAAGCAACCAGCTTTACGAGCGGCTTATTTAGGCTTACTCCAGACTGAGGTTCAAATGAAGACAACCCAACGTGATCCAGAATTATTGTTTGAATTATTTATGGTTCAGTTTGTCAATGACCGTCAACGTGGCATCTCAGCTTAAGTTAAATGGGACATAAAAAAATAACCGCTCAGAAATTTAATTTCTGAGCGGTTATTTTTTTACGGTTGGAATCAAAACAACAAAAAAACTCCTAAGCCAAGGCTTAAGAGTTCGGAATGCACATTACTTAGCGTAACGAGCAGCCATTCGTGACTTGTCACGAGCAGCCTTGTTACGTTTGATAAGGCCTTTAGAAGCTGCTTTGTCAACAGCACTAGTAGCTGCTAAGTATAAAGCATCGACGTTTTCAGCGCCGGCAGTTTTAGCATTTTCGAATTTTTTAACGGCAGTCCGCATTGCACTCATTTGTGCAGTGTTCCGAACATTAGCTTTATTGTTTGTTTTCACGCGTTCAATAGCGGATTTGATAATTGGCATCAGATTCACCTCCATCATTTTTTCAACAAATGCTATTATACATAAGCCCCGGCTCGAATGCAACAGTTATGTGTAAAGTAATTTATCTTGATATGTATTCTAGCTTGCTTTTTAGTGATGACTTTGCTAGACTGTATCAAGTGTTCAGCAACCCTTTACTTAGTTTATCGAGGACCACCAACGATTTACTCAGTTTAGGGCAATTAAACGAAAGGTGGTTGACACACATGGCAATTTCACGCGAAAAGAAGACAGAGCTTATTACTAAATATGCTCGTCACGAAGGCGATACTGGTTCAGTTGAAGTTCAAGTTGCGGTTTTAACTGAAGACATCAACAAATTAAACGAACATTTACGTGTTCACAAGAAGGATTTTCATTCACAACGTGGGTTGATGAAGAAAATTGGTCATCGTCGTAACTTGTTAGCATACTTACGTAAGGAAGATGTTAACCGTTACCGCGATTTGATCCAAGCTTTGGGTCTTCGTCGTTAATATTGATTTTGAGAAAGCTGCCAGCTGGCGGCTTTTTTTATACCCTCATATCGATGTAAACAATACTAAATCTATACATAAAATTTACAGCTTTCAAACGTTTGTTCGGTATGCTTAACTCATTAACGAATGAATGGGGCGTTTAGCGGTGCAAGTAACAGCGAGATTGGCACGTAATTTTCATATTTTATGGTTTGGCAGCTTAATGACAGATTTGGGTAATGCGATGACGTTACCGTTTATTGTGCTCTATATCCAGACGTTAGGCCAATTTACCACAAACCAGGTTACGATTCTAGGAACGAGTGCGTTTGCGATTACGTATGTGTGCAAAGCGATTGCCGCACCGTTTTGGGGCCGTTTGGCTGATCAAAAAGGTCGGAAGCTGATGTGCTTACGAGCGGCTGGCATGATGACAATGACCACTTTAGGCGTGGGATTGGCACCAAATGTCACGGTGCTACTAATATTAAGAGCCGTGCAGGGCGCTTTTTCAGGCTATATCAATAATGCGAATGCCTTGATTTCATTAAGTGCGCCAGCTGAGAATCGGGGGCAACTCTTAAGCAAATTAGTTACCGGGAGTATTAGTGGCACGTTGTTAGGACCATTGCTTGGTGGGGTGCTGGCCAGCACAGTCGGGTATCGTGGGGCGTTTGTTGTCACTAGTGGTGCTATGGCACTCGTTTTTGGCTTGACGTTGTGGGGCGTTCAAGAGACTGTAACGCCGATTAGTCGCGCAGCCCTACCACCATTAAGGCCGGTGCTTCAAAAGCAAGGCTATCGTTTCTTTATCGCGTTGTTGGCCTCACTATTAGTCATTCAGGCAACGACGACTGCAATCACGCCGATTTTGAGCTTGTTGGTGCAAACATTATTACCGAGTCAAACGACCATGTTGATTTTGATCACCGGGGTAGTGGCCGCCGCCCCCGGATTAGCGACGATTTTATTGGCTGGTCGGATTGGGCGGTTAATTGATCAGTTTGGTGCGGATCGTTGCTTGATTGCTTTCTTCACGATTAGTGGTTTGGATTTGCTACTAACTAGTTTAGTGACGCAAGTTTGGCAGTTAGCTGGTTTAAGATTTATTTTAGGCGTTGCTGATGCGGCACTTTTGCCGGCAATTCAAGTGTTGACAGTCCAAAGGGTGCCACGCACTGTTTTTGGTCGGGTATTTAGCTTTAATCAATCAGCCCAAGCTTGTGGCAACGTGTTAGGTCCTGGATTAGCGGCAGTCATCGCGACTCGTTGGGGTTATCAGCCAATTTTTCTAGTTTTATCATTATTAGCGATGGGCGTCCTAACCATGTGGTGGCGTTTCTTTCGCCAGCAGGGGTGGTCTGAACGTTAACGAGGTGTCAGCCTGGCCTAGCCAGTGTGTGGTCTAGCTATTGCTTTACTGAGAAATGTGGTAAACTGGGGTGAGTTACTTATTCGGCGCAAGTACAATGGTACTTGTAAATTTTTATTATAAGGAGTTTTATTCATGAACTTTGAAAATGTTGATTTAATGACTGCCATGGTCACCCCGTTTGACGATCAGCAAAAATTAGCTGATGATCGGCTACACAGCTTGATCGAACACTTATTGGCTCATGGGACCCAAGGCTTAATTGTCGGCGGAACCACTGGCGAAGCCCCAACGTTAACTGACGATGAAAAGATCGACTTGTTAACCAAGACGGCTAAAATTGTTGCGGGACGGGTGCCAATTGTTGCCGGGACGGGTTCGAACAGTACCGCTGGGACGATTGCATTTACCAAACGCGTTAGTCAAATTGAAGGGATTACCGCGGCTTTAGTCGTGGTACCTTATTACAACAAGCCTAATCAAGCTGGGATGATCGCTCATTTTACGGCTGTTGCTGATCAAGGCGGCTTACCAGTGATTATTTATAATATTCCCGGTCGTGTGATCGTTAAGATGGATGTGGATACGGTCTTAGAATTGGCTAAGAATCCCAATATTATCGGTATTAAGCAGTGTGCGTCAATGGAAGAATTTGGCGCCTTGGTGGAACAAGCACCAGCCGACTTTTTAGTCTATACCGGTGAAGATGCTCAAAGCTTAGCGGCTAAAGAAATTGGCGGTGCTGGTGTCATTTCAGTTGCTAGTCACATCTATGGTGATGAAATGTCAGCGATGTATCAAGCTGTTGCCAATGGTGAAATTGCCATGGCAGCTAAGTATCAGCGTGATTTGACCCCGAAGATGGCGGCATTGTTCAGTGCACCATCGCCATCGCCGGTTAAAGCGGCTCTAAATCATGTCGGTCAGTTAGTTGGTAATCCGCGATTACCAATCTTACCATTGACCGCTGCCCAAGAAAATAAGCTATTTCAAACGCTTAACATTAAATGAATCAAGGTGAAATAATTGAGTAGTAAAGTCCAAATTACCCCCATGGGTGGGGTCCGTGAAAACGGTAAAAACATGTACGCTGTTGAAGTTGACGGTGACATTTATATTTTAGATTGTGGGTTAAAATACCCGGAAAATGAATTGCTTGGTATTGATATTGTCATTCCTGATTTCAGTTATTTACGGGAAAATGCTGATCGAATTGTTGGGGTCTTCTTAACTCACGGTCATGCTGATGCGATTGGTGCCTTACCATATTTCTTGAATGAATTTACAGTCCCTGTTTTTGGGTCTGAATTAACCATTGAATTGGCGAAAATTCAATTAAAGAAAGATCCACAAGCGAAGAACTTTGATGACTTCCACATTGTCGATGAAAAGACTGAAATCGATTTTGGTAATGTCACGGTCTCATTCTTCAGAACAACGCATTCAATTCCAGATTCAATGGGAATCGTGGTGCAAACGGATGTTGGTGAAGTTGTTTATACGGGTGATTTTAAGTTTGATCAGACGGCGATTGCTAGTTATCAGACTGATTTTGCTCGCTTAGCTGAAATTGGTTCAAAAGGGGTCTTAGCGCTCTTAAGCGATTCAGCGAGTGCAGAAAACTTCGAACAACCGGTGAGTGAACGTGAGATTGCGTCATACGTCTATGAAACCTTTAAATACCATGAAGGTCGAATTATTGTGGCGTCAGTGGCGTCGAATATCTTACGGATTCAACAAGTGTTGGATGCCGCAGAGAAGTCTGGTCGTAAAGTGGCTTTAATGCCTGGCGATGTTGAAAGCATTATTCAAACGGCCTTAAAACTTGGTAAATTACGTGTGCCGGATGATGTGGTTGTCCCACTTGATTCAATCAGCAAGTTAGATCCGTCACAGACGGTCATTCTGCAAACTGGTCGGATGGGTGAACCCATCAAAGCTTTGCAACGGATGTCGAATAAGCAAGAAGGCAAAGTGAACATTGAGTCTGGTGACCTCGTCTTTATTACGACGACGCCATCACATTCGATGGAAACGGTCGTGGCAAAGACGCGTGATATGATTTATCGGGCCGATGCTGATGTCAAAGCCATTGCTGATGAGATGAATTCATCGGGTCATGCGACGAAGCGCGACTTACAATTGATGATGAATCTGATGAAGCCTAAGTACTTTATTCCCATTCAAGGCGAATACCGATTATTGGATAGCCATGCAGAATTTGCTAAAGAAGTGGGGATTCCAGATGACCATATCTTCATTCCAGCTAAGGGCGACCAGTTGTTGTATGACGGTGATGAGATGCACTTAGCAGGCTCAGTTGAGATTGGCGATACCATGATTGATGGGATTGGTGTCGGTGATATCGGCAATATCGTCTTACGTGATCGTAAGATCTTATCGGAAGATGGGATTTTTGTGGCCGTAGTCACGATTGATCGTAAGAAGAAAAAGATTATTGCAACACCAAAGATTACGTCACGTGGTTTTGTCTACGTCAAGACCAGTAAAGATTTAATGCAAGAAAGCGCGGAATTAGTTAAAGAAACCGTTCAGTCAAATTTGGATAATAAGGAATTTGATTGGGGGCACTTGAAACAAGCCGTGCGTGAAAAATTAAATCATTATTTATGGGATCAGACGAAGCGTCACCCTGTTATCTTGCCAGTTATTATGGAAGTTAATCAGCATCATCGTCGGCATAAGAAAGCCAAGAGCGATGAACCTGAAACAGCGGAAACTGAAGCTTAAAACCAATGATAGCCGGGCATTTTGTCCCGGCTTTTTGGTTACAATCGAAAAGGAGGGGATGTTGCATGTCCACGACAACTCTGGCTCAGGCTCAATCAGCATTAGAAGCCGGTCAATGGTCTTTAGCGGCGAGTCTATTCGAAACGGTCTATCAGACTAACCAAACGCTAGCATTGAACCTGCAACTAGTGACAGCGCTAAAAGCTGATCAGAAGTATACACTTGCCAGTTCATATGCGGCTGAATTTGAAACGGACTATTTAGCCACAGCTGACCGGTTTAAGTTGTACTTGACCGTGTTACTGGCTAGTCATCAATTTATTAAGGCACGTTTGATTACCGAAGCTTGTCGGCAGACGTCGGCTAACTGGCTGGCTGAAGCTGATCAACAGATCAGGACAGCGGAACAAGCTGCCGAGCAAACGATGCAACAGACATTAACAACGACGATGCGACAGTTTTACCACTTATCTGATCAACCGGTCGCTGCACAGGCAGAACGGCTAGCGGCGGCCCAACATTTGACGGTTGCTAAATATCTAACAGCGGCCAAATTCTTATTGGTGGATCCATTCTTACATCAATTGTCGCGCGTCGAAGTATTATACACGTTGCGTGGTTTGGGGACGACCGATGCGGTGCAGTTTTTGTGGTTTGACCAGACCGAGCAGACGGTGGTGCCAGCTGAGCTGCCAGTGATTGGCAGTGATCGGGTCAGTCAACAATTGCAAGCGGAGATTCAACGACAAGCCGGGCAGGTTGATGCAACTTTAGCGGCCGGCTTGCAAGCTGAGTTACCGTTGCAATTAATGTATTTATATCCAACGCCGGCTAAAATTGTGACGGATGCTAAAATTTGGATAAATTTATTAATTGCGACTCAACGTGGGTCAATTCCACGACATTTAACGGTTGCTGGTCAAAAGATGGCTGAAAATCAAGCGAAAATTCGTGAATTTAATGAGAATTTAGTTTAATAATTGAAAGCAATAAGCTTTTACTTACAAAAATTCAACTTTTTGGATAATATCTGTTTACAAATCAGATGGCACTATATATAATGTTTAAGGATTCCTAGTGATGGGTGCGACATTTGGCCTTTTCATTAGGATGTAGTATAATATTAACTAAAGAATTGTCGGGACATTAATTGGCCTGACATTATTCTTGCGAAAATCACAGGAGGTTTCATTTAATGGCAAAAGCACATTATGAAAGAACAAAACCCCATGTAAACATTGGTACTATCGGCCACGTTGACCATGGGAAGACTACTTTGACAGCTGCAATCACAAAGGTATTATCTGAAAAGGGCTTAGCAGAAGCTCAAGATTTTGCCTCAATTGATGCCGCTCCTGAAGAACGTGAACGTGGTATTACTATCAACACCGCGCACGTTGAATACGAAACGGAAAAACGTCACTACGCACATATTGATGCCCCAGGACATGCTGATTACGTTAAGAACATGATCACTGGTGCCGCTCAAATGGATGGTGCGATCTTAGTTGTTGCTGCAACTGATGGTCCTATGCCACAAACGCGTGAACACATCCTCTTGGCTCGCCAAGTTGGTGTTGACTACATCGTTGTTTTCTTGAACAAGACTGATCTTGTTGATGATGACGAATTAGTTGACTTAGTCGAAATGGAAGTACGTGAATTACTTTCAGAATACGATTTCCCTGGTGACGATATTCCTGTTATCCGTGGTTCAGCTTTGAAGGCTCTTGAAGGCGATCCAGAACAAGAAAAGGTTATCATGCACTTAATGGACGTTGTCGATGAATACATCCCAACTCCAGTTCGTGATACTGAAAAGCCTTTCTTAATGCCTGTTGAAGATGTCTTCTCAATCACTGGTCGTGGGACTGTTGCTTCTGGTCGTATCGATCGTGGGACTGTTAAAGTCGGCGATGAAGTTGAAATCGTTGGTTTACACGAAGACGTTCTTAAGTCAACTGTTACGGGTCTTGAAATGTTCCGTAAGACTCTTGACTTAGGTGAAGCCGGCGATAACGTTGGTGCCTTGTTACGTGGTGTTAACCGGGAACAAGTCGTTCGTGGCCAAGTTCTTGCTAAGCCAGGTTCGATCCAAACCCACAAGAACTTCAAGGGCGAAGTTTATATCTTAACTAAAGAAGAAGGTGGCCGTCATACGCCATTCTTCTCAAACTACCGTCCACAATTCTACTTCCATACCACTGACGTTACTGGTGTTATCGAATTACCAGATGGCGTTGAAATGGTTATGCCTGGAGACAACGTTACATTTACAGTTGAATTAATTTCCCCTGTCGCTATTGAAAAGGGTACTAAGTTCACTGTTCGTGAAGGTGGCCATACGGTTGGTGCCGGTGTTGTTTCTGAAATTGATGACTAATCTCTAGTTGATTTTCATTGATTCATCTAAGAGAGACTTGGAGGATTTCTTCCAGGTCTCTTTTTTTTAAGAAAACTAACAATAAAACGCAGTATCTAGCGCTTTTTTAGCCAATCTGGTTTACTTTATTGGAGCGATAGGTTAAACTAATCAAGTATGCAATTGACTTGAATTGTAGAAAATATTAATGTTTCGGAGGGAATACAATGGCTGCAAAGTGGGAAAAGAAAGAAGGCAACCAAGGCGAATTAACATTCGAAATTGGTGCTGATAAGATCCAAGAAGGAATCGACAAGGCCTTCCAACGTACTAAGAAGAATTTAAACGTCCCTGGTTTCCGTAAGGGTAAGGTTCCACGTCAAATCTTCAATCAAATGTATGGTGAAGAAGCACTCTACCAAGATGCTTTGAACATCGTGCTCCCTGAAGCATATGAAGAAGCGATTAAAGATACTGAAATTGAACCAGTTGACCAACCTCAAATCGATGTTGATAGCATGGAAAAGGGTCAACCATGGGTCTTAAAAGCGGTTGTTACCGTTAAGCCTGAAGTTAAATTAGGCGACTACAAAGAACTTAGTGTTACCCGTCAAAATACGCGAGTATACGCTAAGGACGTTGACGCTGAATTAGAATCACGGCGTGAAAAGCAAGCTGAATTAGTCTTGAAAGAAGACCAACCAGCTGCTAACGGCGACACCGTTGTGATTGACTTCAAGGGATTCGTTGATGGCGAACCTTTCGAAGGCGGCGAATCAGAAAACTACTCCCTTGAATTAGGCTCAAACTCCTTTATTCCTGGCTTCGAAGACCAATTAGTTGGTGTTAAAGCTGGCGAAGACAAAGAAGTTAAGGTAACTTTCCCTAAAGATTACCAAGCTGAAGACTTACAAGACAAGGAAGCCACTTTCAAGGTTACTGTCCATGAAGTTAAGACTAAGGAACTCCCTGAATTAGACGACGAATTCGCTAAGGATGTTGACGAAGATGTTGACACGCTTGAAGAATTAAAAGCTAAGATCAAGGATGAACTTAAGGACCAAAAAGAAAAGGCTGCTCATGATGCCATTGAAGACGAAGCTTTAAACCAAGCCGTTGACAATGCTGAAATTGAAGCCGTTCCTGATGCCATGAAGGAAGACGATATTCATCGTCAAATGGATCAATACTTGGCTAATATGCAACAACAAGGTATCGATCCTAAGACCTACTACAAGTTAACTGGGACTTCAGAAGACGATTTACACAAGCAGTTCTCTGCTGATGCAGAACGTCGAGTTAAGACTAACTTGGTCTTAGAAGCCATTGTTGAAGCCGAAGATATCAAACCATCTAAGGAAGAAATCGACAACGAAGTTAAGGACTTAGCAGGTCAATACAACATGGAAGAAAGTGCCGTTCGCGGGGCTTTGACTGATGACATGTTGTCACACGATATCGCTATTCGCCAAGCCGTTGATATGATTACCGACTCAGCTAAGCAAAATGCTAAAGCTGACGATAAAAAAGATGATAAAGACTAATTTTTAGAAATTAGTTGACATTAGTCACGGTAAGTCCGGGTCCTCATTGAGGGCCCGGGCTTTTTTTTGAAAAATTGGCATCAAACGACTGCATCACGGGGGGATCTCAGTTAAATGGATTTCATATTGTTGCTTATTATGGCAAGCTTTGGCTTGTCATTGCGTTATCGGTCGAGTGGGCCTAACGCAGCAGATTTAGACCGTCAGACGACTATGACGATCAATGGGCTGCTTTTGTTGTTGGTGGTCTTTAGTCATTTTATGACCTATATTGCCTTACCGGTGCACTTTGCGAAGCTAACGCAAGTTTGGATGTTGGTAAAAGGCCAATTGATTGTCACGACCTTTCTCTTCTTTTCCGGGTACGGCATTTACGTTCAATTAAAGAAGCGTGGGCGTCCGTATTTAAAAACGTTTCCGAAACATCGACTTTTATTTTTATGGTCGAAATTTGCCCTTGCGGTGACACTGTACTTAATGATTGCGTTGATGACTAAACGGGCATTGACGTTACCACATGTTTTGTTAAGTTATTTAGGACTAGCAACTATCGGTAACAGTGCTTGGTATATTTTTATCATTCTCTTTTTATACGTGTTAACGTATTTTGCCTGGGAATTATTTCCAACTAATCATCGCCAAGCCGTTGGTTTTATCGTCCTCGGGTGTCTAGTTTACATGTTGATTGCTAATTGGTTACTGCCAGAATATTATGCCAATACGGTCTTCTGTTACGTTGCCGGGATGGGGTATGCCCACTATAAAGTAGTGATTGAACGGGTCGTTTGTCGAAATTGGATGCGTTATTTGTTGGTCGGCCTGAGTGCGTTAGTTATTTTTGCTGCAAGTTATTTAATTTGTGCGCAGACCAGTGGCTTAGTTCGCTTGGTTAGTTATCAAATTGCGGGCGTGATGTTTGCCTTTTGTTTTGTCTGGCTCACCATGCGGTTTAACATCCGTAATCCGGTTTTAGCGTATATTGGTGGCCCCGCGATGTTCTCAATTTATATCTTACAACGTATCCCAATGATGGGCTTACAACAAACCGGACTAGTTAATCGTCCTGTTAGCTATTTTATCAGCGTCTTAGGACTTACTTTGTTACTGGGATGGTTGTTTGATAAGGGAACTAGGGTGCTCTGGTTACACAGCTTTGGGCGTTCTAAGCAGGCCAGTAAAGTTGAAGTGAAGCCACTTAGTCATCATTAGAGTGGGCTAGCTCGAAAGTTGCTAGTCAGTTAAGTAGACAAATTATTTCAGGTTTTCAAACCTGCATGTTATAGTAGTTGTCGAGGTTAACCAGCCATAGCTGGTTTTAGCCCTTGTTTTCTGTTATGATTAATTCACGTAAATACATCGATGAGGTGAGAATGAATGTTTGAAAATACCGAGACAAACGGCCCAGTTAACTGCTCATTTTGTGGGAAGTCACAGGATCAAGTTAAGAAAATTGTCGCCGGCCCCGGCGTTTATATCTGCAACGAATGTATCGATTTGTGCAAGGAAATTATCGATGAAGAGTTTAGTGAAGAACGCTCACACGAATTAACAGATATCCCAACGCCTAAGGAAATTGTTGACGAATTGGATCAATATGTTATTGGTCAAAATGAAGCCAAACGGACGCTTTCAGTAGCGGTCTATAACCACTACAAGCGGGTTAAGGCGATGGCCGATAGTGATGAAACAACTGATGGTCCTGAATTGCAAAAGAGTAATATTAGTTTAGTCGGCCCAACTGGTTCTGGGAAGACGTTCTTGGCTCAAAGTTTAGCCCGGATCTTGGATGTGCCATTTGCAATTGCGGATGCGACCACCTTGACTGAAGCTGGATATGTTGGGGAAGACGTTGAAAATATTCTTTTGAAGTTATTGCAAAACGCTGATTATGACGTTGAGCGTGCCGAAAAAGGGATTATTTATATCGACGAAATTGATAAGATTGCTAAGAAGAGTGAAAATGTCTCCATTACTCGGGATGTCTCCGGTGAAGGGGTTCAACAAGCACTCTTGAAGATCTTGGAAGGTACGATTGCGAATGTGCCGCCGCAGGGTGGACGTAAGCATCCACAACAAGAATTCATTCAAATCGACACAACCAACATCTTATTTATCGTTGGTGGGGCATTTGATGGCATTGAAGAGATTGTTAAGCGTCGTTTGGGTGATAAGACGATTGGCTTTGGTTCCGATACAGACGGCAAGAATGCGGTCTTAGACGATACCAAGAGTTTGATGCAACAAGTTGTTCCTGAAGACTTGTTACAATTTGGGTTGATTCCTGAATTTATCGGGCGGCTACCAATCTTAACGGCTTTGGAACGATTAACGGAACATGATTTGGTTCGGATTTTAACGGAACCTAAGAATGCGCTCGTTAAGCAATATCAACGCCTATTATCTTTGGACGGTGTTGAGCTAAAATTCGATGATGAATCCTTAGAAGCGATTGCCCAAGAAGCACTGGCTCGTAATACAGGAGCGCGTGGGTTGCGGTCCATTATTGAAGACACAATGCGTGACATTATGTTCGACATTCCTAGTCGGGAAGATGTTAAGAAAGTGGTTATCAATAAGGCTACCGTTGAAGATCATGCTGAACCAGAATTAGTCCTTGAAGATCAAAAAGCCTCATAAAAATTAAGTTAGTTTGCTAACGGCAAATGACTGGGGCAGACATCACGATGATGCGATTATCGTGATGTCTTTTTTTAGGCCGTGATTGCGGGCAGTCCACTTAACTAGCGGGGCCAATACGGGATGGTGGGATTTCAAGATTAGCCAATCCATTTCCAGAGTTTAGGAGTTGAAATGTGTTAAAATAGACAAAGACTATTTGATAAGGGAGCTATTTTGATGGAAGTGCATAACGTAGAACTAGTAATGAGCGCGGTGGCGCCCAGCCAATACCCCACGACCGGCTTTCCAGAGATTGCGTTGTCAGGTCGCTCGAATGTTGGTAAGTCGTCTTTGATCAATGTGTTGATCAATCGCAATAGCTATGCGCGGACGTCAAGCCAACCGGGTAAAACCCAAACGTTGAACTTTTACAAGGTGGAAGAGCAATTATACTTTGTGGATGTTCCAGGGTATGGCTATGCTAAGGTATCCAAAAAGGATCGCGAAAAGTTCGGGCAAATGATCGAGACGTATTTGACGAACCGTTCAACGTTACGCGGTGTGATTATTTTGGTGGATGCGCGGCATGCGCCAACGCAAGATGATGTGGCCATGTATGACTGGATGCGGTATTACAAGATGCCATTGTTAGTGGTTGCCACTAAGAGTGATAAGATTGCGCGTGGTAAGTGGAATAAACAAGAGAGTTTAATTAAAAAGGCGCTGCATTTCCAAGCAAGTGATGACTTTATTGCCTTTTCAGCGAAGACGAAAGACGGTAAAGACGCGGTTTGGCAATGGATTGAGGCGCACACAGTAGGGGGCAAGTAACTTGGAATTTAATGACTATCAATCCTTAGCGAACCGGACGCTTTATGGGAATGAGCAAGTTTTGACGAACTTATCGTTAGGCTTGGCTTCAGAGACCGGCCAAGTGGTGGATTTAGTTAAAAAGTACACCTTTCATGGTGAAAGCTTGAATAAGGATCAGTTAACGAAGCAAATGGGTGACGTGTTATGGTATTTATCGCAGGTTGCGGAGTGGGCAGATATTCCGTTCGATGAAGTCGCTAAGCAAAATATTGCGAAGCTAAATCAGAAGTATCCGAATGGTAAACCAGCTAAATAAGGGCAACTAGTAGTGACCTCATCAGTGATGAAACGTGATGAGGTCACTTTTTTTGATCATGTGGAACGGTAAAATTGCATTTATGTGCTGGACGCGGTATATTAGTAATTGTAAAAGGGTTGCACACAATCTAATTGTCATAAGCGAAAGGGTGTTGGATAATGAAGATTAATATCAAAGATGATGCACAGGCTTATTTAGCTGATAAGATTCCCGCTGGTAGTCGGGTGATCTTAACCACTGATGATGGCTCCAACAAGTATTCCAGTTTAGGTGGGAGTTGTGCCATTGGTAATAAGTTCCAATTGGTCATTTTGAAAGCTGCTGATCCTAGTTATACAACCCCATTGGAGAATAACGTCGGTTATGAGATGGCCACGACACCCGCCGATGCGATGTTCTTGGGTAATGGCTTAACTATTACCCGTCGGCACAATGCCTTGGCTTTAAAAGATGACAGTGGCATGTTGGACGGCGCCTTATCGGTTGTCGATTGGCGCACCGTCACGCCAGAAACGGAAGCTGAACGGCGTGAAAAGATGCAAACCATCGGCACTAAAATCTGTTAATAATTAGGATAACAAAAGCCGTTAACTTGGATAAAATTCCAGGTTAACGGCTTTTTTGAGCGCCAATGATTATTTAGCGTCTTTGCTCTTTTTAGCGTCTTTAGCTTGATCAGCTTTACGTTTTGAATGTTCGTCAATGGTTTCTTGAATTGCCTTGGTTGACAGTTTGTCTTTATCATCAGGACCAATCGCAAATTTATCGAATAGTTTATCTAAGTTATCTTGACGTTGGACTTTTAAGCTCATGCAATCATTCCTTTCAATTACCGCTAATCATAGCAAATTTTGACGACTTTGTCAGCTTTGACTATTTTATACATTAATTACGCCGTATTAACTGCATAAATGGCTAATTTATGCATAAAATAAAGAAATTATCAAAAATACTTGCATAAATAATCATAAACGCTTATACTTTATTCTTGTAAAATGAAATTAAGGAGAACGCTTATGAAGAAAAAAATAGGGTTGCTACTCGCAATGTTGGCAGCGCTCGTGATGATGGTCGGGGTTTTTGGTAATCCGACGCAAGTACAAGCCGCTGACAACTCATTAGCTAAGATTCAAAAGAAGGGTGTCTTAGTCATGGGGACGTCCCCAGATTATCCACCATATGAATTCCAGGCGACGGTCAAGGGAAAGAGTGCCGTGGTTGGGATGGATGTTAAGATCGGGGAAAAGGTTGCCAAGGATTTAGGCGTCAAGCTAAAGATTAAGTCCATGTCATTTGATTCCTTATTAGTTGCGTTACAGACTGGTAAGATCGATATGATCATTTCTGGGATGAACCCCACACCTGCTCGGCGGAAGAATGTTGATTTCACCCATACCTACTATAAAGGTGGTTATGAGATTGTCATTAATAAGACCGATAAAGGGAAATACAAGAACAAAGATTCATTTAGTGGCGGAACGTTAGGGGCCCAAACTGGGACCACACAATATAACGCCGCTAAGAAGCAAACGAAGAATACGAAAGTTAAAGGGATGACCTCACAATCAGATTTGATTTTGGCGTTACAAAGCCATAAGTTGGATGGGGTTGCCATGGAAAAGCCATCTGCTGAAGCTTATGTCTCCAATAACAAGCAATTAGCTGCCATTCCAAGTGACTTCAGTATGAGTTCTTCCGCGACTAGTTCCGCGATTGCCTTTCGGAAAGGATCAACGAGTCTAGTTAATAAAGTTAATAAGACGGTTGACCAAATTAAAAAGGAAAACTTAGTTAAAAAAGAATACTTGCCGGCTGCTGGGAAGTATTTGAAGACCAATACGGTTAATACCTCGATGGGGCATTACTGGAAAGCCTTCTTAACTGGGATTGAATATACGTTAATTATTACCGTTTGTTCCGTCTTCTTTGGGTTCATCATTGGGGTCTTATTGGCCTTAGCCCGGTTAGCTAAAGGAAACTTCCTGAAGAGCCTCTTACGTTGGATTGCCACGGCTTATGTCGAATTCATTCGGGGCACACCAATGATGGTACAAGTCATGTTTGTTTACTTTGGTTTAGGGTTATTTGTCAATTTACCAGCGTTAACGTCCGGGATTATTGCGATTTCCTTGAACTCTGGGGCTTACGTGGCTGAATACATCCGTGGTGGGATCAATTCTGTTGATATTGGTCAAACAGAAGCTGCTCGAAGCTTAGGGATGTCTAACGGTGAAACGATGCGCTTTGTGGTCTTACCACAAGCATTGAAGAACATCTGGCCATCATTAGGAAATGAATTTATTACCTTGATCAAGGATAGTTCAATCGTGTCGATCATTGGGGTTACTGAATTGATCTATCAAAGTAACATCGTACGTTCTGACACTTATCGTGGGGTTGCGCCAATTGTGGTCATCATGGTCTTATACTTCGTCTTGACCTTTACCGCGTCCCGGATCTTGAACTACTTCGAAAGGAAGATGCAACATGCCTAAACCAGTGATTGAAGTTGAAAAGCTCGCCAAAAGTTTTGGCGACAATGCCGTTTTAAAAGATATTACCGAACAAGTGAACCCTGGCCAAGTGATCGTCGTGATCGGTCCTTCCGGTGGTGGGAAGAGTACGTTCTTGCGTTGCTTGAACTTGTTAGAGACCCCAACTAGTGGGAAAGTTGCCTTTGAAGGCCATGATTTAACGACCATGGATACCAAGAGTGTGAACTCATTGCGTGAAAAAATGGGGATGGTGTTCCAAGGATTCAACTTATTCCCAAACATGACGGTCTTGGAAAACATCAAGTTAGCACCGATGAAGGTTAAACATGCTGATGATGCTAGTGCGACCAAGCAAGCGCATGAATTATTACAACGAGTTGGTTTGGATGACCATGCTGATGCCTTTCCAGATAGCTTATCTGGTGGGCAAGCGCAACGGGTTGCCATTGCACGGGCGTTAGCGATGAATCCGGAAGTGATGTTATTCGATGAACCAACGTCGGCTTTAGATCCTGAAATGGTTGGCGAAGTCTTGAACGTTATGCAAGAGCTTGCCAAGGATGGGATGACGATGGTCGTTGTGACCCATGAAATGGGCTTTGCCAAGTCGGTTGGGGATCGCATCTGGTTCATGGCCGATGGGTATATTCAAGAAAACAGTACACCAGAAAAATTCTTTGCTAATCCGGAAACGGATCGGGCCAAAGATTTTCTTTCAAAAATTTTAATGTAAGCTGAAAAAACGAGCTTGGCCATTGGTCAAAGCTCGTTTTTTTGGTCGTGCTGATTCACCGAACAGACGTGCTCTTTACTTGTCAGACCCTGAGTATCGGCGGTATACTAGTAGCGCTGAATTAGAAGACGGGAGGCGTCGCGGGATGGCTTCGGAACATATTGAACATAAATTATCGTTATTGCCGGATCTACCAGGCTGTTATTTAATGAAGAATTTAAATAGCCAGATTATTTATGTTGGGAAAGCTAAAAATTTAAAAAATCGGGTGCGTTCTTACTTTAAAAGTAGTCATACGGGTAAAACGGCACGTTTAGTTTCAGAGATCGCTGATTTTGAGTTTATCGTCACTTCCACCGATAAGGAAGCTTTTTTGTTGGAAATTACGTTGATTCAAAAGCATCAACCTTATTTTAATATTAAGTTGAAAAAAGGAACCGGCTATCCGTACATTAAGATTACGAACGAACGTGATCCGCAAATCTTGATTGTCAGTGATGTGCGTAAAGATGGTGGGTACTATTTTGGCCCGTATCCGAATGTTTATGCGGCGCAAGAAACGGTCAACTTTATTCAAAAAGTGTATCCGTTACGGCGCTGTCACGGCTTCCAGGGTCGCCCATGTCTGTACTATCATATGGGACAATGTCTCGGAGCATGCTTCCAAACGGTACCGACTGAAAAATATGATGCCCAGATTAAACGAATTAAAGCCTTTTTAAGCGGCCATGTTGAAACGGTCAAGAAGCAATTAACTGCTCGGATGACTAAAGCTGCGGCTGATTTAGAGTTCGAACGTGCTGCTGAATTACGTGATCAACTCACTTATATTGAGATGACAGTTGAAAAGCAAAAAATCATTTCAAATGATCATACGCCGCGGGATCTATTTAACTTTTACTTGGATAAAGGCTGGTTGTCAATTCAAGTTTTCTTCATCCGTCAAGCACGCTTAATGAAGCGTGAGAAGCGGTTATTCCCAATTGTGTCAACGGCACCGGAAGAAATGACGAGTTTTATTCTACAATTCTACAATCGTAAAAATAATGTGTTACCACGAGAAGTGTTAGTGCCAGCGGGTTTAGATAAATCCGTGTTAAGTGATATTCTAGGAATTCCAGTGCGGACACCACAACGGGGCCAGAAAAAGGATTTGCTCGATTTAGCTGAGAAAAATGCCCGGATTGTGTTGGAAGAGAAGTTCCGGTTATTGGAGCTAGATGAACGTAAGACTACCGGGGCGATGAAGGAAATTACGGATGCGCTTGGGTTGCCACCAGGTCATAAGATTGAAGCATTTGACCACTCGCATATTCAAGGGGCCGATTTGGTCTCAGCGATGGTCGTCTTTACGGATGGCCAGCCGAATAAAAAGTTGTACCGCAAGTTTAAGCTCCGAACCGTTGATCATGCGGATGAAGCAGCGTCAACGCGCGAGGTTATTCGGCGGCGTTACACACGACTACTGAAAGAGCATGCCAAGCTGCCTGACTTGATTCTGATGGATGGTGGGGATATTCAGCTAGATGCGGCTAAAGATGTCTTAGAAAACGAATTAGGCTTAGATACACCAGTCGCGGCGATGGTTAAGAATGATCATCATAAGACCGCGGACTTGTTAGCTTCAGCGGGTGATGCCCATTTGAATCTAGATCCCAAGAGTCAAGGCTTTTACTTGTTACAACGGATTCAAGATGAAGTGCATCGGTTTGCGATTACGTTCCATCGCCAAGTGCATACGAAGCATTCATTAAGTTCGCGGTTGGATGAAATTCCTGGCGTGGGTCCCAAAACTCGTAATAAATTATTACGGAAATTTGGGTCAATGACGAAGATTGCGGCAGCCCCAGTTGAAGAGATTCAAAAGCTTGGTATTGCCAAGAACGTGGCTCAGACCATTAAATTCTCACTTGCGGGTGGCGGGGTGACACCGAAGCACTACCAAAAAGGGGCGACATAGCCGAAAAATTAGTTGGCGGTTACAATTTTGTAATCTTTTTGTAACTCAACTAATAAACAATAGCAATATTTCTATCGTATACTCAAGATGTTATATAAGTTTTGCACCAGAAAAAGATGCTAGTAAGGATCATTTCTGCAGGCTGATATAACCACAACGTCAAGAAATACCCGTAGCCGACATTTTTGTTGGTTGCGGGTATTTTTTGTTTCGTAGTTAGCAACTAAATAACTGTATGATACAAAGTCTGGTAGTGGTTGACTTTATACCAGACCTAATTTTGGGTAATGATGGATGAAAAAGGTACACCATCAATTCGATGGTGTACCTTAGGATTTAACCGAGTGATTTTAACGAACACTGCCGGACCAATCAACATTGCCGTGTAAGTGCTTCGTCTGTAAGATAAATTGACGTAACCGAGTCGATTTCGGCATCTTTTCCCAAGCCTGGATATTGGCACTATTTTTAACGGGTTGCCCGCTGAAGAGGGCAATATTAGCTTCCCCCATGCCGGCTGCTAAGATCTTAATCTTTTTAGTTGAGACCTTTGATTCTGAGCGGTCTTCATATAACTGACTTAAAGCGGCATTATAGCCGGATGCATATAAGACATCGTGATCATATTTTCGATACGTGTTAGCGGCACTGGTTCCTTGGTTGGCCTTAATGTAATTAGCCACATTTACCGGCTTAGCATGATAGGTCGCAGTTCCTGCCGTTTGGTCGATTTTTAAAGTCCCATAATAGTGATTGCCTAGGATTAAGGCTCCGCTGGCAATCTCGGTTAATTTGGTGCCATTGACGGTTGTGGCTTTAATATTTTGGGCATGAATGTGGCCACTAAGGGTTAGTTTAGCATTCGCTTTGCTAAAGACTTTTTGAACTTGATCTGCGTAGCCAATCGTATAGCTTTGATGAATCATGGTATGATCCATTAAATTATGGTGCATGACCGGAATTAAAGTGGCATGTTGCTTTTTAGCTTCACGGCCAATTTTAGCAATCCAGTCTAGGGTGCCATCCGTAAACCCGCCACCGACAGTTGAGCTGCCTTGCTGGTAATTGCCCTTATAAATAGCCGAATCGAGCATTAAGAACCAGGTCTTTTGACTCGGTTTAACGAGGTAGCTGAGGGAACTGCTATCATGTTGCACGCTGGCATCATAACCGGCCTTTGCATAGATACTTTTGAATTCAGTCGGACTAACCGCGTCAGTACCGTATTGCTTCTTACCTTTAAAGCTACGGGTCATTGGATTATTGATGTCGTGGTTGCCAGGAACAACGTAAACACGGATGTGCTGCTGTGTCAGTCGCTTTAATTGACTGGCTACATACTCATGGCTAGCTTTTTCGCCGTTATTCGTAATATCGCCACTCACAATGACCACATCTGGTTTTTTATGTAACGCCGTGGCAATAAAGGCTTTAAAAATTGTCGCACTGTATTTTAAATCAGCACCAGCATCGCTAGCTGCATAAGATTTAAAAGCGCTACCATTATCATGTAACTTGGGTGCAATAACATGGTCATCACTAATGACCATTGCCGTGAGCTGGCGAGTCTTAACTTGGCTGGGGCTAGACTTGGTTTGGGCCTGACAGCCAGCTAATAGGAGGGCACTACCTAACACTAAGGTTAATGCCCAGTGACGGATCGTATTTTTCACAAGAATCGTCTCATTTCATTGAAGTAATAGTTTTATTATACCCGTTTATTCACTGGATTGGATAGTTATTTAACCGAATAAAGCAAACATCCGGCATTAATGTCTGGCGTAAAGGACGTCTAAATCGAAAAAAAAGCTGGTCGCCAATGAAGACGACCAGCTTAAAATTTGGTTCTACAATATTTGGTGTTGATGGATTTCCCATCAACACCAATTTTTGTGTAAACTAAAAGGACACATCCTCA
>NZ_BJDL01000014.1 GCF_005405125.1 Lactiplantibacillus songbeiensis
CTACCACTATAAAGTAATAGAGGCATAGGAGCACCCCGTCGGGTAACTTCTATGCCTCTAAGCTTAGTATTTTTGTTATGGCTCAATCTGTAGCCACTCGTGCTAGTGAATCTGCAAGTGCGACATCAACTAGGACGTTTAGTTAAAGCGCCAATGGAGTCATGTCTATTAGCTGCAAAAGTTAAGGGAAGGTGAATGATGTTATGGGCCTAAGTCGTGACCGTGGCGTAGGCCATGTGGTGCTTGCTGAGTTGATTCAGGATTGAGCGGGGAAGCCTGAGAATTAAAAGCGCGTTTTAGGTGTGGCTTATTTGTGAGTTGCCATACTCTTTGTTTAAAGGTTGATAGTTGTAAGTAAAACGTCTAGTTGAAGTGATGTATCGAAGGGGTGTGGGAGTGAGTAAAATAAAAATGTTAATGCATGTATAAATTACGTGACATACAATTAAAATATTAATAAAATATATTGAAGGTGGGGACGGAACATGTTGGATTTAATTGTTGTTGTTGGGCTTGGTGTTGCAATATATTACGCTTGGAAATATTTTAAAGCATATAAAGTATATATTATTGGTGCAATCATTATTTTTGGTGTTTATAAGTTAATTGGTATTAAGGGAATGTTGATTGCAGGTGTACTCTGGTTTATCTATGCTATGTATAGTAGTCATCAATATACTCAGAAGTTCCGACGTTGGTCTAAACAAATGTCGGCGACTCATAACTATACATCCATGATTGTACGGACGAATCTTGAGATTATGGCGCAATCTTTCCGACTTTCTCAGGAGGAACTTCCATACGGCCGTGCAACTGGTTTCTTACAAAGTTTTAAGGACGATGCCTTAACTAAAGCTGATGTCGATTTTTATGGTTATTCACCGGTTCGCAGTAAGATTTCTAATGAATTTTTGGAATATGGGTCATTACTTTCAACATATGGCATATTACATAAAAATCAGATTAAGCAAGGGACCAAAGAAAATGATTATCGAACGGAATTTATTAAGTTGCCATTTAAGGGACTTTGGGGTGTTAGCTATGATACTGAAGGACAAACATTTACGTTTGCTTATCCCGATGAAACTAAAGAAGTTATTTTAAATATTAGTGATCCAGAGAAGTTAGTTCGAGCATTAACAAATTTAATCTCGCTAGGCTACACGAATGATCTGTATACTGGGTGGGTTGAAAAGCAAAGTAATGATGAAATACAGCAAAATATGGTTATGACTCAGAATGCTACGGTAGGTCAAGTTACGCGTGATGAAAATCAGAAAGTTTTACCAAGTGAAAGTAATCCTAATTCAGTAGGTCCTCAATTAAGCCAAACAGAAGTTGAAAATGAATTAGATGAACGGTTCGATGATCAGAAAAAGAAGACGGACATAGATAAAACTCAAAGAGCTGGTGTATTGGGTGGTACGGCTGTCAATGTCGGTGCACATGTTAAAGATATACAACTAAATCAAATGGTTTCAGGTACAAAAGGACACGGAGTTGCTGCAGAGTATGCAAATAATCTGAATGATAAAATAAAAAATCCTTTAAAAAGAGTCCGGCAACTTGGGCAAAATAATGCTAAAAATGGCCCAGATAGAATGGTTGGGGCACAAAATATTCAGACTAAATACTATCAAAGTGCTAGTGGTTCGGTGAATGCTGGTTTTGGTTCAAATGGTATGTATAAATATGTAAATGCTAATGGAAGTCCCATGCAATTAGAAGTTCCTAAGGATCAATATGCAGAAGCTCTGACCAAGATGAAGCGAAAGATTGCTGATGGAAAGGTTAGTGGTATTTCTGATCCAGAACAGGCTAAAAATATTATTCGTAGAGGGAGCGTCAGCTATAAAGATAGTTTGGCAATTGCCAAAGGAGGAAATGTAAAGTCGATTTACGCTGATTTACGCGATGGTGCGGTTCAAAGTCTAGCTGCTGGCGGGGTCTCTTTCGTAATAATTTTTGCGCAGGCTAAATGGTCGGGAAAGGATACTAGTGAAGCTGCAAAATTAGCTGGAGCTGCGGGATTGAAGACGGTTGCAATGGGAGCCGTTGTTTCTGCGGGATCACAACAATTTGCGAAGATTGCGACTAGAAGATTAGCAGAAGATGCTGGAAAGAAAGTAGCTGCTGAACAATTAGCATCTCGAGCTAGTTTTGCTATTTCGTTAGCAATCACTTTAGGCCCAGGAGCTTTTGATGCATTAAGTGGTCGGATTTCTTTAAAACAGTTCACAAAAGATGCGTTAGTTGCTGGGGGTGGTGTTGCCGGTGGTGCTGCTGCGGGTGCTGCAATGGGTTCGGTTGTTCCTGGTGTTGGAAACTTAGTTGGTGCTGTAGTGGGTGGTGCTGTTGCTTCAATTGCAGCTAAGAAAGCATTGGATCACTTTATGGAAGATGATGCAATAGAGATGTTTGCAGAATTAAAAGAGGAATTTATGGATACAGCATTTGCGACATCAATCAATGGGGCTGAATTTGATAAATTGCAAGCAACAATTTTTGATGAAAAAGTGGGTTCTAAACTAAAAGATATGTTTGCATCTGATAATCCACGTCATTATGCTCGAGACACTATTGTGGGTGATACATTAAGTTCGATTATTGGTGAGCGCCCAGTTGTTAATAATGATGAAATTTTAGAAGCGTATGAGACTGCTCAAAATGAATTTACGGTGGCAAGTGTCTAAATTTATGAATTGAGATTTAATTGGTGCAATACCTATCCCAATCTATTCACGAAGCTCAAAAACAGGCAAAAAAACAATCACGGTCAAATTCCATCCACAATTAGAATTTGATTGTGATTTTTGATTTACAACCAGTATATTTGAATGTTGTTTGACTGTTTGAAACGCTGTGTTGCCTAAATTGACCTCTTGGTTGAACAGATTTTGAAAAAAAGATGAGACTATCGATGTTGTATTCGATGTAGGATTTGCCAGAATAGTCGATCAAAAATATTCGCACTACTCAGTTGAATCCACGTTTGACGCGCGTGTGATACAATCCTAGCCGGAAATATGCAATAGGTTGAATCGTAAAGTCATGACGCTATTGTGGTCTCAGTTGGTGGTAATGCTGCTGATTTCATGGCTTGAATAAGATTATAGGCAACACCGCTAATCAACATATGAAAAGTATTGATTAGATAACTATGACTATCGGT
This sequence comes from Lactiplantibacillus songbeiensis, assembly GCF_005405125.1. GTDB lineage: Bacteria > Bacillota > Bacilli > Lactobacillales > Lactobacillaceae > Lactiplantibacillus > Lactiplantibacillus songbeiensis. The sequence goes on from NZ_BJDL01000014.1 coordinate 3,173, forward strand.
TTTATCCAAGAAAAAGCCATCTATGTAATTTTCGACAGCACCGTGTTGATGATATGTGTCAAACAAGCTACTGACGGTGGGTTCAACTAAGTTGGTAACTAGGAATTCATATTCCTTAAAAAGCAATTCATCTACCGATTTAGTTGCCTTCAACACGACTCGATAGGTTCGTGTTCAAGTATCTGGCCGATAATCTAGCTCATAATATTGCGTCTCTATTCCTAGAATCCCATATAGAATGTTTTTCTCAGCCAATTGTTGAAGGCGATGATTAGACTTTAGTTTGACGATAAAGTTGACTTGTTGTTCATCACAAAACGTATAGACCTCGGGAGTGGCAAAGCCACTATCGCCACGGATTAAGATATCTGGATCACAACTATACTCGTGGTAATGAACTAGCAGTGGTTCTAAAAATTTACGGACACCATGTGAAGTATATTGATTACCAGGACGCTGCTTCACATTTATCAAAACACCACTAACCGCGTCAAAAGCCAAAAGCGGGTGATAACCTTCCGTTTGATAATGGGCATTATAGGCGACATTTTCTTGTTTGCCGAATGTATCAGCGTGGGTTGAATCAACGTCAATGATGAGTTCCTGTTGATTACGGCCTAATAAGTTGAGGTCACCAAGTCGACGAATAACAGCTTCGAATTCTTAAATATTTGTTTTGGTTAAACGTACGAAAAAGCGTGAAATGGTAGGTTGCGATACTGCTTTACTTTGATCCAGTAATAGTTGATAAAGGTGGTCATCCTGTAGTCGGTTAGCGGCGGTATCGTGTTTATAGCTTGCAATGATCTGAAAAATAAGTTGTGTGAAAATTTTGGCTGAAGCGTGTTGTGGCGATCGACGACGGTCTTTGATATGCAATGGCTGTTGAATGATGCTGTCAAAATCAATCTGGTTCATAAATTCTTTAATGAGTACTAATCCAGCATCACCCGTGAGATTACCACCGTTATTAGTAATTTTAAGACCAGTGTTGTTAAAAAGTTGTTTTTTTATGTAAAGTTGTCATTGGAAACTCCTCTTTTTATCGTTGGTTGTGGTGACTTCACGATACCATAGTGGAGTTTCTTTTTGCGCCCTATAGGTGCAAACAAAAATCAACCAAGGGCCTTATCGTCTAACGACTCAAAGGTACTTGGTTGATTTTCGTGAATATATTGGGGTTAAGTAGATTTGAATTGTTTGTAAATTAGGCCAGTGCTTTTGAGTTGCTAAACGATAAAGTCATTGGGCTACTTTTATGAATAAAAAACTTAGTTCAATTTATGGAATTAATTCGATATAGACTAAAAATGCCCAGTAAGATAAATGTAAGTTTAAACCATCAAATGGGGTTAATTGAAAATTTATGTTGAATTGATTAGCTGCTTGTTGCTTAAAATAGTTAAACGCAAAAAGTAATAATAAGATTGTTTAAGATCCCTGATAAAATAATGTATTCCTAATGAAACATTATCTAAATCAATGATATTCAACCCTCAAAACATATGGTTAATCCACGCATTTACAAGTCAATTGTTACCTTGTTTAATCATTTTAGTCGTGGCATAGTATAACCATAATATAATTTATTCGTTAAAAATGGCGTTATAATGAAGTCAAATGAGGTTTGATATTTAGAAAGTTTCTTGATTTTGGAGGGGAAGCTAGCATGATGAGATTACGAAAAATAATGTTCCTGGGTGCCGTTGTCTTGGGCTTAACTGGTCTAGGTACTATAAATGGGTCAACCACGGCTACAGCTGCGTCGTCTAACGCGAATAGTACCAGTACGGCAATTACGATTGATGGCCAGTTTTCAGATTGGTCGGGTGCCAAGTTAACGGAAGGCTATAACGGTTATACAGCTTTGATGGATAATGGTCGTTATGTGGCGACCTATGTCAAGATGAAGAATGGCAATATTCCGATGACTGGTGACTATAACTTTGAGATTGATGGCAAAACTTACTATGTTTGGCTAAGCGATACGGCGGTTGAGTCTGGCAAGACGAAGGCGATTACGGTCAAAGCTGGTAAATATAATGAAGGCGATCAATATGGTGAAGTCGGTACTGGCTATGTGGCTAATGATGGTAAGCATAACTATGCGGAATTCACCATCAATCTGAAGGTACTCGGTCTTAACGGCACCACAGTTGGTAGTGACGTTTCGATGAAGAACCCGAATATCGGGAATGATGCCGCCACGACTAAAGTCACCTCAATGGGTAACAAGCATGGTCATGGTAGTAATACTAGTAGTGCGGCCAGTAGCAGTTCATCCAGTAGTGCCACTAGTTCTAGTAAAGCAGCTGGCGTGGTGAGTGACAAGGCTGATTCTAGTTCAAAAGCCAGCACGACCAAAGATCCCAATGCGAATAATACAAATGATAATTTAAACATTGTGATTGACGGGAAGTTTAATGACTGGAAGAACGTTACCTTAACAGAAGGCTATAACGGTTATACGGCGATGGTCAGTGATGGTGATTATGTCTACGTTTACGTCAAGATGAAGTATGGTCAGGTCCCAGGTTATGGGGATTACAACTTCGATATCGGTGGTAAGAAGCTTTATGTTTGGTCAGATAACATTCCAAGTAGTCAAAGCGATGGCGATGTCAAAGCCGTTTCATTTACCGGTGGTGACTATAACGAAGGTCATCAATACGGCACCGTTGGGACTGGTTATGTGGCCCAAGATGGCAGTCATAGTATTGCTGAATTTAAAGTTAACTTAGGCAAGCTCAAAGTATCCTCAATGACCGGGCAGACGATTACGATGTATAACCCGAATATCGGGGACAAAAAAGTGACCGTAGCCGGTGGGTCAACTGGCCCATGGTTGATTTCAGGGGTTGGCGTTGTGATTGTCGGTTTTGGTTACTGGCGTCTACGTAAGAAGGGCCTCTTAAAACGGCAGTCTGATCATATTAGCGGAAAATAATGGGCAACTCAGCCGGATTGTTAGTTAAGTAACGATAGTGGCAACTTAATCTAACTAGTACCAAGCAAGCATAGTGGTTAATTGAATTTAAATAGGACGGATGTTCATGGACGTAAATATCCTATTGGGAACGGTTGGGTGGCTCTATGCCCTCTCGGTTCTCAAACGAGCTCGGCTATCAGCGTTCACCTTTATTGTGGGCAGTGCAGGACTCTTCTTCATTTTAAGTGCGTTGAGCCGCCCTTATTGGGTTTGGTTTTTTACCCATGCGGTCATTCATGGTGTGGCATTATTTAGTGACATTACGAATTGGAGTACGATTATGTTTAAAACGGGATTGGTGTACATTACAAATGGGGCCAATCCCGTTATTATGTCAATTGATTATGAATGCTCAGGGATTATTGAAACTTGTGCGTTTGTGGCGTTAGTCTCGTTTTTTCCAACGTATGAACGTAAGGAAAAAGTCTTCTACGCGCTCTTTGGCTTAATCTATATTTATGCGATTAATGTGTTACGTCTCTGTATTGTGGTCGTGATTGTCCACTTTGGTGGCGGTCAGACGTTCTTTTTGGCGCATTCGGTCATTGGCCGCCTCGTGTTTTATGTGCTGATTATTGCGCTCTATTACAATGTCTTTACTTATTCTCAATTGGCGCGAGGCATTTATCGCGAGTTTGTTGACTGGAGGCATGAGAAACTGTGATGTACTGGCTTAATTTAGCCCTGACCAGAATGGGCTTTTGGATTACATGGGCTTTAATTCCGATTGTGGTTGAAATTATCCCAGCCATCATTTCGACGATTAAGTTGATGCGGCTCCATCTCCATCAACCGAAATTAACGCCGCCTGGTAAATGGCCGTGGGTGTCGATCATTGTGCCGGTTTATAATTCGGAAGATACCTTGTTTGCGTGTATTGAATCGATCAATAACCAAACGTATCCCAAAGATGCGATGCAAATTATCTTGGCGAATAACCAAAGTACTGATGATAGTTTTGGGGCGTATGCGCGTGCCCAAAACACGTTTCCGGAGTTGATCTTACGCTACGTTAATACCGATAAGGGTAAAGCTAAAGCTCTTAATACAGCGATCTATGAAAGTATTGGCACCTATGTAATCAATATTGATAGTGATGGGGTACTCGAGCCACATGCGGTCGAAAATATGGTCTTACGGTTTGAAAATGACCTTGATATTGCGGCCATGACTGGGGCAATTTTGCCCAAGCGGGAACTGGTTAGTGGGATTAAAGGCTGGTGGCACCGGATTCTGGCTAAAAATGAATATTATGAATATGCCCAAGCCTTTCTCTCAGGACGGACGATGGAATCGTTTCGTGACCAGTTGTTTACGATGTCCGGGGCATTTTCCGCGTTTCGGCGGGAAGTCTTAATGGACACGTTCTTGTATGATATTGATACGATTGGCGAGGATACGGATATGACGTTTCAGATTCGGACGCGTCTGGGGAAGAAAGTCATGATCTGTGCCGATGCCATCTTTTATGTGGAGCCCATCTCGGGTTTTTCGGAACTCTATACCCAACGGCAGCGTTGGCAGCGTGGTGAACTGGAAGTTACAGCTAATTATATGGCGCAAACGGCGAATCTAAAGGGATTCTTTAAGAACTTCTTAGTACGACGGATGATGATTGATCATACGTTTACATTTCCGCGGATGATTTGGACGTTTGCGAGTATCGTGTTGATTGCCTTTGGGTATTCGTCGGTGATCCTATTACTATCGTATTTGTTAATTTATGTTTTATATGTTTTTGTGGCGGTAATCAATTTTATCAGTGTCGGCATTTTATTGCGACAGTATCCGGATGAACAGCACTTTTACTTGAAGCTTTGGTGGGTGACGTTGACCTTACCCACTTATATGTTTATGTGTTCATGGATTCGGTTGGTTGGGATTATCAACGCGATGACGACTCAAGCCTCGTGGAAAATGCGGGGGTTATCCGAAGAACTGCATCGGATTACAGCCGTGGTGCAGGATGATATTAATACGGTGAAGGAACAGCGACGTCAAGATAGGAAAGGAAAATGAGCATGCAAAAACAACGATCATATAAGATTAAATCATATGTTAATGCTAGTCACGCGATTCGATGGGAGTCGGGGACTGGGAAGAAGCATAACCATACTTGGGAGATTGTGTGTGAATTGCATGTGTTCGAAGGAATGGTTTCTTTCTTTGATATTGGCAAATCCTTAAATAAAGCAATTGGGGCACTGTCTGGTCAGTATTTAAATGATCTGCCAGAATTTAAAACAGTTAACCCCACTGTCGAAAACGTGACGGAATATCTTTTTGATCAGATTGACGGCATCTTACGACAAAATAACGCGGTGTTATTGCGGATTGAAGTCAGTGATTCGCCAACACGGTCATTTTGTATCGACGTCACTGAACGGAAATTTCCAACGGCGGCGGAAGCCCACGTTAAACCGGCGGCACAGGACTCTGAAGATGCGTAGCTTTTATAATTTCAGTCAAACAATCATTAACTTCTTTTGGCGGGTACTCTTTTTTCTGATGTTCTTTTTTGCGTTGACGTCACCCAATATTATCCTGGGTGATAACCCCACTTTTGGAACGAGTACGACGATGTTGACGACGAGTCTGGTGATCGGCATCGTGGCCGTGGCCGTGATGAATTATGCCTATCCGTGGTTTCGGACGTGGCTGGTCAAAGTCTTTGTGACCCATCAATTAGCAACTGGGAGTTTGTTGTTGCTGATTGTCATGATTGGCCAAGTGATTTTTGTGACTTATGTGCACCCAGTGAGTGGGTTTGATGCTGGGATGCTGCATTATGCAGCCACGAGTGCCAAGCACGTGCAAGAAGTTGGGGTCACGTCGTATTACAGCTTAAATCAAAATAACATGCCGATTATGCTGTTCATGCACTGGTTGTCGCAACTTACCGGGCAGACGTCATGGCAGTTTTTTGATTATGTCACGTTGTTTTTCGTGGACTTATCCGCTTTCTTTAACTTGCTAAGTGTCTTTGTGGCCCAACCCTTGGCCCTGGGCACGGCGTTGTATATCCATGCTGGCTGGTTGGCAGTGTTTCCAAGCATTATTATGCCGTATACCGATGCGTGGGGCTTACCGTTAGTGTCATTTTTTATTCTCTGTTACTTGATTATGCGGCAAACAACTTGGCCAATCTTATTGCGGGCGACGGCGGCACTGGGGTTTGGCATCAGTGTGACCTTGACGTACTTTATGAAGCCGTCGTCCATTATTCCGGTGATTGCGATCGTGATGATGGAAATCTTAAGCGTCTTTCGGCATCCAGAAGGCGTAACGAAGCGGGCATTAGTGATTGTGTTCGCACTTTTAATGTTGATTGTGGATGGCGCTGGGGTGACGTATAAAGTCACGAATGATAAGATTCAAAATCAAACGTATATTAAGTTGGATAAGTCGCGTTCGATCCCAGCCATTCATTTTATGGCGATGGGCGTTTATGGTGAAGGCGGCTATAGTGATAAGCAAGCGATTCAAATGGCCGTCCTACCCACGAAAAAACAGAAGACCGACTATTCGATCAAGAAGTTAAAACGTCGCTTAAAGCAGTTAGGAGCGGGCGGCTATCTGATGTTCTTAATCAAAAAGCAGCGGAATAATACGGCGGATGGCACGTTTGGTTGGTTAAAGGAAGGGCACTTCTTCCGTGAAAATCAGAAGCCCAGCAATCAAGGCCTCAGTAATAAATTAAAAAACTTTATCTACTTATATGGTCGCCATATCGCCGACTTTCGGTTTGCGGCCCAGTTATGGTGGATTGTCTTACTGGGGATTATCGCGCTTGGTTTCGGCCCCCAACGACTGGTGATTCAAATTTTACGGTTATCAATGGTCGGTGGGTTTATGTTCTTGTTGCTATTTGAAGGTGGCCGGAGTCGGTATCTGATTCAGTATCTGCCATGTCTATTGTTATTAGCAACGTTCTCGTTTGAACGCGTGATAATTAATGTCGGCCGCTTATTTGGCTGGTATGAGGAACGTGTTGATGAGGCTGCAGCCGCGGATAAGCAACATGAGTCGGCGTCTTAGGCTGGTTACTAGTTGGCCGTCTTCGTTGACCAACACAACAGTTAGCTGAACTAAATCTTGGTAATAATAATCAAAATAATTAGCGCAGGGCGGACTGGATGATGCTCAGTGGTGAAATTTCACTTGGCCGATGATTTTCCGGCCTAGTGAAAGCCCGGCTTGCGAGCCCGCTTTTTGGCTCGCAAACGCGGCCACCACGTTCCAGCATCAATCCAGGCCAACCGGAGCGGAAAAATGATACTAACTAAAAATCCGTTGATTTCTAAAATTTAGAAGTCAACGGATTTTTAGTGGGGTTAGATGATTTCGAAGTCTGGATCTAACAGCGTGACATTTGCTCGATCTAAGCCGACAAGCTGAATCTTTTTTTCTTTGGTGACGAAGATGGCACCATATAAGTCATCACGGTCAACGCCCCAGTTGACTTCTGGTTGGCCGGCGAAGAATAGCCGGGTGGTTTCGATTTCACCATCAATAGATTGTTTGGATAAAATCGTCACGCTTAATAAGTCATTTTGCCGCGGGTAGCCGGTTTTGGAATCTAAGATATGGTGGTAAGATTTACCATTGATATCCAAGTGGCGTTCATAGATACCACTAGTTACAGCGGAACACGGTCCAATCTTGACGCTGGCGATCGCATTGCCACGTGGTGATAACGGATTTTGAATGCCGACGCGCCATTGTTGATCATCATGGAGTGGGGAATCACCGACCATCAATAAGTTACCACCTAAGTTAATCATACCGGCCCGTTGTCCAAAGGCTTCCCAGTAATCTTGAATCCGATCAGCGATGTAGCCCTTCGCGATGCCACCTAAGTCCAGTTCCATGCCGGGATGTTGCAGGTAGACACTGAATTGTTGGTCATCTAAGTCAACGTTGAATGGGTCAACCAGCTTTAAACGGGCATCAATCTCAGCTTGGGTAGGAACTTGCGCATCGTCAAAGCCGATGCGCCAAAGTTTCACTAAGGGGCCGATTAACGCATTGAAGCCAAAATGCTGCTGGCTCAGCAGAATCGCTTGCTTCACTAGCGAGTAGGTCGCGGCTGAAACTTGCACCGGATACCGGCCAGCAGCGTGATTAATCGCCATGACTTCGGACTGGCTGCGGTTAACAGTCAACCGATCTTCGTATTGATCGATTAAGTGCGTCGCTTGCGTCAAATAGTCGCCAGTATCACTACCGAAAAGCGTTAAATCAATATCAGTTCCTAAACCATAATGAGCAATGTGCCGGCGTTGTTGTGCCAGTTGTGGGATTGCGGGTTGGTCGTGGTCATCTAAAGTTGTCATGTTATCAAGTCCTATCTCTATTGTGCCGTGCTTAGCAGTAAATGAATGATGCTTGGTGCTAGCTTAAATTGTCGTCTGCCGGTTGAATTGTTGGGTTAGATGATAATTATCAGGTAATTAACGGCGGGCGGTCCAGAATTGGCTCAGTGGTGTCGTTTATCTTAGTCGGTGATTTTCCGACTTAGATAAAGCCCGGCTTTCGAGACCGCACTGTGGCTCGGAAACGTGGCCACCACGTTCCAGCCGATTCTGGACCAACCAGAGTGACAATTTAATCCAACTTCAAGCAGAATGACTTAAATCAAAATACCGTGGCAGTGGTCGATTTCGTGTTGAATAATTTGAGCAGTAAAGTCAGTAAATGTCTGTTGCTGAGTCTTGAATTGACGGTCTTGAAACGTGACCGTGATCTTTTGGTAGCGCGTCGTTGGCCGTTCACCTGGTAATGACAGGCAGCCTTCATTAGTTTGATAAGGGCTGCTTTTTTTGATGATTTTAGGGTTGAACATGGCCATGGCGAATGGCCCCATTTGGACCACGATAATGGCTTTATTGCGGCCAATCATATTGGCGCCCATACCGACACAACTATCAGCGTTAGCTTTGAGGGTGTCTAGTAAGTCAGTGGCAATGTCAGCGTCGGCTGTAGTGGCAGCGACGGCTGGTTGACTCAGCGCAGCGGGATCATGAACGACAGATCTAATCATTAATTTGGCCTCGTTTAATTGGAATTTAAGTCTATTATAGCGGTGATGGAACTGGGACTGCAAGTGGACTAGTTGGGAATAATCGTTAGTATAAGCAAATATATTTTATTTTTAGGCGTGTGTCTTTACTATGACCGGCAAATAAACCATGATAGACTTCAATTGATAGGTTCAGACAGATAATCGATTTAATTAAAGGAGTAAATTATGAGTAAGAAAACGCACCATAATCGGCAATTGATGCGTATGTATAAGCCGGGTAAATTGTTGATGATGGTACTATTGTTTCTGACTAGTTGGGGATTAATGACGGTTAAAGCACAAGCACAGCCGACTTTGGAGAGTCGATTAGCGCAACCAACATTGTCAGCTAAGGCGCCAACGACCGCTGATGCGGCGGCAATCAAACAACTCTATACAGAGCTGATGACGCGTTTAAAAACCAATCGTCATTTGAAACCACTTAAATTGAAACCACAAAAGACTCCACAAGTACGGACGGCCTTTGCTGGGTTGGAATTTATGGTCACGGAGGTTCAAAAGAATGGCATTATCTATCCACATAACTTTTATTGGCCGCAATATACGTGGTTGCCATTGAACCAAGCGATTGACCATGATTTTTGGGAGTCGATAAGTATTAATGATGAACCATTATTCGACGAAGAACTAGTCGATCATTTTGCAACCTATTTACAAGATGTCGATCTAGTTAAGACCACTTATGGGAACAAAACATACGGGGAGTTCATTTATCAATCTTATTTGGATAATGTTTCTGATCCAGATGATCTTGATCCAGATGTCATTGCTACGGGCATACCGACGAGTTCTGGATTTCAAGCTTGGATATTGGGCCGTTTTGCACGCTTAGAATTAGGCCAGACAACGGCGGCAGATATTCAAGCAGAATATGCGGCAAAGTATCGTGAGTATGTGGTGATATTAGACGAGTTTGTTAATATGATCTCTGGCGAATCAGGAACGTTATCCCAATTTGACACAATGATCAGTATTTTGGATTCAGATATTGCCCATGATTACTTTATCAAACCAATGTTAGATAATGCGTATGCCATCATTGGTGCTGATTATCCGCTAACTGAACTGGCCACATTGGACCCTGAAGCAACAATTGCGATTAACACAACGCAATACCACGCACCAGCTTTGGATCGGATGATAACGCAACATCAAGGACAAACTTGGCTGACGTTGGCGGCATTTAATCTGGTCCAGACCTATATTATGGATAATCCGGCTGACATTGCGGCCCCAGTCACGGTTAGTTATGAGGATCAAGCTGGCCAGTCAATTGCCGATAGTCGAACGATTACTGGTAATTTGGATGATGCTTATGATACCACGACCGATGACTACCAATTGGCAATCGCTGGGTATACCTTAGATAAAACGAAGTTACCAGTTAATGCGAAAGGTACGTTGACGGCCGATCAACAGACCGTGACGTATGTTTATACTAAAGACGTTGTCGCGGCCAAGCCGGTGACGGTCCATTATCAAGATGAGACCGGCACGGCACTGGCTGAACCAGACGTGCTGACTGGAAATGTAGGCGATCCGTATGCGACGACGGCTAAGTCATTTAAAGGCTATACGTTAGCGAACGTGACCGGACCCGTGAGCGGAACGTTAAGTGAGACGGCTCAAACCGTCGTCTATACGTACGCCAAAGATCCGATTGCCGGTGCGCCGGTAACGGTACGCCATCAGGATGAAGCGGGTCAAAAGCTGGCCGCCGACGAAACCTTAAAAGGAAATATTGGCGATCAACTGCAAACGAAGGCGCAATCTATTGATGGTTATGTCTTCAAGTCCGTTGACGGTGAGCCAATTGTGACCATCACAGACCAGCCACAAACGGTGATTTATACCTATACGCCAATCGCGGTGGCGACCGGTTCAGTTACAATTAATTATCTGGATGCTGATGGTCAGGCGATTGCCCCAGCAACCACCTTAACGGGGGCAGTCGGTGATTCCTTTGAATCGGCACCGTTAACGATTACGGGTTATACGCTGAAGCCAGATACGACCACGATTAGCGGCAGGTATACGCAGGCGGTGCAACAGTTTAGTTACCACTACACCAAAACAACGGCACCGGTAACAGATGGCGCCGTGTTGGTGCGGTATGTTGATCAGGACAATCATCAGCTGGCAGACGCGACAACGTTAACAGGTAGGCTTGGTGAAGCGTTCACGACAACGGCGAAGACGATCCCTAATTATGAGTTGGTCAAGACGGAAGGGCCAATTAAAGGCACCTATACCGAAACGTTACAAACGGTGACCTATCGTTACAAACCAGTGACGGCCCCGGTTACAACTGGGCAAGTTAACGTTCATTATGTGGATACAGGTGGTAACACGATTGCAGAGTCAGCGACGTTGACTGGTAACGTAGGCACAACTTATCAAACGACCTTAAAGGAAATTGCTGGCTACACGTATCAAAAAGTGACCGGCGCGCCGAGTGGCCAATATACGAGTGCAACGCAGACGGTGACTTACGTTTATACCAAATCAATGGTTGCTGTTGACCAAGGAAAAGTGACGGTGAATTACACCGACTTAAATGGGAAACCATTACAAGCTGTTACCATACTGGCTGGTGAGGTCGGAACGGCCTATACGACCACGGCGGCTAAAATCACCGGCTATACCTTCCATGATGTGGTAGGGACGGCCGAAGGAACCTTTACCACTACCGCTCAAACCGTGACTTATCGGTATCAGGCGGTGAAAACGACGGCGCCAATTGATCCTGATGACGGCGGTAGTAGTGATTCAGACGGTGATACGATCAATCCAGGACCGTCAACTAAGCCTACGACGAGTACTGGTACTGTGGCTACAAGTACCACACCGATGAAATCGACTGCCACACAAATTCTAAAGGTCCCTGCCAGCAGTGGCCGCTTACCAAAATCTAATGAACAGCGGTCTAGTTGGCTGACTGTGATTGGCCTTGGTTTATTGGCTGGAATCGGTCTTGTGGTCTGGCGGATGCGGCGTCACTCGTAGTCCATTTTCTCCCAGTTCAACGGTTAGTTGGGTTAAACTGAAAAGATAGGAGGGATTTTAATGGCAGTATTTAGTGATCAAGAAAAAATTAAAATTTTAGCAGATTTAATAAAAATCAAATCGGTCAACGATGATGAAACCGAAGTGGCTCAGTATTTGCAACGGTTGTTTGCGGATCATGGGATTCAAGCGACGTTGATGCCGCTGAGCGCCACACGGAGTAATCTAGTGGCTGAAGTCGGGACAACCGGCCCAGTTCTGGGAATTTCCGGGCATATGGATGTCGTGACCCCCGGGGATGTGGCTAAGTGGGATAGTGATCCATTCACACTGACAGCACGTGACGGTAAACTTTATGGCCGGGGCGCGACAGATATGAAGTCCGGTCTGGCTGCGATGGTGATTGCGATGATTGAAATCCAAGCCGCGGGAACGTTGACAACTGGCCGTATTCGCTTGATGGCGACGGTAGCCGAAGAAGTTGGCGAAACTGGTTCGCAGGAATTCTATCAACAAGGCACGATGGACGATGTGGATGCCTTATTAATCGGGGAACCCTCTGGCTATAATATCGCTTATGCGCACAAGGGGTCCGTTGATATTCGGATTACGTCACAAGGGCAAGCCGCGCACAGCTCGATGCCTGAACAAGGTTATAATGCCCTGGATCCGCTGATTGAAGTCCTATATCAGGCTAAACATGCCTTTCAGGATAGTGATCGGCATAGTGACTTGTTGGGCAAGCTTGGCTTTAATAACACCATTGTGCAAGGTGGTAATCAAGTCAACTCAATCCCCGCGCAGGCCGAGACGGAGATTAATATTCGAACGATTCCAGAATTTGATAATGCCACGGCGATTGCCTTGTTACAAACCTTGGTTGATCAGCAAAACGCGCAGGGCGCTCAACTTGAGATGACTGTCTTTATGTCGCAATCGCCAGTTGAATCACCCAAGGACTCGCCATTAAGTGACTTGGCGGCTAAGCTCGGTGAACCCTATGCTGGGGCACCGATTCCTAAGGTCGCCATTCCAGCGGTGACCGATGCCTCGAACTTATTGAAGGGCAAAGACCATGATTTTCCATTTATTATGTTTGGTCCTGGTAATATGACACCACATCAAGTCAACGAAAATGTTGATCGGCAGATGTATTTGGACTTTATTAAGCTCTACGAACAACTCTTTGTCAGTTATTTGACTGTCTAAGACTTGTCAGCATAAAATAATTGAACGGTTACTAACGATGGGCTTAACTAAATCGTTAGTAACCGTTTTTTAATAGATTGGTCTAAGTTAACTCATTATCTTTTTACAAGTGAATCTTAAGCTTGAGTACCTTTCAACCAACTAAAATGTGGTTTTAACTGGCAAATACTAATGATTCTTCGGAAACTAGTGAGAATGCTTGTGATTTACAGAAAATGGTCTAAACTTTAGTCGTTCATGTAAGAAGTTCTAACATGAAACTAAAAATAAGAAGGTATTGGCATGCGGATTGAAGAGGATTGTATTGGCAAATTACCAATTGATGAGCAGGCATTATACGGCATTCATACGGTGCGGGCGGTCCGCAATTTCCCGATTAGTCACGAACCGCTAGATCCACTGATTATTCAAAGCTTGATCCAGATTAAAAAGGCGGCGGCCGAGACGAACTACGCCGCTGGAACGCTGACAGCAGCTAAGCAACAAGCGATTGTTGCGGCTTGCAATCAGCTGTTGATCGGTCGACATGCGGATAGCTTTATTGTGCCAGCCATTCAAGGTGGCGCCGGGACGTCAGCGAATATGAATGTCAATGAAGTGGTAGCTAATTTGGCGCACCGCTTGAATCCGGCGGTCACGCTACAACCCAATGATGATGTGAACCAATCGCAATCAACAAACGATACATTCCCAACAGCTGGCAAGATGGCCTTGTTACAACAATTACCCGGGTTATTAGGCGCAGTTGGTCAACTGGTACAGACGTTACTTGTTCAAGCCAAGACGTATCAAGATGCTATTAAAGTGGGGCGGACACAATTACAAGATGCGGTTCCAACCACTTATGGCCGTACCTTCCAGGCTTATTATCATTTGTTCAAACGTGATTTAGCCCGACTACAAACGGCGGGCAATCATTTAAACACCGTCAACCTAGGTGGCACCGCCATCGGGACCGGGGTCAACGCGACGCGCTATTATCAGCAACATATTTTAACTAATTTAAACCGCAATACTAAGTTAACCCTGCAGGCGGCCCCAGATCTGATCGATGCGACGCAAAACTGTGATTTGTTCGTGGAATTTTCGGGTGCAATGAAGACCCTGGCCGTTAACTTATCGAAATTCAGCAATGATTTACGGCTGTTATCCAGTGGTCCGCAAGCTGGCTTAGCCGAATTGAACTTACCAGCCAAGCAAGCCGGCTCATCAATTATGCCCGGCAAGGTCAATCCGGTCATTCCTGAAGTGGTCAACCAAGTCTGCTTTGAAGTAATCGGCAATGATGTAACGGTTACGATGGCGGCGGAAGCGGGGCAGCTTGAATTAAATGCGTTTGAACCGATTATGTTACGGGATTTATTGGCTAATGAACGTTATTTACAGCAAGCCATGCACACGTTGGTGAAGAACTGCTTACGTGATTTGACGGTTAACACGGCGGCCTGCGCAACGGCCGTTGAACAATCCGCAATCACCGCAACCGTATTGACACCTTACTTAGGGTATATGGCCACGATGAAGCTCATCAAACGGGCCGTTGCCCAGCATCAGTCGGTTAAGAAAATCTTGCTGCAAGAACAATTGTTACCGGCAACGCTAGTGGAAACCCTCTTTTCACCAGCCAACTTAACGCAACCACGGGCAACCAAAACAGCCTTGATTCAAAACCAGGCGTAATTAATCTATTTGTCAGATTGTGCTTAGTTTGTCACTCCGGTTGGTCTGGATTGATGCTGGAACGTGGTGGCCACGTTTGTGAGCCATAAAGCGGTCTCACAAGCCGGGCTTTCACTAAATTGAGAAAATCACTCGATTAAGTGAAACGACACCACTGAGCATCATCCAGCCCGTCCTTCGTTAAATAGTGGATCGATTATTGAGTTGGTTATATCAAAATCATTTTGCCAGTCAGCTACGTGGTTAAGACTATAACTAGTGGCAGTTCCAGTAACTTGCGGCTAGGTTAGCTGGCTAAGAGTAAATAGGCAGTCATATTTGGTACTAGTTGGACTTTAAAATACTGGAACGTCATAGGCCATTTTGAAGCCAAGATGGGCTTCAAAATGGCCTTAGCCTTAAAGTCCAAGTAAGCCTACTCGCAGTTAGGCCCAACGAAACGGCTGAGCATTTTAGCATCCAAACTCTCGGCTAAATAGCTGAACTTAAAATAATCAATCGTTACCTTTTTAATTTATATTATTTAACGACGGGCGGCTCAGAATTGGCTCAGTGGTGTCGTTTATCTTAGTCGTGGTTTTCGACTTAGATAAAGCCCGGCTTGTGAGACCGAACTTTGGCTCACAAACGTGGCCACCACGTTCCAGCCGATTCTGGGCCAACCAGAGTGGAAATCTAAGCATACAAAAAGCAGCTTATCCAATTCGGATAGCTGCTTTTTGTATGCTCAATAAGCTGGTTTTAAAGGGGTCGGTGTTGCCAAAGTAGATGCCTTCAGCGCCACTTTAGCACTAGTTGGGATCATCCCATGTTGGGGATTCCAGCCAGTGTCCTTCATTAATTTAATCGTGGTTTTGCCATGCTTCAGCGTCATGGTCGTCGCGTTACTTAACGTTAATTGGGCGGTCCCCAACTGCCCTTGGGATAATGTGGCCTGGTCATTGTCACTTAATTTTAATTTGAACTGACCATGGATGGTTTGGTGATCCGTTTGAAACAGTGCCATGGTTTGTTGCTTATTCAAATAGAGGGCGACCTCTTTTGAATGGTTGACCCAACGACCTAGGTAATCGCTTGTCTGAACTTTGTTGACCGCCGTGACGCTTGGTGCGGCTGATTGGACGCTTTTAACGGATTGCTCCGGTTTAAAAGCGCCTTTAGCGACTGACTGGCAGCCGGCTAACCCCAACACTAACAGCAGCGTGACTGCCAGTGTTCCCCGTAATTTTTTCATAGATAATCTCCTCCGAAGTCTTAGCCCCGCTGACTAACACTCACTCAATGCACATTCTCTCTCGCCTTATTATAGAGGAACCAACTTGGAAGCGAAACTATTCTGGCTGACTTTATCAGGAAAATTAGACTTTTTTAAACGTTGGGGTCGGTGCTGGTCATTCAGTGAACGAGTAATTGTCCATCAATTTAATCACACTAGAATTGACCGCTTTATAGTCAATTTTGTGCCATTAATTATGACTGGCGTAGTCCGGATAAAAGTCGGGTTATACCTTGATATAACAACAATTATGGCAGTCATCAAATGGGTTAATTAATTATTCCAAATATATCATTTCGGTAATATAAAACAAAATTTAAAAGTATTTTTTTGTCGTATTTAAGCTTGATAGGGCGCGGGTCTGGTGCGAATTTATGTTCGCAAATCGAGTCAACCTAGATAGGCAATTACAACAAAATGAGCTACTATATATAGTATTGAAACCGACAAAAGCCACCATTGATTGTGGCACTATATCATTTGACGATCGGGGAAAACGAACGATTTTGAAAAGTGGGGATAGCATGATAACGACAAAAACAACCGATGAACTAGACCAATTGCGGGCTTTACCGGTCATTAAACGTGATGGAACCCAGACCAAATTTCATCCATATAAACTAGATTTTGTGTTACAGCAATTAATTGAGGATGCCGGTCAGCGCCAAGCGGTTCGCCAAGCGATTGTGGCCCATTATCAGACAGCTACCACGATTGAAACGCGCGAGTTACGGCCAGCCTTGATGCATATTTTTGATCAGCTTGGGTTGCCATTGGCGGCTAAAGCCTATCAAGATTACTTTGTGGCGGAACAACATCGTTTTTCTTCAGCGACTAATGTCCGTGAACGGATTGAAAAGTTATTCAATCGAGATGCCAGTGTGGTTCACGAAAATGCCAACAAAGATAGTAACGTTTTTAATACCCAACGTGATCTCGAGGCTGGCGCGGCCAGTCGGGCTTTGGGACTAAAAATGTTGCCAGATTTAGTGGCAAAAGCCCATTTACGTGGTGATATTCATTGGCATGACTTGGACTATTCACCAGTGACGCCAGAAACGAACTGTTGCCTGATTGATTTTGACGGCATGTTTAAGCATGGTTATAAGATTGGAAATGCCGAAGTGGCCTCACCGCGTTCGATTCAAACAGCGACGGCGCAAATGGCGCAAATTATTGCTAACGTGGCGTCTTTACAATATGGGGGCTGCTCAGCGAACCGGGTTGACCAGTTATTAGCGCCATATGCGGCCATTAATTATCAAAAGCATCTAGCTGATGCTGAAAAATGGGTTGCTGCGGATAAACGTGACGACTACGCGAAGAGTAAGACGAAAAAAGATATTTATGATGCCATGCAAGCTTTGGAATATGAAATCAATACCTTGTATTCATCACAAGGTCAGACGCCGTTTACGACGGTTAACTTTGGTTTAGGCACGAGCTGGATTGAACGTGAAATTCAAAAGTCCATTTTGCAGATCCGAATTAAAGGACTCGGTAAAGAACACCGGACGGCCATTTTCCCTAAGTTAATCTTTACAATGAAGCGCGGCTTGAACTTGGCGCCAACTGATCCAAACTATGATATTAAAGAACTCGCGATTACGTGTTCGACCAAGCGGATGTACCCCGATCTTTTAATGTACGATAAAATCAAGGAATTAACCGGGAGCTTCAAAACACCCATGGGTTGTCGTTCCTTCCTACAAGGTTGGCGCGATGAAAATGGTGTTGAAGTTAACTCTGGTCGGATGAACCTCGGCGTGGTCACGGTCAATTTACCCCGGATCGCGTTATCTGCACATGGTGATCCGAAGTTGTTCTGGGAAATTTTTGAAGAACGGATGACGCTTTGCCATCAAGCTTTGGCTTACCGGATCGAACGGACCAAGGAAGCTAAACCCGAAAATGCCCCGTTACTGTATATGTATGGTGCTTTTGGCAAGCGGCTCAAAGCGGGCGATTCTGTTGATGAATTGTTCAAGAACCAGCGGGCCACGATTTCATTAGGCTATATTGGTATTTATGAAGTCTGCACCACGTTCTTTGGTCCTAATTGGGAACATAATGACCAAGCACGCGCTTTTGCGGAAAAGGTGGTTAAAGCGTTACGGGATAAATGTGCCGACTGGGCAGCCGAAAGTGGCTATCATTACAGTCTTTATTCCACCCCAGCCGAATCGTTGACAGATACCTTCTGTCGTGATGATATCGAAAAGTTCGGTCGAATTCCAGATGTGACGGATAAGGAATATTACACAAATAGCTTCCATTATGATGTGCGTAAGCATCCGTCACCATTTGAAAAGCTGTCCTTAGAAGAAGTCTTTCCAAAGTATGCTTCAGGTGGCTTTATTCACTATTGCGAATATCCTAATTTACGTCAAAATCCCAAGGCCTTAGAAGCAGTCTGGGATTGGGCGTATGATCATGTGGGTTATTTAGGCACGAACACGTCGATCGATCAATGCTTCAAGTGTGGGTTCAAGGGTGAATTTACAGCTACGGCCCGCGGGTTCGTGTGTCCACAATGTGGCAATCACGACCCGAAATATTGTGATGTTGTCAAGCGGACTTGCGGTTATCTTGGCAATCCGCAACAACGGCCAATGGTGCACGGACGCCACATTGAAATCGCGTCCCGTGCCAAAAATATGTCTCCGGAGATGATTAAGCATGCCGCGCGCTACGAAAGGTCCAAACAATCCGATGCCGAAAGAATGGCTGGCGGAGAACCTAAGTGAACAATATGTCGCTGATTATAAGGCGTTCAACTTTGTCGATGGTGAAGGGGTGCGTTGTAGTC
Source organism: Lactiplantibacillus songbeiensis (assembly GCF_005405125.1). Lineage (GTDB taxonomy): Bacteria > Bacillota > Bacilli > Lactobacillales > Lactobacillaceae > Lactiplantibacillus > Lactiplantibacillus songbeiensis. Next base: position 22,227 of record NZ_BJDL01000014.1, read on the forward strand.
TCTATCTAAGCGGCTGCCCGTTTCATTGTCCAGGTTGTTACAATGTAGCAGCACAAAATTTCCATTATGGGCAACCCTATACGCAGGAATTGGAAGATCAGATTATCGCTGATTTGAGTCAAGATTATGTTCAAGGTCTAACGTTATTGGGCGGCGAACCATTCCTGAATACGCAAGTCGGGATTCGAATCTGTGAACGGGTTCGACAAGAATTCGGCCATACTAAGGACATCTGGTCTTGGTCAGGCTATACTTGGGACGAGTTACAACAAGATTCCGATGATAAGTTGAAGATGTTGTCACTGATTGATATTCTAGTTGATGGGCGGTTCTTGCAGGACAAGATGGACTTAACTTTGCAATTCCGCGGTAGTTCGAACCAACGGATTATTGATGTGCCTAAGTCATTGGCTAGCGGGAATGTTGTCATTTGGGATAAGTTAAAGAAATAATTGGTTAGTGAGAATAAATTTGTCACTCTGGTTGGGCCAGAATCGGCTGGAACGTGGCGGCTGCGTTTGCGAGCCAAAAAGCGGTCTCGCAAGCCGGGCTTTGACTAAGCCGAGAAGCACACTCGACTTAGTCAAACGACACCACTGAGCCAATTCTGGCCCGCCCGGCGTTAGATAATCATTAAAATAAGCAAACAGCATTGCTGCAGGAATTTTTTCCTGAAGGCAATGCTGTTTTTGCAAAGAATGCAGTGTCCTACCGACTGGATTAGGGATGATTGTAATTATGTTCAAACGCTTGGTGCTAGTTGGTTTAAATTATCACTCTGGTTGAGCCATAATCGGCTGGAACGTGGTGGCCGCATTTGAAAGCCAAATGCGGTCCTCCACAAGCCGGGGTTATCTAAGTCGGAAAATCACCGACCAAGATAAACGATATCACTGAGCCAATTCTGGTCCACCCGTCGTTAATTAACGGGAATTAATGACTATTTATTGTCAATCACAAATTTAGCTGAGAGGTTGGTTCCTAAAATGCTCAGCCTTGTCGTTGACCTTAGTGCGAGTGGTCTGCTCAGACTTAGGCCAAGGTCAGTTTTGAAGACCGTTCTTGAGGCTTCAAAATGACCCATGGCGTTCCAGCGTTTTAGGAACCAACCGGCAGGCGGCAATTTCAACTAGCACCAAGCGTAAGCACGATTTTAATCGTTGACGGAGACGGTCACACTCAGAACACCATTTCGCGATGATTGGTGCGTTCAATGTGATGGCAGTGAGATTGTCTAGCAGTCGAAAGAAGTGACGCTAAAGCAATCAATATCACCAACCAACAGCTAGAGTGACTAGGACTAATGTTACGTCGGATCAGTTAAAGTCGTGTTTTTTCCAATTAAGCTGTTTTTTGACTGATGATTTTTGGCTATGAATCGCTGTGTGTAGCGATTCATAGCCAAAAATTAGGGTTATAATACTAAGGTCAGCTTGCAACGGTCAGCCGGTTAAAGCGAAAACTCTGAATGTAACTAACAGTTAGGTTGCAAACAAATTAATCGTATTTTAATAAAAAAACGGGATAAACAGTCGAATTTTTTTATATTAAAGTCTATACTTAAACTGTGTCAATCCACTTTGACACGAGGAAGATATGAAATGAGGTTTTGTATAAGATGTATCGCTTTTTTGTTCAGCCACAAGTTGATCAACGTCAACAATCAGTATTTGGCTACGAACTTTTATTACGTAAAGAGCAGCATGGTCACTGGGCAGTTCCGGCAAAGTTTACGGAATTGTCGCTCGACAAACAAGTGCATTTATTAGAGGAGTTAGCGGGTCAATTGGCGACCAAAGCGACTAACCAGGTCTTGGCATTAAATCTGAATCGCGAACAAGCAGAAGATGAGTTAATGCTAGGAACCATCATTTACTTGAAGAAACGGCTCAATCCGGCAGCGTTGACGATTGAATTGACTGAAAGTGCGACTTTAACAGAGATTCAAAAGTATAGTATGCTTTTTCATCAATATGGCATTCAGTTGAGTATTGATGATGTTGGGACGGGTTCGAATACATTTGACAATATTAAAGATGCCTTGCCGTTTGTCGATCAGATTAAGTTCGCTATGCAAAATTTGCGGATGAGCGGAAAAGCAGATCAAATTCCGACGGCGTTAGCTTTTTGGAATACCATTGCGCATGATTATCATCTTGATTTGATTCTAGAAGGGGTCGAAGATGAGCATGATCAACAGATGGCGCAACAGTTAGGTATTGAATTGCATCAAGGTTATTATTATGGCAAACCGCAACTGGCCGTAAAGCCAGTGGCAACTGAGGTGCAACCAACAAGCAACGAACGTTAATAAGGAAGGTTAACTATGACATGGTCTTACTGGCGGGTACCGCCGTTTATCACCAGTATCTTCTTTATTCTAGGAGTGCTGACGTTATATTGGGTTCTTTTTAATTGGATAACTTCGTGGGTCCATGCCCGACACATTAACATCGATGACGATGTAATCAATTCTTGGCATGGGGTCATCTACATGCTGGTGTTTATTTTCAGCATGCAGACTTCGGTCGTGGGGCAGTCCAATTCTTGGGAATTTATGAACTTTCAAATTATCGCGATGATATTCTGTGCGTACTTTTTGAATATTCATGTGCCGTACTACTACTTCTTCCCAATCGTCTTAGTCTACATGGTGTTTAACCAATCGATTGGGTACTGGCAGTCATGGGCACATGCAATCACGTTAATTACCTTTTTCTGGGTCTTAAATTTGATTCGGATTCGTTTTCAAAATCACAAGCGCGCACCGTTGATTTATATGTCGGTCAGCGTCCCATTTGGGGGCTTATTGTGGGTTTGGATGAAGTTTAAATTCAACTTTTCTTGGTCAACTTTTGGTCAAGAATGGCTGTACTTGATTATTTTTGAAATGTTACTATACGTTTACGTCACGATGTTGACACGTGATAGTGAGTTCAAGTTGCGGTTGGCACAATTTGCCAGCCACGATGCGTTAACGCAAACGGAGAACTTCGCTGCCTATACGGGTGAAATCAAGTTCTTGTTTGATGATAGTGTCAAAAACAATTTGAAATTGTCGATGATGATGTTTGATATCGATCATTTCAAACATGTTAACGACACTTATGGCCATCTGGCGGGTGACCGGGTCTTGCAACACGTTGCTGATGTGGTGCAGACTGTGATTGATGCTAATGATACCAAGGTCAAGCTTTATCGGACCGGTGGTGAAGAATTTAACGTGTTGTTCCCAGGCTATGATTTAGAGTCAACGCAAACGATTGTCCGTCAGATTTTCGTGGCGTTGAATCATTTGGATGTGAATTTCGGGGATCAACAAATTCCAATCTCAATTTCCGTTGGGGTGTCCACTTTGGCAGCAGATGATGCGTCGCCAACTGATTTCTATAATCGGGTCGATCATAATTTGTACCATTCAAAGCGGAATGGACGGATGCAGATTACCGTTGAATAACGTTAAAAGTAAAGGATTGAAGCCAAAGATGACTTCAATCCTTTTTAGTTTGCAATGAGTTAACGAATGACTAAGACTGAGATTGGCGCGTACTTGGCCATGTAGGCGGCTTGACTGCCGAAATGCTTAGTGATGCCGTGCTTGGCGAGTGAGCCAATGATCAAGATATCTGGTTGAACGTCTGGAATGACAGTTTTGACAATGGTCTCACCAGGTTCACCAGTGGCAATCATGATTTGAACGTCGGTGACCCCGGCAGCTTGGGCTTGATGTTGGTAAGTCTTCAAGTGCTGAATCAGGGCGTCGCGTTCACCGTGAACATAGTCTTTGTTCAAGGCCTGGTAGACATTCATTTGATCATCTTCTAAGACGGAAACAATCACGAGTTCGGCCGTATCCTTTTTAGCTTGTTGGACAGCATATTGAAAGGCGAGCAGGGCGTCGGGTGAGTCATCGACCCCGACTAAGATTCGTTGATATTTTGTACTCATGCAGTTTCACCTGCCTTAGCAGCTAGCTTGGCAGCGTAACGTTGATTACCACGATAGAGTTCGATGGTGGTCCACGTTAGTAACGCTAAGATAGCGATGATTAAGCTGATGGCAATGCCGTTAGCTAGATCGGTCTGACCGGCAGTTGGGTTATCGCCAAAGAAGCCGACAACTTGGGCAGGCAAGCCGATTAAGTTCAGAACAGTCAAGCCAACGACCGATAACCAGCCGAGTCCTTTAATAATCCAACTGTTCTTAAATCGATTGCCCATTTCAGCGGCACTATCAGTCATCATAAGTAACGGTAACATTGAGAATGGCAAGGCAAAGGCGAGAAAGACTTGCGAATTATTCATCAGGTCGTTCAATGCTTCGTGTTCCGCAATCGCACTCTTACCACTGGTTAGCATGACGCAAATCAGTACGGGAATCACGGATAACAGCCGAGTGACGAGGCGCCGTAACCACAGCGGCATCCGCATGTGGACGAAGCCTTCCATGATGACTTGACCGGTCAGTGTCCCAGTAATCGTTGAGTTTTGACCAGAAGCGAGTAGGGCAATGGCGAAAAGGGCGGATAGGACGCCGGATTTGGCCACGCCAATCAGTAAGCCGTTACTCAGCGTTGAGGTATTGGATAAGGCATTGTAAAGGCCGAAGAATGAAGGGTCTTTAACGGCCCCAGTCTTGAAGACCGCCACACCCATAATGAGCAGTAAGGCATTGACGAAGAAGGCCGCAGTCAGTTGAATATTGGAATCCAAGCTAGCAAACTTCACGGTGCGGGCGACATCGTCTTCATCGTGATGATTGATTTTACGGGTCTGCGAAATCGCCGAATGTAAATACAGATTATGTGGCATGACGGTGGCGCCAATAATCCCTAATGAACCGCTTAATGGTGTCATCCCAGCGACGGTTTTCGAACTGGAAATCGTGGCGGTAGTTGGGATTAAGCCAGCGAAGACCTGGCCCCAATTTGGCCCAGATAAGGCGACTTGGTAGACGAAGACGAAGAGAATGACCATGATTAAGCAGACCACGATGGCTTCAATCTTGCGGAAACCAATTTTGGTTAATAATAACAAAATCAAAACATCAAAGACGGTAATGAAGACGGCAATGATTAAAGGAATCCCAAAGAGTAAATATAACGCAATGGCCGCGCCAATCACTTCGGCAATGTCAGTGGCCATAATGGCAAATTCCGTTAAAATCCATAAAACAATGCCGAGCTGTTTGCTGGTCCGAGCGCGAATCGCTTGGGCCAAATCCATCTGACTCACGATGCCAAGTTTGGCCGCCATGTATTGTAGCAACATCGCAATCAAACTTGAGATCAAGATGACAGACATTAACATGTATTGAAAATTTTGCCCGCCAGTAATTGACGTGGACCAATTTCCGGGATCCATATACCCGACGGCGACTAGTGCACCAGGCCCCGAATAAGCGAATAATGTTTTCCAGAAGCCGATGTTTTTGGGCACTTCGATCTTACCATTGATTTCCTCCAGTGAGGGACCGTTCGCATATTCGATCAGTTTATGTGGCCGGTTGGAACTAGTTAGTTTCTTCAAGGTAAACCCACCTTTCTTATTTCTGAATCGGCTTCATTGTACTCGGGTTTAAAATTGAAACCGTCAAAAACCAGTGATTTAACGGTGAGTTGCCGTTAAAAATGTGTAGTTGGGGTAAAGGGCGTTAACTTACTATTAGTTGTTGGGGGTGGTTGCCACTCTGGTTGGTCCAGAATTGGCTGGAACGTGGTGGCCACGTTTATGAGCCGAAGGGCGGTCTCATAAATCGGGCTTTCACTAGAACGGGAAAAGCACCCGTCCAAGTGAAACGACACCACTGAGCATCATCCAGCCCGCCCGCGCTAAATTGGTGATTCTTTTTTAGTTTGCATTAATCATCGATGGATTAATTGATTTAAGATAGCCTGTCCAATGGTAAGAGCCAGGTAGATGAATTTTAATTTTACAAAGTAATCGGCGTTAGCTAGTAGGGATGAAGCCATGTTTGGCTGTTGTCCTGGGTAGCTTGGTTAATATTAGGTTGAGCGTAAAAAATATCATTATGTTAGTTAACGCCGGGCGGGCCGAAATTGGCTCAGTGGTGTCGTTGATCTTAGTCGATGGGGTGTTCATCGGCTTAGATCAAGCCCGGCTTGTGAGACCGATTTTTGGCTCACAAACGCGGCCACCACGTTCCAGTCGATTTCGGACCAACCAGAGTGACAAGTTTAATCAATCGTCAACAGTAGTTAACAGGCTTTGTATGTATATTGTGTTAACAAACTAAGGCAAATAAGTGTAAATATTCACAAATCAGTTTAGTAAGGTGCCCTTGACGGTAAAAATATGGTAAAGTCATCCTAGAAAGTTTACTATCAAGCTAACTAATGAGTCAGAGCGTTAATTTGCGAAATTTGCGAACGAACCAGTGTCAAGCTATAAGGAGTGGGCAGCATGTCAGTAACAACGAGTACAATTATTCCAGTCGTCGCCCCCGTTACCGGCCAAATGATTAATTTGGCAACGGTTTCGGACTCAGTCTTTTCACGGGGATTGTTAGGGGCTGGCTGTGGCTTTATTCCACAGACGGATCAGATTGTGGCGCCCGTTGCTGGTGAAGTGACCATGATTGCCAAAACCAAGCATGCCCTGGGGTTTAAGACGAAAAATGGACTGGAATTTTTATTGCATCTCGGGTTGGATACTGTTGAATTAGCGGGGACGCCATTTCGGTTGACCGTCAAAGTGGGTGATTACGTGACAGCTGGTCAGTTGATTGCCCAGATGGACGTGGCGGCGGTGGCCGCCGCTGGTAAAAAAACGACGGTTTTACTAACGATTACCAATGCTGCTGAACGGGTGCATGCCTTACTATTAGCTGCCAGTAATCAGGTTCATCCAGCTGGGACGGTAATTGCTGGGATTACGCTGAATATGGCGGCTAATCATGAGGTTGGAACAATCGGACCGCCAGCACCGTCGACCGCGACATTGGCCAACGCCATTATTCAAGCGGTAGGTGGTCCTAGTAATATTGTCAACGTCATTCATTGTATGACGCGATTGCGATTTTATTTAAAGGATGCTAGCTTAGCGAATGATGTGGCAGTTGCGCGACTCGATGGTGTGTTAGAAGTTGCGCGAGCGAGTGGTCAATATCAGGTGGTCATTGGATCAACAGTGGCTGAGGTGTATGCGGCGATGTTGCCGCAACTTGGGGTGTCGGCAGATGACAAGGCTGTCGACAGTTCCGACTTACCGCCGACTCGAACTTTCTTCGGCAAAGTTCGGCGCCGGTTAAGTCAATTTATTGGTGTGATGACGGCGGCAATGTTTCCCATTATTAGTCTCTTGGCGGGGGCCGGGTTACTAAAAGGGGTACTGGCAGCGATTGTCGGGTTTAAACTATTGGCGCCGAGCAGTGGCACTTATTTGGTCTTGAATGCCGTTAGCGATGCGGTATTCTACTTTTTACCAGTCATGTTAGGCTTTACAGCGGCCAAACGGTTAGGGTCGAATCCGGTCACGTTAGCGGTGGTTGGGGCGGTGCTTACTTATCCAGCTTTAGTTACCGCCGCTCAAAAGGCAAGTACCGCGCATATCAGTTTCATGGGGTTGCCGTTGACGCTAATGAATTATACGGCGGCGGTTTTTCCAATGATTGTGGCGGCTTGGTTAGGCAAGTATGTTGAGCGTGGCCTCAAACGGGGATTACCCGCGTATTTACAAGGGGTCTTACTGCCGATTTTAGAAGTGATTTTTTTGAGTGGCGTGATCTTGATTGGAATTGGGCCACTGACGACTTATCTTAGCCAGGGCTTGGCTAACGGTATCGTGGCATTGTATCGGTTAAGCCCCGCGGTTTCAGGACTTATTATCGGTGGTGTCTATCAGGTCTTAGTGATCTTTGGGTTACACTGGGGCTTGGTGCCTGTCGTGATCAATGATTTAGCGACGAATGGGCATAGCTATTTGAATGCGATTATCTCCTTAACGATGGTGGCGCAAGGTGGGGCCGCTTTGGCGGTCGGCTTGCGGGCCAAACAGTCGCGCGTCCGACATTTATCAGTTGCCGCCGCGGTGGCCGCTTTTTGTGGTATTACTGAACCGGCATTGTACGGGTTTAATCTGAAGTATAAACGGTTATTTGTGGCAGCAAGTTTGGCGAGTGCCATCGGTGGGCTAGTCGCTGGCATTTTGCGAGTTAATAACTATGCCTTATCTGGGTCATTGATTGGTTTTCCAGCGTTTATTACACCCGGTGTGGGAATTGGACCGAACTTTTATGGGTACCTAATCTCACACTATGGGACATTAGTCGTGGCTTTAGGGTTGGCATTGGTCTTGAGTTTCGGTCAACATTTTCAAGCTAAATCAGCATTACCGGCTGCTTAATTGAAAGCGGATTACTTGCTTTTATTTGGTAGGTCAGTTTACTATTAAGCTAAACTGATAAGGAGTGATTCGAATGAGTGAAGCAACTTTTAATCAAGCAGAATTAGCAAAATATAACGGTCAGGATGGTCAACCGGCTTACGTTGCGGTCGATGGTGTTGTCTACGATGTCACTGGTGTCGCGGCGTGGGCCGGCGGCAAGCATCATGGTAACCTGGCTGGTCAAGAATTAACTAAAGTGATCGATGAAGACTCACCGCATGGTCGGCGAGTCCTTGAAAAGCTGACAGTAGTTGGTAAGTACGTGGTATAAAAATATTTTTTGAGCCTGAAGCTTAATTCAGGCTCTTTTTTTATGTGATGTTAGTTGGATTAAATTGCCACTCTGGTTGGGCCAGAATCGGCTGGAACGTGGTGGCCACGTTTTCGAGCCATAGTGCGGTCTCGAAAGCCGGGCTTTATCTAAGTCGGAAAATCACCGACCAAGATAAACGACACCACTGAGCCAATCCTGGCCCGCCCGACGTTAATTAACGATTGATTACTTTTAGTTCAGTCGGTTAGCTGAGCCGTTGGTTTCTAAAATACTTAGCCGTGTCGTTGGTCTTAGTGTGAGTGTTTAGACCAAGGCCAGTTTTAAAAATCGCCCTTTGGCTACCAAATGGCCCATCGCGTTCTAGTATTTTAGAAGCTAGTCGACAGACGGCGATGTTAAGGTCAACCTTTTTTAAACCGAAAATGTAACCGTTCCATAATTTGTAATCAAATTGTTACTTATGAAGCCCCACAATGGCATGCTATAGTAATCACTCGTAACTAAGGAATAGGAGTGTGCATATATGCCACGTAATTGGAAAGAAGAAGTTGTGTTTACGGCGATTATGGCGGGGTTAATGGTGTTTGTGATGACGGCGTATAACGTCACGATGGCCCAGGGATTCAGCAACGGCTTAGTTCTGGCAATCTTGAGCGGGTATCCGCTGGGGTTGTTAGTGGCAATTATCTTAGACATGTTGGTCGTTGGACCAATTGCCAAAGGCTTGGCTTTCAAATATATCATTAATGATTACATGCGGAAAAAGACGGTTTTAATTGGAATAACGATCTCAGTTTTAATGGTCCTTGGCATGGTAACTTGCATGTCCCTGTTTGGGATTGCGGTGGAAGGCGAATTAAGTGGCGCCCATGTATTGGCAACGTATGGCCATACTTGGCTCTTTAATTTAATTGTCGCATTACCCTTACAACTGATCATTGTCGGGCCAATCGCCCGGGCTGTCTTAGGAAAGATGCAGGTCGCAACCGCTAAACGTGAAGCTGACGCGGTGACCGAAAAAGATTAGGTTAACGAAAAGGTGTTGGAAAAATTCCAGCGCCTTTTTTGTTGCGCTAAAGAAGCGTTTTAACCCAATTTGGATCCCAAAAAGGCACAAATTAAAGCAAATAACTAAAGGTGCCGATTATTAAGCGGCTTGATTAAACGATTCGAAAGTGGTGTCCAACCCTGGTAAATCAGGATTGAACGCCACCTTTTTGCTTAAGAATCGCGCCGTGACGAATAACCGTAAAAGTTTGTGATTGGAAACGGTTACCAGCTATAATCAGCTTTGTTAAATGAACGACCAAAACAAAAATTAGGGTTATTTAGAAAGGGGCAAGTGAAATGGCTGAAATTGCACTTGAACATATTTATAAGAAATATGACGGCAACCCGGAATATTCGGTAACGGATTTCAATCTGCATATGCAGGATGATGAATTTATCGTCTTTGTCGGGCCGTCTGGTTGTGGGAAATCGACCGTCTTACGCATGATTGCGGGGCTGGAATCAATTACCAAGGGAAATGTCCGAGTTGGTGATCAAGTCGTGAATCGGATGGCACCCAAGGATCGCGACATCGCGATGGTTTTCCAAAATTATGCGTTGTATCCCAATATGAATGTCTATAACAACATGGCGTTTGGATTGAAGATCAAGCATGAGGATAAAGCTGAGATTGACAAGCGGGTTAAAAATGCCGCTGAAATTCTAGGGCTGGAAGATTATCTGGATCGTAAACCAGCCGCGTTATCAGGTGGGCAACGGCAACGGGTTGCGCTAGGTCGGGCGATTGTCCGCGATGCCAAGTTGTTCTTGTTAGATGAACCATTATCTAACTTGGATGCTAAGTTGCGGGTTCAGATGCGGACACAAATTGCACAGTTACATCAGCGTTTAAAAACGAACATGATCTACGTGACCCATGACCAAGTTGAAGCGATGACCATGGCTGACCGGATTGTGATTATGAAGGCCGGCGTTGTGCAACAGATTGGGACGCCGAGTGAATTATATAACGAACCGGTCAATCAATTCGTGGCGGGCTTTATCGGTTCACCAGGGATGAACTTCTTTAATGCCAAGCTGGTTGACGGTCAAGTTATCAATGACGCTGGCTTAACGGTGACCGTGCCAGAAGGAAAGCTCAAAGGTTTAGTTGAAAAGGGTTATAACGGTAAACCGATTATTGTCGGAATTCGACCAGAAGATATTCATACGGAACAGATTGCGATTCAAGCCATGGCTGATGCAGTGGTCAATGCTGAAGTTGAAGTTTCAGAACTCTTAGGCGCCGAATCGATGTTGTATTCCAAGATTGGTGACAGTAAGTTTGTTGCCCAAGTGGATGCCCGTGATTACCACGAACCGGGGACCACGGTGAAGATGGCCTTTGAAATGAGTAAGGCGCATTTCTTTGATCCTGAGTCACAGTTAACAATCGAATAGGAGGGCTGACGATGCGATTAGGTGCAATTGAAGCCGGTGGCACGAAGTTTGTTTGTGGTATCGGCGATGAGACGGGACAGGTTAGTGAACAATTACGAATCCCAACCACGACGCCAGCCGTGACGTTAGCGGCGGTTGTTGACTTCTTTCAGGAACATCCAGTTGACGCGATCGGGATTGGGTCATTTGGGCCGATTGGCGTGAACCCCCAACACCGAGATTTCGGGTATATTACGCAAACGCCTAAAGCTGGTTGGGAAAATGTTAACTTCCTAGGTTATATGCGTACTCATTTGAATATTCCGATTTATTGGACGACTGATGTTAATGTCGCAGCGTATGGTGAATACCGGCTGGGTGCCGCTAAGAATGTTGAGAACTTAGTCTACTTTACAGTGGGAACGGGGATCGGAGCTGGGGTCATTTATCAAGGTCACTTTTTACAAGGTTTTAATCATCTGGAAGCGGGGCACATCTTTGTGAACCATCGTCCAGATGATGATTTCGCCGGTGTTTGTCCGTATCACGGGGATTGTTTAGAGGGACTTGCGTCGGGTCCGGCGCTAGAACAACGATTTGGTCAACCAGCCCAAGCATTAGCGGCCAATCCCGTTGTCTGGGAGTTGGAAGCTGATTATATCGCCCAAGCTTGCGTAAATTACACATTGAGTTATTCCCCCGATCGGATTGTGATTGGCGGTGGGGTCATGCATCAGGAGCAATTATTTCCATTGATTCGCCAAGCATTTAAGTCCCAACTGGCCGGGTATACGACTACGCCAGAGCTGAACAGCTATATTCAACGGATTGCGTTAAATGATGATGCTGGCTTAACAGGTTGCTTATTATTGGCTAAAGATCTGATTGATTCAGGACAGACGGTTGGGGCTTAAGGCTGCGACTAATTAGCCGTCTCCGTTGACCAGCATGTTCGCGGTGGAGCAGACCTGCAGCCAAAGTGCGGTCTGCAGGGCACTTGTTAGCCGAAAGTCACGTCTAACAAGCTGGCCCAGACACTAAGACCGGAAAACCACCGTTCTAAGTGTCTCGACACGGCGAACATACTGGTCACTGCGACTATGATTGATGGTATCACCTAGAATATTAGGTTAATCAACTTAGATTGTTTTAAATGATGATAGTTAGCGCAGGTTGGGCCGGATGATGCTCAGTGGTGTCGTTTGACTTAGCCGAGTGTACTTTGCTCGGGTTAGTCAAAGTCCGGCTTGCGAGACCGTTCTGTGGCTCGCAAACGTGGCCACCACGTTCCAGCATCAATCCAGCCCAACCGGAGCGGCAAAAATGAACCTTAATTATATAGATAAAGGCCTTAACTTTATGCCTAGTTTTAGTTTAGTTGTAAGCGCTACAATACACTTGTCAAATTAAGAAAGGAGTGGGGAAGATGCCGAATCCAGAACCTGAGATGCCTACTGTTCAACCGGAAACGCCGGAAGAAAAGGCGGCTCGAAAAAAAGAGAACCGTCAAAACTTCTGGTACAGTGTCCGCGATAACACCCCCTTGTTACTGTTCGTGATTCCTGGTGCCATTTGGATGATTTTCTTTTTCTACATTCCAGTGTTCGCCAACGTGGTTGCGTTCAAAGATTTTCAGTTTGATCCGAACGGGTTTGTGGCGAGTTTGGCCCGCAGTCCGTGGGTTGGGTTTAAGAACTTCGAATTCTTATTTTCATCGAATGCCGCTTGGGTTATTACGAGAAACACTGTGCTCTATAATTTAGGCTTCATTTCGCTGAACTTAATCATCTCGGTCTTCTTCGCCGTTGTGATGAGCCAGTTGCGTAATCGACGATTGACCAAAGTTTATCAAACGTCAATGTTATTACCATATTTCTTATCATGGGTCATTATCAGTTACTTCGTTTATGCATTCTTAAGCCCGAACCAAGGCTTGCTGAACTCGATGATTACCGGGAACGGTGGTAAAGCGATTAGTTGGTACAACGCGCCACAGTTCTGGCCGTTTATCTTGCTTTTTGTTGGGACTTGGAAAGGGATCGGGTATAACAGTATCCTTTACTTTGCCAGTGCGATGAGTATTGATCCGACCTTGTTTGAAGCCGCCGAAATTGATGGCGCGAACAAGTGGCAACAGATTAAGAATGTCACGTTGCCAGCATTGGTTCCATTGATGACGTTGATGACAATCTTGGCGATTGGGAATATTTTCCGGGCGGACTTCGGACTGTTCTACCAAGTCCCACAAAATTCAGGTAGTTTGTATAATGTCACGTCAGTGTTGGATACGTATATTTACAACGGGTTAACGGCGACCGGAGATATTGGAATGTCGAGTGCGGCAGCCTTATACCAATCATTAGTCGGCTTCATCCTGTTGATGACCAGTAACTTTATCGTACGGCGGGTTGATCCAGAATCCGCACTATTCTAGGAGGGACGCAAATGTGGCGTAAAAAAGAAATTTCAACCGTTGAGATTCGCTCATTTGGTCCCGGCGCAAACCTTTGTTTTAACATCTTGGTGGCGTTGTTTGCCATCTCCTGTTTACTACCTTTGATCTTCATTATCGTGATTTCTTTTTCAAGTGAACACGCCTTGGTTACGAACGGTTATCAATTCTGGCCGTCACAATGGAGTACGGCGGGGTATGAGTACTTAAGTCATATGAGTGGTAAATTACTGAACGCTTTAGGTGTGACCTTGTTAGTGACCGTTTTGGGAACGGCCATTAATGCGACCTTTACCGCGACTTACGCCTATTCAATCTCACGTTCAAGCTTCCGTTATCGCCGGTTTTTCACGTTGTTTTGCTTGATTACGATGTTGTTCACCCCTGGGATGGTGGCGAACTATATCGTTATGACGAACTTACTACAACTAAAAGATACGTTATGGGCGTTAATTTTACCGATGGCGGTCAGTCCATTCAATATTATCGTGATGCGAACGTTTTTCAAGCGCCAAGTGAACGAATCGATTATCGAAGCAGCCCGTATTGATGGGGCTAGCGAAATGCGGATCTTCTGCCAAATCGTCTTACCATTGGCGGTACCTGGGATTGCGACGATTAGTCTGTTTGCCGCTTTAGGGTATTGGAACGATTGGTTCAACGCGTTGCTATATATTCAAAACACGCGATTAGTGCCGTTACAATATTTGTTAATGCAGATTCAATCCAACATTCAAATGTTGTCACAAAATGCAACGCAAGGGGCCCAGTACGCAACCGGTCTGTCTAATATTCCAAAGGAAGCCACTCAAATGGCGATGGTCGTCATTTCGGTAGCGCCGATTGCCTTGAGCTATCCATTCTTCCAGAAGTATTTTGTTCGCGGTTTGACGATCGGTGGGGTCAAAGAATAAGCAGAGTGCGAGACAAAGCGAGTTGGGGTCGAGCATTGCTTAGCAAGCGGAGTCCCCAGCTTTGTCGAACACGTTTCAGCAATTTTAGCAATAAAAGCACAACCAAAAAGTTAGGTCAGTCACAGTTACACACACAAGAAAGGTGCGAAAATAACATGGCAAAATGGCAAAAAGTCGTTGCAATTACGGGGTTAGCAGCTGGGTTAGCGGTCACACTATCAGCTTGCGGCAACAATAAATCATCATCTAGCAGTTCAAGTTCTAAGGGACCCACTACGTTAACCATGTATCAAATCGGGGACAAGCCGAAACAATACGATGCGATGATCAAGCGGGCCAACAAGATTTTAGTGAAAAAAGCGAATGCCAAATTAAAGATTACGTACATTGGCTGGGGCGATTATTCACAAAAAATGTCAGTTATTGTTTCTTCGGGAGAACATTACGACATTGCTAAGGCGGATAACTACGCTGTCAATGCGCAAAAAGGGGCTTATGCTGATCTGACAAAGCTGTTACCGAAGTATGCGCCGGAAGCCTACAAGCAAATCGATTCTGCTTACATTAAGGGCAATAAGATCGACGGTAAATTGTATGCGGTACCAGTCAACGCCAACGTTTATTCAACGCAAGTGATTTCGTTCAATAAGAAGTTTGTTGACAAATACAATATTGATATTAGCAAAGTGAACTCATACGAAACGTTGAACAGTGCCTTAAAAGCGTTCCATGCCAAGGATAAGAACACCGTTGCTTTAGCTGCGGGTAAGGGGTTCAAAGTCGAATCCAACTTTGACTATCCACTCGGCAATACCTTGCCATTTGCCGTTGACATTAGCAAGGGTGCTAACGGGAAGAAGATTGTGAACCAGTATGATACGGCGCAAATGCAAGCTAGTTTGGCTGCGATGCATAAGTATTACCAAGCGGGCTACATCTCTCAAGATGCCGCAACTAGCAATACTGACTATCCAATCGCCAGCAATACGTGGTTCGCACGTCAAGAAACCCAAGGACCATTCGATTATGGTGATTTCCAGTTGAACAACACCGCGGGTAAGAAAGACGCCATCGAATCCAAAGCAATTACAGTACCATTGAAGAGTTTGTCGCAATCACAAGTCTTTGACTGGGTGGTTGGTAATGGTTCTGAACATAAAGAACTAGCTGTTAAAGTCTTAGGCCTGATCAACACGGATAAGACTTTGTTAAATGGATTAGTTTGGGGTGCGGAAGGCACTGACTTCAATAAGACCGGTACGGATAAGATTAAGTTAACGTCTAAGTATGACCCATCGAACCAAATGGGCGCCTGGATGACTGGGAACAACAAGAATCTCTATACGACCGATGCGATTACAGACAAGATGATCAAGGAACGGGATACCAGTATTAAGGCGGCTAAGTCCTCACCATTACTTGGATTTACCCCAGATACCAGTAGCGTGAAGACTGAAATTACCAATATTCAAAACGTCATGAACCAATATATCGACGGCTTGAACACGGGGACTTCTGATCCTAAGCCAACCATTAAGAAGATGGATAAAGCGCTGAAGGGTGCTGGCTACGACAAAGTTCAAAAATTATTACAGAAACAATATACAGAATTTTTGGCTAAACAATAGCGCTGCGACTAGTAGCCCACACATGATTTAACTTAAAGACGCGCGCATCTAAAAAATGCGAGCGTCTTTACTGGTATAAATAATTAGTGTGTTTGATGATAATGCTATTAGAGGTTACCGAAAACCAGCGACAAGACACGTTAAAGGGGATATCATAATGATAAGTACAGGCTTGCAAAAGGCGTTCATTCGGATTTATGCGATTATTAAACTCAGCTTGCTATTTTGGTTATTCAGTTTCGTCGGCGGGCTATTATTTGGCATCGGACCGGCATTATTAATGATTAGTGATTTGTATCATCATAACGGCTGGCGTTATCAGTTGGACACGCTTAAAGCGGCCACTAGCTTGTTCAAACGTTATTTCAAAGTGGGCAATGGCTATTTTTATAGCGGCGCGGTGATTCTAGGTCTGTTACTGATGAATCTTTGGCTGGCAGTTCAGTTGCGAGGGATTGGTTTCTTGATTTTAGACTTTGTCCTGATCTTTGCGATTTTATTGTTCAGTTGTGTGTTCAATAACTTAATTATCTTAGCTGGTGCGTATCAGGCTCAGCCACGTGATTTGGTGAAGTTAGCATTAATGCAATTCTTTAGCAATTTCTTTAATGTGTTAAAAACGATTGGCGGCTATGGGATCATCGTGGTGGTGACGTATAAGTTTCCTGGTTTGATTTTATTTGGGACGGTACCGCTAGTCTTGATTTGGACGACGTTTATTAGTCGGCAATGGTATCAACAATTACAGACGCAGTTAGCTTAAATAGGGAGTTGGGGGTCAATGTTCAAATGGCGGCGTAATTATAATTTCTCACAATTAATGGCGACTTACGCCGTCCTTTTGAGTACCGTGATTGGGCTGTTTGCACTCTATATGGGTACGACCACGACGGCCAATGACAACCGTGCAATCAGTGCGAGTTTAACGAATGGTTTGGACAAAGTTGCGGATCAAGTGACGGCTAACGCGCGGGAAGTCCATGAATTAGGGCAGCATTTGACTAGTACGAACAGTCAGGTCAAGAATCTGAACAAGTACTTTGAACTGAGCCCGGCAGCTTACTTGACGTATAGTCAGACGGCGTCCAATCATGAGGCATTTTATTATTTGCCGGATGAGACCCTACAGCTCTTAATGAGTAATCCGATGATTGAACAAGTCCGGATTACGATGAGTGACTTTAAGCCGAATTTTGTCGCGGATCGGCGTACTCCCGGTGGCTATAAGACTACTCAGCGCGTGAGCTCACGGCCACAGTTTCGATTCAGTTATCCGTTTGTGGATAATGCGAACTTACGCGGCTATGGCACCTTAACACTGACGTATCAGACGCAACCATTAACGGCGGCCTTGGATAAGCTCAACCGTGGTGCTAACTTGCAAGTGATGGTCTTAACGCCAACTGGTCAAGCTAGCTACCACTTTCATGGCCGTGAGGTGACGGCAAGTGCCGCCCGACAGACGGCTAAACGGGTGCAACGTACCTTTGGCCGGCAAACGTCAGGATTGGCTGCTTTTACCCAAAAATATCGGTATCGGACTAGTAAATTAGCAGATGGCAGTCTCTTGGTGGCGATGACTGATCGCGCAGTTGTCCGACAGCAGCAACGCCTTAAAAATTGGACCTTGGGAGCGGAAGCAGTTGCCATTGATGTCATTTTATTCGGTGGGTTATGGCTGACATTTCGGCGGTATCGGCTACAACTTCAACAAATGATTCAATCGATGTCGCTGGTCGGTCAAGGTGATCTGGATGTGCGGTTAAAAGTGCCAACGCAATCTGGTGATTTGAAGATTATGGCGACCGGGATTAATCAGATGCTAGATGAAATCAACACCTATGTGTACCAGATCTATCAATTAGAGATCGAACAACGTGATGCCAATATGAAGGCGCTCCAATCGCAAATTCAGCCGCACTTCTTATACAATACGTTGGAATATATTCGGATGTATGCGGTCGCTGAAGACCAAAATGAATTGGCCGAGGTGGTCTATGCATTTGCGGCACTACTGCGAAATAATACCGATCAGTCACCCACAACGACGCTAGCTAAGGAAACCGAATTTATCGAGAAATATATTTATTTATATCAAATGCGTTTTCCCGACCAGATTGCGTACGGTTTGCAGTTAGCGCCAATATTAGCTGATTTGACGATTCCGAAGTTTATCTTACAGCCGTTAGTTGAGAACTATTTTGCCCATGGGATTGATTATCTACGGACTGATAATGTGGTTAGTGTCAAAGCTTGGCAAGATGGTCAGCAGCGGGTTTATTTGCAAGTTCAAGATAATGGTCGCGGCATGTCAGCTGCACAGTTGGCAACGGTGCAAACACAAATTGAAAGTCAGCAGGTAACTGGCGAACGGACGTCGATTGGGTTGCGTAATGTGTATGAACGGCTGCAAGGCTATTTTGGGGATAGTGCAACGATGAGGCTGAATCGTAATCAGCAGGGTGGGATTACGGTGATGCTAACTTTTGTGAGGGGGACAACCGATGCAACGCGTCATGATCGTGGATGATGAATATATGATTTTAAAGGGCATGACCAAGGTGGTGGATTGGACCGCACTGGGGTTTACGATTGTTCAGACGGCACGTAATGGGTGGCAAGCATTAGAAACGGCGCGAGAACAGTCGATTGACTTGGTGATAACCGATGTACGGATGCCTGAGATGACCGGCATTGAACTGATGCAGCACTTACAGCAGTTGCCACATCCGCCGGTGGTACTGGTGCTTTCGGGCTATCAAGAATTTGACTATGTGAAAGCTGCTTTGCGTTTAGGGGCGATGGATTATTTATTGAAACCCGTAAGCGCCACTGAATTAACGACGATTCTGACTAAAGTCAAGCAGCGATTAGATGAACGGCAACAGCAACAAGCGACACAGCATTATTATGTTGAAATGCAGACTGAACGGCTGGTTGCCGGTGATTTAACAGCTGGTCAAACGGCGCAATTGCTAACGAGTGCCGGTATTCCCACCGATCAGCATGAATTTACCATGGTTTGCTGTAATGTTGTTCCGGCAATGCCCCCGCTTATGGCGGCCTGTGATGCACAGGGGCAACGTTTGTATTATCCGTCAGCTGACCAACTGGTGATTTGTTTTGCAGGAACTCATATTTTACTGAATCAATTTATTCGGCAACTAGAAGCCGACCAACTCATTACTGGGACCGCCTTTATTACGGTCGGTCAACGAGTGAATCAACTGAGTCGCTTGAGTGAAAGTTTGGAACAAGCTCAGACATTGGCGGAACTTTATCAGTTTTATGAAGAAAAAGCACCGTTTCTATCCGGTTCAGCTCGGACCGAGTGGCTACGGCAAGCCGAGATTCCAAAGGTGTCACTCGATGAATTTAAACAAGCGCTGGCACTAGGAAATCAAGCGTTAATGACGAAATTAGTTCAGGCGATTTTTGCTGAACTCATTACTGAACACGTGGTACCTTCATATGCGCGGCAAGTCGCGTTTCTCATTCTGAATGCGATTAGTAATTACCAGTCGTTCAGCAATCAAGCCTATGAAGCGCAATTGAATGCCATTGATGAAGCGCCCACGATGGCCGTTTTAGAGACTTGTTTGACGACACTAATTGCGGACTATGAGCCGAAACAGCAATATGTTTTTTCGCAAAATATTAATCGCGTCGTTGACATTGTCGCGAAAGAATATGCACATGATCTATCGTTAACGCAAGTGGCGGAACGGTTGCATCTCAATCCGGTTTATTTAGGTCAGTTATTCAAAAAAGAAGTGCACACGAGTTTTTCAAAGTATTTGAATCAATATCGCATTGACCAAGCCAAGTCGATGTTGGCGCGAACGGATGAGAGCATTAATAACATTGCGTTGGCAATCGGCTATACCAATAGTGGTTATTTTTATAAAAACTTCCGGGTGATCTGCGATATTTCGCCGAAAGAGTACCGACAACAACATCAGCGACGCCCGGTGTAGTTTGGTGGTACTTGCCACTCTGGTTGGCTCAGCATCGGCTGGAACGTGGTGGCCGCGTTTTTATCTAAGTCGGAAACTCACCGACTAAGATAAACGACACCGCTGAGCCAATTCTGGCCCGCCCGCCGTTAAGTAACGGTGATTAATGATTATCTATTATTGACCATAAATTTAGCCAAGAAGTCGGTTTTTAAAATGCTCAGCCGTGTCGTTGGCCTTAGTGTGAGCGGTTTGCTCAGACTTAGACCAAGGTCAGTTTTGAAGATTGGCTTTTGACTTCAAAATGACACATGGCGTTCCAGCGTTTTAGGAACCAACCGGCAGGCGGCAATTTCAATTAGCACCAAGCGTATGATGTTTTATTTGGTAGTGATCTTATTTTTTGAATTTTGATCGTAGTCTATAAAATCGACCAGCTTAACGAAATGACATCGTTGAGCTGGTCGATTTTGGGTTTAATCGGATTATCAATTTAATAACACTAGTTAGCGTAGGGTGAACTGGATGATGCTCAGTGGTGCCGTTTGACTTAGTTGAGCGGTTTTCTCGGCTTAGTCAAAGCCCGGCTTTCGAGACCGTACTGTGGCTCGAAAACGTGGCCACCACGTTCCAGCGTCAATCCAGTTCACCCGGAGCGGTAATACACAATTTAATGGACATTTGGCACTAATCCCAGCCGGGTTGCTAAATGCTGAGTAGCCATTAAATCGGCATGACTGATCGTCGTGGCCTGAAAAGCTTGACTATCACGGGTAACTTGTTGGACGAAGTTGTTGTGGCCGTGGTTGTTGGCAGTTGTTAAGGTCAAATCGTGATCAGCGAGATGCAACGTCACTTCATCGAAAGCGGGTAGGCCTAAGACATATTCAGCGTCGGCAGGACAGACTGGGTAAAAGCCCAGGCAGGCAAAGATGAACCAAGCTGACATTGAGCCGTTATCTTCATCACCGGGAAAACCAGTTGTCGAAGCGTCAAATAGCTGACGTAATTGTTTAACCACGACTTGTGTCTTTTCTGGATGACCAGCTAAGGCGAAGAGATATGGGAGATGGAAGCTCGGCTGATTGGAGATGGCTAACTGGCCGTAATCAACGGCGGCCATCTCAGTCATTTCATGAATGACCATGTCGTATCCGCCGATTTGATAAGTCGGTTGGGTGTTACATAGGGCGGTTAGCTGGGCATCGAGTTTGTCTGGACCGCCCATCGCCGTCATTAAGCCATCGATATCATGAAAGGCACTGAAGCTGTTTTGCCAGGCGCTGCCTTCGGTGTAATCGCCACCCCAACGATCCGGTGCAAAGTTGGGTTTAAAGCGACCATCCGTATTTTTAGGGCGTAAGAAGCCCGTTTGTTTATCAAGCAAGTTCAAATAACGTTTAGATTGTTGCCAATAAGTCTGTGCTAGCTGTGGTTGCTTTAATACCGCCGCAACTTGGCCGATACAGTAATCGCTATAAGCATAGTCTTGTGTGCGATTGACACTTTCGGAATATTGATCGGCGGGCAAGTAACCGTACTGGTCATAATCAGCGCCACCCGTCCGACCATAACGATTGTTTTCGGCGGGCTTGGTATCGCTGTCAATCATGGCTGTCAACAGTTCGGGTAGCAAGTCGGTCGCAATGCCCTTTTTAGCACATTCTGCAATAATCGAGTCCACTAAATTCCCCGGCATCATCCCGCGTTCATCCGGTGCTAGCCAGCGGGGTAAAAAGCCGGTCTCTTGATACGACGTCAAAAAGCCGCGTAAGAATTTTGGTAGGAGTTCCGGCGCCAAGATTGAAAAGAGCGCATAAACGGATTTGGCGGTATCCCAAAAGCCGTTGTTCGTATATAAAATCCCTGGTTTAGCCACTTTATCCGTCGTATCGTAATGGATGGGTTGCCGATTCGCGTCAATTTCGTAAAACCGTTGCGGGAAGAGGAACAACCGGTATAAACAAGTGTAGAACGTTTGCACCACCGCGGCGTGATGATCGCGGACGCTGACTCGGTCTAAGTAATCGTTCCAACGGTTGGCGCTTTCATTTTCAAGCTGGCCGAATGACCGCTGGCTAATCCGACTGAGATTTAAGCTCGCTTGTTCAGCGCTAATAAACGACGTGGCTAACCGCGCGTCAAAGTTGATGGCTGGCGTGGCCACTAATAGGGTTAATTGATGGCCAGTCGCTTCAGTCGCTGTCTGCCAGTTACCTTGGTCGTCGTAGTAGCCAGAGTGGGCAATGTCGATGGCTGGCAAGCTGAGTTCGGCGTACATCGTCAAGTTTGGGTCTTCGCCGCCATGATAGTCCGCGGTATAGAGTTGAATATGATTGTCGATCAACCGAAAGCCGCCGTCATCGGGTAGTTGAAGCTGTAGACCATGATGTTCGGCTAAAAGCCGGTCGAATTGGTAGCGTAACGCCGCGCCATAAGTCGTGGGCGTTAGTTCATTGTGGACATTAAAATGGTCATCGTAGATTGCTAAATAATTCGCTTGAAAAGTTGCCCGGTCTGGCTGGTAATTGCCAGTAAAATCGGGATTGGTTTGGGGATCATGCCACTGCACTGCGGTGATTAAAAAGTGGCTATAGTCGCCAATCCAGGGGCTAGGCTGATGGGTTACGCGAATTCCTTCGAATTGGGAATCAGTTGGTTGGAAAAACCAGCTATTGGCCGCACCATTAGTCTGGGCGACATAGTAGTTCATTCCCATTGGCACGCCAACGTATGGTAGGCAGTTACCGTTTGACCGGTGAGGTGAATTGGCGGTTCCTTGGCGAATATCAAGTTGGTCGATGTGCATAAGTTAATCCTCCTTTGAATAGGGCACCATTGGTTTGGTGGAGTCACGTGGAATTAACGTGACCGGTAATTTAATGAGCATGTTAGTCGTGGTTGGTTGTAATAGTCGGTCAACGGCTTTGGCGCCCATCCCTTGAAAGTCTTGGGCGACAGTCGTTAAGGCCGGGTACGTTAAGCTGGCCGCTTGAATATTATCGAAGCCGACGATCGATAGGCGTTGAAATAACGCGGGATCGGTATCACGTAGCGCGTTCATCAGTTTGATCGCGGTTAGGTCATTTTCGACGACGATACTGGTAATGGCATGATCTTTAAGGTAGCGCACCCATTGTTCCGGGGTGAACTGATTCAAGTCAGCCAGTTGCGCAAGTGGTGCCGGGGGGGTCAGCTTAGCGGCATGCAAGGCCGTTAAATACCCGAAGTAACGGTCGTATACGGAACTCGGTAAAACGGATTCAGCTTGCGCATAAAACAAAATTTGCGTGTGCTGTAGCTGAATTAAGTGTTCGGTAGCTAATTGTCCACCAGTAAAGTTGTCGGCGGCCACTACTGGCAATCCGAGTTCTGGAAATTGTTTATCCAATAAAACGATTGGTAAATGGGCTAGCTTTAATTGGTAGAGTCGCTCAGCGTCGGCGTACAAGTTCTGAGTTAAATAGATAATTCCAGCGTATTGGGTCTGTAAGTCCCGGAGGCTCAGCTGGTTAAAGTTCTCCGTATCCATCGTCACGGTCTGATAACCGCGCGCGGTGGCTGCTTGGCTAACGCCGGACGCATAGTCGCCGAGCCCGGCATCCGTTGGAAATGGCAGGACTAATAATAGTTGTTGTGCAGTTTGGGTCTGTGGTAAACGTTGCACGAAACTACCGCTACCTTGTTGACGATAGATTAGACCGTGACTTTCTAGTTCGGTTAAGGCCCGCTTAGACGTAATTCGGCTGACGGCGTACGTTTTGGCTAGTTGTAGTTCGGTTGGTAATTGTTCATCTGGTTGGAGCTGACCGTTGGCAATTTGTTGCTGTAAATCATGATAAATTTTTAAATAACGCGGTTCATTTTTTGGCATGGTTCCTCACTTCCATTGTCCTTGATTGCCATTAATATATCATTTAAGCCGGTAAAAGGAAAGCAAAACGAGTGTATTTGATATAGACAATTATTAAACACATGCTATAATAACGGAAAATGATATATCAAATAATGAGGTGAGCAGATGACAACCAATTATGTTGACGACCAAGTGACCGCTTTTGTAGCTAAGATTAGCCAGTTGAGTCAAGACTTGGACCCCCGTTACGGGCAGGTTTTCCAGCAAACATTTTTAAATACGTTAGCAACCACGATCTCAGATGATGATGCCGGTCGCGCTTTTATTTTGACCGGGGACATTCCAGCAATGTGGCAACGCGATTCGACAGCCCAAGTGCGGCCTTATCTTGTATTAGCCCGGGAACACCCTGGTATTGCGGATCTGATTACGCGGGTCGTCCAACGGCAATTCTTTAATATGACTTTGGATCCATATGCCAATGCCTTTAATGAAACCGCTAACGGTCAAGGCCACCAAAGTGATCAGACCGAGATGGGTCCTTGGATCTGGGAGCGCAAGTTTGAGATTGATTCCTTATGTTATCCAGTTCAGCTAGCCTACCTGCTTTATCGTAATACTGGGGCGACTGACCAATTTGATACGAACTTTGTCAGTGGCGTGCGGGCACTACTGCGGACCTTTGCCGTCGAACAACATCATGACAGTTCACCATATCGCTTTGTGCGGACCAAAGACCGTCCTGAAGATTCATTGGTGCGAGACGGTCGGGGGACTCCGGTGGCCGAGACAGGGATGATCTGGTCCGGTTTTCGGCCGAGTGATGATGCTTGTGAATACGGGTATCTCGTTCCCGCCAATATGTTTGCCGTGGTGATTCTAGGATATTTGCAAGAGATCTTTAGCAGTGTCCTGGATGACCCAACGATTGTGGCGACGGCTAAAAAGTTACAACAAGAAATTCGCACTGGCATTGAAACGTATGGCTATACGCAGAATGCCAATGGCGAACAAGTCTATGCCTATGAAGTTGACGGCTTAGGCCACGCCAAGTTAATGGATGACGGCAACGTGCCGAGCCTGTTGAGTGCGCCATATTTGGGTTATTGTGACTTGTTCGACGATAACTACATGCGGACGCGGCAGACCTTATTGAGTCCAGAAAATCCCTATTACTATAGTGGCAAGCTAGCCGCGGGCCAAGGCAGTCCGCATACGCCGGTTAATTATATTTGGCCGATTGCGATTGCGATGGAAGGCTTAACGACGCGCGCGGCCGGACCACAATTACAGGCCTTACAGACGTTGGTTCAAACGACTGGCGGGACGGATTTGATGCATGAATCCTTTGATGTCAATGACGACCGCCGTTTTACCCGCGAATGGTTCTCCTGGGCCAATATGATGTATTGCGAATTATTGTTAACGACGCTAGGGTTTAAAATCGAAAGGTGATTAAAACGATGACTAAGAAAAAGGTTTTTATTATTTCTCACAGCCACTGGGATCGCGAATGGTACATGCCATTTGAGCAACATCACATGCGCTTGGTAACGTTGATTGATAACTTGTTGGACTTGTTTAAGCATGATCCTGATTTTGACAGCTTTCATCTGGATGGTCAGATGATTGCGTTAGATGATTATCTGGCAGTACGCCCAGAACGCAAGCCAGAACTGGCGGCGGCCATTACGGCGGGCAAGTTACGGATTGGGCCGTTTTACATCTTGCAAGATGATTTTTTGATCAGTCCGGAAGCTAATGTCCGCAATATGGTGATTGGTCGCGATGAAGCTTTGGCGTATGGCGACGAAGTGAAGTTAGGCTACTTCCCAGATACATTCGGTAATATGGGCCAGACACCACAGATGATGGCGTTAGCGGACTTAGATACGGCGGCGTTTGGTCGTGGGGTGACCCCAACTGGGTTTAATAATCAGACCGGGGGGGCCGACTATGCGTCACAATATTCTGAGATGTGGTGGCAAGGACCAGACGGAACACGGATTTTAGGCCTGTTATTTGCTAATTGGTATAGCAATGGGAATGAGATTCCAACTGATCCAGCTCAAGCGAAAATCTATTGGGACCAAAAGCTGGCCGATGCCGAAGCTTATGCCTCAACTGATAACTTATTGATGATGAACGGCGTCGATCACGAACCGGTGCAGGCTGATGTGACCACGGCGATTAAAGTGGCGAATGAACTATATCCGGACTATGAATTCGTCCATTCAAACTTTCCCGATTATTTGGCCGCTTTAAAAAATAGCTTGCCAACCCAATTGAGTACGATTAAAGGCGAACTGACTAGTCAAGAAACGGATGGTTGGTATACTTTGGCGAATACGGCGTCGAGTCGGGTCTACTTGAAGCAGGCCAATACGCGTAATGAACGCTTACTTGATAGTATTGCGGAACCGTTGGCGACAATGGCTTATCCGGCCGAGCAATACCCACATGACCGCTTCCGTTATGCCTGGAAATTACTTTTACAGAACCACCCACATGATAGTATTTGTGGCTGTTCAGTAGATGAGGTTCACCGCGAGATGTTAACCCGGTTTGCCAAATCAACGGAAGTGGGGCGCTACTTGGCGCAAGATGCCTTGAACACCTTAGCTCAACGCATTGATACCACGGACTTTGATACTGATGCCAAGCCATTTGTGGTGGTCAATACTACGGGGTTTGTGAAGTCCGGACAGACTGAGGTAACGATCGAATGGGATCGTCGGAACTTTAGTCCGGAGATGACGATTCAAGCTCAACGCGCTGAATTAGAAGCGGAATTGGCAGCCTTACCAACGCTACAATTAGTCGATGCAAGTGGGCAAGCCGTACCGTTTCGATTAGTGAAGCAAGCCGTTGAGTTTCATTATGATTTGCCAAAAGACCGTTTCCGAGTGGCGTATCAAGCCATTGAAATCACGATTGCCATCAACGTGACCGGTCTTCCAGCATATGGGTGGCAGACGTTGGCCTTGCAAGCGGCTAAGGAAAGCGTCACACCGATTGAAGGGCCGACACGGCGGGCGTTTAGTGAGCATGAATTCAGTAATGAATGGTTGAAAGTGACGGTTGCGAGTGATGGCAGCTTGACGATCACTAACCGAGAGACTGGGCATATCTACCACCAGATGTTGGTATTTGAAGATACGGGTGATATGGGGAATGAGTACATCTACCGGCAAACTGCCGATAACCAGGCGATTCTCTCGACGGACTTTCCAACTGAAGTTCGGCTCGTCCACGATGATGCGCTGGGCGTTGAAGTTGAACTGATTAATCAGCTAGCGATTCCAGTATCCGCCGATGAGCAGTTATTAGCTGAACAACAAGCGGTCGTGGATATTACTCATCGAACGGCGAAACGGTCCACGGTGACGCGGCCATTAACGATTACCACCCGCATGCGCTTAGGTCGGCATAGTCGGCAATTACAGTTTAAGACCAGCTTTGATAATCAAATGCGTGATCATCGGGTGCGGGTCTTGTTCCAAACGAACTTAGCGGCGACGACGAACACGAGCGATGTGATTTTTGAAACGGTCACCCGTGCGAATGAACCCGCCGCAAATTGGCAAAATCCAACGAATCCCCAACATCAACAGGCTTTTGTTAACTTACACGATGCGCAAAACGGGGTCACGATTGGGAACATCGGGTTGAATGAATATGAAATCTTACCGAAACACGGGACGATTGCCGTCACGTTATTGCGTTCAGTTGGTGAAATGGGCGATTGGGGTTATTTTCCAACGCCAGAAGCGCAGTGTTTAGGGGCGTTCAGTTGCGAGTATAGTTTGGCATTACATGATGGGACGACTGAACAACGGTTGGTCAGTTATCAACAGGCACGTAATTTCCAAGTGCCGTTTAGTGTTCAGCCGACTGATTGGCATGCGGGCGAACTGGCGGCCGACGATGCTTATTTGCAATTACGGACCTTAGAATTTGCGGTAACTAGTTTCAAACGGGCAAATAATTCTGCCGGGGCGACTTTAAGAGGTTATAATTTAACTAAGCAACCGGTTACATTAGACGTGAGCTGCTGTCAGACACCAGCAACGGCGGTGAATTTTCTCGAACAGCCGTTACCAGATGTAGCGAGTGATCAATTAGGACCGGCTGAAATCAAAACGCTATTATTTGCGAAAAAATGAGGGATTTTAAATGCAACCGTTAGGATTAATTGATATTGGTGGGACGTCGATCAAGTTTGCTGTATGGGATGGTCAGGGACTACAGGCACATCATGCGCTACCAACGCCGACCACTAAGGCCGCGTTCTTTGAATTAGTGACCCATGAAGTGGCCGAAATGAAGCAGCAATGGCCGTTAGTGGGGGTCGCTATCAGTTCACCAGGGGCAGTTAATAAGCTGACTGGGGTCGTGGAAGGTGCCAGTGCGATTCCGTATATTCATAACTTTCCGATTCAGTCAGAGCTGGCTGAAAAGTTCGGCTTGCCCGTCAGCATGGAAAATGACGCTAACTGTGCCGCGTTAGCGGAATTAGCGAGTGGTGCCGGTAAAGATGTGGACAGCCTCGTCTTCCTAGTGATTGGGACTGGTGTTGGCGGTTCCGTTATCTTCAACCACCATATCTGGCATGGTGCCCATCTCTTCGGTGGGGAGTTCGGCTTTATGCTGATGAATGACCAAGGCACGTTAAGTGAACTTGGGACCGCTCCAGCGGCAGTCAAACGGTATCTAAAAGCCAACCCAACTGCTAAAAAGCTGAGTGGCAAAGACTTATTCGACTTAGCTGCGCAGGGCGATGCAGCCGCGACTAAAGAAGTGGATACCTTGTATCATGCGCTAGCCTTAGGAATCTATAATTTGCAATACAGTTTTGATCCTGAAAAAGTTGTGATTGGCGGGGCAATTTCAAATAATCCACAGCTGATTCCTGGTATCGAACGCGAGATTGAAAAGATTCGGGCACAGGTCAAAATTGCTTCGATCAAACCGAACGTCGTGACTTGTCAGTATCATGATGAGGCCAATCTGCGTGGGGCGGTCGTTGATTTTGAGCAGACTTATGACCGCGT
This sequence comes from Lactiplantibacillus songbeiensis, assembly GCF_005405125.1. Taxonomy (GTDB): domain Bacteria; phylum Bacillota; class Bacilli; order Lactobacillales; family Lactobacillaceae; genus Lactiplantibacillus; species Lactiplantibacillus songbeiensis. The sequence continues at coordinate 51,196 of NZ_BJDL01000014.1, forward strand.
GTAGTGGTAATTTGCCGCCCACTGGTATTTATTTTAAGCGTACTTGGTGCTGGTTAGATTAACTTACCACTCTGGTTGGCCCAGAATCGGCTGGAACGTGGTGGCCACGTTTGGAAGCCAAGGGGCGGTCTTCCAAGCCGGGCTTTATCTAAGTCGGAAAATCACCGACCAAGATAAACGACACCACTGAGCCAATTCTGGGCCGCCCGCCGTTAACTAACGTGGATTAGGAAATTAACGATTGATTGTTTTTAGAATCCAACTGACAGGCAGTACTTGCGCGTACCTAGACGCAATCAAACAATGAGGTGACACAAAAATGACCAGTTTTCCCAAAGATTTTGTCTGGGGAGCGGCCACATCCGGCCCGCAGACAGAAGGTAATTTCCACAAACCGCACCAAAATGTTTTTGATTATTGGTTTGCCACCGCACCGGAGCAATTCGATGCTGGGGTGGGGCCAGACTTAGCATCCAACTTTTACAATGACTATGAACATGATTTGGACTTGATGCAGCAAGCGGGGATTCAAGGACTACGGACCTCGATTCAATGGACGCGCCTAATCGATGATTTTGAGACGGCGAGTTTGAATCCGGATGGTGTGGCCTATTACAATCGGGTGATTGACGCGATGTTGGCCCGTGGGATTGAGCCGTATCTGAATTTGCATCACTTTGACTTACCGGTGGCGCTTTATGATCAATATGGTGGCTGGGAGTCGAAACACGTGGTAGATTTATTTGTTAAGTTTGCTGAACAATGCTTTAAGCTCTACGGTGACCGGGTGAAAAAGTGGTTCACGTTTAATGAGCCGAAAGTGGTGGTCGATGGGCAATACTTGTATGGCTGGCATTATCCACAAGTTGTCGATGGACCCAAGGCCGTGCAGGTGGCGTATAACTTGAATTTAGCCTCAGCTAAAACGGTGGCCGCTTTTCGGCAGCTCTGTCCACAGACTGATCATCAAATCGGGATTATTTTAAACTTGACCCCGGCGTATGCAGCTAGTGATGATCCCGCCGATCAAGCAGCGGCTGAATTTGCTGAGTTGTGGTCGAATAACTTATTCTTGGATCCGGCGGTACTCGGTCATTTTCCAACGAAATTGGTAGACCGGTTAACGACCGATGGGGTCATCTGGGAGTCTACTCCCGCGGAACTGGCCTTGATTGCAGCTAACCCAGTGGATGTGCTTGGGGTGAATTATTACCATCCTTTCCGTGTTCAACGACCAGACATTTCACCAACTAGCCTACAACCGTGGTTACCGGATATTTACTTTAAAGACTATGCGATGCCAGGACGGGTGATGAATGTCGATCGCGGGTGGGAAATCTATCCCACAGCGCTGACGGATATTGCGAAAAACATTCAGGAAAATTACCATAACATTCCGTGGTTCATTTCGGAAAATGGGATGGGGGTTGCGCATGAAGAACGCTTCTTAGATCGTCAAGGAGTGGTTCAAGATGACTATCGGATTGACTTTATGCGAGCCCATCTAAACGCATTGGCGGCTGGTATTGCGGCCGGGTCAAATTGCCAAGGATATTTCGTATGGACGGCAATTGACTGCTGGTCATGGAATCACGCCTATCACAACCGCTACGGCTTGATTCGTGATGAGATTCATACCCAAACGAAGACCTTGAAGAAGTCGGCTGCTTGGTTTAAGCAACTCAGTGACACCAATCAATTTGAAGACTAGGGGGTTTTAGGATGGCTCAAGCTAAGATTTTTTCGATGCCAGTTGCGACAGTCTACCCATTATACGTGCAAAAAGTTGAGAAAAAAGGTCGGACTGCCGCCGAAGTGGATGAGGTCATTCGCTGGTTGACTGGTTATAGTGACCAGCAGTTACAGCAATTGCTAGCGGATCAGACTAGCTTTGAAAGTTTCTTTGCGGCGGCCCCCGCATTTAACCCCCAGTCGACTTTGATTACCGGGGTGATTTGTGGCTATCGGGTTGAAGCGATTAGCGACCCATTAATGCAAAAGATACGATACTTGGACAAGCTGGTCGATGAACTGGCTAAGGGTAAACCGATGTCTAAAATTTTAAGACAGTAATGAAAAGCCCCACCAACTGTAATTGATGCAGTTGGTGGGGCTTTTGTTTGCTTGATTTATTTCAATGAGGTAACGGTCGTGCCAACACCATAGATTGATTCCCAATCGTTGGTGAAGTCTTTAACAGCTGCCCCGATGGCGGGTGCCGTCAAAGCGGTGTTCAAGATATCAGCGCTCATAGTGGCGGCTTGGGCGCCCATCTCAAAGGCGGAGTTAACTTGCTGAACCGTGTGGAAGCTAGCGGCTAAAATCTTGGTGTTGCTATTTTCACGGCAAATCTGTGCAGCGAGTTCACCGATAACTTCATCGGCATTGATGTTCATGTTGACCATCCGGTTGTAATAAGGTGCTAAGTAATCGGCACCGGCACTCATGGCTAAGTAGCCTTGGAACTTCGTATAAATGGCGGTCGCGGTGACGTTAACGCCTTCACTCTTAAGCTGCTTGATAGCGGCTAGACCGGCTTCGTTAGTTGGAATCTTGATGAAGACGTGGTCATCGACATTCTTCAAAATGGTGTGAGCATCTTCAACCATGGCTTCAGTAGTTTGACCGACGACTTGAATATGGAAACTAGCATCTAGGCCAATAATTTGTCGAATCGCTTTCATGTGATTGAAGAAGTCAATTTTACCTTCTTTTTTAACAATCGATGGGTTTGAGGTTACGCCGCTTAACGGGATAATACCTGCGTATTTTTTGATGTCTGCAATATGAACTGTGTCTAATAAGAATTCCATGATGTTCACCCCTGTTTGTTTTTTACAAGTTCACTATACCGAGAAATGAAAGCGCTGACTATGGATTGGAAATTCATTTCAAATGAAAAAGTCGGTCTGGACCATTCAGACGGGGTTTCGTACGAAAGTAACTAGCTAAAAATTGCACATATGTGCTAGTCGTCTAAATCAAGCACTCTTTGGGCAGTTTCAGCATCGGTAATCAAAGTGGTGAGAATCCCCATCTTGAGTAACGCTAGGATGGCCGGGGCTTTTGTCAATGAGCGGGCGATCGCAACCGAGTTAGGGACTTGTTTGATCTGATCCAAAGGAATCGCGATGGTCCGGTTCAATAAATCCCCGCGTAAAATCTTACCGTGTTTGTCGAAAAAGGTGCAGCAACAATCCCCGATGGCTTGGCGTTCCTTCAATAATTCACGATCGTCGGGAGTTAACAGATCTCGCCAACGACTGCTCGTATTGGTCAATGGGCCGCCGATGCCTAGCAGGGCGATATCCAAGTTATCCCAGCAATGGCGGATTTCATGGAAGTATTGTGAAGAGGTAATCCCGTCACGAATGTATTGGGATTCCTGCACGGCCGCGGCATCCACGAACAAGCTCTGACCCCCAAAGGCCCGCGCCGCATCGTAGACAATCCCGTTAACATGGTATTGAGCATTTGACGGACTCGGTCCACCCACCAACGGCACAAAAGTCGCAGCGGTTTGCATTGGATGATGGAGCTGGCCAATCATGCCAGCCAGAATGGAGCCCCAGGCAAAGCCAACAATGTTGTGTGGTTTGATGATTTGTTTGAGATAAAGGGCGGCCTCGTTGGATAGTCGGCGCTCCTTTGCTTGGTGGTCGGCGTGTGGTTTGCTGGCAATGACCACGGCATTTTTAAGGTGGTAGCGTTGCCGTAACTGTTCTTCTAAATTAAATAAATCGGTGTTAAAGTCGTTGATTTTTATATCAACGATTTCGTTTTCCCGGGCTTGTTTTAACATCCGGCTGATAGTGGTGCGATAAATATTGAGTTCTTGCGCAATCTGAGCTTGCGTGTAGTCACGAATATAGTAGAGGTACGCGACTTTTGCGAGCAAGCGGCGACGATTATCATTCATAGTAAATCCTCCAATAGTTGGTGCCAGGATGGTCCGAATTCAATTGCTAGTATACCCATTAATGTATCAAGTTGCACGGACATTTAATTACGAACGAAAATAAATTTAGTTTCACTTGACCTGAAACGCGTCTCATAAGTTATGCTTGGGTTGTTGAAAGGTAAGTAGCACGCTTGGTGCCAGTTGAAATTGCCGCCTGCCGGTTGGTTCCTAAAACGCTGGAACGCCATGGGCCATTTTGAAGCCAAAGTGCGGTCTTCAAAGCTGACCTTGGCCTAAGTCCGAGCAGACCACTCGCACTAAGGCCAACGACACGGCTGAGCATTTTAGGAACCAACCTATCGGCTAAATTTGTGGTCGACAATAGAGAATCATTAATCCCTGTTAGTTAACGTCGGGCGGGCCAGAATTGGCTCAGTGGTGTCATTTATCTTAGTCGGTGATTTTCCGACTTAGATAAAGCCCGGCTTTTGAGACCGTTCTATGGCTCAAAAACGTGGCCACCACGTTCCAGCCGATTCTGGCCCAACCAGAGTGGCAATTTAAACCAACCAGCACCAGGTCTAAGTAGCGAAATCAAGCAAGGGGGTCGTTCTCATGGGACTATTCAATCGTCATCGTAAGTTCACACTCGGCGCACCGGTACAAGGCCGGTTGGTGCCGTTAAAGTCAGTTAAGCACGCCGTATATGCTAGTAACCAGTATGGCGTTGGGTTTGCGGTGGAACCGGATTGTGATCAGGTCGTTAGTCCCATTGCGGGAACGATCGTTAGTTATTTTCCGACGAAACATGCGGTTGGCATTCAAGCGGATAAGTTGGAAGTCCTAGTTCACATGGGGATTGATACGGTTGAATTGAATGGCAACCCATTTGAAACCTTAGTTAAAGTTGGGGATCATGTTAACGTCAACACACCGTTATCCCGAATGGATTTAGCGCAGATTCATCAAGCTGGTAAGGCCGCGACAACGATGGTGGTCGTCGTTAATGCTGGTGAGCATGTGAAATCCTTGGACGTCCCAGATTCAGGGACAGTGACAGCTGGTGAAACGGTTGGCCAGGTTGTAGAAGTTTGAGGGTGACGTGGTCGCTTTTTCGATGAGAACTTGCTATAATATGAGTGGTTAAAGGACTGTAACAAAGTACACCAAAGCCCTCAGCTATGGCGAGCTGAGGGCTTTTTTTACGCTTGAAATCAAGCGGGTGGGTTAGTGTTACCGTTGACTACTTACGATGATGGTCATGTGCTTCTAACCAGTGCGCAAACCAAATGCTGATCAGTGCTACCGCAAGCGGTGCCCAAAAGGACTGTAACAAAATAGTAACCCCCTTCCACTCACACGAAATGATCCGGTGACTTACTAGGTATCACTGATTAATTGAGATGAAACGAGCATATTTGTGTAAAGATTCAAACGAACGTTCGCTAAGATTGTGCAAAAGGTAAAGTTAACCGCGCCCCCTGACTAGTAGGTATACTGGAGTCAGTAATTCAATCTGACTAAAAGTGAGGGTTTAACTATGGAAGTCTATACAGGTAAAACGGATATTAAGTTATTTGAAAATCTAGTCGAGACGCCCCACCAAATCGTGACGCATTTGGTGTTAGCGGCTGGTCAAGCAACTCCGGTACATTTTGTGGATTATGACGTGATTGTGGTGCCGATTAAAGGGCGAATCGCATTTTCAGATGAGACACGGACGGAGACGATTTATCCCGGACGAATCGTACAGATGCAACGCAATGAGCATCATGGCCTAAAAGCCATTGTTGACAGTGAACTGATGGTGATTAAGTCTGACTTAGCTAAATAAATGATCGACGGTAATCCAAGCTGATTGCCGTCTTTTTTGTGTCATGAAAATTAGATATTTGTTGATTGAATCTTAGTATAACTAAATGAGTTATTTAACCATCGATTATTTAAGTCGTCCACGATATTTAGTTGTGCAAAACTGGATATTAACGCGGTTAATGGCTGTTATTATACTGATATTTTTATACAAATAAAATTATCGATTGTGGTTGATTGTTGCCTGAAAAAGCGTGAAAATAGAAAGTGAATTAACGGATTTTTAAGGGCATAATCAAGCTATAATTTTAGGTGGGGTGTACGTGTATGGAAAGTAAACGAACACATTTTAAGATGTACAAGATTGGTCGTCGGTGGGCCTTTGCTTGTGCCGTGTTGTTGACGTTAGGTGGGGCAACCGTTACAGCGAACGCTGATGAAAATGCTGGCACCACTAGTAGCAGTTCCAGTATTGAAAGTACGGCTAAAAGTGAGTCGTCATCGAGTTCTTCAAGTTCACAAGTTTTGCAGTCTAGTAGCAGTAATAGTCAAGCAAGCAGCCAAAGTTCAAGTAGCCAATCTTCGAACAGCAGTAGTTCGAGTAGTAGCCATTCAAGCAGTAGTCAAGAGGCTGATAATAACCAGAATGGTATTAAACAGGCTGGGACTCAAGTAAGCTCTGCTAAAGAAACTAAGTCAGTAGAGACTACTAAGCAACAAACACCGCAGCCAAAAGAGACATCGACTAAGACTGAAAGTCAGTCGACCAAGACGGCTCAAAGCAACAGTGATGCCACGACTGGATCTGTAAAAAAGACGACTACTAGTTCGATTGATATGGTTCAACCAGCCTCAATAGATTTGGGTAATGGGACCTCATATGGGACGTTTAAGAGTAGTCTGAATACCAACGCGACTGTTAAAGCCAACGATGCCGTTCAAGATGGTGGGAATGTTTACGATGATTATCCCGACTTGAATAATATCTTGGGGATTTCATCGCAATTCCATATTTTTGCGCGTGAAGCGGAATTAAATGCGCACACTAATGGGAACGTTGCGGTTGGCAATCTAATTGGTAATGTTAACTTTGGGACGAATATCATTGAAGAACTTTTGGATAAAGATATTTCGTATATTCAAAATATTTCCAATATTGCGGGGAGTTCCTTTGTTTCAAATGGGGCAACGCGGAGTAACAAAGTTATCTTTGGTGATGGCATTGAAGTTGATGTCAGCAATCCTAATCGGCCAATGGTCAACGGGGTCTACATCGACCATTTGTTAGCTGAAGAAGTTTACCAGGATAAGAATGGCAATGTCTATATTGACTTTGATAAAGAGTTTGCACAATTAAAAGATACTAATGCAGGATTAAGCACAAAAGACAGTCAACTTAATGTTACGACCAGTGATTTTCCAGATCAAAATAATCGGGTGATTGATGTCACTGACTTACAACCAGATGAAAATGGCCGAATTGTTATTAACTTAACTGCGGATGTTTTAGCTGGTAGTACGCCATTGACAATCCAAGGACTTTCACCAGATGCTGACGGGAATACGATTATCATTAATGTTGATACTGAAGGCCAAGCGGATTATGATATTAATTCACAAATTAAAGTAATCTATAGTGATGGTTCAGATCGGAATAACCATGAAACTGAAGATTTTGGGGATAATCATTTACTCTGGAACTTCTTTGATTCAACGGCTAGTGACAAGCAATATGCTGGAACAATTAATATTAATCGGCCATTTCAAGGGAGTATTTTAGCGCCATCTGCTGAAGTGGTTGCTGGTCAAAACGTTGATGGGAACATTATTGCTAATAAAGTTGTCGTCAATGCTGAAACCCATCGCTGGGATTTACAAAATAACAAAGATAACGAAGATGATCCAGAGGACCCTGATGTTACGCCAGATCCAGGTCCTGAATTTCCTGAAGAACCAGGAACCGAAGAACCAGGAACCGAAGAACCAGGAACCGAAGAACCAGGGACTGAAGAACCAGGAACTGAAGAACCAGGGACTGAAGAACCAGGGACCGAAGAACCAGGGACCGAGGAACCAGGAACTGAAGAACCAGGGACCGAAGAACCAGGAACTGAGGAACCAAGTACCGAGGAGCCAGAACCTGAAAAACCTGATACTGAGGAACCAGGGACTGATACTGAGGAACCAGGGACTGATACTGAAGAACCAGAAGAACCAAATACTGACACGGACACTAACGAAGCGGTTGAAGAACCTGATACAGATGGTAATGAAGGTGTAGAAACACCTAATGTAACCGTTCCAGATGTTGATGATGAAGAAGAGTACTTTTATTCTGAAGACCACGATATGGCAGTTGAAGAATCTTTTGAAGATGAATTAGACGCGGCTTTAGCTGAACCAACGGCTGAAGAACGTTTAGATGCTGAGGAAGCCTTATTGTCCAAACTCGATGCGGCGATTGCGCAAGCTAAAGCGGACGGCGATCAAATCTTGGTTGCTAAGTTAGAAGCTTTACGGGCACAATTGGTGGCGGATATGCATGGATCCGGCTTGCCACAAACAGATGAAAGCCAATCTAATGCAGCGGCTGCCTTAGGTTTGAGCCTTGCAGCGGCAACTTTAGTCCTTGGGAGTGCAGCTTTACGGCGGAAGCGTCACAATTAAGTTAGCTTAATGGAAACGTGTAGCCTGTCTTTTTGACAGTGCTGCGCGTTTTTTTGTCGGTTATCGTTAAGATAAATGGTTTCTATTGTGAATTATATTTTAAGCTGGCTTGTATAAGGTTATTAAAAAATAATGGGCTCATAATTGAACCATAAGTCAATATATTTTTACATAAAAAGAGCATAATGGTTGTTAGGCGGCGATACGTTGGATATTATAAAGATAATAAGTTTGTCAAATCTTGATAAGATTTATTTGGCAAAACGTTAAAGGAAAGGTGTGATTTAAAATGAGAACGACTGATTTAGATGGCTTGTGATTAAAAAAGCAAGGGGTGTACGCATATGAAAAAGAAACGCACACAACGACGGAAACTTTGGATTGGTTGGAAATGGTTTGTTGCTTTAGGTATTTTATGTTTATTAGGACTAATTGCCATGGGGACCAATGACCTCACTGAAGCGGATAGTAGCGATCCGCGAACTGAAACACTTGTTGATAATGATCAAGCAGCTAAGGCCGAAAGCGAAGCGGCTGCTAAAGCAGCGTCCGAAGCCGAAGCGCAACAAGCGGAAGCTAAAAAGGCCGAAGATGCTCGCAAGGCTGAAGCGGAAGAAAAAGCAAAACAAGCTGCGGCGGCCAGCGAGGCGGCTAAAGTGGAAGCTGAAAAAAAGGCCGCTGCAAAAAAAGAAACGACACAAACGTCTGAGGCTGAAGTTTATACGGTAACGGATCGATTTTTAGCTGAACCACCTGTGCAAAAAAAATCGAACGGAACGGCTAAATCAACTGACAGTTCCAAAAAGGCGTATTCTAAAGCAAAAGCAAAAGCAAAAGCAAAAGCAAAAGCAAAAGCAAAAGCAAAAGCAAAAGCAAAAGCAAAAGCAAAAGCAAAAGC
>NZ_BJDL01000015.1 GCF_005405125.1 Lactiplantibacillus songbeiensis
AAAGCAAAAGCAAAAGCAAAAGCAAAAGCAAAAGCAAAAGCAAAAGCAAAAGTGGATACTGATAAAGCTAGTCAGGCAACGACCAGTGCAGCTAAAACAGCTACGGCCAATATTGCCAAGCCAAAGCCTGGTGGTTCCGTGTATAAAGATTTCAAACATTTGAAACAGGATATTAACCTGTTAGGAGTGGCATCGCGGTTCCATGTTTTTGCTAAAGATGCCTTATTAAATGCCCATGTGAATGGTAATGTTGCAGTCGCTAATTTAGAAGGTAGGAGTAACTTTGGTACGAAAATTAGCTCTGGAAAATTAGCAACTGAGATTTCATATATTCAGGACTTTAGTAAAATTGCTAGCAGTTCATTTGAAGCTAGTACTGATAGCCGAGAAAATAAAGTGGTATTTGGCGAAGGCTTAGAAATCGATCTTGAATTAGCTCATCGTCCAAAAGTAAAAGGAACTTATTTAGACCATTTAAAGGCGGATGAGGTTCATCAAGATCAATCAGGAGAAACGTATATTGATTTTGATTCAGAATTCAACAAATTAGTTGGTACTAATCAGCGGTTGGCTCAACTTGATGGTCAGCATAAAATTGCTGAAGGTGATTTAGGTGGTGAAAATCATCGGACGATTGACCTGACCAAGTTAAAGAAGAATGCTAATAATCAAATCGTTATTAATTTGGATGCGGCAGTTTTACCGTTTGCTCGACCATTGACCCTTGTTGGAATGGAAACAGGGACGAACGGCGTTACGGTGATTATTAATGTTGATACTAGGAGCAACGACTATACTGTGAGATCTCCAATCAAGCTTGAGTATAAGGATGGTACTAGTCGTGAAAATGGCGAAACTGAAGATTTTAGTGGAAACAATTTACTTTGGAACTTTTATAACTCTACCGAGACTGGAAATCAAATCACAGGCGAGGTTACTTTTGGATGTACTTTCCAAGGTAGTTTACTGGTCCCAAAAGCAACTATTAATGTAAGTAACCACAACTTTGACGGTAATTTAGTTGCTAAAACGGTTAATATTCATGGAGAATCACATCGTTGGGATTTACAAGATAATGGTAAAGGTGATGAAGACCCGGATCCAGATCCCAAAGACCCGGATCCAGATCCTAAAGACCCGGATCCAGATCCCAAAGATCCGGATCCAGATCCCAAAGACCCGGATCCAGATCCCAAAGACCCGGATCCAGATCCCAAAGACCCAGACCCAGACCCAGACCCAGACCCAGACCCAGACCCAGACCCAGACCCAGACCCAGACCCAGACCCAGACCCAGACCCAGACCCAGACCCAGACCCAGACCCAGACCCAGACCCAGACCCAGACCCAGACCCAGACCCAGACCCAGACCCAGACC
>NZ_BJDL01000016.1 GCF_005405125.1 Lactiplantibacillus songbeiensis
AGACCCAGACCCAGACCCAGACCCAGACCCAGACCCAGACCCAGACCCAGACCCAGACCCAGACCCAGACCCAGACCTAGAAACGCCAGAACCTGAAGACTTAGAAATACCTGAACCAGAGAACCCAGACCCAGAAAATCCAACACCGACTGACCCTGAAACACCAACAACTGATACTGATGAAGGAACTACCGATGAACAAGGCGACAAAATCGCAGTTGCTGACGAAGAACCGTACTTGTTCTCTGAAGATTACGATGAAGCGGTAGCACCGAAGAAACCAGTGTTGGCGAAAAAGATGGATGCAGCGTTAGCAACACCTGATAAAAAAGCGCGGCAGACGGCTAGTAAAGCTGTTTTAACCCAGTTAGACTCAGCTATTACCCGCGCCCAAACGGCAAATGAACCGATTCGGGCTGCACGATTAGAACAAGTTCGAACACAAGGGATGACGGCTTTAAATGGTACGGGCTTACCACAGACGGATAATCGTCGGCTCCATACGGTTGCGGCGGCTGGCTTCGTCTTAGCAATCGGCACAATCTTGATTGCATGGGAAAGTCGACGCCGGAAACGACAACTTGAAAAGACAAAGTAAGCCAGCGTCAGGTATTAAAGAACATCAATAAACGGACTTGAGGTGCGCGCCTCAAGTCCGTTTATTTGAATCCCCCTGATTTTGGAACATTGTGTATACTCCTTGACCCCCGAGTAGACTGGCCGGCTTCAATGATAAATTTATGAAGCAAGCCTTTTACAGTTAATAGTGTAATGATTATTTTAAAATTACGCAATTATTGCCGAGGTAATCAGGCAATAAATTAGAAGAATTCTAAATGGGTTTGAACACTATCCTTATTTAATCAGTTTACGGTTGTCGTCAATTCGGTTACTTAACGAATGCAAATTTCATTTATGAGATTTTTGATCAGTAGGAACCGTTTCTACATGACTTTTTAAAAATGATTATGAATTAAACAATTTGCTTGTGGCTTACTGACAATAAGTAAGAAGCACGTTCACTTAAATGAACAATGAAAATTTTAATGATTGACATTAAGTTTAAAGAAAGCTTACTAACGCGTGTTCTGGCCTAATACGGCTTAAAACGCGGTTTATTTTGGCCTACTGATTGAGTCCAATCCAGACCCATGTTAAACCTAGAGTGCAATTTTAAATTGCGTAGGTTTAAGAGAGGGGATTCTAAAATATGCGATTAAAACAGTTACAACACAATGAGAATATCGGCGGGCATTATAAATTATATAAATCAGGTAAACAATGGTATTTATCATTAATCTTAGCGTTTGGCGGAGTGATGTTGGGGACTCAAACCTTTGCTAAACCAATTCATGCCGATACGACCAGTGCGACAACGACTGCACCATTAGTCTCTTCAGCGGCAACGACGACGGCTAGTAGTGCCACGTTAACAACGACCACAGCTAGTACTGCGACGATGACCTCTAGTACGGCAACTAGTACGGCTTCGGCTGCCAGTTCAGCGGCAACAACGACAACAATGAGTAGTGCCGCAATGAGTTCTAGTGCGGCTTTACCTAGCAGTACGGCGGCAACTAGTACCACTAGTTTAACCGCTGAGAGTACTGCACCAGCCGTATCAAGTTCGACTGCGACCAGTTCCGCAACAACCGCTGCATCTACGGCGGCCACAAGTACGACTTCCGCTGCTAGTTCAATTGCAGCGCCTGAAAGTTCCACAGCAACTACCAGTACCGCAAGTAGTACGGCACCATTGAGTAGTGCTGCCAGTTCAACAGCCTCAACGGCACCAGCAATGAGTTCCACTGCAACAAGCACGGCTAGTTCAACTGCCACTAGCACAGCAACAACGCCGCTAGCCAGTTCCACTGCTACCAGTACAGCCAGTTCAGCGGCTTCAACTGCGCCATTGGCAAGTTCAACAGCCACTAGCACTGCAACAACGCCACTAGCCAGTTCCACTGCTACTAGTACTGCTAGCTCAGCGGCTTCAACTGCGCCAGCAACAAGTTCCACAGCTACTAGCACAGCCAGCTCAGCAGCCTCAACTGCGCCAGCGACAAGTTCAGTAGCAAGTAGCACAGCCAGTTCAGCGGCCTCAACTGCACCAGTAACGAGTTCTACTGCAACAAGTGCAGCAAGCTCAACGGCAAGTAGTACAGCTAGTTCAGCCGCTTCCGCTGCACCAGCGACAAGCTCCACTGCAACGAGTACAGCCAGCTCAGCAGCCTCAACCGCGCCAGCGACAAGCTCCACTGCAACAAGCACAGCCAGTTCAGCCGCTTCCGCTGCACCAGCAACAAGCTCAACGGCAAGCAGCACAGCCAGTTCGGCAGCCTCAACCGCGCCAGCAACAAGCTCCACTGCAACAAGTACAGCTAGTTCAGCCGCTTCGACTGCGCCAGCAACAAGTTCCACAGCAACAAGCACAACCAGCTCAGCAGTCTCAACGGCGCCAGCGACAAGTTCCACAGCAACAAGTACAGCCAGCTCAGCCGCTTCGACTGCACCAGCAACGAGTTCCACAGCTACTAGTGCAGCCAGCTCAGCAGCGTCAACTGCATCAGCAACTAGTTCTACCACAACAAGTGTAGCCAGCTCAGCAGCGTCAACTGCATCAGCAACTAGTTCTACCGCAACAAGTGTAGCCAGCTCAGCAGCGTCAACTGCGCCAGCAACAAGCTCCACGGCAAGTAGTGCAGCCAGCTCAGCAGCGTCAACCGCACCAGCAACAAGCTCCACGGCAAGTAGTGCAGCCAGTTCAGCAGCCTCAACAGCCACTAGTACCGCTAGCTCAGCCGCTTCTTCAGCGGCTACTAGCACGGCTAGTTCCGCAGCAGCAACTACTGCGCCAGAGTTAGTAGTTCAATTCTTAGATACGGCCACTGGTACCGCCATCAAGCCTGCGTTAACCTTGACCGGCGCTAAGTTGGGGGCAACGTATGATTTGTCAGCAGACACGACGTTACCTGAGTATACCTTTGATGCAGCGGTTAGTGGTGCACTGACTGGCACTTATACAGCTGGCACTAAGACGATTAACCTATGCTTCACACCGGAACCAAAAGCCGGGACGATTACCGTGGATTACTTGGATCAAAATGGACAACCGCTCTTACCGGCATCCACAATCAATGGACAAGTTAACGACAGTTATGCCTTAGAACCAACCCAGATTCCGTTTTACACGTATACAGGTTTGGGCACTGGTAGCTTGCCAATCAGTGGGAAGTTAGGCGCTAAAGCCGGCGATATCTTATTGACCTATCAAGCAGATACGGCCAAAGCTGAAGTTGAATTTATTGATGGGACCACTAAACGGGTCTTAGAAACTTATCCACTATCCGGTTTAGTAGGAACTGCTTCAACCTACACACCAGATGCAACAATCAACTTCTATGAAGAAGAAGGGTATCAGGTTGCGAGTGATGACTTCCCTGATGCCGGGGCGTACTTCTTAGATCCAAACTACACGCCAACTTATGCTATTACCTTAACTCATAAAACGACGACGTTAACGCCAGACAGCCCAGTTGCAGCGCCTGCTTTATCCAAGCTGGACTTAACGAAGACGGTCACGGAAACAATCGACTATGTTGATGATGCCGGTCAAGAACTTGCGCCAGCTTCATTAGAAACGGTCACCTTTACGCGCAACGCGACGATTGATAATGTGACGGATGAGGTGACGTATAGTGCTTGGAAGCCAGAGACTAAGCCAACCTTTACGGCCGCTGAAGCCCCGACGATTGATGGCTATACGCCAGAAACGACGGCAACGCCAGCTAGTGCGGTCACACCAGCCACGACCGATTTGACTGAGCGGATCGTCTACGATGCTGACAGTACGCCCGCAACAACGACCCCAACGACTGCGCCAACGGATACGGCGACGGTTACCGGGACAACGACTAAAGCTCCAACGGCGACAGCCAAAACGACGCCTGCTGCTAAGTTACCGACTGCGAAAGCAATTAAGCCCGCGCCAAAGACGGTTAAGTCTATCAAGTTGGCAACAACTAAGACGGCTAAGCCCGGTACTAAGTCGGCGGCAACGGGTAAGACCTTACATTTGATTCGGCCAACGACTACGAAGACATTGGCTAAACCAATGGCAACGGCAACGGTGCCAGTTTACAATGCGCAAGGTCAGATTATTGGTTCGACTCGATCACCATTAGCTAAGCCAACTGCTGGTAAGCACTTTGCTGGCAAGGCTGGGACCTATCGTCATTTAGCAGCCGGGTTACCACAGACTAGTGAAGCTAGTGCAGCACCAACTGGCTTCCTCGGTTTATTGATGTTAGCTTTATCAGGTTTGTTCGGGTTCTTAGGCTTTGGTAAGAAGCGGCATGAACACTAATCATGATTCCCTTAGTGCGGCTGACCAGCGATGGTTGGCCGTGCTTTTGTTAGGCTAAGTTCAGTTATTGAACAAACTTAATGGTGTGGTCGCTGGACCAAGCTTGGTAGTTGGAAAAGCTGGCAATAACAAAAATTAAAGTTGTTATGTCGAATGGGGCAATGAATCGCCAGTCGATGAGTACGTGTAAATCATTGCTATTAATAGATTTGTAAGGGGGGTAGTTACTTTGCTAAGTTGACGAACTGGATAGTTGGTTAAACAAGCGTGGCTCAATGATGAGCGGTAACTTTAAGATTGTGGCTAACTATACGGCGTGCTAAACCATAGTTGAAACCTGAGTGAGAAAGGCTAGTGTGTGACGGCACATTAGAACGGTGAAAGTATGAAAGCAAGTCAACAGCCGGTGGAATCGTTGCTGGGGCAAGTGACGGTTAATTACTATTTAGCGGACACACAACAAAAATTGGCTCCAAGTGTGGTATATCAAGGCGATTACGCCACGGCGTATGACTTTCAGCCCCAGTTAATTCCCGGTTATCAATGGAATGAACAGTCCCCAACGAATGGTTGGGGACAATATGGGCCAACCGATGTTCAGGTCAGCTTCTATTACGTCCCCGCGCTGATCTTGCCCAAACGGTCGACGCTCACGATACCGGCCCCAACTACTGACGATGAGCAATCAGCGCCTTAAACTAATGCCTCCCCCCTATAAAAAATTGTTGTGCACTAAACTCAGTCGGTTGCGGTACGCGTACCGCATAAAAATGGCCGGTGAACGCCTAGTCGTTCGCTGGCCACTTTTATTTTTTAGTTTTACTCCTGTAACCACACCTAATTCTTTGACCCCATATTGCGTAGCCAACCCGAAATTGGTCGGGTTGGCGTAAAGGCTAACCCCCATTAGCTTTTATAACATTTATTATAATTGGTATGGCTAAATAGTCAATATATATTCGAATATATTTTAAATAATAATTTGAATGAATTATCGACATTTGTTATCTATGATTCGATGCAAATCAGTCAATTAAGCGTTAAGACGCAAAATCACCCGCTTACCAAATCGGTAGGCGGGTGATTTTAGGTTGGTAAAGTTTAGTTACGAATCAGTTGGGTAAAGACGAATTCGTTGGGAATGAAGTGAGATTCGGTATATTCAAATTGCCGGCCAGTATCGTTAAACGCGATGCTAATCATGTTACCGACACAGTTATTGTCACCGAGTTCTAGATACTTTAGGTCAGTTTTGCGGACAGAATCGACACGTAGCATCCGTTTAACGACGGCGATCTTAACGTGCAGGTCATCTTGAATATAGTGGTAGATCGACTGGCGGGCGATGTCGGCCGTAATGCCCGGTACTAATTGGGCATTAAAGTAGTTAATGTCGATGACATTGCGATGGCCATTGAACAGGCGGACGCGTTGGATGGCATAGACGGGAATCCCAATCTCAAACGCAGTCCGTTCACTAAGATCGGCGTCAACAATGACTTGTTTAAAGCTGACGACATCGGTCCGGTAGTCTAATTGCCGATCAGCGTTCATGGCTTTGATGCCGGATAATTGGCCTAAACTCAAGTTAAATTGTTGGGTCTGGGGCGTGTGTTCTAATAAGACCACACCGCGGCCTTTGACACTATAGACGAGGCCTTCATCCGCTAATTGTTTAATTGCCTTACGAACGGCGTAACGGCTTGTATCAAATTCTTTAATTAAATCGTCTTCAATCGGTAAGCGCATTTTGATGCTATAGGCACCTTTTAAAATGCGGTCTTTTAAGGTTTCATAGATGCGATCAAAGGTATTTTTAGTCATATCGTCACCTTCATGTTTAAGTTTGTTAAGCCCATTATAACAAATACTAGCCATTTTAAAATAAATATTCGAATAAATTTTAAAATATATGCGGATAAAATTGACAGGTGTCGTTGGCAAAATTTATAATGTAAGCGTAAACAAAAAGTGGGGATTTAAGTTAATTGGGGGATACTAACATGGAAATTGAAAAACAAGAATTAACAGCGAAGGATCATCCGTTTAACGTAACGGCCTATTGGCTAGATCAAATTTCAGATTTTGAGACGGCGGTTGATTATCCGCTGATTATTATTTGTCCTGGGGGCGGCTTTACGTATCATTCTGGCCGTGAAGAATCACCAATTGCTTTGCGTTTTGTGGCAGAAGGCATGCATGCCATTGTCTTGAACTATCAACTGATTACGCCAACCGAAACGGTTTATCCGTGGGCGTTGCAACAAGTTGCCGCGACGATTGATTGGGCTAAGAAACATGCGGTCAGCCATCATATTGATATGCAGCGGATTATTCTGGCCGGCTTTTCA
Source organism: Lactiplantibacillus songbeiensis (assembly GCF_005405125.1). GTDB lineage: Bacteria > Bacillota > Bacilli > Lactobacillales > Lactobacillaceae > Lactiplantibacillus > Lactiplantibacillus songbeiensis. The sequence goes on from NZ_BJDL01000016.1 coordinate 6,718, forward strand.
GCTGGCGGGCATGTTACTGCCACCTTTAATAGCATTGCAACTAATCCAAAATTGGCGTCCAAGTATGGCTTAGACGATTATGCTTCAGCGTTTGCGGCCACGATTCTTGGCTACCCGGTGATTGATCTCACGGCTGGTTTTCCAACGACTGAGACGTATCGCAATCAAGTGACACCGGACCAGACGTTGTGGGCGGCACAAAAAACGGCAACGGTAGCTGCTAAGTCAACGTTTGTCTGGCAAACAGTAACGGATGAGTTGGTGCCTGCCTATAATTCGATGGCGTACGTTAAAGCATTGATGAAGGTACAGGTATCGACTGAATATCATTTATTTGGCGCCGGTATTCACGGCTTAGCGTTGGCCAACCACGTGACTGAAAAGCCACACAAGCCTAAATATGTGAATGCACAGGCGGCTCAATGGACGACGTTAGCGTTGCATTGGTTACAGGAACAGAACTTATTAGCAAAATAGTTCAATGATTAAGGTCGTGGCGGTTGCCGCGGCCTTTTTAGGTTAGTGCTATATTAGAGAGGGACTTGATTAATGGAGAAAGTCAAGTCGTTCAAAAAATCTTATTGGAGGAGTTATGGATGAAAAAAATTATCAGTTGGTTATTAGTTGGTATCGCTAGTCTGGGACTTGGATTGGTAACGACCGCGACTGGTCAGGCTGCCGTCACCACTAAGTCCGCCCGTACTTACAATTCGCGGCTGGTTCGCAGTCGTGGTTGGCGTATTTGGGCGGCTCCATATCAGCGCGGTGTTAAAGCGAAACGTCAAACGGGTCGTTTTAGTGGTCAATTGGTACAGTTGGATCGGGTTGCCAAAGTTGGCAAAACAACCTATTTTCAAATTAGTCGGCGGGGCCATGTCTATGGTTGGGTAAATCAAGCGGCTTTAAAGCGGACAGCACGCTATCGATTGCCATATACGTATACCAGTCAACTGTACCCGTTGAAGGCCCCGAATGCCTGTGAGGCGGCCAGCTTAAAGATGGCGTTATCCGTTAAAGGGATAGCCACTAAGACCAGTTTGAAGACGATCATCACGAAAATGCCAAAAGCGAAGTCAGCGAGTCGGGGTTTTGATGGTGATCCTTATCGTGAAAGTCCAACTGGGGTGACGTGGACCATTTATCCGGCGCCGTTGACGAAATACGCGCAGACCTATGATTCGAAAGCACGAAATATTAGTGGGGCTAGTAAGAATACGTTAATCAAGGCCGTCAAACGTGGCAATGCGGTCGTTTTTGCCGGCGCTTGGCGGATGCAAGGTCAGCGGCCATACCATGTGCTGGCGCTAGTTGGTTATCAAAAGGGCCAATTCTTAGTTGCTGATCCCTATATGGAAAAAGGCTGGCCAGATAAGGTTTATTGGACGAGTACCAAGAACTTTATGCGGGTCTATCACTCACGCCATGCGCGGGCGGTCGAGATTAGATAAGTAAATTAGTATTTTAAGTATTTCAGTGAGTAAGCAGTCATTTATTTGGCTGCTTTTTGTTTGCCAGTAAAAATCTGCGGTATAATTTAGATTATGACCACAATTATTTGGAACTTTAAATGGCTAATATGGGGTGTGAATAGGCTAAACTTGCCACTCTGGTTGGCCCAGAATCGGCTGGAACGTGGTGGCCGCGTTTATGAGCCACAAGGGCGGTCTCATGCGGGCTTTGACTAACTCGAAAACCCGCCGACTAAGTCAAACGACACCACTGAGCCAATTCTGACCCGCCCGTCGTTAACTAACCGGATAGTTATGAATTAATGATTGAATCCGTTATTTAGCCGAGAGGTTGGGTTCTAAAATGCTCAGCCGTGTCGTTGGCCTTAGTGCGAGTGGTTTGCTCGGACTTAGGCCAACGACAGTTTTGAAGACCGAGCTTTGGCTTCAAAATGGCCCATGGCGTTCCAGCGTTTTAGAACCCAACCGGTAGGCGGCAAGTACAACAAACACTGAAAGCTAACTCATTATTGAAAGTAAAAAGGAGTGTTTTAATATGGCGACCAATCAACATTTAGTCATCATTTCATTAGATGCCTTGGGTTTTCGCGACTTGCGAGAACACCAAGCTGAATTACCAGTTTTGAATCAATTAATGACTGGTGGCGCCTGGGTTAAAGCTGTAACTGGGATTTATCCGACGCTAACTTACCCGTCCCATACTACGATTATTACCGGTCAATATCCGAAGGTCCACGGTATCGTGAACAATACCAAGTTGCAACCCAAGCGACGCTCACCAGATTGGTATTGGTATCAAAAAGATGTTCAAGTGCCAACGTTATATGATTTAGCCCGCCAAAAGAAAATGACGACCGCGGCTTTTTTGTGGCCAGTGACTGCTGGCAGTAAGATTACATATAATTTAGCCGAAATCTTTCCGAACCGCATTTGGACGAATCAAGTCTTGGTATCAATCAAGGCCAGTTCACCACTATTCTTACTGAAAATGAATCATAAATACGGCCATTTACGCAACGGGATTAAGCAACCGCAACTAGATGATTTTATCACTGCCTGTGCCGTCGATACGTTAGCGAATCAAAAGCCCAACTTAACGATGATTCATTTAGTTGATATGGATAGTATGCGCCATCGTTACGGTGTGCGTTCTAAAGAAGCAATGGCAGCCTTACATCGGTTGGATAAGCGCGTCGGTCAATTGATCCAAGCGACTAAGACGGCCGGTACGTTTGCGGATACTAACTTTGTCATTTTAGGTGATCATTATCAGATCAACGTGACGCATATGATTCATTTGAATACGTTGTTTGCGCAAAAAGGTTGGCTGACGCCACGGCCAGATCAGACCTTTGAAGACGATTGGACGGTGATGGCGAAGACGGCGGATGGCTCGACTTACATTTATACGCAAGGGTTTGATCAGTTAGATGAACTAAAAGCGCTGATTGAACAAGTCGAAGGAGTCGAGACGGTGATTACGGGTGAAGCTGCTGCCAAACGCGGTGCTGATCCAGCTTGCGCGTTGATGGTGGAAGCTAAGGAAGGTTATTACTTCACCGATGAAAGTCGGCGACCATTAGTCGTTGAACCGGTACATCCGGCGACATTAGGACAACCGGATCGCTATCATGGTGTCCATGGCTATGACCCAACTAAGCCAGATTATCAAACGACACTCCTCTTTAATGGCCCCGCAATTAAAGCTGGCGCGCGGATTGAAACGGCTAACTTAGTTGATGAAGCGCCGACATTTGCCAGATTGTTAGGGCTTAAATTCAAGGAGCCGTTACCTGGCCAGTGTCTAGATGGCGTCTTCAAGGAGGATTTGGAGTAGATGAAGTTTAACAAGCAGCAGTGGAGTTGGATTTTTTATGATTGGGCCAACTCTGGCTACGGCATTATTGTCACCACGGCGGTCTTGCCGGTTTATTTTAAGGCCATTGCCCAAAGTAACGGCGTTTCGCCCGCCAATGCGACGGCCTATTGGGGGTATGCCAATAGCTTCGGGACGTTGATCGTCTCGATTCTGGCACCGGTACTAGGGGCTTTAGCGGATTATCCTAAAGCCAAGAAACGGCTGTTGAATCTCTTTTCGATTGTCGGCATGGTGATGACGCTAGGTTTAAGTATTGTGCCAACCACCGCTTGGAAGTGGCTACTAGCGGTCTATATTCTGTCGATTATTGGTTATTCGGGTGGCAATCTTTTCTATGATAGTTTTCTGACTGATGTGGCGCCGGATAAGCAAATGGATCGGATTTCATCGTATGGCTATGGTTTTGGTTATCTCGGTGGGGTCTTAGCATTTATCTTATTCTTAGTGCTGCAACTGACGAGTGGCTTTGGGCTGTTGTCTAGTTACGGTGTGGCACGCTGGAGCTTTGGTTTAGCCGCAGCGTGGTGGGTGATCTTTTATATCCCGTTGTTACGCAATGTCCATCAAGTCTATGCGCTTAAGCCGAATGCCCATCCAGTCACGGATAGCTTTAAGCGGGTCTGGTTAACCTTGAAGCACATTCGTAAGTATCGAGCTGCGGCGTGGTTCTTAGTCGCTTATTTCTTCTATATTGATGGTGTTGATACGATCTTTACGATGGCCACCTCGATTGGGATGGATATGGGAATTACAACCACGACTTTGATGATTGTCTTATTGGTCGTCCAACTAGTTGCCTTTCCGTTTTCACTGTTATACGGTTGGTTGGCGAACAAGACATCGACGCGCACGGGAATTCTGATTGGAATTGTCATTTATTTAGGAATCTGTCTGTACGCGTTACGATTGACTTCGGCGACTGATTTCTGGATTTTAGCGGTTTTAGTTGGGACGAGCCAAGGTGGGATTCAAGCCTTGAGCCGGTCATATTTTGGCCGTTTGATTCCAAAACAATCTGGTAGTGAGTTTTTTGGCTTCTACAATATTTTAGGTAAGTTTTCAGCGGTTATGGGGCCAGTTCTCGTGGGAATCGTCACACAAATGACAGGTAAATCCACGATTGGGGCGGCGTCACTTAGTCTCCTATTTGTGATTGGGCTAGCGATTTTCTTAGCGCTCCCGCATTTAACAAGTAAACAAGTTTAAGCACAAACGATTGATAATTATCTGGCAGTAATCCAGTGATTATCGATCGTTTTTTTTATTTGGAATTTTCATGATCATTAACTTAAGTTGTGTTCAGCTTCGTTGGTCGGTAAGCGTATGCTACACTGAAATTACTAAGAAATGGAGGGGTAGCCGATGCGTAAACTAAAATGGGGACTGATAGTCAGCTTATTAGTAGTGCTAGCTGTTTTAGGTTGGCGACCACTGATTGGGCAGGCCGACTATACGATTAACCACTATGACATGCAGGTCAATGTCCAAAAGGATGGTAGTGCACAAGTCACACAAGCGATGACCTATGAATTTGACGATAATTATCATGGGGTTTTTAATGTTCAAGATTTGCGGGGCATCCAAGGGGCCAAATTCGAACAAGTGACGACAAAATTAAATAATGGGCCGACGATTGAAGCTAAGGCAACCCAAAGCGGCCAGTCAAACACGTACCAATTGACTAAAACGAAGCAACAACTACGGGTGAAACTCTATCGAACGGTGCAAGATGATGATCAGTTACGAGTGACGTATCGCTATCGGTTGTTAGGCGTCGTTACGAATTATGCCGATACCGCTGAGCTTAATTGGAAGATTATTGGTGCCGGTTGGGATGGGCCGCTTAAGCATGTCCGGCTAATCATCCAGTTGCCGGCTACCCAAGTCACTAATTTGCAAGCCTGGACGCATGGTCCCTTAGCAGGGCAGACCAAAGTGGATAAAAAGGCTGGACGCGTCACGATGACGTTGCCACGCAATCCGGCTAACAGTTTTGTTGAAAGTCATTTACTGTTTCCGACCAGTGTGACATCGACCAATCGACGGACGAGTCCGAAGAAACGAAAAGCTGCGGTTCAAAAGCAAGAAGCAGCCTTAGCTAAAGCCGCTAATCAAAAGCGCCAGCGTCAAGCTTGGTTGTTTAAGGCAGTTTATAGCGTGGCGGTAGCAATTTTCGGCTTAACCTTACTCGGCATCTGGTGGTGGTTGCGTCGGCATCCAGCGAACCAGCATCAGCGGCCCATCCCAATTAATCATTCTTTTGACGTTCCAACTGTGAAGCCAGCAGTTGCCCAATCCTTATGGCGGACGGCGTCACCGGACACGAAAGCCTTATCAGCGGAAATCCTGCAAGCAACGGCGGATCATGAACTAAAGCTAACAGTGACGCCAACTAAACGGCAACCAGATGTGGCTTTAGTGCAATTAAAACCATTAAGTAATTCATTCTTGGCGCATTGTTTTAAAAAGGTGACGGCGACGGACACCTTGACCATCAAGGCGCTTAAAGCATTTGGCCAGCGAGACAAAAAGGGGCGATTGAATAGCTGGTTCTCGGCTTGGCAGGCAGAAATCGATGAACAAGTAGCGGTTTATCAAGATGCCACTAACTTTTCAATTCGCAATCACTGGGTCGGATTTAGTGTTGCTATCTTGATTTTGAGTCTTTTAGTGACCTTGAGCGGCCTACTTATTAGTTCCAAGACTGCGATGATAACTGGACTGGTGACGGTTGCCATTGCGATTGGCTTTACAAGCTTAGCCGTGATTAACTATCATCGTCTGACGATTAATACCGATGAGGGGTTAGCGTTGGTTAATCAGATCAATGGGTTTCAACGCATGTTGAAAGATATTGGACACTTCAATACCGCTGAGATTGGGGACCTCATCTTGTGGGAACAAATCCTGCCGTATGCAGCAGCGTTTGGTTTAGCCCAGCAAGTGACCGCTAAGTTAAAGGTGGACTTTGGAACCGTGGCATTAGAAACGGGGATTGGCGTTTACTACCCAATCTTCTTTGTTGGTAATAATGTCAACTTCGACTTATCTGGTGTCATTGGTAGTGGTTTTTCCAGCGCTTTAGACGCTGCCAGTAATGTCAGTTCTAGTTCCGGTGGCTCAGGTGGCTTTTCTGGCGGGAACTCCGGTGGGTTTGGTGGTGGCTCTGGCGGGGGTGCCTTTTAGAAAGAGTGTGAAGTCCGACGGGTTGCCCCTGAGCATTGCCTAGCTAATCAATTATGCCGTGGGTTTTCGGCATGGTTGATTGGCGTAGCAAGCACAAGGGGCAGTCGGGCTGAACACGTTTCGGCAAAATAGTGGCACAGTGAAAAGAACTTTACCCTTCGCTGAGACTGATTTATAAGGCTTTAGGCATGGTTGATTGGCGTAGCAGACACAAGGGGCAGTCGGGCTGAACACGTTTCGGTAAACTAGCACCAGCATCAACCCAATTCAGTAACTCACCTAACAAACAGGGCGGCTTTCAGTCAATAAACTGAAAATCGCTTTTTTATGACCCGTCGAAATCAAAAGCCTACACTTTTCTATTCCCATCCCCTTGCAGTTTTACCCAATTATCGGTAAGCTAGAAAGGATTGAAGGAAACCGCTTACATAAATTCAACAAGAATGGGTGATAACCATGCCAGTCAAATTAATTGCCACAGATCTTGATGGCACGTTACTTGATAGTCACGGCAACTTAGATCAAGCGCGTTTTAAAAAAGTTTATACTGCTTTATGCGAAGCTGGGGTTCAATTGGTCATCGCTAGTGGTCGCCAAGCAATCGAGATGGCGGAACAATTCCAAGCGTATCCTGATTTATGGTTAGTCGGTAGTAACGGTGCTGAGACGATGCAACCACGGACTTCACTAATTGCCAGTACATTTGCGCCGGAAGTGGTGCGCCAGATTTTGACGATTCTGGCCGCTTATCCGGAAGTTAAAGTGGCGATGTGTGGGTTTGAAACTATTTTTGTTAAGCAGACGACTAATCCGCGACTACTTGCACGGTTACAAAACTATTACTACGACGTGGCGAAGGTGCATCGTTTGGCAGCGGTCAATGCAGCCATCGTGAAGTTTAATATCTTTTGTCCACCGGCGTTAACCGAACAGCTACAATATGAATTGACGCCTAAGCTGGCGGGCTTAGCACAACCGATCGTTGGTGAAATTGGAAGCTTGGATTTAATTCAACCAGGTTTGGATAAAGGTAAAGCCGTGCGGACATTGAGTCGGCGACTAGGGATTACAGCCGATCAAATGGTTGCGTTTGGCGCTGGCGAAAATGACTTGACGTTGTTACAGCACGCCCATACGGGGATCGCCGTGCCCACTGCCCCAGCTTGGATTCAGGCGCAGGCCGATGCGATTATGGATACCACGCAGACGACTAGTGTCTTAGCTTATATCGAACGACGAATCTTGCCTCACTTGAAAAAATCATTGGTATTTTCAGAAAATTAACCACCGCTTTAGTTGCCAAAAGGGTTTCAAGCGTGCTACACTGCATCTAGGATGAAAAATCGGATGGTCAACCGACCGAATGGGGTCAGTTGGCTTTTTTAGTGGAAAGATGAGGGAAATTAATGCTAACCGTAAATAATGTCAGTATGCAGTTCTCAACGCGCAAACTCTATGATGATGTGAACCTAAAATTCACGCCGGGCAACTGCTACGGCGTCATTGGTGCTAACGGGGCCGGCAAGTCGACCTTCTTAAAAATCTTGGAAGGCAAACTCCAACCAACATCAGGGAACGTCTCTATGGGTCCCAATGAACGGATGTCTAGTTTGAACCAAAACCATTTCGCCTTTGAAGACGAAGAAGTCTTATCAACGGTCATTCAGGGCCATGAAAAGTTGTACAAGATCATGAAAGAAAAAGATGCCTTGTATGCTAAGCCAGACTTTAGTGATGCCGATGGAATTCGGGCCGCTGAACTAGAAGGTGACTTTGCTGAAATGGACGGCTGGAATGCCGAATCAGAAGCCGACCAAATGTTGCAAGCTTTAGGAATTGATGAAGCGATGCAACACAAAAAGATGAGTGAACTGACGGAACCACAAAAGGTTAAAGTCTTATTAGGCCAAGCGTTATTTGGTAATCCTGACGTGTTACTTTTGGACGAACCGACCAACGGGTTAGACGTGCAATCAATTAGCTGGTTAGAGAACTTTTTAGCCGACTATGATAAGACGGTCATCGTCGTTTCTCATGACCGTCATTTCTTGAACCAAGTCTGTACCCATATGTGTGATGTTGACTTTGGTAAGATTACGTTGTTTGTCGGTAACTATGATTTCTGGATGGAATCAAGCCAATTAGCTGCTAAGTTACAGGCTAACGCGAATGCTAAGAAGACGGAACAAATCAAAGAGTTGCAAGAATTCGTGGCGCGGTTTAGTGCCAATGCTTCGAAGTCTAAGCAAGCAACCTCACGTAAAAAGCAATTGGAAAAGATCACTTTGGATGACATCAAGCCATCGTCACGGAAATATCCCTTCATCAAGTTTACGCCGGATCGTGAAATCGGGAATGACTTGGTCAAAGTGGAAAATGTGTCGAAGACGATTGATGGCGTGAAGATTTTAGATAATATCAGTTTTACGTTACGGCCCAACGAAAAGACTGCATTGATTAGTCGTAGTGATTTAGCCACGACCACATTAATGCAAATTATTGCGGGCGCAATTGAACCCGATTCTGGGAGTGTGACTTGGGGGCAAACCACGTCACGGACGTACTTACCACGAGATATTAACGATGAATTCACTAACGCAGATCTAACGATTATCGACTGGTTACGGCAATACGCACCAAAAGAAGAGAGCGATAATACCTTCCTGCGGGGCTTCTTAGGTAAAATGTTATTCTCCGGTGAAGATGTGACTCGGAAAATCAACGTCTTATCAGGGGGCGAAAAAGTCCGGGGAATGTTGTCTAAGATGATGCTTAGCCGGGCCAATGTCTTACTATTGGACGACCCCACGAACCATTTGGACTTGGAATCAATCACGGCTTTGAATGACAGCTTGATTGACTTTAAAGGCGCCATCGTCTTCACGTCCCATGACCACGAATTTATCCAAACGATTGCGGACCATATCGTTGAAGTCAGTGCTAAGGGTGTCGTTGACCGTGGCGATACGACTTATGATGAATATTTGGCTCACGAAGCAACGCAGGGACGCGTTCAGGATCTGTATTAAGAGTGTGAGGTCCGACGGGTTGTGCCTGAGCATTGCCTAGCTAGGCAATTGTGTCAGTGGTTTTCTGACATGGTTGGCTAGCGTAGCAAGCGGAGGGGGCAGTCGGGCCGAACACGTTTCAGCTCGTAACCTAAACAAACAAAATCACCAGCACCACCGAATCTCCTAATCTGTTATGATTAAGTCATAACGAGATTGGGGGATTTTTTTGATGCAGACAGATGTTGACCGGCAGTTGCGTCGCTGGTATGTGGCGCAATTAGTTGTGTTAATCGGCGCGTTATTAGTTCGTTTATTGGCGAATGGTTTGGGGAGCAGTCTACTCGGAGTTGTTTTATTACTTTGGTTTTTTAGTGCCATGTTGCCAGCCTACGAACAGGGGGTCGCGGATAAAAGCTGGTCTTTTTTCCGGCGGTTCAATCATTACTTTCAAACGATTATGCAATTTAGCGTGTTTCCGTTATTGTTAGGAAATCTGATCTGGATGTTGAGTCATTGGACACCTTTAGATCAACAGGGATTGATTGCGGTCGGGTTTACGTATTTGTTGATCTTATTTATTCCAGTTGGCTACGTGGTTACTCGGCCAGTTGGCTCCTTAGTTGGCCGGATTATTTTATTGATTTCCGCTATTTTTAGCGGGGTGGTCGGGGCACATGAAGTGTTGTTAATGACACCAGGACTGACCGCCATTCCGGCTAGCTTTACTTTGGTTGGTGATAGTGGGGTACTAGGCGCGTTCGGTTTTGTGGCCGCCTTTGGGGTATTGATGATGGCTTGGGGCTTTCATTTGCCAACTTGGCGGTTTAATCGGTCGACTAATGCATGGGTGTTAGCGTTGATTGGCTTCTTGGCGCTTGGTTTTGTCATTTGGAATGCTTTTGGAAGTGGGGATAGCTTAACAACGCTGTTCACTAGATATACTTTTAGGATGAAGTCGCCATCTTGGAAAATGTTTCTGAGCGGTTTGGAACCTGGAATTGCTGAAGAGTGGTTGTATCGATTCGGTATCTTATCCTTGTTATTATGGCAGTTTCGGCAAGCCAAACATCAAATTGGCTGGGCAGTTGGGCTGAGCAGCTTGTTGTTTGGTTTGTGGCATAGTACTAATATTTTGGCCGGGCAAGCTGTGAGCGCGACGCTGGAACAAATGGTCTTTGCAATGGCGTTAGGAAGTTTTCTGGCAGCGAGTTATTTGTACACTGGGAGTTTTGCCGTACCAATTGTGATTCATACGCTAACCGACAGCTTAAGTATGATGACGTCAGGAACTCAAACGATGAGTCAACCAAACTTGTTGGAATGGCAAAGCATGGGTATTCTGGTCGTGGTATTCGGGTTAATGACGCTCTTCTTATTGACAGGGTCAAGACGGCAAGTGGTTGAGGCACATACACAACGATTTCTGCGACTTTGAAGCATGATGATTAAGGCATTTATATTTAGAAAATGGGTTAATTTAACGAAAATAAGCACGTTTTAAGTGATTTTTGGATTATCTTTCAAGTTAATTCAGTAAACAAGTTAGCGCTAAATGACGAGCAAATCGTGATTTAACGCTATTTTTTTGAGCTAAAAGTGCCATTTTAAACTGGTCTATACAATTCGTAACGGTTTTGTAACATGCGTGTTACTGGTTCGCAACGCCGAACCGGTATACTAAGTGTCAATTGGTAAAACGAAATGTTAACAGGATTTTAATAAAGGGGAAATTAATCACAGATGACAAAATTCAAACACATTCTTATGGTAATTGCGACTGCCACAATTCTAGCGTTTGGCGTATCGAACTTGGTTTCGGAGATGAATCATACCGATACAGTTGCCGCTGCGACGACAAAAAAGAAATCCGCTAAGAAGCTTTTTAAAGCTAATATTACGAAGCATGCAGTTATGTCGAAGTCCGTCTTCAAGATGCAAGGTCGGGTTCACTGGCATAAACGAGTCTTTACATACTATTCGCCAAACGGTTCTGGTGTTTATGGGATGGGACGTTTTACATCTGATGGCACTTATACGTTGAACGGTTATGACAAGGATGGTTACTTGATCTTAGCCAACAACAAGAAGTTTGGAACGAAGATTAAAACACCACTCGGGATGGGTAAAGTGCATGACCGGGGCACATACGGGAACCACTACGACATTGTGGTAAAGTAAATTAGGTTGAAAAGTCGACACGTCAGGGTGCCGGCTTTTTTGTTGTGAAAATAGACTAGGTCTTGGTTTAATCTGTGACTTTGGCCGGCTCGAAAACGCGGTTACCACGTGCCAGCGTCAATCCAACCCAACTAAAGCCGCAAGTTTCACTAACCTTAATATGTCGCCAAGCATGGATTAAGAATGACCGTCATTCACTTTATTAATCAATTTTAATTCAATAATCATTTGAATCTAAATAAACAATCCCAACTAAAACCAAACTGAACCTCCGCTAATTGCTTGCAACGACTAGGGTTAACGGTTAACCAACAACTATCACTTTTCTATATTTTTGAATCTTAAACATTTTCCCGACATTTAATTGACCTGAAACGGGTTTCGTATCGTATACTAGAACTAACGTATGAAAGCGCCGTCAACTTTAGTTATGACGGATGGCCATCATATAAATCCGCGGCAGAACCAAGCTTAGGCGGCCAGAAATGAGGAAGATAAAATGTCAACGCTAGTCATTAAAGATTTAAAAGTCTCAGTTACTGAAAACGAACAAGAACGACTGATTTTAAAAGGGGTCAACTTGACGCTGAATACTGGTGAAACTCATGCCATCATGGGACCAAACGGGACTGGTAAATCCACGTTATCCGAAACGATTATGGGTAATCCCGCCTATCATGTCGTTAGTGGGCAAATCTTATTGGATGGGGTTGACCTTTTAAAGATGTCGGTCGATGAACGTGCACGGGCCGGACTCTTCCTAGCGATGCAATATCCCGCTGAAATCAAGGGGGTTACCAACATTGAATTTTTGCGAGCAGCGATTAATGCCCGGCGTCCTAAAGATGATCAGATTTCAGTGACGGATTTCTTAGCTTTATTGGATAAGAACTTGGCTGAACTAAACATGTCGACATCAATGGCTGAACGGTATTTAAACGAAGGCTTCTCTGGTGGCGAAAAGAAACGTAATGAAATTTTGCAATTATTAATGATTCAACCTAAATTCGCCATTTTAGATGAAATCGACTCTGGCTTGGATATTGATGCGCTACAAGTGGTGGCACATGGGGTTAATGCGATGGCGAGTCCAGATTTTGGGACGCTGATTATTACCCATTATCAACGACTACTGAACTATATCGTCCCCGATTATGTGCATGTCATGATGGACGGTAAGATTGTGAAGACTGGTGATGCTAAGTTAGCGAACACCTTGGAAGCTGAAGGGTATGCTGGCTTACGAGATGAACTGGGCTTAGATGTACCGTTGACCGATGACGATGTCGAATAGTGGGGGTGCCTAATTTGGATGCAACAACATTATTAGCGGGTGTGCAGGCCTATGCCCACGCTCAAAATGAACCGGATTGGCTGCTAAAGCTCCGCGAACAAGCCGTTGCGGCGTACTTTAAGTTGCCATTACCGAAATTTGAAAAGATTAGTTATAAAGATTGGCCGTTATTTAACTTTACGGCTCCAACAGCGATCGAGAGTGCCCCTGTTACGGGCGAATTAGCAGCGACGGCGGCCACCCAGCAGTTTTATGCGGTCGGTGATTCGACGATCCAACTGACATTACCAGCCGAGGCACTACAACAGGGGGTTATTTTATCTGATCTCCGTTCGGCAATTCAACATCATGGCGATTTGGTTGAAACCTACTTGATGCAAAAGGCGTTAAAGCTAGGCGATGATAAGCTCACCGCTTTGAATACGGCGATGATGACCAATGGCTTCTTTCTGTATGTGCCTAAAAACGTCGAATTAAAAGCGCCAATTGAAATTTTACAAGTCGTTGATAATCGTACGCAACAGAACTACTTTAGTCACAATCTATTGATTGCGGATACGAGTAGTCGTGTCAACGTGATTCAACGGTTAGCGTCCGTTGGTGACCAAGCCAATGCGGCGCATGTATTAGTTGAAGTCGTGGCCGAAGCGAATAGCCAAGTGAACTTTGCCGGGATCGATACGTTGGATCATCGGACAACGGCGTACTTGAATCGGCGCGGCTACTTAGCTAACGATGCGAAGTTGGATTGGGAATTAGCCGAGATGAATGCTGGTGATGTGATCGCTGATTTTGATTCAGAACTTAAGGGCCGTGGCTCTGAAGCGATGGTCAAGACGATTGCGATTGCTAACCGTGAACAAACCCAAGGTCTGGACACTCGGGTCACTAACTATGGTAAGAAGACGGTCGCTAACATTGTGCAACGGGGGATTATCCTCGATGCTGCGACGTTAATCTTTAACGGCATCGGCCATATTATTAAGGGCGCACATGGGGCCAAAGCGGATCAAGAAAATCGCTTATTGATGCTCTCATCAAAAGCCCGGGGCGATGCTGACCCAATCTTATTGATTGATGAAAATGACGTTGAAGCCGGACATGCGGCCAGTGTTGGTCGCGTCGATGAACAACAGATGTATTATTTGTTGAGTCGTGGGATTCCCAAGCCAGAAGCTGAACGCTTGGTCATTCGGGGGTTCTTAGCGGGTGTGATTACTGAACTGCGCTCACAACGACTCCGGCATGAATTGAATGCATTGATTGAGAGGCGGTTAACCGATGGCAACAACTAATTATCGCGCGGACTTTCCAATTTTAAACACAATGATTAATGGCGAACCGTTGACCTACCTAGATAGTGCGGCGACCTCGCAGAAACCCCAAGCGGTGATTGATGCGCTGGTTACTTACTATCAACATGATAATGCCAATGTGCATCGCGGGGTGTATACGCTGGCGGCACAAGCAACTGATCAATATGAAGCGGTTCGTGATCAAGTGGCGGCGTTCATCAACGCGCCCCAACGTGAAACCGTCTTCTTTACGCGCTCAACGACTGAAAGCTTGAATTGGGTGGCCCAGACTTATGGTGAACAGTTCATTGGCCCGCAAGATGAAATCGTTTTAACGGTGATGGAACATCATAGTAACTTGGTACCGTGGCAACAGTTGGCCATTCGCAAACACGCAAAATTACGCTATATTGGCTTAACTAGCGATGGTCAACTTGATATGGACGCGGCTAAGCGCCTGATTACGGCTAAGACCAAGTTAGTCGCAGTCGCTGAAACGTCGAATGTTTTAGGGGTGACGAACCCCATCAACGATTTAGCCGCCTTAGCTCATCAAAATGGGGCGATTATCGTGGTCGATGGTGCTCAAGCAGTCGCACATCAACCAGTCGATGTGCAAGCCATGGATGCCGACTTCTATGCCTTTTCTGGTCATAAGATGTTAGCACCGACTGGCATTGGCGTGCTGTATGGTAAGTTAGACTTACTTAAGCAATTAACGCCAGCTGAATTTGGCGGCGAGATGATCGATAATGTCACTCAGCAGACGACAACGTTTGCGGCGATTCCCCAACGTTTTGAAGCTGGGACACCCAATATTAGTGGTGTGATTGGTCTCGGGGCCGCTATCACTTACTTGCAACAAGTTGGCTGGCCAACCATTGAAGCCCAGGAAAACCAATTAACGGAACGCTTATTAACTGGGTTACTAAAAATGGATGGCGTTACCGTTTATGGCCCCCATGATTTAGCGTTACACGGTCCGGTAGTGGCGTTTAATTTGAATGGTGTGCATCCGCATGATGTGGCGACTGGCTTAGATATGGCCGGTGTTGAAGTACGAGCTGGCCACCATTGCGCGCAACCATTAATGCAATACTTGCAAACGAGTGCCACGGTGCGGGCGAGCGTCATGTTTTATAACACGCCCGCAGAGATTGACCGCTTACTAACGGCCTTAGCCGAAGTAAAGGAGTTCTTCCAACCATGAGTTTGTTAAAGTTAGGTGAATTATACAAAGCCGTGATCTTAGAACATGCCCAGCAACCGCATCATCACGGCCAGTTGCCGGATGTGCCAGGGTTGACGTTGAATAATCCGACTTGCGGTGATGTGATTAAAGTCCAATTGGATATTCAAGATGATCAGATCCAACAAATCGCCTTTAGTGGCACGGGCTGTACGATCTCACAAGCTTCGGCGAGTGTGATGACCGATGTGCTAGCCAAGCAATCACCCGCACAGGCGAAAGCGTTGATTCACGACTTTTCACAGTTAGTGATGGGTGATGAGATCGATGTTACCGCCAAAAAACAATTGGGCGATGCGGCTGTTTTAGGAGCGGTCGCGGAATTTCCGACCCGTATTCGCTGTGCGATGCTGGCTTGGCATGCGGCTGACCAATTATTAGATGAGCTTGGAGGAACCCCAAATGAGCAAGAAAGTTAATGAAGTTGTTACTGATAATCAAAATTATGAATATGGGTTCCATGATGATGTGACGCCGGTCTATTCAACTGGTGAAGGCTTAACCGAGGAAATCGTCCGTGAAATTTCGGCTGAAAAGCACGAACCGCAATGGATGCTCGATTACCGGTTAAAAGCCTATGAAATCTATAAAAAGATGCCGATGCCGAAGTTTGGTCCTGACTTGTCCGGACTGGATATGGAACATATGAAGTACTTCCAAAAAGCGACGGATAAGAAGTATCGCAACTGGGATGATGTGCCACCTAAGATCAAAGAAACCTTTGATCGGCTAGGGGTTCCCCAAGCGGAACGGAAATATCTAGCTGGGTCGAGTGCGCAATATGAATCCGAAGTGGTCTATCATCGGATGCAAGAGACCTTTGATAAGACCGGGATTATCTTTACGGATACCGATACGGCCTTGAAGCAATATCCGGAACTCTTTAAGAAATGGTTCGGTAAGCTGGTTCATCCCGATTCCAATAAATATGCGGCTTTAAATGCGGCAGTCTGGTCTGGTGGATCGTTTATTTACGTGCCCAAAGGCGTTAAAGTCACCACGCCAATTCAATCCTACTTTCGAATTAATGCGGAAAACACCGGGCAGTTTGAACGGACGCTAATCATTGTCGATGATGGCGCCAGTGTGAACTACGTAGAAGGCTGTACGGCACCAAGTTATGATTCGGATAGCCTCCATGCAGCGGTGGTGGAAGTCTTTGTTGAAGACAATGCCACTTGTCGCTACACCACGATTCAAAACTGGTCCAATAACGTGTACAGCTTGGAAACCAAGCGTGCGCAAGCTATGGCCAATGCCACGATGGAATGGGTCGATGGTAACTTAGGGTCTAAGATTACGATGAAATACCCATCCGTTTATCTGGATGGGGAAGGCGCGCACGGCACCATGTTGTCCATCGCGGTCGCGGGACATAACGTTGATCAAGATAATGGTGCGCGGATGATTCATAATGCCAAGAATACGACCTCCTCGATTGTGTCTAAGTCGATCTCTAAAGACGGCGGTGCGGTTGATTATCGTGGGACGGTGCGTTTCGGTCGGCATTCAGATGGATCGTTCGCCCACGTGGAATGTGACACGATCATTATGGATGACCAGTCGTCTAGTGATACGATTCCCTATAACGAAATCTTGAATGGTAATGTCTCGATGGAACATGAAGCAAAAGTCTCCAAAGTTTCGGAAGAACAACTCTATTACTTGATGAGTCGGGGTATTTCGGAACAAAAGGCGACGGAAATGATTATCATGGGCTTTGTGGAACCCTTTACGAAGCAATTACCAATGGAATATGCCGTAGAATTGAACCGCTTGATTAGTTTTGAAATGGAAGGCTCAATTGGTTAAGACCAACTAAGAGGAGGACCATCGCGATGGCAGAAACAACTGCATTTAAAGATAAGGCGATTGAAGCTTTAAAAAAGGTGATTGATCCAGAACTGGGCGTTGATATTGTTAACCTCGGTTTGATCTATGATGTGACGTTAAATGATATTGGCGAAGCGCGGGTCACGATGACGTTGACTATCATGGGTTGCCCACTGACCGATGAACTAGCCAGTGGCATCGCCGAAGCGTTAGGTGACTTACCCGAAGTTAAAGAAGTTGTGATTAATTTAGTTTGGGAGCCAGCCTGGTCGATTGCTCGAATGTCACGAGAAGCTCGGTTAGCGCTAGGTGTTTAGGGATTATTCATCATATAGTGCGTATTGATTAAAAAGTCCAGCATTGGCTGGACTTTTTTGATGTATTCTTAATTTGCTAGTTGGATTAATTTGTCACTCTGGTTGGGCCAGAATCGGCTGGAACGTGGTGGCCACGTTTTCGAGCTACAAACCGGTCTCGAAAGCCGGGCTTTATCTGAGTCGGGAAATCACCGACCAAGATAAACGACACCACTGAGCCAATTCTGGCCCGCCCGGCGTTAGCAACCGGCTATTAAAAAGTTAATAATTGATTATTTCCAGTTCAGTCATTTAGCTGCGAGATTGGGTCCCAAAATGCTTAGCCGTGTTATTGGTTTTAGTACGATTACGCCAGGTTCAGTTTTGAAGTCCGATCTTTAACTTCAAAATGACTCATAGCGTTCCAGCGTTTTAGGAACTAACTGGCAGGCGGCAACTTTGACGAACACCAAACGTCATCATCTGGCATAAGTAAACCAAAAGCGTCTTAGCAAAATCTGCTAAGACGCTTTTAAACTAGTTTGATTTAAAGAGATTGTTCCGTCCGTTCGATAATATCATCTTGGGTTTCTTTCGATAAGCCCACGAAGAAGGCGGAGTAGCCAGCGACCCGAACGATTAAGTCCCGGTGTTTAGCGGGGTGATTCTGGGCATCGACTAAGGTATCACGGGAGACAATGTTGTATTGAACGTGATAACCGTGCAGCCGGTTGAAGAAGGTCCGTAAGAGGGCGACTAACTTCATGCAGCTTTCATCGCTACGTAAGATCTGAGGTGACATCTTTTGGTTCAAGAGCACGCCACCGGTAATATCTTCCGTGTGTAATTTGGAAACGGACTTAAATACCGCCGTTGGTCCATCGGCATCCATGGAATGTTCTGGTGAGCAGCCTTCAGCTAACGGTGTCCGGGCATGCCGGCCATCTGGCGTGGCTAAAGTACTGTGGCCTTGACCGACGTTAGCGGAAATTGATGACGTCCCAGCGTAACGTAAACCACCGATTGGGCCACGACCGTAACGGGTATTTTTGTACTTAGCGATTTCGTCGATATAAGGCTGATAAGCGTCCACGATTAAGTCATCCACGTAATCGTCATCGTTCCCATATTTCGGGGCGTCATTGATTAACATCTGCCGGATCTTTTCGCCATCTTTGCCAGCAAAGTCGGACTTTAAAGCGTCCCATAACTGTTGCGTCGTGAGCTGTTTTTCTTCAAAGACTAACTTCTTAACGGCCGCTAAGGAGTCGGCTAAGTTGGCAATCCCAACTTGTAAGCCACTAATGAAGTCGTAAACGGCGCCGCCTTCTTTAATAGTCTTGCCACGGCCAATGCAGTCGTCAGTTAAAACGGAGCAGAGAATATCAGGGTAGTTTTGTTCCAAAGCTAGGTCACAGCTATTTTCGATAATGACACTTTGACGCGTCATTTCGCGTAAGGCTTTGTCCCAAGCGGCCATCAATTGGTCGTATGAGGTCATGTCGGTGAACTTGCCGTAGTCCGGTAATAACCGTTTACCAGATTCGGGATCAATCCCGCCATTCATTACGATTAAGAGAACCCGTGGGAAGTTGATAAAGCTCATCCCGGTACAACGATAACCCCATTTACCAGGAATCGCCGTTTCGACACAGCCAATCGCGCTGTAATTATATGCATCTTCCTTTTTGACGCCCCGCCGCATAAAGGATGGAATGATCACTTCATCGTTGTTGAAGGCGGGCATCCCTAAGCCTTGCTTAATGACTTCGACACATTCACGCATGAATTTATCACTTAAGCCCTTGTGGTAACGAACGGTTAAGTTAGGTTGTGGTAAGTGGGCTTGCGCGATCGCCCGTAAGATCAAGTAGCTCATCGGATTAACCGCATCTTTGCCATCAGGAGTTTGACCACCAATGGTAATGTTTTGGTAAAGGGGACTACCGGCGGAGAATTCCGTATGCTGCCATGACCGGACCTTGTTGATGGTTAAGGTCTTAAGACATAAGTTGGTTAAAAGTTCCGTGGCGTGATCAGCGTCAATCTTGCCAGTCTTTAAGTCATGTTCATAAAATGGATCCAAGTATTGGTCCAAGCGGCCGTATGAGACGGAGTGACCATTGGATTCAATCTGCAAGGTCAGATGAACTAACCAGACAGCTTGAATCGCTTCATAGAACGTGTCGGCTGGTTCATAAGGAACTTTAGTTAAGATTTGAGACATCTTTTCAAGTTGCGCTTTACGAGTTGGATTAGTGGCACTAGCAGCTTGCTTTGCAGCTAATGCGGCATAACGCTTAGCAAAGTTATGAATGGCGTCGATGACGATTAAGCCGGCTTTGTAGAAGTAGTACTTCTTTTGACTAGGAAAGTCGGTTAAGTCTAAGTCAGCTAATGCAGCTTTGATGCGGTCTTCGTACCATTTTAAGCCTTTGTTGACGACGTTCTTGTAGTCAACGGCAATGTGCCCAT
Organism: Lactiplantibacillus songbeiensis; assembly: GCF_005405125.1. Classification (GTDB taxonomy): domain Bacteria; phylum Bacillota; class Bacilli; order Lactobacillales; family Lactobacillaceae; genus Lactiplantibacillus; species Lactiplantibacillus songbeiensis. The sequence continues at coordinate 26,883 of NZ_BJDL01000016.1, forward strand.
CACCAGAAGTAATGTTCCCGTCAGCGCCAATCACGCCGAGATCGTAGAAAATCCGGCTAGCTTCAGGGAATGACTGATAGCCACGATCTTCCAAGGTATTGTGCTTCCAGAATGGGGCAATTTCGCGAAGTTCTTTTTTAGAGTCTTCCGTAATATAGAAGACATCGCCAGGGCGTTTTTCGAAAGTATCGAGTTCGTCGATGACCCAGTTCATTGAATATTCTGGGAAGACAGGGGCCCAGCGGTTTTGCCGCGCCTGGTTCCCGGCTAACAAAGTATCGTCTTCGATAAAGATACTCATCTTGGCGAGCACGTTTTCAAGCATCTTAGCGCGTAAAATATCGACTTGTTCATCTTGATGGGCTTTGTAAGTTTCGGTCGTGAGGATGGCTCGTTCAGGGTCAACGTACGGCTTAGCATCAATAATACTGTCACGGAACCGGTCCATCATCGGGGTTAGTTTGCCAAAGTGATTCTCGGTTTTAGTTGTAGTGGTTTTATTTTGGGTAAGTGTCGCTGTCATAATACGTTCCTCCTGTTGTTCGAAACTGATTTATCTTTCTTACGTAACTAATCATAACATGCCTACCGATGACGTCAAGCGCTTTCAAATAAAACCAGGATTCTCAAGCCAACTTCTTCTAAAATGCACGGATGTGCAACTAACTAATTAACAATGAGGAGACTAAAAAACGCTTAGGACGTTAATCCTAAGCGTGGTCGTGATTGGCTAATGCTTATTATGCATATTGATTAATAGCTTGTGCTGTTTAAAGCCACGTTGTGTGAGTTGCCAGTCGCTTTCTTTGATCCGTTCCATTAGTTTTGTGTTGGACATGATTGCGAGAGTTTCCATAATTGATTCATAGGTATCTACTGAGAGAACGACAATATTGTTGTTGAATTTGGGGTTGGTTACGGTTAGCGGTTCAGGGGTATCGTTTACTTGGTGCATGTAAGACTTAAGATTTTGTCGGAAGTCAGTATAGCTTGTTGTTTGCATATTGGCACATCCTTTCCATCAGTATACCTTGTGCCAAGTAAGCGTTAAATAAAAAACGCTTAGGACGTTAATCCTAAGCGTGGGTCTCGACTAATTGGGTCCGAATATCATGGTTAATTAGTCGTTGTTGTAGTGTGGTCGAAATATCAGTATCGGTAATGACCGTGTTGACCTGATCCAGACTGAGTTGGCGCACGGTACTTTTTGCATCGAATTTGCTCGAATCAGTCAAGATAATCGTGTTGTCAGCGTTGTCTGCCATGGCCTGTACGGTATCAGCCCGCATAATGTCATTACTATAGAAGCCAAAGTGTGCGTCAAAGCCATCCGTCCCGACAAATAGCTTGTCAGTGTGGAAGTTCGCCAGCATGGCTTTGGTTAACGGGCCGACCGCCACTTGTGAGTCTGGCTGGTATTCACCGCCTAAGACGTTGACGCGAATGTTGGGGTAGTCGCGAACATAATTCGCAATGAAAAATGAAATGGTGATAATTGTGACGTGTTGGTTGGCCTTCGCGAGTTCTTCAGCCATCAGCGCACAAGTTGAGCCGGATTCAATCATGATGGTTTCGTTATCCTGAACCGTTGCGGCGGCCGCTTGGGCGATTTGACGTTTGACGTCATAATTCTGGGCTAAACGGAACTTCAAGTCGTTCGGATTATTGATAATGGCAAAGCCGTGTTGCCGTTGCAGTAAACCACGGTCTTCTAACTGGGTCAAATCCTTACGAATCGTGACTTTCGAGACTTGCAGCAGATCAGCGAGTTCATTAACTTCGATTTTTTTTCGTTGGTTGACGATTTGGAGGAGTTGTTCATTACGTTTGTTCATTAATCTCACCATCCTGTTGCTTTCATTATAGCACGGTTCTGGCCGTAAACGAATCATGATTACTTTCTTTCGAAAGAATAACTATTTACGTTTGATAACAAGTGCGTTAGGATAGAGTCAATCAATGACAATAAGGAGTGACCAAAATGGCAACAGTAACCACAACGACGGCACCGCTGAAAGGGCTTGTCTTCAATATTCAAAAATTCAGTATTAATGATGGTCCGGGTATTCGAACGGTGGTCTTCTTTAAAGGTTGTCCATTGCGGTGCAAATGGTGCTCGAATCCTGAGTCGCAATCGGGCGTGCAGGAGTCGATGTATGATGAGCAAACGGCCAAAGAAACTATCGTCGGCGACTATATGACGGTGGATGAAATTATGAAAGTGATTTTACAAGATCGCGACTTTTATGAAGAATCTGGTGGTGGGGTGACTTTTTCCGGTGGTGAAGTGTTATTTCAAGCACCGTTTGCGATTGAACTCGCCAAAGCCATTAAAAAAGCGGGGATTCATCTCGCTTGTGAGACAACTGGCTATACCACGCCAAAATTATTTAAAGAATTTATGTCATACATGGACTTTATGTATTATGATTGTAAGCAATGGGACCGCAATCAACATCGGGCGGGGACGGGTGCTGATAACACGGTTATTTTGAAGAATTTAGAAACCGCTGTCAAAGCCCATAAGACAATGATGGTGCGGATTCCGGTCATTCCAGGATTTAACTACACGTTGGCTGATGCGGACCACTTTGGTGAGTTGTTTGTAAAGCTCGGGGTACCGGAAGTTGAGTTACTCCCATTTCACCAATTTGGCTTGAAGAAGTATCAAGATTTAGGTCGGAAATATGAACTGGAAGATGTTAAACAGTTACAAGCAGAAGATTTAGTGGATTATAAGCAGCATATTGAGCAACACGGCATTAAAGTTCGAATTAATGGCTGGTAGCCAGGGGAGCGGATACTGATGGAATTTTCATTACGAGCATATTTTAAACACACCATGTTAGCGGATCGGTTAAACATTATTCGGGCTGGTATTTTAGGCGCCAATGATGGTATTATTTCGGTCTCGGGGATTGTGCTGGGGGCGATGGGGGCTAACTTTTCGAGTAACTATCTCTTAGTCTCTGGCGTTGCCGGCATGTTAGCTGGTGCCTGTTCAATGGCTGGTGGTGAATATATTTCGGTTAGTGCCCAACACGATATTCAAAAGAATACGGTAAAAAAAGTTTTGAGTGAAACGGCCGCCACGCCCGCGATGTCGCGGCAACATATCGTGACAACTTACTTGAAAAAAGGATTAAGCAAAAAGACTGCTGAAACAGTGGCCGATGAATTAATGGCGCAAGTCAATATTCAGACACAAGTCAATGATGAGGTCGCCGATACGTATCAGATTAAAGTTGGGCATTACTTAAATCCCTGGCATGCGGCGGCAACGTCATTCTTGTCGTTTATTGCGGGGGCGCTGATTCCGCTATTAGCGATGACGTTAATTCCAAATCCGTATAAAGAACTAGGCACGTTGATTGCGATGGTGATTGCCTTAGCGTTGAATGGGCTAGTCAGCTCACATTCGCAGACAATGTCGACTAAGCAGACGATGTTGCGTAATATTATCGTGGGTCTACTTACAACGGTGGTGACGTTTGCCTTGGGGGCATTGTTTCACACCACGATCGGTGGTTAGAACTTATGAATTGAAAAATGACGGTCAGGTCGTATACTAAAACAATTAAACCGTAATTTGGAGATGGCATAAGACATGCAACCAATTTTGACAGAACGACTAAGTATTCGACCGATACGTCCTAGTGACCATGATGCGTTGCAGGCGATGTTGCTAGACCCGCGAGTTGTTGCGTATTTGCGTTACCGCGCATTAAAGACGCCCGCTGATTTTGATGATAGCTTCAAAGCGCACTTTTTAACCGATACAACCACGACCTTTGGGATCGAAACTAAAAGTGATCATCAGTTGATTGGCTTTTATGAATTCCATCCAGAAGGGACGACCGGCATCTTGACTTATGCTTTAAGTCCCAGTGCATGGGGCCATGGCTATGTGGCTGAAGCTGGTCGGGCGATGATGGCGTATGGTTTTGAAACGCTTGGTTTTGATGAGCTGCAAGCGCATTATGCGGATGCCAATCCTAATTCTGGCCGGGTAATGGCCAAGATGGGCATGTATGATCAAGGTGAACTTGAGACATTCACCCTAGATAATGGTGAGACGGTACGCGTGCTGGCCTATCATTTAATGAAGCAGGATTGGCAAACCAATCGGCAAGCTGATGCTGGGTAAATCATGTTTTTAACTGGAAACCGTCACACTTTTTTCATAACTCGCGTCTATACTATGGTCATTGTCAATCGAGCGAAACTTGCTTGATGATGATCCAACCCTAACTTAACGGATAAAATGTGTGTGACTCTAGATCACAAATAACCACGGTGCTTCGGCATGGTGGTCTTTTTGTGTCGATTTTCAGAAAATAACGTGGTGTGATTCCTGAAAATAGTGTAATCTTAGAAGTGCATGAAAAACTTATTTTTGAATAAAAATAGTGTGGTGTTTTTGGTCACTCTGGTTGGGCCAGAATCGGCTGGAACGTGGTGGCCACGTTTATGAGCCAAAGTTCGGTCTCATAAGCCGGGCTTTATCTAGGTCGGAAAAACCACCGACCAAGATAAACGACACCACTGAGCCAATTCTGACCCGCCCGGCGTTGATTAACAGGTATTTATAAGTAGTTGCTAGTCATTTTAATCATTTGATTAGGAATACGATTAGTGTTGCAGTAGCTTTAAACAAATAATTAGTCAGCTAATTTAGCGAAGGGCGGGCTGGATGATGCTCAGTGGTGTCGTTTGACTTAGGTCGAGTGTTCTTCTCGTCCTTAGTCAAAGCCCGGCTTGGAAGACCGTATTTTGGCTTCCAAACGCGGCCACCACGTTCCAGCATCAATCCAGACCAACCATAGCGGCAATTTGAGTGATATATGAGTGGAAAATACATAGATAAGCATAGAGAGGAAGTTAGTGGTGTCGAAAAAAGTTGTGATGATTGTGACAGTTGCGTTGTTGTTGTCGAACGCGATGAATGGGCTAGATAGTACGATTATTAGTACCGCGCTACCTGCAATCATTAGTGATCTGCATGGGATTCAATTGATGGGGTGGATCGTGGCCGTCTTCTTATTAGGCGGCGCGGTGACCACGCCGTTATGGAGTAAATTAGGTGAACGGATTGGGAATAAGCAGGCCTATCAGATTTCGACCACGATTTTTGTGATTGGGGCGTTGTTAGAAGGTCTGGCGCCAAATATTATTTTCTTAATTATTGCTCGGACCGTTATGGGAATTGGGAGTGGTGGGATGACCGCCATTCCGTACATTATCTATGCTGAGATTTATCATGATCCGATTAAGCGCGGTAAGGTTTTTGGCTACGTCACCGCTAGTTTTAGTACCGCCGCCATTATTGGCCCGTTAGTCGGTGGCTTTATTGTCGATAATCTCGGTTGGCACTGGGTATTTTATATCAATGTGCCCATCGGTTTGGCATCAATTGCCATTATTCAAGCGTTGTATCAGGCACCTAAAATTACCAAAACAGCGTCAAAAGTGGACTACCTGGGTGCGGCCTTGTTAACGAGCGGGTTGGTCAGTCTGTTAGTCGGTATTGAAATGATTGGTAAGTTGCCAATCATTGGGGTTGGCTTAATTTTGGCGTTAGCTTTGGCCTTATTAGCCGGCTTAATGGCTGTCGAACATCGGGCAGTTGATCCGATTATTCCAAGTCGATTGTTTAAAAATCGTTATTTAGTGGCATCATTTGTGATGTTCTTTTTAATTTATGGCTTTTTCGTTGGGTTCAATGTCTATGTGCCAATGTGGGCGCAAGGATTATTGGGAACCACGGCGGTTATTGGTGGTGTCACTCAGATTCCTGGGTCAGTGACGAACTTCTTAGGCGCTCAGTGGAGTTCTAATCATGGGCAAAAATGGTCGACGCGGACGATGGTCATGATTGGTTTCGCCGGCATGTTGATTGCCTGTGGGTTACTGGCAGTCGCCGGCTTGCGGACGAGTTATTGGTTCTTATTGTTAGCTGGAGCATTTCAAGGCTGCGGGATTGGGATTTGTTTTACCGTCTTGCAAGTCAGCGTGCAACAGCAAGCAGCGCATCGCGATGTGCCGATTGCGACCTCGTTTAGCTTGTTAGTCCGAATGTTAGGTCAGACGTTTATGTCTTCAATCTATAGTGTGGTTTTAAACCAATCATTGACGTCAGGCGTGGCCCAATCGCATGGCAAAATCACAATGAATATGTTGAATGAATTGAGTGACGCGAACAGTGCAAAACGGTTGCCAGCGCAGCTTATTCCAGCTATGCGGACGATTTTACACACTGGCTTGCATCATATTATGAGCTTAGCGTTGGTTTTACTGGTCATCGGCTTAGCAGTTAATATCTTCTGGTTCCGCAAACCACACGCGCATCATCACTTTAGTTTGAAAAGTCCTAGTTTAAGTCATCATCTTAATTAAATTTAGTTGACCGCTTTAGTTGTTGCTAGGGCGGTCTTTTACTATACTTGACTTTAAACGGAGGCAAAATAATCAATGCGAGCAATAAAAGTGCAACAACCAGGTGGTCCGGCCGTCTTAACGGTGAGTGACGTACCAACCCCGAGTGTTAAGCCCGGCTGGTCATTATTAAAAGTGTGCGGCTTTGGCATTAATCATTCTGAAATTTTTACGCGTGAAGGCAAATCACCAAGTGTTCAATTTCCACGTATCTTGGGCATTGAAGCCGTGGGTGAGATTGCGGCGACGACCGATACAACTCGTTTGCCGGTTGGTCAGCAAGCCATGTCAATTATGGGCGAAATGGGTCGGGCGTTTGATGGCAGTTATGCGGAATATGCATTGCTACCAAATGATCAACTGTATCCCATTCATAGTGAACTAAGCTGGGCGGATTTAGCAGCCATTCCGGAAACCGGTTATACCGCGTATGGGGCTTTATTAGGGTTACAATTACAGCCACAACAAAAACTCTTGATTCGTGGTGGCACGAGCGGGGTCGGCGTGATGGCCGTCAAGTTAGCCCATGCCATGCAGCCGGATATTCAAGTGTTTGGCAGTACCCGTAATGTGGCTAAACGGTCTGAATTACAGGCAATCGGTTACGATGATGTCATTGGTGATATCGATGGCCAACTGCAGACTGATCAACGGTTTGATCGTATTTTGGATCTGATTGGTCCTGCCACAGTCCCCGATTCATTACAATTTTTGCGTCATTTTGGCATTGTGAGTTCAACTGGCGAATTAGGTGGCGTCTGGACGTTAGATCAATTTGATCCGATTATGCAGATCCCAAATGACGGCTACTTAACGGCCTTTTACTCCGGTGAAGTCGTGCAGTCACAGTTAGATGACCTATTGGCGCTAATTGCTGATCACCATGTCGATGTAACGCTAACTAAAGTTTTTGATTTAGATGGCGTGCAAGCCGCTCATGAATACCTGGAAAGCGGCCATAGCTTGGGCAAAGTGGTGGTCTTGCCATGACGACGGTTAAGATTCGGCCGGTCAAGCCAACGGAACTAGATGAACTCTGGCAGATCGGTTTTAGTCATCCCGATGCGGAGTGGCTTAAATGGAACGGGCCTTACTTTCATGACACGTTGCCGAGTCAGATTGTCTTTAACAGTTTAATTGGACCGCATGATTGGCTGACGGATCAGCGTAACTGGGTCATTACCGTGGATGAAGCCATCGTTGGTAGTGTCAATTATCACTTTGTGGATGGGGACTTAGAGCGGTGGCTTGAAGTGGGCATTTTGATCTTTGACGACCAGCACTGGGGCCAACATATAGGTCGCCAGGCGTTATCCCAATGGTTAGATCATTTATTTAACGACGTGACAGCCTTGCCACATATTGGGTTAACCACTTGGTCAGGCAATCAGCGGATGATGCATCTGGCGACAGCGATTGGCTTGAACTTAGAAGGTCGAATACCGCAAGTCCGTTATTGGCAAGGTCAATATTATGACTCAGTTAAGTATGGTATCTTACGGTCTGACTGGCTTAACCGACGTCAATAAAATTTGACTTCAAAAAACGTTTGTTCCCCTGACTAAAATACGGTATGATAGAGTCACAATCTAAAAAGATGGGGCGGAATGAATTTGATGAAATGGTTACGATCAGCGACCTTAATGGGGATTTTGAGTTTAATACTGTTGCTCGGCGGTTGCAGTAGTTTAGACCAATCGACGAGTGATAGCGGTTCGAGCACAACTAGCAGTAGCGACACCACGGCGACTACCGGTAATGTCAAAGGCACTTATGCGGCCTTAGCCAAGCAAGATTATAAATCCGGCAGTGCCGCTGCAATTAAGGTGAATAGCGGTAAGAGTACGTTGAAGGCGAGTCTATGGAAGTATTCAAAGATCGATTATGGGAATCTTGATAGCTTGAATCGGACGACCACGGACACGGCTTATTTGAGTAAAGCTAATTTAGGACGTTCAGCTGGCCGAACTGCACAGACTTGGAGTCCGACTGGTTGGCATAATCAGCCAATTAAAGTTAACGGTAAGCGGGTCTATCCGCAGAACCGCGGACATTTAATCGCGTATACGTTATCATTTAACTTAACCAACACTGGAGTCTATAAAGCTGGTGAAGATGGTAGCTTGGATAATCCGAAGAATTTAGCCACACAAACCGCTTATTCTAACCAAAAGACGATGCAGATTTATGAAAATCAAGTGCGGACCGCGTTGGAACAAGGTAAAAAAGTCATCTACCGGGTGACAACCGTCTTTCGGGGGAATGAATTAATGCCACGGGGCTATTGGTCACAAGCGGTATCCACCGATGGTAGTGTTAACTTCAATGTTTACATTTGGAACGTTGAACCGGGCGTTAGCTTTGATTATGCCACGGGTCGCGGTAAAGCCGATGCCAGTATGCAAGTCGCTGGCGCTGATAAAGTGACGACTAGCAATAATACGGGCAATGCTAATCGTTATTCGTCAAAGCGGACGACCACGACCAAGCAAGTTGAGAAAGAATTGGCTAAGTATGGGTATAAGTACGCTAAGAAAGCTTATAATCACGCTAAATAAACAAAACGTGTCTGACATTTTGCCAGGCACGTTTTTTAGCTTAATCGTTTTGATGATCCGCGGCGATTGACCAAGGTGAGGTATGAAGCATCCAATTCACACCGAATTTATCGGTGAATTGGCCCATCTTGCCACCCCAGAATTGTTCGGCAAATGGCATGTTGATGGTCACTTCACCAGAGTCAACGAGGTGCTGGTAGAAGTCTTCAGCAGCTTGATTGCTAGCCTCATCTTCACTATTAATATCAATCATTAAGGTAATCTGTTCAGATGGTTGCGGGGTGCCCCGAAAGGCATCGGCACATTCGACTTTCGTGCCTAGAATGGTGAAGCCACCATGCATGGTCATATTGTTTAGGTCGGCATCGGCTGGCAAGCCAAATTGTTGTGCTTGTTCCGGTTTAGGACTTAATCGGTAAACGTCAGTCGCCCCAAAGACTCGTTGATAGTAGTCAATGGCCGCTTTCGCATTTTCAAAAGCAAAGTAAGGATAGAGTTGGGATTGCATATGGTCATCTCCAAATCGTAATTTATGGTGCATTCAAATTGTAGCATTAACCGTTTCCAAGTGCGATGATTAGGGAACGCGACAATTTTAAAATTTTGTCGCATTTTAGGACAAATTAATTTAAGTAAACTGGTAACTATGGTGAAAGCGGTTATACTAAGGGACATAGCGTTGCTTAACCGCCGTTAATTGCTATTTTCTCTTAAATTTATTAACAAGTAGCGCTATACCCAAACGAATCGAGTCATCGGTTAATCCTTCCCAGAATACCTGTGACTTTTCCATAACGGTGATCAAGCTCCCAACTTGATCATTGCGAGTTATCGTTTGAATGCAATTACCCTTTGAGTACCTAGCCATTGGTTGGGTGCTTTTTTGTAGAGTGAGAGGTACAGCGGGTTGGGGTCGAGCATTGCCTAGCTAAGCCAATGACTCGGTAGTCTTTCCGAGTCGTTGGCTTGGCGTAGCAAGCGGAGTCCCCAGCTGTGCCGAACACGTTTCGGCAAGTCAGTAGGAACCACAAAAAATCCCAATCAGCAACGGGGGCAGTCCGTCACCAATCAGGATTCTAGGAAGTTTAGATTAAAAATAACAGCCAACCGGCCAACGCTAAGGTCAATAAATCAATCAAAATAAAACAGGCGGCTTTGGTATGACGGATGGCACAGTAACTATCGTAACCGGTCACACCAATGATTAAGCTGAGTAATCCGATACTTGAGTACAACATGACGAGATCATTCTGGTGCAGAGTTAGCGGTAATAATAAGACTTGAATTAAAATCCAGCAACCAGTTAGTAATAATAATCTAATTAATAAGGACGCTTGACGTAAGGGTTTCATCAGCCTGTGCCTCCTTTAATGTTCTAATTGTAATCGCTTTCTAATTAAGCTAGAAGCGCAACAAACTGAATGTGTTTTAAAATCAGACAGTTTTTAAAAGGTGTTGCAAAAAAAATTGAAAAGGGTTACCATTGATTCATTCCAATATTAGAATATAAGAATGAAAGGAGCTAACCAAATGAATCCAAACGAAGCGGCTTTACAAGAGTTCCGGGATACGATTCCAATTTTCGAAGTATTAGCCGATGAACGTCGCCAGCAGATCATGATTGAATTAACCCAGCATGCTAAAGGGTTAACGGTTGGGGAATTAACTAAAATCATGCAAATTTCACAGCCAGCGGTTTCACATCAACTAAAGACTTTAAAGGATCATCATTTTGTGAGTGTTGAACATCAAGGCACTCGCAATTATTATCGGGTGACGTTCGATGGTCCACTAACGAAAGTCGAGCATCTGATCCACACGTTACGGGAAGATTTGAAGCTTAAACCATATTTGCATTAGGGGGACTAAAATCGTTGCCAAGGGAGCAGCGTTGTTTTAGGTCTATTTCATTCTAATATTCGAATATATGAATAGAAGAGGCCAAAGGGGTGGTTACAATTTCGATTCGCACGGAGCTAGATTTGCAGCGCGCGATGTACCAGTTATTGGAGCAGCGGTCGATGTCACAAATCACGGTTGAACAAATTTGTGCCCGGGCGTTGATCCATCGTAGTAGTTTTTATCGATATTATACCGATAAATTCGACTTGCTAGCGCAAATGGTGATGCGCGCAATTGAAGAAATGCTGGCGGCTGAACAAACTAATGCCGCTGGCTCGGGAGTGATCGCGCGCTTTATTGGCACGCATACTCAGATTTTACGGCATTTATTGGTGACGAATACCGAAGGCGACAATGATCGCTCGCAGCGTGTAATTAATGATTGCTTTTTGACCATTGCACAAGCTGGGGCTCACGATCGGGTCTTCGTAATGATGCGCAAGGCGTCGCAACCGGATTTAACGGCTTACTTAGTGAGCGGGGCGATTACGAGTATTGTGCAATGGCTAAGTAGTGAAGGGCTCGACGGTGGGGCGCCGCAGATTCAAGCGGCAATTGAAAAGACGTTAGCGACGTTTTTCTCACTTGAACAGCACACATAATTTATTTTTGGTGAAGGAAGGTTCCATGTTGTGAAGATGATTAGCGGGGAATGGCGAGCAATTCGTCATAGTAAAATACTTTGGATTTCGGTATCAGTCATGATATTGATTCCGTTTTTGTACAGTGTCTTCTTCCTGACTTCGGTCTGGGATCCATATGGAGATACAAAGCACTTACCAGTTGCGGTCGTAAATAACGACAAACCGATTAACTACCAAGGGAAGCGGTTCGCAGTTGGGGAAGAATTAATTAAGAATTTAAAGAAAAATGATCAATTAGGATGGCACTTTGTTTCGGCTGATAAAGCGGAACAAGGGATGGCAACTCACAAATATTATACGGTCGTGACGATTCCAAGCAATTTTTCGCAACACGCAACGACGGTGACGAGCAAAAATCCGAAACGAATGAAGTTACATTATTCGACTAATGCGTCATTGAACTATATCGCTAAGGTCATTAGTGATGCTGGGGCTACGCAGTTGAATCAAAATGTCCGGGCCGCAGTAACTAAGGCTTATGCATTGACGATGTTCAAGCAAGTTAAGACGGCTGGTGAAGGCTTCAGTAAAGCCGCTAAAGGTGCCAGTCAGTTGAAAGACGGGACGGTGGTCTTACAGTCTGGTTTAAAGACCTACACGACCGGTGTTCATACGTTGAAGAACGGGACCACTGAGTTAAATACCAAGGTTAAACAGATGCCAGCTGGGATGAAGAAGCTGGTTGATGGTAGCAGTGCGTTGAAGACTGGTTTAGATACCTTGAACGGTAGTACTGGGGCTTTGGCTAGCGGTGTTAATAAGTTGTCTGATGGTTCTAACCAAGTTACTAGTGGGTTAGGTACTTTAAATAGCAGTACCGGTGCCTTGTCAGATGGTGTTGTTAAATTAGCCGATGGGTCAAAAGCCCTTAAAGTTGGTGTTGTGACTTATACAAATGGTGTTTACACACTTTCAACTGGGATTCGGACGTTGAATAGTAAGACTGGAGCATTATCTAGTGGGGTCACTGCGCTGACAACGGGTTCAAAGACGTTGAAAACTGGAGTAGCGACCTATACGTCTGGTGTTGATACCGTAAATAGTAAGTTAAAGGATCTCAATTCTGGGGCCCAAACTTTAAACGGTGGTTTGACTCAACTAAAAAATCAAAGTGGTGCGTTAACAAGTGGTGCTGGTCAGTTAGTTACTGGGACTACGGCGTTAACGGAAAAATTTGCTGCATTGCAAGATGGTAGTAATAAAGTAACTACTGGTTTAGGCGCTTTACATGATGGCATGACCAGCGAGGAAAATCAAAAACAAATCGTTAGTTTGCAACAAGGTATGGCTGGTATGGCAGAACAATTGAAGCAAATTCAAGCAAAACTTGCTGGCATGCAAAACGCTGGAACGTCTGCTCAAGCTACTAAAATTGTTAGTGATATGCAAACACATGCTAATCAGTTGGCAAGTGGTGCGACTAACACTAGTACAACCGGTTCAAGTAGCGATGTTACAAGCCAAATTAATGCAAAAATCGAATCGATTAAGGGCAGCAGTAAGCTAACTGACGCTCAAGTTAGCGCCATTGAAACTGCACTTAAGGGTGTTGGTCAAAAAGATAGTTCAAATAATGCAGCACCAGCTTCTAATGTAACAGCAGCCAATGCCTTAAAAGCTGATGCCGCTAACTTGCAAAAAACAATTGCAGCTAGTCCGGTTGCTGCGACACCAACTGCTAGCTTGACGGATAGTTTCGGTCAACTTCAGGACGGTGTGAATACTTTAATTGATAGCATCAATACTGCTGCTGACAATGTTCAAGCACTTCAAGTGGGTTCACAAAATGTTTCAAATGGGATGGTAGGTGTCAATAAACAAATTATTGAGCCATTAACAGCAGGAACGACTGCGTTACAGAGTCAAGTTCCTGACTTAATTAATGGTGTTACGCAGTTAGCTGATGGTGGCAGTACATTAGCTAACGGTAGTAGCCAGCTATCAGCAGGGACACAACAAATTGCAAATAATTCCAAGGCACTAAATACCGGTGCTAGCCAATTAACAACTGGCCTAACTACTTTAAATGGTCAAGTTCCAGCCTTGGTTAAAGGTGTTAGTGACTTAAATGCTGGTGGAAAGAAATTAACGGCTAATTCCCCAGCTCTAGTTAATGGATCTAGTCAATTAGCTAGTGGAACCGCGCAATTAAATGCCCAAGTTCCAACCTTAGTGTCCGGTGTTTCGCAGTTGTTTAATGGGTCTAAGCAAGTTTCTGGTGGCTTAACCACCTTAAACGGCCAAGTACCGGCTTTAAGTAGTGGCGTACAAAAACTCGATTCTGGTGCGGGCCAATTAAATGGTGGGCTTCAAACCTTAAATGGTAGCACGGGTCAATTAGTCACGGGCGTCCAACAATTGGCCGACGGGGCTGATCAACTGGATGCTAACTCACCAAAACTCTTAAGCGGAACTAAGAAGCTCAAGAACGGAAACGGTACGTTAGCGAAGTCCTTACAAAGTGGGGCTGATACAGTTAATGCTACGCCATTGAAGAATGCGAATGCCCAAATGTTCGCAACGCCTTCAAAATTAACGCATTCCAACTATAGTTATGTACCAAACTATGGGCATGCGTTGGCGCCTTACGTCTTATCGTTAGCGCTCTATGTTGGGGCAATTGTCTTTAACTTCGCTTATCCAATTCGGCGGATGTCGGATGATGATGGGACAGCTACGGAATGGTTCTTAAGCAAGTTAGCAGTCGGCGTACCGGTTGCCATCTTGATGGCCATTATTGAATGTATCGCCTTATTGATCGTTGGTTTGAAGCCAATCAGCATGGCTGGTTACTTCACCACGGCGATTATGATTGCGCTGGCGTCGATGTTTATTGTCATGTTCTTGTCGATGCTATTGGATAACCCAGGTCGATTCTTGGCCATGGTCTTACTGATGTTGCAATTAGGTGGTTCTGGTGGGACCTTCCCAATGGAAATCACGAACCATTTCTTCAACGTCATTCATCCATACTTGCCATTGACTTACTCCATCCTAGCTTTCCGGGAATCATTGACCGGTGGCTGGGGTACCGGGACGTTCGTATCATCAATCGCGATGTTAGCGTTGTTCGCGATTGTCGCATTAGGCTTGCTCTGGGTCTCAATGGTCTTCTTGAAGAAACACAACATGCAAGAACCAGCTGAAGCACCCATTCAAATGAAAGCTGGCAAATAAGCGTTAGTTTTTTACACGTCATTCAGACTAAATCTGGATGGCGTGTTTTTTTGGCTCCACGATAATCGGCTGATCAGCTAAATTTATAGCTTAAAATGAATCAACACTAATTTATAAGTGTCCGGTAGCTAACGGCGGGCGGCCAAGAATTGGCTCAGTGGTGTCGTTTATCTTAGTCGGTGATTTTCCGACTTAGATAAAGCCCGGCTTTCGAGACCGCCCTGTGGCTCGAAAACGTGGCCACCACGTTTCAGCCGATTCTGGGCCAACCAGAGTGGCAAGCTTAAGCGAACAAAATATCCAGCATTAAACAAAAAATATGATAAAATTAATGCTTGTTTAATTAAAATTTAATTAATATTTTGGAGGTGCATCGTGAGTATCTTTTTAAAGCTCGGCTGGTATTTTCGCCGGGAATGGAAATTATATTTAGCTGGGGTCATTGGTCTTATTCTAACGGCAATTATTGGCATTGTACCGCCCCGGATTATTGGAAACGTAGTCGATGGCATCGACCAGCACACGCTAACCGCTCGCTCGTTAACGGTGTACTTAGTCATTATTGCGGCTGCGGCCATTGGTCAGTATTTGACTCGTTACTTATGGCGCAATGCCATTTGGGGTGGCGCGGCTGGCCTAGAACGAACGCTGCGAGAACGGTTATTTTGGCATTTTATGAAGATGGATGCGACCTTTTATCAGACGTATCGGACCGGGGACTTAATGGCCCACGCCACGAATGATTTAACAGCCATTGAACGGGTCGCAGGCGGCGGTATTTTGCAATTCGCCGATTCGATTATTACGGGTGGCACGACATTGATTGCGATGATGATGTTGATCGATTGGCGATTAACGATTATTGCAGTCGTCCCTTTCCCGTTGTTGGCGGTGGTGTCGTGGTATTTGGGGCAAAAGATTCACGTGGCCTTTCGCGCGTCACAAGCGGCCTTTTCACGGTTGAACAATAAAGCCCAAGAAAGTATTAGTGGGATTAAAGTCATTAAAGCATTGGGACAAGAAAAAGCCGACGTCAAAGACTTTAATCAGCAGATTGACCAAACGATTAAGATTAATCGCCGCGTGAATATTCTCGACTCGTTATTTGATCCCGCGATTACGTTTATTATCGCGGTTTCATATGCGGCCACGATTGTATTAGGCGGCTTGTATGTTACTCACCATGTGATTACGATTGGTAATTTGGTGTCATTTATTACGTATTTAGGCATGATGGTCTGGCCGATGTTTGCGGTCGGGATGCTCTTTAATACGATGGAACGGGGCAATGCGTCATATGATCGGGTGATGGATTTATTAAATCAAAAAAGTGCGATTGTTGATCAAAAACATGGCTTAGCTCAGCGCCCAACTGGGGACATCGACTATCAAGTTAAGCAATTTAATTATCCTAATGATGCCGGGACCAGCTTGCGTAATGTCCAGTTTCAACTAAAAGCTGGGCAAACGCTCGGCATTGTCGGCCGAGTGGGGGCTGGTAAATCAACCGTGATGAAGTTGATTTTACGGGAATTTGATAATTATGACGGTCAGATTAGTTACGGTGGTCATGACATTAAATCATATGCGTTGGATAACTTTTTACCAGCGATTGGTTACGTTCCCCAAGACAGCTTCTTATTCTCAAACACGATTCGAGAAAATATTCGCTTCGCTGATCCTACGGTGAGTCAAGCCACTGTAGAAGCGGTCGCGGCTAAAAGTGATTTGAGTGATCAAATTGCCGGGATGACAGAGGGCTATGACACGCAAGTTGGTGAAGAAGGGATTTCCTTATCTGGTGGGCAACGCCAACGGTTAGCGATTGCGCGGGCGTTGTTGATTAATCCCGAATTACTGATTCTAGATGATGCGTTGTCCGCGGTCGATGCCGAGACTGAAGCCGAAATCTTAGCCAACTTGAAAGCTGAACGCGCGGATAAGACGACCATCATTGCGGCGCATCGCCTAAGTTCAGTGATGAACGCGGATGAGATTATCGTGTTGGATGCCGGAGAAGTGGTTGAACGGGGGACACATGCTGAATTAATGCAGCAACACGGCTGGTATGCCAAGATGTTCACCCGCCAACAACTTGAGACTAAAGTGGAAGGGGCGGTGCAATAATGGCTGAACGTCAATCAGTATGGGCACGTAGTATGCCGGTCAAAGAGCAGTTAACCGTGATTCGCCGGCTTTTACCATATGCGAAGCCGTTTAAATGGTTCTTTATCACGACCATTATCATGTCTGGTCTCATTAGTCTGGTTAATATTTATTTACCGAAAGTCTTACAAACCTTTATCGATCATTACTTACGAACGGGACACGCGACTGTGCCTGTGATGTGGTACTTTGCAGGGCTGTATTTCTTCGGCATGTTGACACGGGCCTTGATGCAATTCTTCCAGAACTTCACGAGTACGATGGGTGCTGAATATATGCTTGAAAATGTCCGCCGTCAAATGTTTAGTAAATTACATCGGATGGGCATGCGCTATTTTGACCAAGTTCCAGGTGGTTCGATTCTGTCGCGACTAACTAATGATACGATGTCATTTTCGAATTTTTGGGCGCTGTTTAATACGTTGTTTACCGCCTTTTTTGCGGTGATTTCGTCATTTTTGGCGATGTACTTTACGGATCACACGATTGCGTTGTGGTTGTTAGTCTTCATGCCGTTTTTAAGCTTAGCTATCTGGTATTACCAACGTTATAGTTCACGAGTCTACCGGCGGATGCGGGAACGGCTGAGTGAATTGAATACGAAGCTAAGCGAAGCGATTACTGGGATTAGTGTGATTCAACAATTCCGGCAAGAACGCCGGATTAATGGTGAATTCGATCAGACTAATGATGCTTACTTTAAGACGCGCCAAGCGATGATTCGGACGAATTCCTTATTACTAAGTCCAATTATCAATATGTTCTACGCGCTTGGAACAGTGATGATCCTGGGTATCTTTGGGGTGCGTGGTTTGAATGGCTACGTGGCTGCCGGGGTCGTTTATGCGTTTATCACGTATTTGAATAATTTCTATAATCCACTGACCTCAATGATGGATAACTTATCTGACTTTCAAGATGGGGTCGTTGCGGGGTCACGAGTGTTGCGTGTCATGGATGATACCACGATGGCACCCGCCCAGCATGCCGATCCAAGTGCGACCATTACGCGTGGCAAGATTGAATTTAAGCACGTGACGTTTGCTTATGATGGGGTGCATCCAGTCTTAAATGACGTATCCTTTGTGGCTGAACCAGGTCAAACGGTGGCGTTGGTTGGACAGACTGGGAGCGGGAAAACCTCAACGATCAATGTGTTGATGCGCTTTTATGAGTTTCAATCCGGAGAAGTCCTGATCGATGATCGTGATATTCGTGATTACCCGGCCCAAGAATTGCGGCAAAAGCTGGGCTTAGTCTTACAAGAACCCTTTATGTTCTATGGCGACATCAATTCGAATATCCGGATGTTTAATGATCGGATCTCAGATGAACAAGTGGAAGCGGCTGCGAAGTTCGTGAAGGCAGATGAATTTATTAATGATTTGCCACAAAACTATCAATCACGGGTCATTGAACGGGGCGCTAGTTATTCATCTGGTCAGCGGCAATTGATTTCATTTGCCCGGACGATTGTCACGGATCCCAAAATCTTGATCTTAGATGAAGCTACGGCGAATGTGGATACCGAAACTGAGGCGATGATTCAAACGGGTCTGGATCGGATTCAGCAAAACCGGACCACGATTGCGATCGCTCATCGGTTATCAACGATTCAAAAGGCTGATTTGATCTTAGTCTTACACCAAGGTAAGATTGTGGAACGTGGGACGAATGACGACTTATTAAAGCAACGGGGTTATTATTATGATATGATTCAGTTGCAGAATACGAAGTAAGCTAACAATGAGGTGACAATGAATGCAATCCAAACGATCACGACTGATGCTGATTTTGAGTATCATGAATTTTGGCTATGCAATCTGGCGCTGTTTGCGGATTGTTAGTCCCAAACCGGTAAAAGTGAAACTCAAAGAAAAGTAAGTTGATGTTCTAGTCGACCGACGTGCAGCTCGCGTTGGTCGATTTTTTTAGCCTTTTTTGAGTTTGGGGCTTGCCTTAGTCCCGCTCGAAGGTACTAAGATAATCTCAGATGCTTAGCTGGTGTCGACTTAGAAAAGGGGACAATTAACTTTGAAAACAATCAATCAAGAATTCTTAACCGGGGAGCGGGCTTTATTTAAAGCGCGTGACCTCCAAATTAACAACACGACTTTTGCGGATGGCGAATCGCCATTGAAAGAAAGTCAACATATTGCTTTGAATCAAGTGATTTTTAAGTGGAAATATCCGTTATGGTATAGCCAACATATTACGGTCGACAATTCGATTTTTGAAGAGATGTCACGTTCTGGTATTTGGTATACCAAGGATATCACAATTACGAACAGCACTTTGCAAGCGCCAAAGTTGTTCCGGCGGGCTAGCCAGATTAAGCTCGACCATGTGCATATGCCACATGCCGAAGAAACGTTATGGCACTCGACTGATATCGAGCTGCATGATGTCCAAGCGGCTGGGGATTACTTTGGGATGAACAATGAAAATATTCAAGCCAGCGATTTTAACTTAGTGGGTAATTATGCCTTTGATGGTGCGAAAAATATCGAGATTCACAACGCCACGTTGATGACGAAAGATGCCTTTTGGAACTGTGAGAATGTGACGGTCTATGATTCGCAAATCATTGGCGAATATCTTGGCTGGAACTCTAAACATATTCGTTTCGTCAACTGTACGATTGAAAGTGACCAAGGCCTCTGTTACATGGATGACGTCACGTTGGAAAACTGTACGTTATTGAATACGGATTTAGCGTTCGAATATTGTCGCAATATTGATGCCGATATCGTTTCGACGATTGATAGTGTCAAGAATCCGATTAGTGGTAAGATTCATGCTCAAGCCATCGGTCAGATTATTATGGATGATCCTGAAATTGATCCGCATCAAACTGTGATCAGTGTCGCCACAGAAAGTCGTGATCGCCATGCCGTATGATTTTGAAACCGTGATTGATCGCCGGGCCACTAATTCTGTTAAGTGGGATGTTAAGCCGAATGAATTACCGATGTGGGTTGCCGATATGGACTTTAAAACGGCGCCGGAGATTATTACGGCGTTAAAGGCCAAGGCTGATTTCGGTATTTTCGGTTATGAAGAACTGCCAGCGGCTTATTATCAAGCAGTCGTTGATTGGTGGGCCAGTGAGCATCAGTTTCGCCCACAACTGGACTCATTACTGTTCTGTACCGGGGTAGTGCCAGCGATTTCATCAATTGTACGGAAGATGACGGCGGTGGGTGACAATGTCTTAGTCCAAGCGCCCGTCTATAATATGTTTTATCATTCAATTGAGAATAACGGCCGGCATACGGTTTCCAGCGACTTGGTCTATCATGACGGACACTATGCGATTGATTTTGACGATTTAGAAACCAAGTTAGCTGATCCGTTGACGACTTTGATGATCGTCTGCAACCCACATAATCCAATTGGACTGGTCTGGTCACGGGCAACTTTGCAACGGATCGGGACGTTAGCGTTACAACATCATGTGCTAGTTTTAGCTGATGAGATTCATGCTGACTTAACCTTAAACGGCAACCAATATACGCCATTTGCATCATTGACCCCGGATGTGGCCGCAAACAGTATCGCCGCAGTGTCACCTAGCAAAACGTTTAATGTGGCGGCCTTACATGCGGCGACGTTAATGATCCCTGATCCAACGATTCGTGCGCGGGTCAGTCGCGGCATTAACAATGACGAGTTAGCTGAACCCAATAGCTTTGCGGTACCAGGCAGCATTGCTGCTTATACGCAAGGCCGTCAATGGGTCGCCGAATTACGCCAAAAGTTAGCGGCTAACCAGCGCCAACTGCAACAATTTATCCAGACGGAATTACCGGCGGTGACCGTCATTGAAGCGCAAGCCACGTATTTGGTCTGGCTAGATATTAGTCAGATTGCACCAGATTCTAAAGTATTAGCTGATGAGATTCGTGCCAACACCGGCTTGTTCATATCGGCCGGGGATGTCTATCGTGGGGATGGCCGTCAATTTCTTAGAATCAATATCGCTTGTCCCACCGCTGAATTAACGGATGGATTGCAGCGATTGAAAGCTGGTATTGATCAGTATCAAGCCCAGCACTAATGAGTATTAGGTTATCGTAGAAAAATAAGTGACATGCTGGTGATTGAATCAAGCTTGATTCAATCACCTTTTTTAGTTGCATGACATTGAGGAAGGCTAGTTGTCGATTGGCCCCGAATCGTTAGCCTCGTTATAGCCAAAAATGGCTTTTATCGCCCGCTGTCTAAGCAGTAAACTTTGAATCGTTTTGACCTTAGTTTAGAATTAGGGTATTAATTGAAAGTGGTGATGTGAATGAACATCGGAATCGTTGGGGCTGGGACGGTTGGTAGTGTGCTGGCGCAAACCTTTGCCCAAGGTGATCATCAAGTTAAATTAAGTCGTCACAGTGGGGCAGCTAGTTTGGCACCGCGGCGCGCGGAATTTGGCCCACAAGTGGCTTTTGTCGAAGTCGCGGAAGCGTTGCAGCAGCCAATCGTGATTATCGCCGTGCCATTTGAACAAGCGCCAGCCGTTTTAAAAACGGTGCCGGACTTTGAACAACGGCTTGTGATTGATGTGACGAATCAGTTCACGGCTGATTTTAAGAAGATTAATACTGCGCCATTAACGGGCAGTGAAGTGATTGCGCAAGCGGCGACGAATGCGCGGGTTATCAAAGCCTTTAATACGTTGCCACCAGACTTTATGACGGGTCAAGTGCCGGGCCCCGGTCGCCGTGTCCTTTTCTATGCCGGCGATGATGTCGCAGCTAAGAAAACATTCGCGGCCTTAGTACGACCATTGAATTTTCGACCAGTTAACCTTGGTAAGCTACGGCATGGCGGCAGCGTCATGCAAGTGGGTGGCGGTCTAGGTAATACGCATTTTGTCCAGATAGATGAATAGGAGGAGATTCTTTTGCGAGCATGGATCGTACCGAATCAAGCGACCTTAGGCTTAGAAAACTTAAAAATGGCGGATGTGGCCATCCCAATGCCAGATGATGATGAACTGCAAGTGAAAGTCCATGCGGTCGGGTTAAATCCGGTTGACTATAAAGTGATCGATGCCGGAATCGCGGCGTGGGCCACCCCACATATTATCGGCATCGATGTCGCTGGTGAAGTGACCAAAGTTGGCGTCCGTGCTAGCGGCTTTAAGGTGGGTGACCGGGTCTTTTATCATGGTGACCTAAGACGAAATGGAAGCTTGGCAGCGTATACCGTTACTTTGGCAGCAGGAGTTGCACATCTGCCAGCTGAACTGAGCTATCAACAAGGCGCGGCAATTCTATGTGCCAACTTAACCGCGTATCAAGCCTTGTATCGAAAAGTGAATCTGACGACGGCCCATAGCGTGCTCATTCATGCTGGTGGCGGGGCGGTTGGCTTAGCGGCCTTACAACTCGCTCATCAGTTGGGACTACAGACGATTACGACGACTTCGGAACGGAAGCTAGCTTTGGTTGAAAAAGTTGGCGCGGACACAATTATTGATTATCATCATGAAGATGTGACGAAAGCCGTGTTAACCGCGACGAATGGCCGAGGTGTGGATATTAGTTTGAATACGATTGGCGGTGATGAACTCGCTGCTGATACGGATCGGATGGCGTATAATGGCCAGATTGTTGCGATTGGCGATGGTCTTCCTGATCATATGGACTTAGATGACCGGGCTTTGGCCCTAATTCGATCTGGTTTAGGTGGCGTCTATCGGTCAAATGACGAACTCGCTATTCATGATTTAGCCGTTATGGCAAATGGAATTGCTCAGTTGGTAGTGGCTGGAAAGCTTGACCCGCTGATTGGTGCGGTTGAGCCGTTTGATCAAGCCGCCGTTGCGTTACAAGCTTTAAAAGCGGGGACAACTGTTGGTAAAACGATTATTAAGGTCACACCATAGACTTATTTTTGTAGCCGGTTAGCGTTAAGTTAATTGGCTTTTTTGTGTCCTTTTGAGATGGATGTTAATGAAGCCGTTTTCACAAACGTTTACCTATGTTAACATTAAGCTTGTAATGAAATTTATTTTGGAGGGATTATTTATGAAAAGTCGGTTAATCACCATTGCAGCGGGGCTAGCAATGGTCACGGCTAGTTTAAGTGGCTGTGGTAATAGCAACACCAGTAAAAAGAGTAGTGCTAGTCATTCGGCTAAGAAAACGACGCAGGTGACGAGTTCAGCTTCAACGGCAAAATATACGCCAGCGAAGGATCTTAAATCAAAATATGATGTGATTATCGTTGGCGCTGGTGGGGCTGGGATGTCTGCGGCTTTGGCGGCTAAGGATAAAGGTTTGAATCCGGTTATTTTGGAAAAGATGCCAATTGCTGGTGGGAATACGTTGAAAGCATCGTCCGGGATGAATGCTTCCGAAACGAAGATTCAGAAAAAAGATGGGATTAAAGATACCAATCAAAAGTTTTATGAAGAAACCTTAAAAGGTGGACATGGGACTAATGATAAAAAGATGCTCCGGTTCTTTGTTAATCATTCAGCGAGTGCCGTTGATTGGTTAGATAGTATGGATATTAAACTAAATAACCTAACGATTTCTGGTGGCATGAGTGTCAAACGGACCCATCGTCCTGCTGACGGTTCAGCGGTTGGCGGTTATTTAGTGACAGGGTTATTGCGTAATGTGAAGAAACAAAACATTCCGGTGTTTGTCAATACTGATGTTACTAAGATTAATCAAACTAACGGTAAAGTTAGTGGTGTTAAAGTTAAAATCAATCAGGACAAGACCAAGACGATTAGTTCGAAAGCCGTGATCGTGACGACTGGGGGCTATGGTGCTAGCAAGAAGTTAATCAAAAAGTATCGTCCTGATTTAGCTAATTATGTGACCACGAACCAGAAAGGGAGTACTGGTGACGGGATTAAGCTAATTACGGCCATGGGCGGCTACACCGTCGATATGAATAAGATTCAAATCCATCCAACGGTGCATCAAAAGCCGGCTTACTTGATTGGTGAAGCCACACGTGGTGAAGGTGGCATCTTGGTTAATCAAAACGGAAAACGATTCGTTAATGAATTGAAGACGCGAGATCTAGTTTCAGCTGCCATCAATAAGCAACCAAATAAAGATGCCTACGTGGTCTTTGATAGTGGGGTTAAGGCGCGGGTTGGATCAATTGCCCAATATCAAAAGTTAGGCTTTGTGAAGTCCGCTGATTCTTGGACTGCTTTGGCGAAAAAGTTGCATGTGCCAAGCAGTACTTTTGAGACGACGATGACGGATTGGAATCAAGCTGTTAAGAATAAGAAAGATACTGACTTTAATCGGACCACTGGGATGGATCATCAATTGAATGGCAAGACCTGTTATGCCATTAAGATTGCGCCCGGAATTCATTACACGATGGGTGGCGTGAAGATTAATCCACAAACGGAAGTCTTGAAGGAGTCTGGTCAGGCTATTCCAGGATTATTCGCAGCTGGTGAAGTTACTGGTGGTTTACACGGTAGTAACCGAATTGGCGGGAACTCAGTCGCTGAGATTATTATCTTTGGTCGCCAGGCTGGGACGGAAGCAGCTAAATATTTGAAGTAAGCTAGGGCTAGTTGTTTGGCCGATAAAAAATGGAAATGATCGTCAAAAGAACGAATGAAATCTGGTAAAAAAGATTTTCACTCGTTTTTTGGCGATCATTTTTTGGAGTGTGATCACAAGTTGCGGCTAAGGCTAAGGTCAGGTGATTGGCTGATAGCTTGTAAATTAAGACCCAACCATTAAGTTGACCCTTTGAAGATAATAGTCAGGTTGGCTGTAATGAATTAACGTTAGTTTATAAATAGTCAATAATTAACGACGGGCGGCCCAGAATTGGCTCAGTGGTGTCGTTTATCTTAGTTGGTGATTTTCCGACTTAGATAAAGCCCGGCTTGGAAGACCGAGCTGTGGCTTCCGAACGCGGCCACCACGTTCCAGCCGATTCTGGGCCAACCAGAGTGGCAATTTAAACCAACTAGCGCCAAGCGTAAGCTTAATACCGGTTCCAAAAAAC
The DNA here is from genome assembly GCF_005405125.1 of Lactiplantibacillus songbeiensis. GTDB lineage: Bacteria > Bacillota > Bacilli > Lactobacillales > Lactobacillaceae > Lactiplantibacillus > Lactiplantibacillus songbeiensis. The sequence continues at coordinate 51,763 of NZ_BJDL01000016.1, forward strand.
AATCCGTTTAGCAGTGTGGTATGCTAAATATATGGTTTTTTCAGAAAGTTAATAAATTCTAAACCAGCCAACACTCAAATAAAGGAAGTTCAGCATGGAAATCGATAAAGATCCAGCGTACCAACAAATGATTAATGGCGAACTCTACATGGAGTCTCCAAAGTTATTAAAGCTACGGAATGATGTTCGGACAAGTATTATGCAATACAATCAGATTGCGGATAATGATGAACGCAATGCTAAAATGAAGGGCCTGTTACGCTCAGTTGGCGACCGCTTCTTCGTGGAACCAACGTTTGAATTTAGCTATGGCGTTAATATCACAATTGGTGATCATTTTTATGCGAACCACGGGGTCACAATTTGTGATGAAGGCGTGGTTAAGATCGGGAATGATTGTAAGTTCGGTCCTAAAGTCGGCTTGTATACGCCGGTACATCCACTTGATCCAACGGTTCGGCGGACGGAAGCTGAACGGACGGCACCGATTACAATTGGTAATGATGTCTGGATTGGCGGCAGCGCGATGGTCTTACCTGGGGTTACTTTAGGCAATAATGTGGTCGTTGGTGCTGGCGCGGTGGTCACGCATTCGTTCCCAGATAACGTGGTTGTCGTTGGGAATCCAGCGCGGGTCTTAAAAGAAAACAAACCGACCGAGAAAGTTGACAAATAGCTCGGTTTAACTGAAAATCAAGGTAGTTAATCAGTTACTTTTGCACAATAAGGAGCTGTAAAAAATGTCAGAAATGAGTCCCAAGGAATTTAAACACATCTTAGTGGGGGTCGATGACTCAGATGATGCCCAGTTAGCTTTTCGTTATGCGATTAATCGTGCCAAGTCCGATGGCGCGAAGTTGACGATTGTGTCGATTCTCGAACAAGACAATATGAATGTTTACGAAGCTATGAGTAAAGATTTTATTCATGGACAACGCTCTGATCTCGAAGCTCACGTTCAGCAATATCAAAAGTTAGCTGAACAGTTTGGAATTAAAGATGTCACGACGGTTGTCGATGAAGGCGATCCTGGTGAAACGATTGTTAAGGATATTATTCCGGCCTTAAAACCAGATTTGTTAGTGATTGGGTCGATTTCTAAAAAAGGGGTCCGGAAGTATTTCGGGTCACAAGCGGCTTATATGGCCAAGCATGCACCAATTTCAGTTTTAGTGGTGCGTTAATCAAGCAAATCAATAGACTAATTGAGCGAGTCATTCAGCGGAATGGCTCGCTTTCGTGTTATAGTGGTTAGACGAATGAAAATACATGTAAAAGAGGGACCCACGATGAAAGCTATCACCTTATATTTGGTCGTTACTGGGACGACTTACTTCGATCAATTGGACCGTTTCCAAGGATGGAGCGGCACCCCACTAACACCGGCTGGTCTGCAAAGCAGTCAAGCTGTTGGTAAGCAGTTAGCAGGTGTGAATTTTGCAACGGCTTATACAAGTGATACGAGTCGCGGTGTCCAAACAGCGCGCGCTATCTTGGCAACACAAGCTGCTAAACCTAAAATCCACACCAAATTAGCCTTACGCGGGCCATTCTACGGTGGCTTTGAAGGTCTTGAACAAGCCGCGGTCTGGTCAGGGTTTGCGACGAAGTTAGGTTATCCAAGTCTGACAGCGTTTGAAGCTGACCAGACGCCCCGCGACTTACAAAGCTTGTTACATGACCATGATGCGGCGAGCTTGGCTGAAAGTGGGACGGAATTTTGGCAACGATATACGGCTGGTTTAGCCCAAGTAACTGCTGGCACACCGGCGGATGGCAACGTGTTGGTCGTCATTAACACGGCTGCTTTACGGGCATTATGGTTTGAGCTGACTGGTCAACAACCAACGCGTGACCAAGTGGCACCAGGAACGGTTACGATTGTTGATCAAGTTGAAGGAAAAATGACGTTACGCGCTTAAGGCGGACGTTTTAATTGGCAAAAACCACGGTTTATTAAAAACCAAGCAGAAAACCTGCGATTTTAATCGCGGGATGAATGCCAGGATTTAATAGTTTTTATCGAAACGTACGTTCCCCAAGAAGGCTAAATATGGTATACTAAATCCAATCTACAGGGGAGGTATCCATTGGTTAAATTAGGGCG
>NZ_BJDL01000017.1 GCF_005405125.1 Lactiplantibacillus songbeiensis
CACAAACGTGGCCACCACGTTCCAGCCGATTCTGGACCAACCAGAGTGGCAATTTAAACCAACTAGCACCAAGCATACTGATTTGGTAAACTTATCGTTAATTATTATTCAGTAGGTACGGAAATCTTTTATACAGGAGAAACAATGTATGAATACAGAACAAGCAATTGAAGTATTAATGGATATTCGTATCAAACCAGATGCAAGACTAAACCAATGGGGATTTCGAATTCAAATTCCCGGAAAAAAAGTTTTTATAAAGACCGGTTCAACTCCAAATGACGGGGTTAACTATACTCCAGGATTGACAACATTAATTGTATTTATCAAGGTTCTTCGGTTACTAAGCAAAAACAAATACAATACCAAGCCGTGTCATTTTATTAGTAATACTAGCGACCTAGAAACCGTTATTAAAGGAAAATCGTTTAAGAAGTATTTAAACGGAACAAAAAAGCTTAAATCCGTTCATTCACCAGAATGGGAAATGATTTTAAATTTATTACGCGACTTTCAGGATTTTACAGTTGACTGGCAATCTAGCAAACATAAGCATGTCGACTGGCTTAATAATCGAGTTGCCACTGACAACTCGATTATTAACGGACCCCACAATAAGAATCAACGAACAAACTTATAAAACCAATAAAAGAGATGAGATTACCCTACTAAGATAAGGCAATCCCATCTCCTTTATTAATCACTCCTCAATATATTGGTAACTCAAACAGATATCACATCAATTGGTTTATCCCAACTTCAACTGCGCCGATGCTAACGCTTGATCAACCACTGCCATAACTTGTTCCGAATGGCGTAATTGCGTCTTTACAAAAGCCATGTCGTGTTCCGTAATCACCCGATTAAAGATGGCGAATTCACTAAACATCCGATGGGGATGCCGATTATGGTTGACCATCTCAGCCATCCCGTCGCGACATTGTTCATCGAAGCTGGGAATCGTATTCGTTGGACCATTGACGACCATCGATCCAGCCGTTCCTTGCAAAGTTGACTTGACCGGTGCTTCGCAATCCTTGGCTCCGATGCAGACGACTTTAGTATTGGGATAATCCATGATCAAAACGCCTGACGTATCAATCTGGCGCTCAATATTGGCTAGATAATGGACCGCAGTTGGCGCACCTAGCAAGCCGACCACAAAATGAATATTATAAATATTCAAATCCATCAAGGCACCGCCGCCCAGCTTAGGATCAAAGGCTGGCAACACGGTGCCTGCTTTAAATTGATCATAACGCGATGAGTATTGTGAGTAGTTACATTCAACCACTTTCAAGTCGCCTAATGCAGGCAAGTCTTGCTTAATGGCTTGGTAGTTCGGTAAATACTGATTGGTAATGGCTTCAACCAACACCAAATCCTGACTTAACGCCAACTGTTTCAACTCGGTTAATTGATGCGCATTCAACGTAAACGGCTTTTCACAAATGACATTCTTACCCTGCTCCAACGCCTGCTTCGTGTAACTGTAATGTAACGAATTCGGCAAAGCGACGTAAATCGTATCAATATTTTGATCGGCCAATAACAAATCATAATCCGTATAGACCTTTTTAATGCCATACTTCGTCTGCAAGCCTTGTGCCTTCGTTAGACTCCGCGGCGTACTCAATATTCCGGCCAAATCAATATCTGGTAAATCACCGACCATCGTTAAAAAGTCAGCCACAATCTTGCCGGTTCCTAAGATTCCTAAGCGCATGCGGTCACACCTCCGTTTAGTGTTTAACTTGCTTGATCCCGGTTTCGAGCATCTCTAATTGTAAAATCGTTTCTTCATCTTTAACCGTCTTCGGCTGACCATTAATAATCGCTTGGTACAGGCCTTCATAAACCCGACTATAATCACCGGGAACCGAGACGACTTTTTCTTCATGATACTGATTATCCGCATCCATGTAGGTTTCCGTCCCATAATTTTCCGGTTGGTCTATCCCAAAATCGGGATGATCTGGCAAGTAGAAATGTTTCAAATCAACTTCTTGCCGATCTTTTTCGGCTTTAACGAACATCCCTTTTTTCCCGTAAACCACAAAGCTAGGTCGTGGCTTAATCCGGAAATAACTAGACTTGACGGAAACTTTCAACGTCCCGTAATACAAATCAATATCAAAGTAATCATTCATCCGGTCTGCCCCTAATAATTGGCGCACATCATAATGCACATCATCTGGCCGCCCAAAATAAGAAATCACTTGGTCCAAGGTGTGGCAGGCGTGCCCATAAAGGTAGCTGGACTCAACGGAGAAGTGATCCACATTGGTTGGCACTTCTGGCCGGAAATAATCAAACGACATCTCAACTTCTAATAAGTCGCCCAATTTACCACTCTCAATCACTTTTTGCACTGTTAAGAAGTCGGAATCATAACGCCGGTTTTGATAGCATTGTACTAATAAGCCTTTCTCTTTGGCTAAAGCAAAAAGCTCGCGAGCTTGTGCCGAAGTTTCAGTAAAGGGCTTTTCAACCAGTGCGTTCTTGCCGTGATTCAACACGTCTTTAGCCAATTGATAATGCGTTGACCCTGGCGTTGAAACGACAACCAACTGAATCTCAGGATCATCGTAAATATCATTGATATCAGTCGTATAATGCACCCCTTCAATGGGCGTCCAGTTCTGACGACCAGAACGTGAATAAATCGTTTTCACCTTGATTTTATCTTTCAACTTTAAAGCAAAAGGCAAGTGATATCTATTGGCACTCTTTCCGTTCCCAATATACGCAATTGTTAACATGTAAATTCCTCCATTTATAATGGGCTTAATTTGCCACTCTGGTTGGACCAGAATTGGCTGGAACGTGGTGGCCACGTTTTTGAGCCACAAAACGGTCTCAAAAGCCGGGCTTTGACTAAGTCGGAAAATCACTGACTAAGTCAAACGACACCACTGAGCCAATTCTAGCCCGCCCGGCGTTAATTCACAGGTACAATGAATTAATGGTTCCTCTAACCCTAAAATTCAACTAATAGGCTGATTAATCAATCTTCAAAAACTAATGTGTATGGTTCCCTTTAGATCGACTTTGGTCCACAATTTGTATTGGCATCGCTAACTCTAGTCGTAGTGACCAGGATGGTCGCCGTGTCGAGTCACTTTGACCGGTGATTTTCCGGTCTTAGTGACTGGGCCGCCTTTTAAGACGCAGGTTACGGCTTGAAAGCGCCCTGCAGACCGTTCTTTGGCTGCAGGTCCGCCCCACAGCGACTGTCCTGGTCAACGAAGACGGCTAACACCCATCCAAACCTGACTTGATGCTTTCATTATACTGAATCCGTTCTCATTTGACAGGGTTAACGGCTAGGTTGGTACGGATGTTCAACATTGTGACCGTCCAACTGAACAATTTGGACATAATATCCAATCTGCAACACTGATTTAGTACCGCAATGATTTATTTTGCGTTAAAATTAGACAAATTAACTAATAAAGGAGGCAACGAACTTGCAAACCGTTTTCTTAGTCTTACTACTGATTGCAGCTGTCGTGGGTGCCAATGCCATTTATGCCCGCTTCAGTCTAATACCAGTTGCTTTTCTCCAAATTGCGGCCGGGTTACTCTTAGCCTTAACGCCGCTCTATCGCCATTTTGAACTGGAACCGGAAGTCTTTTTATTCGCCATCATTTCGGTATTGATGTTTAATGATGGTCAAAATACCAGCATGCGCAAGCTCAGTCACCAGATCAGAACCACCTTATCATTAGCCGTGGTCCTCGCGATTGTGACGATTCTCATTGTGGGAACAGTCACTCATCTGATCATGCCACAATTTTCGCTAGCGCTCGCCTTGGCATTGGGCGCCATCATTACGCCAACCGATGCCGTCGCCGTCTCTTCAATTACCACCAAAGTATCCGTCCCTAAAGACGTGATGGATACTTTGGAAAATGAATCGCTATTTAATGATGCTTCCGGGATCGTCGCCTTTAACTTAGCCATTGCGGCATTGGTCACCGGTAAATTCTCAGTCGTTAGTGGCATTGGTAACTTTTTATACGTCTTTGTCGGCGGCATTCTAGCAGGCGCCATTTTAGGTTATATCATCGTGGCGATTCGTATTATGCTGATTAACATGCGCGTTGACACGCCGTCTGTCATCGTGCCTTATACGTTGCTGACGCCATTCGTCGTTTACTTATTAGCCGAGGCTATTGGTGTTTCCGGTATTTTGGCCGTCGTTGCTACCGGTTTAATTCACGGCTTGCAACAAGAACGGTTACGGTTAACGACCTCGCGGCTGCAAATCGTGATGTCCACGACCTGGTCAATTATTGCCAGCATCTTAAATGGGATCGTCTTTGTCCTCCTAGGCGTTTCATTGCCTAGCGTTATCAGTCATCTACAACAACGAGATACTGGATCCGTCGCCATTTTAGTTGGCGTCGGCATCTTGCTTTACCTCATCATGACGCTAGTCCGCTTCTTGTGGATTCAACTTGGCCTGGCCAACATTCGCGCTTGGACTAATCAGGAAAAAGCTTTAAATAGTCTCGTCGCAGCCTTAAGCGGCGTCCACGGGACCATTACGTTAGCGATGGCCTTTTCACTACCGCTAACCCTAGGCAACCATGCGTTTACGTATCGCAACGACATCATCTTTATTGCGGCCGTGGTCATCTTAGTCAGCTTACTGGTCCCGACCATTCTGCTGCCACTATTCTTGCCAAAGCAAGTTGATAAAGTCGCCGAAGAAGACATCGCCCAAGCCAAGATTGAAATGGTCACCGATGCCATCCACATGATTAATGCCCGCTATGGCGACACACCCAATGCCAGCCAAACGATTATGATTTTGGAAGGTCAACGGACCTTGGAAGGCCGCCCTAAGAAAGCCCGGTTAACGGAACTCTTTGTCAAAGCTTATGATTGTGAAGAACAAACGATTAACCAAATGGTAGCCACCGGTGAACTAACCCCCGACTTAGCAGATCGTTACTTACAGATTGCCGAAAAGACGCAACTTCAAAATCAACGGTCTTTCTGGCAACGACTATGGTTATTCTTTAGATTTGTCGTACTGGGACGTCGGTCAATGAGTAAACGCGCTCGCTTACGGCGTAAAAGGATGCAGGAATTCAAACGCCACGGTATGACCCGTGAACAAGCCCTTGCCAAAAACAAAGCCATCTGGAGTGAAATCCGCAGTACCGAACAAAAGCCGTACAACGCGGTGGTTAAGATGCTCAATGACAGTTACACTAAAGATAATCAACAAGAAGTGCTGATTGTCCGCCGGGCTTACGATGAACGTCATCGGCGCTTATCGGGCACCCGCGACTTCCAGCAAGCTCAAAACGAGCTTTTAATTGAAGCTTTCCAGTGGGAATATAACTTTATCCAAGCCCAATTGACCACTAAAAAGTATAATCGTGAATTAGGAAATGCGCTCTATGAACAAATTTCAACTGATCAATTAGTTTATTTACAATCCATTAATGCCGATTAAGCCTAAACGTCCCATTCAAATGACTCGCAAAGTCATTTGAATGGGGCGTTTTTAGTTTGAAATTTCATGTTCCAATAAAGCTTGTTCGCTTACTGCTCACGAATTATAACCTGTAGATTGAAACGCACTCAGAATTATCCCCTTAGTTAACGCCGGGCGGGCCAGAATGGCAATCTAATCCTAATAAGTCTTAGCTTCCATAAAAGTAAATCAATCCTAAGATAACGCAGATAATCAACCCTAACCCAACTAACAATAGAAAGACTTTTAATAATTTAGTCATCATCATTTCCCCAATAGTTAACCTAACTGAACACCCCAATGATACTTTAGTAACGTCAACGACACTACCAACTGTCACTCGCAGTTTTTTCTGACGACTTCCGGTAAACTGAAAGTAATCAATTAAGCAGTGGGGTGATGAGGTGCTGTTCCAACATTCGAAAGACCGGCTAGTTGCCATTTCCGATGGGGTCTTCGCCGTCGTGTTAACCATTATGGTCTTGGATATCAAGATTCCAACCGGCGCATTATCTCCAGCCGCTACCCACACTTTATTGCAAGAAATCTTCACTTATCTGATTAGCTTTGCGGTGGTTGCGCAATATTGGCAATATCACCAAGAGCTCTTCGGCCCAGGCATCCAAGTCCCGTCGTCTTTGTATATCCTTAATATGGATTACTTGTCGTTACTATGCTTGTTGCCGTTCGTGACCGGCTGGCTAAAAAATAGTCAAACGTCTCGGTACGCGGCATTGGCCTTTGCCGTGGTGATCGCATTGGTTGATCTTTGTCAGTTACTGATGTTCAAATTGATCATTCGGGCCAACTTAAGACCAGATCAATCGCTAGCTAATCATGATCACGAAGAATACCGTTCTGCTAAAGTGATGGTCGTTATTAGCGGCTTGTACTTGCTAGTTAGTCTGACTTACCCCCACCTACTGTTGCTAGTGATCTTTGCTGGCTTGATTTTCCGCGCTGGGACCACTTGGTTACTGCGCCGCATGACCGCTACTGCTTAATTGAGCTTGTGTTACCTCGCTGTGAAAGAGTTTGGAGACAATCCGAACTCTTTTTATGTATTACCTTCAACTGGACGACAAATAAGCAGGTCAGAAATTTTAAACTTTCTGACCTGCTTATTTTGAGTTTTATGCCAAATTATTCTTAGTGAACACGGCAACAAAAACTAGCTTGTTTGCGCCCGACGTGTCTGAATACCAGTAATCACATCTGCCAAGGTTTGTCGTGCCATCTCAGTTTTAGCGGCAGCTTGTATCCGGTCGTAAAGACCATCTAACGTCTGCTGAATATTGGCACCGATTGGACATTGCATATTCGTCCGCGGGTCCACGTGTAACAAGTCCTGATTGGTTTCAACCGCTTCATAAACGTCTTGTACCGTGATTTCATCGGCCGGTTTGGCTAACTGCGGTTGGGCTGATCCAGCTTGACTGATTAACAAGCCCGCTCGTTTCAAATCCGCCATTAGTCGGCGGACAACACTAGCATTAGCTTCAATACTGGCTGCCAGATCATTACTCGTGATCTTTTGATCATCAATAATGGCGACATACGCCAAAATATGAATAGCATCGCTCAATTTATAAGAATACTTCAACTGCCAGCCACCTACCCTTTTGACATCATCGCTGTTTCAAATCTACTTGTTTCATTGTACCCGAAGACCCATGTTAACGCCAAATCATAAGTTACTGCGCCAAAATTTCGTTGATTGCAGTTTCGATTGGGGTTAATGCGTGACCCAAAACTGTTGGCAGATCGTCAGAAGTAACATTTAATTCATTATCCGCCATCATCGTTTGCATGCCAACTAGTACGGGTGCCATCGTCGCATCCACGCCATTCGCAATCAAGTCGGCTTGATAATCAGCTGGGCTAACTGCTTTAAATTGAAAATCAGCGCGGCCCGTTGCCCGTTTGATAGCTTGTTCCAAATCGGCATATGACCGTGGTTGCCCACCGAATTCGTAGACGGCTTTTGGCGTTGACGTCAACAAGACTTTCGCGGCTGCTACCGCATATTCACGTTCCAACGCAAAACTAATTTTACCGTCACCCGCTGCATAAATCGCATCATGTCCAGCTGCCCCAGCTTGCAAGTATGAACTTTCATTTTCCAAATACCAAGCATTACGCAAAAATGAGTAGTCGATACCACTAGCCTTAATCATCTTTTCTGTCGCCACGTGATCAGTAGATAACCACGATTTTGCCGTATCAGCCTTGGCATAACTGGTATAAGCAATGTAACCCACTCCAGAAGCTGTAGCAGCCGTGACCACGTTTTGATGCTGTTGTTCACGGGCTACTTTACCACCCGGAACTGATGAAATAAATAAGAACCGGTCAATGCCAGCCAAGGCTTGTTCTAGCGCAGGTTCATCCGTGTAGTCAGCTTGACGGACTGTAATCGTGGTTGGTAAGACTTTTGCGGCCTTTTGAGGATTCCGAACGATGGCAATCACGTCCGTTGGCGCGACGGTCTTTAAAAGTTCTTGGATAACGATTTGACCAAAGTGACCCGTTGCTGCCGAAATTGCATATTTCATAATTAAACGTCTTCTTTCTTGATCATTTATTAGTTGTTGTCTTATTAAGCACAACTACACTTTAGCTAATTGTTACTTTATTGTCAACAGCTAAAGTCCTTACGCTTAGTGCTAGTTAAAACTGACGTCTGCTAATTAGTTTCTTGACTCAACGCTAACTTATAAATAACCAATAGTTAACGCCGGGCGGACTAGAATTGGCTCAGTGGTATCGTTTATCTTAGTCGTGACTTTTGCGACTTAGATAAAGCCCGGCTTTTGAGACCGCCCTTTGGCTCAAAAACGCGGCCACCACGTTCCAGCCGATTCTGGGCCAACCAGAGTGGCAACCTAATCCAACTAACACCAAACATGTGCTTTATAAAAATAATTTTATTTTTTCAGACAAAACACTTGTCTTCGACCTACTCTAAGCTGGTATCTTAGATAACGTTATCCAGAAACTAGCTGAAAGTGAGCATAAACAAAAAATGAATACACCAATTTTAAATACCATTGAATCACCAACTGATCTCAAAAAATTAACTTTGCCTGAATTAACAGCCTTAGCTGCTGAAATCCGCCAAGTCCTTTTGAACAAAGTTAGCCAAACTGGCGGCCACGTTGGTCCTAACTTGGGCGTCGTTGAATTAACGATTGCTTTTCATTACGTCTTTGATTCCCCAACTGACAAAGTCGTTTGGGATGTTTCTCATCAATCTTATACGCATAAAATCCTAACTGGCCGTAAACAAGCTTGGTTGGATCCTGCCCATTACGATGATGTCAGTGGCTATACCGCCCCTGAAGAAAGTCCACACGACTACTTCAACATCGGCCATACCTCGACTTCAATCGCCTTAGCAACCGGGATGGCCGTTGCGCGGGACTTACAAGCCAAGCAAGGTAACGTCATGGCCGTGATTGGTGATGGCTCGTTATCTGGCGGTCTCGCCTTAGAAGGCTTGAATACGGCCGCAACTTTGAAGTCAAACTTGATTATCTTGGCTAATGATAACGGGATGTCAATCGCCGAAGACCATGGCGGGTTGTATCAAAACCTAAAAGAACTTCGTGAAACCAATGGACAAGCCAGCAATAACTTGTTTAAAGCAATGGGCTTAGACTATCGCTATGTCGATCAAGGTAACGACCTTGCCACGATGATTGAGGCCTTTAAAGCAATCAAGGATATCGATCACCCGATCGTCTTACATGTGCATACTGAAAAGGGCCGTGGTTATGCGCCAGCTTTGGCAAATGAAGAAGCCTTCCACTGGCATGTGCCCTTTGACTTAAAGACTGGTCAAACCTTGCATCCAAATACCAAAGAAAGTTATACCGACACGATTCATGCTGTCTTGGAAGATGAATTAACTAACCAACACACGCCATTAACTGCCATTACAGCGGCGATTCCCGGCATGTATGACTTAAAACGTTTCGGCAACCGCCATCCGGAACGCTACTTCGATGTTGGTATCGCCGAACAAGAATCGATTACCTTTGCGGCTGGTCAAGCCCAACAAGGCTTACGGCCCATCGTCTTCCATTCTGGGACGTTCTTGCAACGAGCTTACGACCAGTTGTCACACGACTTAGGCATCAACAAGTTGCCCGTGACTATCATGGTCGCCGGTGGCAGTATTAGCGCCGGTGACCCGACCCATCAAGGTATCTTCGACGTGGCCATGTTATCCAACATTCCTGGCTTAACGTACTTAGCGCCAACAACTAAAGAAGAATTAGCCGCGATGATGCGCTGGTCCTTACATCAAACGACCGGTCCCGTGGCCATTCGCGTACCAAGCAACGCCGTTCATTCGGCCGACTTAACCGACTTCGACGTTCATCACTTACGGACCGTGCATGCTGGGCAACAAGTCGCGTTATTAGGTGTCGGTAGCTTATTGCCACTCGCTGAACAAGTGCAGGGTCAACTAGCCGAACATCAAATTGATGCGACCGTCATTGACCCGCGGAACTTATCTGATTTAGATGCAGCCGGGTTGACCGCTTTGCAAGCTCATCATCAATTAGTCGTGACTTTAGAAGAGGCCAGCTTAAGTGGTGGCTTTGGTGAAAAAGTCAGTCGCTTCTATGGTGATACGGACATGCACGTCTTAAACTTTGGGGCAGCCAAACGCTTCAATGATCGTGAAACGACCGCCGAACTCTGGCATGAATTTAAGTTAACACCAGATCAAATCGTCACTGCCATTCAAAAAGCCCTCGCTAAATAAGGACCACTCGCTTCAACAGCCGCCAGCAAATCGCTGGCGGCTGTTTGTGTGTTTAGAAAATGTCATTCTTTGACAGGCCGTACTTGAACCGACATACTGAATCCAAGTCAAACTCACGGAGGATTTTTTATGTCAGCTGATCAAGCCTTACTCATCATTGATTACACGAATGATTTTGTCGCCGATGCCGGTGCCTTAACCTGTGGCGAACCCGGCCAAGTCCTCGCACCTAACCTGATTGAACGGGCCAATGCCGTGCAGCAAAATGAAGGTTGGGTCCTACTGCCAACCGATGTGCATACCCCGCACAATCCGTATCATCCTGAAACCAAGCTCTTTCCGCCCCACAACGTTCGTGGGTCTTGGGGTCGTGAACTTTATGGCCCAGTCAAGCACTGGTTCGACCAACACCAAGCCGACGACCGGGTCTGGCTATTCGACAAGACGCGGTATAGCGCCTTTGCCGGGACAGACTTAGACTTGCGCTTGCGCGAACGCCATGTCACCACGCTAGAACTCGCCGGTGTTTGTACTGACATCTGCGTCTTGCACACCGCCGTCGATGCTTATAATCTCGGCTACCAACTCGTGATTCACCGCAACTGTGTGGCCAGCTTCAATCCAACCGGCCACAGTTGGGCGCTGCAACACTTTGCCAATAGTCTCGGTGCCACCGTGATCTAACAAAAATACCTTGTCAATCATTTCAACAATTGACAAGGTGTTTTTTATTTTCGTCGCATTAACTTGCTGTTCGACTAAATTACCAGTTAAAAATAAGTCGCCACTAACTCATCACAATGCTGCTATTTAACGACGAGCAGTCCAGCATTGACTCAGTGGTACCGTTTATCTTAGTCGTGGGTTGTCGACTTAGATAAAGCCCGGCTTGTAAGACCGCACTTTGGCTTGCAAACGCGGCCACCACGTTCCAGCCAATTCTGGGCCAACCAGAGTGGCAAGTTTAATCCTAACTAACTGCCGATTTAATAGCGCGCAACCATAATCAGGCCCCGCTTAACAACTGGCAACTTCAACACTGGACTCGTCTTGCGGTCAGCTTGCTTGGCGGTTGCCGTCACTTGATATTTCTTAGCCGTAATCCCATTCAGATGGAATAACGCTGGGGTACTGCTACAATACTGTTTCACTAACCGATGATCACGTTGATCGATCGTAATCACACTGGCTTTAGGGACATTGAGCGTGACTAATAGCGTATCAGGTACCCCGCTACGGTCAATTTGAACCATCGCCGGCGCTTTCGTAGCATAGCGGCTAGGACCATACGTGTAAACGTTGGTGACGCGTTGCCCTTTCTGGTTAACACCATATAGTTTAAAATCACGATAACCACTGAACGCTTTGGTCACTTTAAACTTCCGGGCCTTAACAGTGGCCGTAACTTTTTTAGTTTTGCCATATTGGAGTACGACTTTTTTCACTTTCGGACTAGCTTTCCCGACAAACGTAGCCGCCTTTTTAGCGGCATAATACGTCACCGCCATGGCCGACAATGCCGGCTTAGCACTGGCAGTCGCAACGGGCGCCCCCACGGCTAAGCCCATCACAATAGCGCCTAATAAACTACTGGTTAAAATCACTTTTTTCATGATAATCCCCCCAATTAATGCGGTACAACTAACTCTGGACGTCATTATAGCGAGCCATTATCCCAAGTACCAGTATTGTTGATCTAAACCAGTAAGTAAGTTAAGTATTAACTGATTCACGCAGTTACATCGCTTAACCTAACTAGTATAATTTTGACTTAGGGGGGGATTCACAATGACCAACACTAATCGCACCACTTTAATGCAAGCCATCGATACGGCTTACAATGGCGCTGAGGTTCAAAAGTTACCGGACTTAACGAAACTTTTATTAAAGTCCGCCCAACAACTTGAAAACGGCCGTGACGACCACAAAGTCGCCGGTGAACTACATCAAGCTTTAAAATATTGGGGGATGGCCCACTTACATGGACCGAAAGCTTTAGATCCATTATCACAACTTTTAACTGATGATAGCCGCGGTTTGGCTTATCAAAAGCCTTATGCACCACAAGATTAATTAAAACCGTCAAAAAAAACGTGTTCGGAAAAATCCGAACACGTTTTTTGACTCACTAATTAGCTGCGGTTTCAACCCACTTCTTCAATAAGAAGACGTTTAAAATGCTTTCAATCAAGATGACAACGGCCATTGCCGCTAGTGCCAACCAGAATTGACCCAAGTCAGTCCCATTAAAGGTAATCCGGGCAAACCAAGCAACCCCATGCACGATGAAGCCAGCAACGCGCATCGTGATGAAGATAACGATGACATATACGACCACGTTTAACGCCCGTTGCCGGAATTTCGGCAAGAAGTTACTGGTGGCACTCGTCACTAAATGCACAAATGAAATCGTGCTCCAAATGAGTAACGCGGTCATTAAGCTAACCAATAGCATCACTAGTACCGGCGTAGCAACATTCGTGTTCACCGCCATCATCGGTGGCAGCATGCCACTAATCCGTGACCAGCCTAACCAGAGTGTCAGGCCATATAGCACCGCCTGGACGATCATGAAATAAACCAATACGGCTAGTGATGACAATAAGTTCATCAGATAAAACCGCGTTTCTTCAATCGGAATCAGTCGGAACGTATCTGCCGTATACGCTTTTTCCGTGCTGACCGCCAGCAGGATAAACCCAACGACATAAGGCAGCATTGACCAGCTCGTGGTTAAGTAAAATAGCGTGGCTAAGTTAAAATGTCCCTTAATGGCCGTCCAAATCCCAGTAACCGCCACCGCAATCAGTTCCAGCAGAATCATTTGATTCATTTGCCGAAACTTCGTCCAGCCCATCGTTTTAAATAAAGCGCTCATCTTAGTCATGGTCGACACCCCCCGCATACAAACTTTCATAATAATCTTCAATATCCATCCCAGACTCACTCCGAATGGTATCGGTCTTTTGGTGTACCGCAATCGTCTGATCCTTAACAACCACGATTTCATCTAAGATTGGCGCGATTTCAGTCACATAATGATCACTGATTAGCATCGTGGCATTATCCGGCTTCCACTGAATAATACTACTAATGATTTTCTTACGACTCATGCTATCAATCCCGCCAAACGGTTCATCCAACAAGTATAAGTCAGTCTGGCGCGCTAACGTCAACGCAATAATTAACTTTTCACGCATTCCTTTAGACAACGCTAATAGCTTCAACTCGCCGTTCAGCTGTAAGAAATCAGCTAATTCATGATAACGGCTCAAATCGAAATCAGAGTAGACGGTTTGGTAGAAGTCAACGACGCGACTAATCTTCGTGTTCTTGTTGAAACCGTGTAACTGTTCAGAAAAGCTAACGTGCGCTTTACGCGCCGTGGCCGTCGTGGTATCACCGACCATTATATCGCCAGACCCTTGGGCACTCCCAGTAATCAAGCGCATCAGCGTGGTTTTACCGGCGCCATTTTCACCAAGTAACCCCACGATTTTCCCGGTCTCCAAAGTTAGATCAATATTTTTTAAAATTAATTTTTGATTGCGCTTATACGTCAATCCTTGAATAGCTAAAACATTAGACATTTTGCCCTGCCCCTTTCTGTTCGATATACCGTTTCAAACTCGCGATAATCTCCTCATCAGTTAAATTCAATGCGTGTAGTTGCTCGTAGACCTGTGCCAATTGCGTCATCACTAACTGCTCCTTTAGTTGGGCTAATCGGGTCGTATCGGCCGTGACAAAGTTACCTTTGCCCCGTTGCGATTCGATTGTTCCCTCCGTAATCATCTCGCTAAGCGCCCGTTGTACGGTATTGACATTGACTGTCAAGTCGACCGCTAATTGGCGGACTGCCGGCAATTTGTCGCCAGGATTCAACGTGCCCGTCAGCATCTCATGATAC
Source organism: Lactiplantibacillus songbeiensis (assembly GCF_005405125.1). Classification (GTDB taxonomy): domain Bacteria; phylum Bacillota; class Bacilli; order Lactobacillales; family Lactobacillaceae; genus Lactiplantibacillus; species Lactiplantibacillus songbeiensis. The sequence continues at coordinate 14,183 of NZ_BJDL01000017.1, forward strand.
AGATAATTTTTGATTTGATAGTAAATCGGGATCTTGTCGTCAAATTTCAATTTGTTCTACCTCCCTAGTGTTATATTTTACTATTACACTATAACATCAGAGTGAACCCTTGGCAAGGATAAAGTTGCCGCTACGGTTGGGCTGGATTGACGCTGGAACGTGGCCACCACGTTCCAGCGTCAATCCAGCCCGCCCTGCGCTAATTTTCTTCCTTTAAATTATTTCAGCTAAATAATCTCTTCTCAACCAAAAATAACTGCTAATACTTGAACACAAACTCAAACTTTAGTCACTACCATTGTTATCTATCCTTACAGGACAGCTCCATGTCTCCAGTTAGTCAACGCCGGGCGGGCCAGCATTGGCTCAGTGGTGTCGTTTGACTTAGCCGGTGACTTTTCCGGGTTAGTCAAACGACACCACGTTCCAGCCAATGCTGGCCCAACCAGAGTGGCAAGCAACATCAACAAAAAAAACGAACCAGTTTCACCAACTAGTTCGTCATTAATTAATTCACATATTGGGCCAAAAACGCCCGCACATGCTGTTTATAAGTCTGATACCCATGCGTAATCGCTGTCGTGTGCGCCGCGCCTTTGACTAACCAGAGTTCTTTCGGTTGATGCGCATTGCGATAAAGCGTCTGCCCCATCTTAGTTGGCACAAAGGTATCCTTCGTTCCGCTAATAATCATAATTGGCAGATGGTTCTTGCGAATCTGTGCAACGGCATCGGCTTCACCGAATGTATAGCCAGCCCGTAACTTCGTAATGCCACTCGTCACATCGACCAATGGAAAGGCTGGTAAATGATAGAGTTGACCAGCTTGGTAACTAATGATTGCCTTGGCACTTGTGAACGGACTATCAACCACATAAGCTTTGATCTGCGGTAATTGTGGATCACCGCTCGCCATCGTCATCCCAGCCGCTCCCATACTGATGCCACTCATCACGATCTGCGTTGTCTTAGTCCGTTGAACCACCGTCTTCGCCCATTGCAAATCATCTTGACGTTCTAGCCAGCCATAACCCACGGCCTGACCTTGACTCGCACCGGCCGCGCGGGCATCTGGCACCAGGACATTGTAGCCCAGCTCATGATACATGCCAGCCCACGCGCCCATCAATGATTTATTGCCCGCAAAGCCATGCGCTAACACAACTGTCTTGTTTGACCCGGCCTTGGGAACGTACCAAGCCACTAACTTCAATTGGTCCTTTGAAGTGATGTGCCAAGTCTGCTTCTTAACATGCGCATACCAATACTTTTCCCGATAAACGGGGCTCCGCTTTGATAGCGTCGTACTCTGGGTCACAAAAGCCTTATCCCCGCGCGCAATCGCCACGTGATAAAAATAACTTCCGGCCCCAATCAGACCGCCACCAACAATTAAAATCAAGACGCCCAGCGTTATCCACCATTTTTTCATCATTTCCGCCAACCTTATGTCTTTTTCGATAGAAATATTGCCACTACCAACATGATAACGTTTATAATTGAAGATAACTAGAGGATGTTTGCGGTTAAGCCTTAGTCAACCACAACCATCCCGCATATCGGAGGACAAACGATGCATTATTCAGAAACGTGGGACTTAGACACGATCTTCGCTGGTGGTATCGACTCACCAGCCTTAGTCACTAAGCTGACCACCATTAAACACCAATTACATGATACGCAGACGACCTTAACCAACTGGCGCGCCGACGCTGATACGCCAGCTTACGACTGGTTTTTACAAATCGTGACGGACTTGCAACATATCGAAGCGGGATTACAGCAAAGTGAAGTCTTTGTCGTGGCAATCCAATCCGCCGATGCCAGCAACACCAAAGCGGGAACCGTTTTAAATCAGCTTTACCAACTTGATAATCAGCATGAAAACCTGATGACACAATTCAAGAAGAAGCTCGTTGCGCTATCACAAGAGACTTTCACGAAAATTATCGGCCAACCGGCACTACAACCAATTGCCTTTAACTTAACCGAAATGCGCAAACAAGGCTTGGCCTTACTCGATGACCAGACGGAAGCTTTGATCAACAACTTAGCGGTCGATGGCTTTCAAGGTTGGAGCGACCATTACGATACGTTAGTTAGTCAAATGACCGTTCCTTATAACGATGACGCGGGTCAAGTTCACCAGTTATCCGCGGGCCAAGCACAAAATATGCTGGCAGCCGCCATGCCAAATCAGCAACGCGCTAAGCTGATGGCCAACTGGGAAACGGCTTGGCAACAAAATGCCGCGCCTTTTGCGGATACGTTAAACCATTTAGCCGGCTTTCGACTGCAGAATTATCAAGCCCACGGGACAACCGACTTCTTACGCAAACCGCTTGAACTAAACCGGATGAGTCAAGCAACGTTGGACACAATGTATCAAGTTGTCGCCAACAGTCAGGAGCTATTACTACATTATTTAAAGCGCAAAGTCGCGTTAATGGGCAAGACCCAGCTCGACTGGCAAGATGTGGAAGCCCCGCTGACGCTAGGGACCGCCACTAATACGATGACTTATGATCAAGCGGCCGACTTCGTAATTACCCACTTCCAGACCTTTAGTCCTAAAATGGCTAAGTTAGCTAAGTATGCGCTTGATCATCGCTGGGTCGAAGCTGAGAATCGGCCGAATAAACGTCCGGGCGGTTATATGGATAACTTGCCAGAAACTGGTGAATCACGGATCTTTATGACCTTTACCGGCTCGCCGAACGATACCGCCACGTTAGCGCACGAACTGGGGCATGCCTTCCACGCCGACGTGATTAAAGACTTACCGCTTTGGCGTCAAGACTACGCCATGAACGTCGCTGAGACGGCCTCCACTTTTGCGGAATTAATCGTCGCCGATGCCAACGTTAAGGCCGCTCCCGATACTGCCACCAAGTTGAACTTATTGGATGCTAAGATGCAAAATCCATTAGCGATGTTCTTGGATATTCGGGCCCGTTATTTATTTGAAACCAGCTTTTATCAAGCTCGACAACAGCACGTGGTCACCCCGGCTGAATTGTCAGACCTGATGTTAACGGCACAAAAGACCGCCTATGGCAACGCTTTGACCACCTATCACCCAATGTTTTGGGCCAGCAAGCTGCACTTTTATATCGCCGATGTGCCGTTTTACAACTTCCCATACACCTTTGGCTATCTCTTTAGCCTGGGCTTGTATGCGCAAGCAAAGCAACAGCCGGACTTCGAAGACCGCTATATCGCCTTACTCCGCGACACTGCCAATATGTCAACTGAGGATCTAGCGAAAAAGCACCTCGGCGTCGACTTGACGAAACCGGACTTTTGGCAAGCTGGGGTTGCCTTGATCAAACGTGATATTGATGAATTTATGGCCTTATCCGCGCCATTATTATGATGAAGAAATGGATGTGAGTAGATGTTTCCAGAACGTTTAAGAGCTTTACGCCGCGGGCAAAAGATGACACTCGGCCAATTAGCCGAGGCCCTCAATCATTTGCCGGACACTGAATTAACCCATCGCAAAAACACCGCCGCTCAGATTGGTAATTGGGAACGCAATTTACGGACACCGTCTTACTTAGAAGTCCGTAAACTGGCCGAATTTTTCCACGTCACGACCGATTATTTATCTGGCCGGGCTGACCAAGAAGAATATGACTTAGGCCGGATTTTCTTATCCGGTAAGCCCCTAACCTTTAATCAAGAACGGTTATCGAGTGAAGATCGCTATGAACTCTTCCAATTAATGAACGGTTATCTCCATGGTCGTCAACAACGGGTCACCCCTGACGCTGATGGACAAGAAGAACTAGATTTACATTTTGATAATTAGGAGTTTTCCACATGAAACCCAAGCAACTCAAACAATTAAAAAAGCGACTTAAAAAAACGACCGCTAAAAAAGCCGTCCCTTATATTGCGCAAATGACCAAATACCGAGCGCTTTTTAAAGATGACCCACAAGTCCTCGTCTTAATTAACAACGTCCTCGAAGCAGATCGCTTGTTAGCAGCCGGCTTGGCACCGCAGCCGTTGCCGGTCTTACAAGTGCCAGACGACTTTCAAGATCAATTGATGACACGGATTAACGCCACTTACGCCCCCCACGATCCCGCTGGCGATGCGGAATGGGACCGGCTTTCAGCGGCCTTGCCAAAAGTCGACCAGTTGTTACGTGACTTTCGCGACTATATTGAAGATCAATACGGCATGTGGGCTTACATTAACGCACCGTTCTTAAAAGACCTCGCTGAATTCGTCGGCGACCGGCCTGTCTTGGAAGTCATGGCGGGGAATGGCTATATCTCTAAAGGCCTGCAAAACTTAAACCCGCAACAACGTATTATCACGACTGACTCCAAGGCTTGGACCAAGGAAGCTGATAATCAGACTGGCAAGCATCCGGTCACTACGATTGAAGGCCTTGATGCCGTTAATGCGTTTGAAAAGTATGCTGGCGATATCGATTACGTCATCATGTCGTGGTCACCCGATAAGCTGACCATTGACTGGGACTTACTTCAAGCAATACGTGCCAGTGACCACCAAGTGCCATTGATTTGTATCGGTGAACAGTATGGCGCTACTGGGTCCAAACAGTTCTGGGACCAAGCAATTTATCAAGACGGTGCTGCCGTGGACAAATTGAATGCTCACTACCGGCCATTTGATCTCATTCATGACCAAGTCTATGTCGTACGCTAAACTTTATTAGATTAAACGTCCACTCTGGTTGGTCCAGAATCGGCTGGAACGTGGTGGCCGCGTTTTCGAGCCATAGTGCGGTCTCGAAAGCCGGGCTTTCACTAAGCCGGAAAACCACCGACTAAGTGAAACGACACCACTGAGCCAATTCTGGGCCGCCCGTCGTTAATTAACAGGTGTCTATAATGGAACAATTATTTTTCACCAGTTACCTTACCCGTATTGTCAGTCTTAGCGCACATGGAATAAAACGAACTACTAAACAATGACCCATCTTTACAAGAAACGCTGGTTACGAAAGCTCAATGAGCTACCGTAACCAGCGCTTTTTCTATCTTTAATTCAAATCAAATGATGAGGTGGCCGATGTGCTAACCAGTACGCGTACCCAACTGCGCCCCCACCGGACAGCAATGCCAACCCAACCATCAATACCGGTGTTAAGGCAACATCCAAACTACTTAATGCAATACCTAATAAGCCACCTGCCACAAACAACCAACCGCCCAACGTGTTCGTTTTTCGCCAGATTGCTGGCGATTGATAGGTCCATGGTACCCGAATCCCCAGCGTATGATTGCGTGGCGCATCGACACAAAGTAAACCGGCGACACCAAATACCAAGCCTAGTCCGATCGCCGCCTGATTAGCGGTGCGAAACAAGCCCGGCAATAAAACGACGGCTAAACTATAAGCGGCCCAGCCGATTGCCCAGTGCATCGCCACTTGCCAGCGCTGCCACTGATAACTTTTAGCTAAGACAAACGGCGCAATTAAGGACAACAGATAGACCGTAGTGATTGGTACAAGTAAATGCAAGGTTAACGTCACTTTCGGTAAATGTAACTTTGCTGGCAACCATAACCAACCTAATAACATGATGTTTAAGCCACTTAGTAACACTGTCCATAACCGCCAGCGCGCTGCTTTCAACATATTCATCGCCTACTTTCAATTATGCCCCATCAAGTACAGGGCAACTAAAATCGCGACAATTTCCAGGCCAATTAAATAACCGTAAAACCACTTTTCACTAACTGAATACACCTTATCCCCCGAAACCATCTTAGGGATACCAACCACAAATATAGCAATAACCGGGTACACGCCTAGACTAGCTAAGCTCATCGCAACCAAGGAATCTCCATTAGCTTGACCTTGCAAATGTAACCACCAACCTAAACCCAAGATACCTATTAGCACCCCGGTTGGTAAAACCACCATTAACTTTCCCATGCCATCCTCCAAAGCTTGGCCCAACACCATTGTTACCCAGTGTTCAGCCAAGTAAGCTAAGCAACTAGCGACAATCAGCCAACCCCTAGCTGTGCCGATGCTATCCTAACCAAGTTTCCCCGGAGCATCGTTTAATTGTACACAATTAGATGATAACATAATCACTAATTTATTAACCAACATTTACGGTTACTAGGTCGCACAAATGGGTTTGAGCTTAGTATAAGGGCATTCCCTGATTATCACCCATCAACCGGACTTGTTAATTATCTTAGAATTAAAACCTAGTCTGTTGATAATTAAATTTTTAAGCCTGTATAATAATGGTAACTAAGTCCCAATCAAGGAGGCGTGCAGATGAAAGCAAACCCTGGTTTATGGCTACTACGCGACTATGCTCGTACGCTGCCACTTTTCATCATTCTTTTCTATTTCGTAACGGCTAATCCGGATGGTAGCTTTCACTTAACCTGGAATCTGGCCAATGGCTATCTAACCCTCACCTACCTAATCGCTTATCCGCTCTTAATGCATTGGTTTCCTAAATGGCGCCGTAACCACTTTAAAAGCCAATCATTGGCAACTAAATCTTCAGAACTTGAATTACAAGACAATCACAATAATGAGCTTAATCCCATTAAGAACAAATATGATCTGAACTTTCAAAATGAACGCCGAGATGACCTGATTAATATCTCTTTACGGTTATTTGTACATGGTCTTTTAATGGTGGTCGCCTTACCGCTTGTTTTAGGTATCGGCTTATATCGCGTCATTAAAACAAGTATCCATCATTAAGTTAAATTTAGTCAAAAAAGTCCGACAATTCTCGAAAGTTCAAGAATTGTCGGGCTTAATTATCCACAGTGGATAAGGTTTACTTTTTAACGTACTTGTACAAAAAGTCCACGGCCGCGGCATGCATCTTATGCGGCACATGGTGAACCCCACCATCAGCGTGGTGGAATTCGGTTTGCGCTAACGCTGGGGTATCCCCAAAACGTTGTTCAAAATCATGCACATATTTATAAGGGACCATCTGATCCGCCGTCCCATTAAAGAAAAACATCGGACGACCAGCTAACCGATCGGCATGCGCTGACAAATCAAATTGATCGATTTGCGCATACGTCTTAGTTAATAGCTCCGCTGGTAATTGAGCCAACAGTTCAGCCGGAATCTGCGCGACTTGGTCTTTAGCAAACGCCACCGGTTCCGGGGACCCAATCAATGACACCCCGGCCACAACAGTCGGCTGGGTCGCCATCACGCCTGCAGCGGTAATCCCGCCCATCGAAGTCCCCATGACCCCAATTCGGTCAGGATCGGTTAAGCCGCGACTTACCAGCGAGTCGACTAGTTGCGGGAATTCTGCCACTGAATGGCCAACAATTTCCCAAAAACGTTCGGGATGATGGTCTAAGTTCGTCCCATCAGTCCGACTGCCATGTAAGTAAGCGGTCGGTAAAATGACCCGAAACCCAGCCTGCACTAGTGGATAACTGGCCACTAATTCGGATGAGGTCGGCGTGGTCCAGCCATGATAATCAATAATGGTTGGAAGCTTCGTCTGAGCTTGACTAGCCGCAAACACGTGGAGTACCGGTAAGTCGTCGAGCGTCGTAGCGCGGACGATTACATCTTCAAAACTTGTCGTTGTCATTATTATCACCATTTCTTTGCCAGAATTAATCTTTAATAGTGTATCAGAGAATTTACGACAAACCAATCAAAAAGCGTTAATTGCGGATGAACTTATCCACAATTAACGCTTTCTTTAGTCTTATTTTTCAAGTGAATCTAAGAAATCTTCAACTTGTTTTTGGGTCTTGCGGAACTTATCCACATAACGCCCAGTTTCTTGGCCATCTTCAATCCCGACGAAACTTGGAATGCCCATCACACCCATATCTTGGGCGATATCAATGTTGGCGTCACGGTCAACCGTGATCCAATCATATTGGTCATACTTTGCTTCAATGTCAGGCATAACTGGCTTGATGAATGCACAGTCAGGGCACCAGTCCGCCGTGAAGAATAACATGTGCTTGCCGGTCTTAATGCGTTCGCGAATTTCTTCGTTGCTTAAAGTTGCTGTTGCCATTGTAAATGCCTCCGTATTGTCAATATCGTTTCAATAATCTAAGTTTACCACATACTAAAAGTAAGTAAAGGCTTTTGCCTAACACTTTTAGCTTATTTAGCAGCTTTAGCTAAAGCTTGCGCGATATCGGCCTCTAAGTCAACTGTATTTTCCAAGCCAGTGGATAATCGCAGCAAGTTCGCAGTAATCCCCTTAGCTTGGCGTTCAGCTTCACTCAAGTCCGCGTGTGTTTGCACGGCAGGTACGGTAACTAAACTCTCAACCCCACCTAGACTTTCCGCAAACGACACGATTTGTAAGGCTTGTAAAAACTTATCCACATCCACACCGTCAGCTAAGTAAAAGCTAATCATCCCACCGCGCCCAGGATATAACACTTTATCCACATGGGGATTAGCGGTTAACACGTTGACCAACGTTTGTGCATTAGCTTCATGCTGGCGAATCCGTAACGGCAACGTCTTCAAACTCCGGAGCAATAGCCATGAATCAAACGGATCAAGGACCGCCCCGGTCGTGACCAAGTTAAATTCAAGTTGGTCCGCATCGGCTTGGTGCTTCGCCACTACGGCCCCCGCTAAAATATCATTATGACCAGCTAAATACTTGGTGGCTGAATGCACTACGATGTCCGCTCCCAGATCAAGCGGCTTTTGAATTAACGGGGTATAAAACGTGTTATCCACAATTAACTTAATGCCATGCGCTTTAGTCGTCTTAGCAGTAGCCGCAATGTCGATCACTTTCATCGTCGGATTAGACGGCGTTTCTAGCCAGAGGGCCACCGTTTGCTCATCAATCGCATCGGCCAAGGCTTGTTGGTCTTGCCCATCCCACACGGAAAATTCTAAGTGATAATGGTCATGTAACAAGTCGAAGAACCGATACGACCCACCGTATAAATCATCAGAAATAATAATGCGGTCCCCACTATTAAATAAGGTAAAGACGAGTTGAATCGCTGACATTCCTGACGACAAGGCAAATGCGGCGACCCCATTTTCAAGTTGGGCTAACGTCTTTTCCAAGATACATCGGGTTGGTTGCGCTTCTCGTGGATAGTCAAAGCCCGTTGATTGGCCAAGACCGGCATGACGATATGCTGTGGATAAGTAGATAGGTGCGGAGATGGCGCCGGTCTTTTCATCGTCAGTTCGATTGCCGGCTTGAGCTAGTAAGGTTTCAATGTGCAGTTGATTGTTGGTTGATTTTGTCATAGTTGGGTCCTCTTTCTCTTTTTTGCTGGTTGGTGGGGAATTTGTGGGCTGAAACGTGTTCGCTCGGGCAGTTCCCTCCGCTTAGCTACGCCAGCCAACCATCCGGAAAACCACCGGATAATTGACTAGCTAGGCTAATGCTCAGAAACTCCCGCCCTCGCTCACACTCTATAAAAAAATCCCCAGTCCTAACAATCTAGGACCAGGGACGCACACGCGTGTTACCACCCAAGTTTTATAACCGGTCGCCCGGCTACACTTGTTAAGTTGCTTTCACAACTCGCTGGGGTATCGGCCAGTGCCGCTAGGACAGCATTGCTACCATCACTAGGCATTCCGAGCTCATCTTCATCATCTCTGACAACGCCGCTTCTCAGTTAGTACGGCTTCCTGTTGTTGCTTAACATGACTACTCTTCTCATCAACATGTTTTTTAATTATATTCTCATCTTACTCTAATCGTCAGATTCGTCAAGTTTTACCAATCCAAATCATTATCCGAACCAACTATCATTCAAAAACGACAGCAGCTAACTACTAACCACTGTCCGTCAAAAAAAGCCACACTTTTCATTTTTTCCTAAATAACTATCCTGCTAATTGTCGTTGTACTCGATTTAAGTCAGTTAACAAGGCTGCCAAAAGTTCACGGTTAACCTTAGCTTGACTTTGCAACTGTTGCAACCGCGCCGTTAAGATTAATTGTTGCTGCCGTAAATACGCATCACGACTATCACGCGCAACCATCCGAACTGGCTGCGCTGGCAGTTGCATCTGAATCACGGAACCTGTTTCAAAATTCACGGTAATTCACTCCCTCATCTCAATAATCTAAGTGTACCCCCTTAGACTTACTATAAGACAAGTCCTTTTTAACTTTTATCCTAAAGATCGTTCTAAATAAGCGGCCCGAATTAGGCGGTATGCGACGGGCGTTTGCAACTGTTCAAGCGTAAAAGTCGGACTTTCCACCTGACTGAGCCAGTACGCATCATTCGCTAATTCCCAACCAACCGCTTTTCCAGTAATACAACAATAGTCTAAGTCCGGCGTTTGTTCGATCAAGTGTGTCAAGAGCGTGGCTAACGGTTTATTGGTCGCAATCAATTGTAAATCACTCACCTGTGCCGCCAACAACCAACAGCGGGCTTGATCAGCCAAACCACGTAATTGTGATTGCGCGGCGGTGGCTAATGCTAGCGGTGGCGTTTTTAGTTGCAAAACCGTTAAGCTCAGCAAGGCGGCCGCCGTGTTCAGTAAGGACTGATGGCTAAATGCTGCCACATAGCTAGTCAAATACCACTGTCGCTGCAATGGTACCGTCACGGGTAGGCCTGCTTTGTCCACCATGGTTGCTAATCGTTCTAGCAACCGCGCATAGGCGGTGTGATCAACCTGTGTGACCAAATCGGCCAAGGTATACTGTGGATAAATGTCACTCGCATCCGTGGCCGTATTCCAAACCAATAAATCAACATCACCCCGGGCTTTCAGTTGTGCAATAGCGGCCTGTGCATCGCTAGCCCACTTGCTAATCGGCTCAAAATCATGACCAGTCTTTTGAACGGCATATTGCCACACGTTCATCACCACCCTACCTCAAATTTGATAATCCCAGCTTAGCACCTTAGGACTACTAGAAGGCAACTCGCAAGCTTTATTTCTTAGGAAACCTTAATCCAGTTTGATTAGACTTACTGTAACCAGAGGCTAGTTTTTAGATTACGGCCTAATGCTTGTAATCGTTGTGACGACGCGTTAGAATGATACTTATTGTTACTGTTATTTTTCGAGGAGGGTTCGAGTTGTCCTATTCAATTCAAGAAGTTGCTAAAAAGATGAACGTCTCAACTTACAGTATTCGCTACTATCACGATCACGGCATGTTACCATTCGTCAAACGTGACGCGAACAATAATCGGGTCTTTGAAGACTCCGACTTAGAATGGTTACACTTGATTATCTGCCTACGTTCAACTGGGATGCCCGTGGAACGGATTCAACATTACTTAGACCTTGTTCAAGAAGGCGAAAGTACCGTTCCTGAACGCTATGAAATGATGAAAGCCCAACAATCCCGAACACTAGAAGAAATCAATGATTTACAAAATCATTTGAAGACCATTAATGTCAAAGTTGATCATTACGCCGATGTACTGATCAATCATAAATCCGATGACTTTGTGCCTTCCAATGTTCGTGATGCGGAAGAAGTTCAACCATAGTTAAAACCGTTAGCCCAAGGATTCACGCTGGACTAACGGTTTTTATTTACTCTGCTTGATTAGCTGGATCTAAAACTAATGATTCCGCCAACAAGATTCCACTATACAACTTATAAATCGTCTTCGTATCAAACCGATGCTCCAAGGCTAAATCATACAGGTACTGCCGTTCCGCATCAAAGGCATACATCAACGCACGCCGCTCTTGTAGGGCTTCATCACCGGTAAATAACACCGGCTCCCAACGACTCTATCCCCACTGTTGTAAGAAGCGACTTAACTTATTTTGCCGTAATTGGTCGCATAAGTCATAAGTCACACTCGCCCACACGGCCGCCGTCAAGACCGACACGGATAGTGCCAAGGCTAATGTCACAGTGCCATGCACGCCACCTAGCGCAAAGATCACCGCGTGTGACTGGGCTAGATGAATCAGCCGTGCATAGCCATATCGTAAAACCAATGCCAGTCCATAAATTAATAGGCCTAACCACAGCCAACGCATCGACCCTGCTTGATACCCCATCATAATTCGGGCCAACAAAATCCCTAAAACCACAAAGACAAAACTATTCAAAATTTCAGTACCAAAGTTAATCAGTTGAACTGACAAATGAAATTGACGGGGATCAAAGAAGCGGCTACGTTGGGCCTCGCCATTGTAGACCAATCCCGCACTGACCACCGCAATGATGCCAGACAATTGACCTAGCTCAGCTACCAAATAAATAAGAATTGGTGTCATTAAGTAGGTAATAATTTGTGATGACGCAAAATTCCAGCGCGATCGCAACAACGCCTGTCGCGCTAACATGAGCAAAAAGGCCACGCCAGCGCCAAAGAGCACCCCACCACCAGCTGACCATAAAAAGGCCAACAGATTCTGACCCAATGCCAGATGCCCACTGGTGTACCACAAGACACCGGCCTGTAAGATAATCAAGCCGGTCGCATCATTGAACAATGCTTCCATTCGTAAGACTGTGCCAACGTGAGCAGGCAAGTCACGACCACCCGTAACGGAATCTAACGCGGTGGCATCGGTCGGCGCACTGATAGCCTATCAACGCTAACGGCCACGCAACTGCCGCTAAAACGTGCACGGCTAGTCCAACAATAATCGCAATTGCGACCGCCAAGCCGACTGCCGTACTTAAGATCAACTTTAACTTTCGTCGAACAATTAAAACCCGCGTATTCTGACCTTCAAAGAAAAGTAGCGGTGCAATCACAACCGTCATAAAGATCTCATTATCAAAGTTCAAGACGGTGGCATTCGTAAACGGCAATAAGCTGACCAAGATGCTGACTGCCAGATTGACATAGGTTGACGCTATTTTTTCAGTCCTTGCGCCAATAAATTACTGACAGCGACCGCAATTAAAATCGTAAAAGTCGATAAATATAAATTAGTTTCCATATGGTTATCCTCATCTCAACTAAAACTTAATTTAATTGTACGCGTTTAACGCTTTAATTGGCTAGTAACACCACCGATTAACAAAAGAAGCGAGGTGCCGGTTAAGCACCCTCGCAACTCAAAAGTAATGTTTTCTTTAGAATAATCGCTTAATTTCTTAGTTGATCACCCATCGCAAAGGCCGCTACACAACCAAAACCGGTATGGCTGGCAATCGTCATGCCAATCGGATAAATCTGCACATCCGCCGTACTGATAGTTTCGATAATCCGTGCTTTAACGACTTCGGCCGCCGCATAATCGCCACTAGTCGTTACAATCACTGGTTGATCAGGGTCACTTTGCATCGCCGCTAGCGTTTTATCCGCGAGTTCAAACAAGGATTTCTTCCGCGTTCTTGTCTTAAACACCTGGCGTAACTTACCATCGGGATCAACATCCAAGATGGGTTTAACTTTCAGTAACGTTCCTAACGCAGCGGATGTTCTGGAAATGCGACCACCGTGATACAAATAATTTAAATTATCAACCGTAAACCACGATTGCAGGCGTAGCTTATTCTCATCAAACCAATTGACGAATTGATCTAACGTCGCCCCAGCTTGTTGTAATTTGATGGCTTGTAACACTAACAACCCTTCACCACCACTAGCTGCCAAGGTGTCCACAATCCGAATATCGGCATCCGGATACGTTTCTAATAGCATTGCGCGGGCTTGATGAGCACTCGACATTGAACCACTGAGGCCACCAGAAAAGCCAACGTAGACAATCGGCTGTTGCCGTTCAACATATGGCTTAAAGAAGGCCACGTACTCTCCGATATTAACTTGGGTCGTCGTCGGCATCGTCCCGGTTCGAATCTTTTGATAGAACTCATTGATGTCATAACTTCTCCCAAAATCATTGATTAAATCTTGATTGCCTAGCTTGGTATGAAAACTAATCGCAGCCACATTACCCGCCGCTAAAACTGCCGCTGGTAGATCACACTCTGAATCAGTCAATACTTGATACATGTTTCATCCCCCTATAGTTAGGAAAGTCGTATTTTAATCCCCAAATCATCATACCATGGATTCTAGCACTTGGTCGTTTTTTAAATTAAGGCCGTTTCAATGACGACTGCATTAAAAAAGACGGCTGATTGAAAAAATTCCAATCAGCCGTCTTGATAAATAAAACAATAACGTACGCCCGGTACTGGTTAAAATTGCCGCCAATCCCTGCTTGTTAAAGCTTAGTCACCCACTGGATGCCAGCCATTTTTATCAGTTAATCGATTAAGCATCGTCATATCAGCATCGCTAATCTCAAAATCGAGCTTTGTGTTGGCTTCAACGTGCGCCATTGCCCGTGCTTTTGGTAAAGGCGCCACGCCATTTTGAATAATGAAGCGTAACGCTAATTGTGGCACTGAAACGTGGTACTTGTCAGCGACCCGTTCGAGTTCCGGACTGCTGAGCAAGCCGCCCGTTGCTAACGGCGAATAAGCTTGCACCACGATCTGATTGGCTTTCGCCGTTTCAACGATTGTTTCTTGCGTGTGGCCAACATAGTATTGAATCTGGTCAACAGTCGGCTTAACCGTCATCCCATCCCAAGTCAGTAAGTTTTCTAAATCAGCCGAATTGAAATTCGAAACCCCAATGGCTTTGGCCCGGCCGCTAGCATAAATATCTTGCATCGCCCGCCAGACCTCACGATTCTCCGCATCATGGTTAGACCCCATCTGTGCCCATGGCCATGGCGCGTGGATAATATAAGAGTCAACGTAATCTAAGTTCAATGCCTTTAAACTACTATCGAAATCCGCCAAAGTTTCTTCATAAGTCTTCGTCTCACCAGGTAACTTCGTCTGAACAAAGACATCATGGCGATCAGCATCGGCGTCCGCTAACGCTTCACCGACACTCTGTTCATTTTGATAAGCTTTCGCGGTATCGATAAACCGGTAACCCGCTTTCAAAGCATTGCTAACAGCATCGTAAGTTTCTTTCCCTGGCTTTGTCTGCCAAGTTCCAAAACCAACTTTTGGCATTTTTAAGCCATTATTTAACGTAAATGTTTCTGTAATTGTGGTCATTTAAAGTCCTCCTCTAATTAACTGTCCCTAGCTTAGGCCCTTAGTCCTACTCTAAGGCAACTAATTAGTCTCAATAATGACCAATTCCAGCGACTAGCAAAAAGTAAATGATCTCAATAACTGCTAAGCCAGCCGCCATAACCAACGCTTTCAGTTGCCCCCAGCGCGAAGTCGTCCATTTTAAATCAAAATAAAGCTCACAAGCAATAACACTAAAAATACCGATCACCATGCCGACACCTTGCTGCATAAAAAACATCACCCATGGTCCCAAGACCGCACAAATCAGCGTAACCCAACCAGATACCTGACGTGTCCCTTGAACAAACTTTTGCATCTCGTTCACCCCCAAGCATTCATTATTCACTACTCTGGCAGTAAACACAACCTACTCAGCTAACAACTCATCCTCGATATGCCCTACCAGTCGAAACCCAGCAATCAATTGACTCAAAAAATCAGTCATCACTAAACCTGCATTCAGTGATGACTGATTCTTAGTCTTTAGTAACTAATTTCATTAATTTTGATAAGTCCTTGAAACCACATCCCAATGAACGCCGGCATCACCAGAGTTTTCCAAATATCCCTGCTTACTAATTCGATAGTAAGCAATCATGGGATTAACATGGGGATCAGCACCTTGGGCTTTCATATCTTCAGTGTCATGATTTTCCCGCACATTGATGTAAACTAAGCCGTCATTTCTCATCTCAGTCTCAAATAAGAAGTCGTGGATCGTCATGCCTTTTCCTGCATAGTTTGACTGCAAATCTGACCAGACCCACTCATTCACCTGTTCAGTCGTTAAGTTCTTCGTATCAACTCCAGCCTGCTGAGTCGTGGTCGCCGTCGCCGGTTTATCTTTGGTTGTCCGGACATTGGACTTATCCACCGACTCCGAATGGCTGCTTGAAGATGACTTCATTGCTTTTGAACTGACTGACGATGAACTGCTAGTTGTTGATGACGATGATTTTTTGACTTTCGTGCTAGTCGCAGTCACCGGTTTAGTTGTCGCCGTTTGCCGTGGCCGTAAGATCAACCACCCACCTAAAATAACTAAAATTAATACAATTACGGTTATCCCAGCTTTTTTCAAAATACCGCCCCTTTTCTACTCCAGAACCAATTCAATTAACCCTAATTTTACTATAAGTCAGTCTTAAGTGACTGATTTTTTCGCAAAAAAAACGCGCCAGCTGTATAAATACAGTTGGCACGTTTAATCGCGGTATTGGTAAAAACCAGTAGGAGTGATGTGTTCCACAACATCAGTGACCCAAGCAATCCGAAATACGTCGGAAAAACATGCCCCGCTATCAATTTAGTCACTAGCCGCTCGCGCGGAACCGCCATTACTGACGATCTGACTCTATCGACTCATCGCAGTAGTAACTTTAACACCTTTTCAGAAATACCACAAGTTTTTAAAGTAATTATCAATTCATTTTTTCAATCCGGGGCTAACATAATTTTAATTATATACTAATTGATTTTAATACTTGCTGATTAAATCTATCATTTCAAGATATTAAAACTGATATACAGCTATTATTATCCTGTTTTCATTCATAAATATTAAGTACATACCTTTGGATTGTTTTATATAGTCAATAAGGTAAACTCACTGCAAAGTTTAAAACAAGTTGAATAATATTTATTTTTCAATATGACTTAAACATGGTATATTTAACCGGACACTAACGGGAGGGTATAACAATGACATGGTTGATGACCGTCATCACCATTTTTATGCGACCACTGAACTTTCTCGTCACCATCACGAATCAAATCGGTGGCTGGTCGTACGTGGTTTTATTCATGATTATCTTTTTAGAATCGGGTTTTCTGGCGTTTGCATTTCTACCTGGTCAATCTTTACTCTTTCTCAGTAGTTCGATTGCTGCTAACGCCGATTCAAAACTAAATATTTGGCTATTATTAGTCGTCTTTATCCTGTCAGCTACTGGCGGCGCGATGTTGAAATATCAACTCACTCGGCAAGCTGATCAACGCTATGCCCGTTTGAATCAAAGCCTTAATTCCAGCAAACTGGATACCACTAAAGCACTATTCGACCGCCATGAAAAGCCGTCGTTACTGTGGGGCCGCTTCATCCCATTTGTCGGCTTATTCGTCCCGGTCATTGCCGGCACAACCGACATGGATTGGCATCACTTTGAGATTTGGAACTTTCTTGGTGTCTTGCTCTGGGTCGGTAGTTGTTGTTTCTGCGGCTATTACTTCGGTGATTGGCCGTTTGTTCAAAACAACTTTACTTGGATCATGTTGGTCTTGATCTTCCTACCAATCACTGCGCGCTATGGCTACCAAGCAATCAAGCGTCATCATCTAACCACTAGCAACTCATAAAAAATACCCACCTTAACCAGTCGGCGCTTCACTTCCCTGGTTGGGTGGGTATTTTTTGTTAAATTGTATTGTCTTAGCTCTGACACAACTCATAGCATAACAGCTGATTGTAAAGCTATTATAAAGTTATTGTAAAAGTTTCGTCTATTCAGCCGCATCCATAATCGTATTCAACCGATCAATCTGGGCTTCGAACCACGGGGTCAATAATTTTAAAGCCCCCGCACGGTCCGCCAAGACATCATCGGCACTGCCAAGTTCATCAATTCGTAAGCCAGAACGAAAGGCTTCAGATTCAGCAATCATGTAAAGATTGATTGGCATCGTGTCTTCAGCGACCGTTACTTTTCCAATCTCAGTTAAATTCGCAAGTGGTAAGTTAATCACACTCGTTTCCAACCGAAAGCTGATTGCTGGGTCGTGTTCCGTGGTTAAGTTGGCTTGGACTAATTGATCCTTGGCAACCGCATCTAAAAAGCCGTTCAACCAAGTCGCCAATTGATCAGTTAACTGATCATAATCACCCTTAAGTGATGTCGTTGTTAGCTCTTCAGCAGTAACGGCATCAATAAAATCTTGCACATTGCGTTGCATCGTATCCCCCACTTTATGAATTTGTTTGCTTCCGCCAGCGCGTCAACAAGACAACTGTATAAAAGTTCACAGCCAAGCCAATCGCCGCCACCGCTTCTAGCAATAATTTAATTTCCATACCAGCCATGCTTTGATAGCCGGACACCAATGCACTAATCAACCCTAATGAATAGATCAACAATACTAGTCCCAAGGCATAGAACCCTAACATGCGATTAACATAAACCGCTAAAATGCCGATAAAGTACAGCACTAACGAGATTAGTAATCCTTGCCACATGTGAGCCGTTGAGACGTGCGTTGTCGATAAGTGTAGTTGACCAGCAGACATCAGCCAATTGACGATACCGTAACAAAAAAATGACACAAACGCAAATGCGACTAGCCGAGTTAACTTCACGCAACCACCCTTTCGTTTAGTCGGTGATTAACTTGGTAATATCAGCGGGCGCGATCCCCGTAAAGTACGTATTCAAGTCAAGCGTACCTAGCTTTTCAGCTACCGTATCATGATCATACCGTAGGCCCGTTAAAGCCGTCTCAACATCGTGCACATCACCACTACCAAAGAAATCACCGTAAAATTTAATTTGTTGGATATGACCATCTGCCACCAAGAGTCGCGCATCGATCGTCCCCATATCAAAATGTTGACGCCGTTTGACCGTGAATTCTGGTGACTTTCCGTAAACCCAATCCCAATTAGCATAATAGTCTTCATAGATTTTATCAATGGCTTTTTGTTGTTCTGGCGTGACTTGGTAGGCTTTATCAGCGATTTCTGCTAAATCATCGACCTTAAATAGTTTTTTCAATAAGGTATCTCGGAATTCAGGAACGGTAATCGCTTGATACTCTGGTGCCAGATAAGGCCGTAGATTTGTGACCCGACTGCGCACTGACTTGATCCCTTTAGACGCAATCTTATCAGTCGGCACGGTCAACGCATGCGGCACCACATCTAAGTCAACATTTAGCATTAACGTCCCATGTGAGAACGTCTTGCCGTTCCGTGAATACATGGCATTGCCAGAGAATTTCTTGCCATCGACTAACAAGTCGTTACGCCCGCTAACGGTCGCCGTAGTGGCTCCCATCGCATGCAGCGCGTCAATAATGGGCTTGGTAAACGTCTTAAAATCACCGAACTCTTGACTATCACTGTCGACCACAAAGCTGAAACACAGGTTACCGAGGTCATGATAAACGGCGCCTCCGCCAGATAATCGCCGCGTCACCGTGATGTGGTGTTCACGGACATAATCAGCATTGATTTCTTCCAAGGTATTCTGATTACGGCCAACAATAATGCTTGGTTCTTCATAATAGAACAGGACCAGTGGTTCATCAAAGTCAACATTATTCATCAAATATTGTTCCGTGGCCAAATTCCGACCGATATCATGATCTTTCATTGCAACGTAATACATCAGCTCTCAGCTCCTCAGCTATTTAGATAAGTTCATCATACCCTAAGACTAAAAAAAGGACCCACAAAGTGAGCCCATTTCTTGGAAGAATCACTAAAATTTAGTGTGGATTCTTCATCCCCCAAATATCATTTATCCACAATCCAGATCCTCGAGCGTATTGATTGGCGGCTAACGCTCTCCCCAGATATTTCGTGCCATCAATAGATGGAAGTTGGCCAGTCGGTTATCCGAAAATTAGCGGAAACGCTGTATACTGCACTAGCTATCACTTGACGGGTTTGTTACAACAATTGGGTAACGTTGATACTGACCTTAGATTCTTCCGATAGGTCAAATATAGCATACAATGTAAGCGATTGCAATAATTGTTGGATAATTGCTGGTTTATCGGTTGAGTTAGCTTTAAATACGCTTGATGCTAGATTGGATTAGATTGCCACTCTGGTTGGCCCAGAATCGGCTGGAACGTGGTGGCCGCGTTTGGAAGCCAAAGTTCGGTCTTCCAAGCCGGGCTTTATCTAAGTCGGAAGAACACCGACTAAGATAAACGACACCACTGAGCCAATTCTGGGCCGCCCGACGTTAGCTAACAGAGATTGAAAAATTATCAATTGATTATTTTCAGTTCAGTTATTTAGCCGAGGTGTTGAATTCTAAAATGCTCAGCCGTGTCGTTGTTCTTAACTCAGACTTAGGCCAAGGCCAGTTTTGAAGACCGTTGTTGGCTTCAAAACAGCCCATGGCGTTCCAGTATTTTAGAGTCCAACCGGTAGGCGGCAATTTTAACTAGCACCAAGCGTATTTAAATCAACTTATCGATAACCAAAATAGTTAAACTGATTATTGGCTGTGATACGGCTTTTTCTTCTTTTATTTGGCGAGCCAAAACGTGTTCGGGCCAACTGCTCCCTACGCTTGCTACGCGACTCAATCATACCGGAAAATCACTGGTATCATTGACTCACTAGGCAATGCTCAGGAGCAACTCGTTGGCCCGAACACTCTAAAAAACACCCCAGTCAGCTGACGCCAACCAGGATGCCTAAAATTAATAGCGGTCGTAATCGCTATCTATCTGATACTCATATTATAAGTCGTCGTGATAGCGCTGCCAAGTTTTAAGTTCGGTTAATAACCAAAAGATTCACCCCGCCCTTTACCGGGTTTGCTAAACTAAAAGGCTTACAGGTCACTAATTTAATGCTAAAATAGTGTTATTAATTAGCTACTAAAAACGGGGGTAACCATTATGTTACAACAATATCAAAATATCTTGGTACCAGTTGACGGCTCCAAGGTCACCGAAGAAGTGCTAAAACGCGGCATTGAAGTTGCTAAGCGCAATAACACCCATCTCGATATCTTAAACGTGCTTGAAGTTAACCAGTTCAGTGACACCTATGGCGGGGCAGTCAGTGGCGATGTCATCTACAAACTTTCAGAAGACGTTCAAAAACGCCTCGAGGAATTAAAACAAGAAGCTATTGACGCCGGTGTCAGTGACGTTGAAATGCACGTGCGGTTTGGTAATCCTAAGACCGTCATTGCCCGTGAATTTCCAGCCGACCATCACAACGAATTAATCATGATTGGCTCAACTGGCCTCTCTGCTGTTGAACGCTTAATGGTTGGTTCCGTCACCACTTACGTCAGCCGTAATGCGGTCTGTGACGTTTTAATTGTTAAACCAGACAAATAAGTAACCTCAAAATAACGCGGTGACGCGTTATTTTTTTATGCTACTTGGAAAGGCGGTTCGCTAACATGTACTGGACTAAAACAATCACAATTCCGGCTAACCTCAACCAAGCCACCGTTCGGACTTGTCTACAAACGTGGCTTTTACCTAAGCGGATTCAGGGTCAGTTACGTCAAGGCCGCCGCCTCTGGGTCAATCAGGTGCCCGCATCGGTGGCAACGGTAGTACAGACGGGAGATGCTTTGATGATGCAATTCATCCCAACTGACTTTCGCACGCCAATCTCCAGTTACCAGCCAGATTCTGCGGCGGGTATTGAGATTTTATATCAAAACCAAGACTTATTAGTCGTCAATAAACCGGCTGGCGTGAAGGCTCATCCAAACCAGCCAGCTGAAGTCGGTTCAATTCTAAACCACCTAGCCGCGTTCCTCCAGCCAACTAGGCAAGCGCCTTACATGGTTCATCGGCTTGATCAGCAAACGTCTGGGGCGATGTTAGTTGCCTTAAATCCGGTGGTCGTGCCGATTCTCGACCGGCTCATCAGCAGCAAGCAGATTCACCGAACTTATTATGCTTGGGTCTGGGGCCAGTTCACGACTGCCAGTGGCCAGTTCAACGATCCGATTGGTCATCATCCGACTGATAAGCGCAAACGTTGGATTAACACTGCCGATGCGCAATCGGCACTAACTGAGTACCAAGTTATCCGGCAAACAGCTGGTCAAACCCTAGTCAAGCTTGATTTGCAAACCGGCCGCACCCATCAATTACGAGTCCACTTAGCCGCCAACGGTCACCCTATCATGGGCGATCCACTCTATGACCCGCGCGCGGCTACCGTGCCACGATTAATGTTGTATGCCGTGCAATTACATCTACAGCTGCCATTCAGTACCGAACTCGTTACGGTCAAAGCGCCTTTGCCGAAAATTTTTCAATTAATGACTTAACAAAACTAACAGCCTTACCAATGATTGTTACCTGTTGGCAAGGCTGTTAGTTTTAGAACATTTTATCAATAAGTTTAACGCTGATAATCCATCTGATCGGCAGTCAACGGTCCGACTAATTCATGTGGTTGATAGGGTGCTTCCAAATAGTGAACATCGTCAGCGCTTAGGTGCAGATCTAACGCTTTAACTGCGCCACTCAAATGATGTGCTTTAGTCGCCCCAATAATCGGTGCAGTAACACCAGGCTTTTGCAGCAACCATGCTAAAGCCACTTGAACCCGATCCACGCCATACTTAGCTGCAACGTCACCAACACGCTTGATAATCGGCATATCTAACGCTTTGCTAGCATCATACTTCGAACGGGCAACCGTGTCAGTCGCGTAACGTTTCGTATCGCCAGCCCAATCACGAGTCAAGCGGCCAGACGCTAAGGGACTGTACGGGGTTACTGCAATCTTTTGGTCCAAACATAACGGCAACATTTCCCGTTCTTCTTCTCGATACAACAAATTCAAATGGTTCTGCATCGACACAAACTTCGTCCAACCATGTAATTCCGCGACTGCTTGGGCCTTTTCGAATTGCCAAGCAAACATCGCCGATGCCCCGATATAACGAACTTTACCAGCTTTAACCACATCGTTCAAAGTTGACATTGTCTCTTCAATCGGCGTTCTGTAATCCCAGCGATGAATGACGTATAAATCGACATAATCTGTTTGTAGCCGCTGCAAACTCTGATCAATTTGTGACATGATGGCTTTGCGCGATAGCCCAGCCAAATTTGGCACCTTTTCTGGGGTAAAAAATACTTTCGTTGCGAGTACAATCTGATCGCGGTGCGCTAGCTTTTTCAACGCTTGACCGACAAACCGTTCACTATCACCGTGTGAGTAAATATTAGCCGTATCAAAAAAGTTGATGCCTAAATCCAACGCCTGCTTGATAACTTGCTCACTCTGATCGGCATCAACAGCCCACGGAAACATCCCAGTTGACGGCTTGCCAAACCCCATTGTGCCCAAACACAGCCGTGAAACATCTAATCCCGTACCACCAAACTTCGTATATTCCATCATTAGACTTCTTTCTAATTGGTCAATTTCGACCAACTTACCACGCCAGTTGACCTACTAATGACGTTTAACTAGCTGTTAATACTTAAAGCATAGTGATGACCACTAAAAATGTAAAATGCTTAGTTTTCATGTTCCATCATACATTTTGCGTATAACTATTCAAAAAGGCATCTACAAAACACACGTTAATTAACGTCGGGCGGGCCAGAGTTGGCTCAGTGGTATCGTTTATCTTGGTCGGTGATTTTCCGACTTAGATAACCCCCGGCTTGTAGAAGACCGCACTTGGCTTCCAAACACGGCCACCACGTTCCAGCCGGTTCTCGGCCAACCAGAGTGGCAAGCAAAGCTCAAATTTAGGTCAACGTAAAAAGACGCCCACCAAAGTGAGCGTCTTTAATCAACTCTATTTCAAACCGGTCCATTGCCAATCATTAACTTCTGGCAAATCATCACCGGCATCCCGAATATAAGCAGCATGTTTAGCTAACATATCGTCCATCTGTTGGACGAACGCCGCCCCGATATTTTCCATAGCTGGTTGAGCAGCAATCGCTGCTTTAGCTAAATCGAAACGGTCCATTTGGTTCATCACCCGCACATCAAATGGCGTGGTAATATCCCCATTTTCACGATAACCGTGGACATGTAGATTATGATTGTGACGATCAAAGAAGATGTCACGCACCAAATCTTCATAACCATGGAACGCGAAGACAACTGGTTTGTCCTTAGTAAAGTAGTGGTCAAATTCTTGATCACTCAACCCTCGTGGATCCTTTTCAGGATGACGTAACTTCAATAAATCAACCACGTTGACGAAGCGAATCTTCATTGTTGGGAAGTGCTTGTGCAATAAGTCAATCGCGGCTAACGTTTCCAAGGTTGGTTCAGTCCCAGCCGCAGCGAAGACGATATCGGGTTCACTACCTTGATCAGTACTTGCCCAATCAACAATCCCTAGCCCATTGTCAACTAACTTCTTCGCTTCTTCAATCCCGAACCATTGCTGGCGTGGGTGCTTTGAAGTGACGACATAGTTAATCTTCTCTTGGCTCCGGAAGATCACATCACCAACGGCTAACAAGGTGTTCGCATCAGCTGGTAAATATTCCCGAATGTATTCGGGCTTCTTTTCAGCTAAATGCGTCAACGCCCCCGGATCTTGATGGGTGTACCCATTATGATCTTGTTGGAAAACAGTTGATGACGCAATGATGTTCAATGATGGATACTTTTGACGCCAATCAAGTTCATTGGCCTTCCGTAACCACTTGAAGTGTTGGGTCAACATTGAATCCACAACGCGTAAGAAGGCTTCGTAACTGGCAAACAAACCATGCCGACCAGTTAAGACGTACCCTTCTAACCAACCTTCTGCTTGGTGTTCCGACAATTGGGCATCCAAGACTCGGCCAGCCGGCGCTTCATATTGATCACTATCAGTATGGATGGGTTCCAACCATTGCCGATTAGTGGTTTCAAAGATCCCATACAACCGGTTCGACATCGTTTCATCGGGACCAAACAACCGGAAGTTATCCGGATTCTTTTTAATCACATCGCGCAAATAATCGGACCAAACTAACATATCTTGTTTAACGGTTTCGCCATGTTGCTGGTTATCAACCGCGTAATCCCGGAAGTTTGGTAAGTCCAACGCTTTCGGATTAACCCCACCATTTGTAATTGGGTTAGCCGCCATCCGGGCTTGACCTTGCGGGATAATTTCAGCGATTTCTGGCTTTAATTGCCCGTCTTCGGTAAAGAGTTCGGCTGGACGGTATGATTGTAGCCAATCGGTTAACGCATCGGCGTGTTGCATATCATTTTGGTCGACTGGAATCGGAATCTGATGGGCACGGAACGAGCCTTCGATCTTATCGCCATCCCATGATTTTGGCCCGGTCCAGCCTTTAGGTGCCCGGAAGACAATCATTGGCCAAGTTGGTAAGCTGGCATCATTGGCTTCACGCGCATGCTTTTGAATCGCTTGAATCTTTTCAATCGCGGTATCCATGGCTTTAGCCATTTGTGGATGGACCTTTTCAGGATCAGTCCCTTCAACAAAGATGGGGTCCCAATCGAGGCCTTCAAAGTATTGCGTTAACTTTTCATCAGACATCCGACTGAGTAAGGTTGGGTTAGAAATCTTGAAGCCGTTTAAGTTCAAGATTGGCAAAACCGCCCCGTCATTGATTGGGTTGATGAACTTGTTGGATTGCCAAGAAGTCGCTAATGGCCCTGTTTCAGCTTCCCCATCGCCAACAACTACCGCTGCGATTTGATCAGGGTTATCTAGGATAGCCCCCGTCCCATGCGATAAGGAGTACCCTAGTTCGCCACCTTCATGAATCGAACCCGGCGTTTCTGGGGCAGCATGTGAGGCGACCCCACCTGGGAATGAAAATTGCTTGAAGAGCTTTTGCATCCCAGCTTTGTCTTGGGTGATTTCAGGATAGATGTCCGTATAAGTGCCATCCAAATAAGAGTTGGAGACCATCACTTGGCCGCCATGACCAGGACCTTCAACGTAAAATAGGTTAACGCCATACTTGTTAATAACCCGGTTTAAATGGGCATACACAAAGTTTTGCCCGGCAATCGTCCCCCAATGGCCGATTGGATGAACTTTAACGTCACTGGCCTTTAATGGCCGTTGTAATAATGGATTCGCTTTTAAATATAATTGGCCGACTGATAAATAATTGGCTGCCCGCCAATATTGGTCAACCTTCTGCAAATATGCTGGTGATGAATAATCAGTTGTCATATTGTAATCCGCTCCTTAATTTGCCTAAGTGCCGTCAAGATGAATCTGACATCGTTTACAAGTACCATCTTATCAAGTTATTTTTTAAAGTCAACCTTTTTTATTATTGGAACGGTCCAATTATTAAATTTGGCAAATTGAAAGGACAATAAAACCGGCGATATTCGTACAATTACGCCGGTTAGGAGATACTGATTTTATTTTTTATGAATTGGCAATTTTTGGCAACTTAAGTAAGCTAGTTCAAATTGACGACTAAAGCATTGTCGTCTCGATTTAAAGGCGCCTTAACCCTATCAAACGCCGCTATTTCCAGCTCAACTCAGACTTTGACAAAGGTGGTATATTTCATATACCGATAATGCAGGCGCATGTTTGAGACTTCAAAGGGCGTCCCATCATCTAAGAAGAAGATCCCACTCATCACGCCAACGGGTTCAGTTGGCTTGAGCGCTAATAACTTTTGATCATTTTCATTCGACGCATCAACTGAAATCGATAAGAATGACTTAGTAACCGCAGCATGTTTCGTGGCTTGAACATAGTTAAAGATCGACCCACTAATGACTTCCCGATTCAATTCTGGCACTAACTTAATCGGAATATAGCCCGTCTCAATCATGAACGGTTGGTTATCGAGCAAGCGTAAACGCTTTATCTCATAAACAAACTCATCTGGCCCTAAAAATAGGTCCTGTTGCAACTCTTGACTTGCAGGAATGACCTGAAAGTCTAATAATTGAATACTAGGGTGTGCGCCTTCAGTATTCAGACTGTCGGTAATCCCCAAATTCGTCCCTTCATATTGAAAAGACGATTGGTTTTTAAGATATAATGGATTGATAAACGTTCCGGACCCGCGCTTCTTGAAGATCAAGCCTTGGTTTGCCAACACATTCAATGCACGCTTGATCGAACTGCGGCTCACTTGATATTGGTCACTGAGGCTCCGTTCATCTGGTAGCTTTTTATCAACGAATTCATTGGCCATAATCCGTTTTTTTAAATCGGTCATCACTTGTTGATAAACTAAATCGGCCATCCCGGTCCCTCCTTTATTTAATATAACTGGTTTACTGGGTATTAGAACTAATGCAACATCGTGCTTGTTTTCCGCTACGGTTGGTCTGGATTGATGCTGGAACGTGGTGGCCGCGTTTGTGAGCCAAAATGCGGTCTCACAAGCCGGGCTTTTACTAGGCTGGGGAAAAACCACCCAGCCTAGTAAAATGTCACCACTGAGCATCATCCAGCCCGCCCTACGCTAAACTTGTCGAGCCCCTTAGCTGGGTGAATTATCCCAGGTTAGGGTCTGGGCCGACTTTTAAGACGTGACTTTCGGCTTAAAAGCGCCCTGCAGACCGTCCTATGGCTGCAGGGTTGCCCCACCGCGAACCGGCTGGTCAACGGAGACGGTCATGCTCAGCATATCCATCAGCTGTAATTACTGATGGCTTGATGCATCTAATAGCTAGTAACCCGTTAGGACTAATTATACCTGTAGTATAGCAGAGTTTGGACCATGATGGCAGAATACCCCGGTCCATTTAAACAATTGGAACGCACTTTTATGATTGTGAGGAAGAGATTAGCATGTCAAAGAAGAAGAAAAAAGATCAATTAGGTAAAACTTTAGTTGAAAAGATTTTAGATAAAGCCAATGTCAGCTATCAACAATTCGAATTTCCGACCGAAACGGAAGGCGATGTTGAACAGTTGCAAGTTGACCATTTAGGCGTTGATGAACATCATATCTACAAGACTTTGGCGCTAATTGGTAATAAGACCGGGCCACTAGTTGGCGTCTTGCCTATAGATGAACATCTAAGCTACAAAAAATTAGCTAAATTATCTGGCAATAAAAAAGTCGGCATGATTCCGCTAAAAGACTTGGAACGTACAACCGGCTACCAACATGGGGCCAACACCCCCGTGGGGATTTGGGAAACTAAGAAATTTCCAATTTTTATCAATGATAGTGCTAAAAAGCAAGGTAAAATGCTCGTATCATCCGGCAAAATTGGTCGGTCAATTGAAATTGACGCTGAAGACCTACGCAAACTTGTGCATGGGACTTTTGGCGATTTAACGGAGTGATGCTTTGAAACAGCTCGTCATTAATTACGCGTTAGTCCTAGGCAACTTGCTAGGACTTCCCGCAGTGTTTGCCTGGTTACTCACCGTAGTCAACCGGCAGACTAAACGCAATCTCGTCACTAAATTCGGGATCAATAGTCAAGTTTACCTTGGCTGTTTAGGCATTATCATCCATGAAACGAGTCATTTAATCATGGCCCTCATTTTTCGTCATGGGATTCAGTCCGTCCGCTTACTGAAGTTACCTCATGTGAATCGACGCCACGGCGGTGATGACGACTTAGCACTCGGTTATGTCAATCATACTTGGAATCAACATAGCTTCTACCAAACAATTGGCAATCTATTCATTGGGGTCGCCCCCATCTTTGGTTGTACAGCCAGTTTGCTTGGCTTGGACTATCTCTTATTTCCAGGATTGGCGCACGCCATTTTAAAATTAGCTGCTAAGCCGATGCGTTTGGCCTGGACAGCTAGCTGGTCAGTCTTAACTCAGCAAGTCGGCAATTGGTGGCAATTATTATTACTACTCCTGTTGACCGTCTTAATCGTGATTGGCGGCTTTGACCTCAGTCCGGCCGACTATCAGAACAGCGCGTTAGGCTTATCTAGTACGATTGTTGTGCTAGTTGTCTTCACTACCATTATCACCTTACTAGACGCGCACGCTACGGTTATTCTCCAAGCAGTCACCACCTTTGGGCTAACGATGGCGATTATTCTCAGCTACTCACTGGTTGTATCCCTATTAGTCATGTTGATTACCCGTTTTTTACGGGCTTAAAAAGAATCTGAGACAAAACTCCCAGATCACATCAAAAAAGGTAGTTCTGAGAAATCAAATGATTTCTCAGAACTACCTTTTTAAGCTTATTTATACACAGAGATGACGATTCCTACTATTCTTAAGGCACTGAAACAAAAAAAGAAAAGAGATCGTCAAATAAGTGTCAATTACAATTGGCTATACTTTAAGAATAAAGCTAAAGAACAACTGACCAGTAAAACCGGCCATGATTTGTATGCCCAACACAAAATTGAAATTGAACCAATTTTTGCTGATTTAAAGACTCACTTGAAGTTCAAGCGCTTTTCGGTATGTGGTCTAACAGCCACCAGCAGCGAGATGGGAATAGTTTTAATGGCTGAAAATCTATCAAAATTATCTAAAATCGTTAAGCCACCGGATCTAAGGCCAAAGAAAAGTGGATGATCTAGTATTCGATAGTGAATATTGAAAGAAGTTAGTTTATCTAAAAACTGATTGGTTGTCATTAGCGTGGATTAACAATATCCCAATGTTCAGCGATACGATTGTTTTCTACTCGGAATAAGTCATAGTAAGTTTTTTCAATACCCTCAGCATGACCATCAGAAATAGTTAAAGCAAAGTTGCCATCAGCAATAACGTGGTTGATCTTAGTATAGATAGACTCTTTGCCCGCTGCTTTTAACATCTGAACACCTTTCATGACAGTGTCTAATCCATCAGGAACACCAACATGATGCTGAATGTAATCAGTATTCATATAGTCAGTAGCATGTTCTAAATGAGGGCCGCCCATCAATGTTGCGTTAATGGTTTCCTCAACTAGTTTTCCGGTTTCGTTAGCATTAAAATTTGCGTCAACATGCGTTGGACCGTCTAATTGAGTGTGACCTGATGGAGTGGGTGTTTCTAAATAAGGCGTTTCTGTGTGTAAATGTTGCTTGATGGTATCACCCTCAAATTCAAAAGCATCAAAGGTAACAGTCTTGTTACTTCCTACAGTTGTTAAAGTATGGAGAGCTAACCAGTTATTATCATTCAAAGTGCGGATTACTTCGACTTTAGTATTGTCTTTTTCTAGTTCAGCGAGTGCTAATTTAATTTTATTCATAATAAGTCCTTTCTGGGATTCTGCTTGGTTAAGAATTTGGTCAATCATATCTGCAAGAGTTGTTTCACTAAGTTGCTGTTTGACACCATCAGTAAGATTCTGATAGTAATCACCTAAGATGCTCTGAATATTGCCGCCAATAATGCAATTTAGATTGGTATTGGTATCAACATTCAATATTTGATGACCATCAACAGCAAGATAAATGTCTAGTAGTGAGATATCATGTGGATCTTTTGATAAAGTGATTTTTGATACGCCGCGCTGTGAATTTACTAGCCCAGCACTTTTTAAATCTCCAACTAGTTGACGAATCAAAACAGGATTGGTGTTTACGCTTTGAGCGATTTGTGTACTATTTAAATTCTCGTTATTTCTAACGTACAGCAATGATAAAGTGTGGATTGCATCACTAAGTCGCGTATTTAAGCGCATAAGTCCGCCTTGCCTTCATGTATTTATTGTTATTACATGTAACACTGTACTTCTTATTAGATGTAATGTCAATAAATACATCTAATCATTTTTTAGTTTATAGGTAGAACTACTTAACAAAACATGACATTTTTCCGGATATCAGTGGTGCATCCTTTTCTATTTAGGGTGCAGAAAGCTACTTGCCACGCCCTAATAAAAAGCTTATCTTTTTTGAGAATTAACTTAATTGAACGTGTCCAAAATAATATATGCACTCTTTTATACTTGTATGTACCGTATAATATTGGTATATCAACGTATTAATGTAATGGCATGATGGTAAATGATGGAATTAATCGGACAAATCAGACACCATATGTGAGTGCTGTATCCTGACATTTCTGACGCCCTAAAAAAGCTGAATAGTAATACTATGGGGTATGGGTATCATATAGGGTAGGCCAACCAGCTTAGAATACGTTCGACGAAAGGTAGTTAATCGATGTTAAGTGGAGTTGACTGCCTTTTGACGCACATTTCGACCATGTATAATCGGAGCACAAGAAGGGCCTGAGACGATTTTTGTCCCAGGCCCTTTTAATTATTGATCATCGGCATCCCATTCAGCTTTGAATTGGGTCACAAATTGACGCATCACTTGCGTGCGTTGGTGGGCCAATTGCTTCGCCGCCGCTGTATTCATTAACCCTTCCAGCTTAAACAACTTTTCATAAAAATGATTAATCGCGGTTCCTGGTTGATTCCGGTACTGGGCTTTGGTCATATGTTCACGTGGCGCTACCTTTGGATCATAGATCGCCTCGCCGACATGTCCAGAGTAATACAGGGCCCGCGCAATACCAATCGCCCCAATCGCATCTAAGCGATCCGCATCTTGAACGATCTGTCCCGCTAACGACAACGATTGGGTCCCGTTCAGTGACTTGCTGAATGACATATGGTCAATGATTTCAAAAATGGCTTGTTGGGCTGCTGCACTAACTTGCAAAGCCGTTAATTTGGTTGTCAGTGCGTGATGGGCTTGCTCTGGATCAGCCATTAACTTGTCATCAATCACATCATGTAGCCAAGCTGCTGCCAAAGTTAAGTTCAAATCCGCCTGTTCAGCCATTGCCAATCGGCGCGCTAACTTAACAACCCGGTGAAGATGGTCCGTCCCATGCCCGCTCTTATCTTGGGCTAATCGATCAGTCGCATACGTTGCAATCGCCGCTAATTGAGCATCCGTTATCATTTAATCATCCTATTCCTGAGCTTGATAATATGTGCGCAACTTCTTAATGGTACCACGGCTAAAGGACAAGCGGTCGCCGTTAGCCATGCTAACGAGCCCCTTGTTAAAGTTGACCGTGACAATCTTATCTAAGTTAATCGCATAACTCTGGAACTCGTTAAAGAAGTGAGTCGTCGGCAGTTGCGCCTTGATCGTACTTAAATTCTTATGCACAATATACGCTTGATTATCAGTGACAATCCGCGTGGTCCGCAACCCATGGACTTTCTCACAATACACGATATCCCGAAGCTTTAGCTTTAATAATAACGCGCCGCTCTTTAAAGTTAAAGTCGGTTCTGGTGCTTGCTTCAAGGTCACTAAACGCTGCTTAATGACTTGGAGTACCCGCGTCACCCGTGGCACAAACTTGGCTTCATCAAACATATCGGCTTTCGAAATAAACCCAGTTGGCGTGGTCATGGCACTCAACGTTTCCGGTAACATATCATCACGCACACTAACATAGATGATAAAACCATCTGGATCATAATTCCGAATGGCTGAAGCTAATTCAATCCCATTGGTTGCTTGTTTTAAAACAATATCTAAAAAATAAATATTCGGTCCGTTACTAGCCCGCACCATCCGTAACACATCGGCTGGTTGCCAAACCGGCGCCAATTCATAATCGAATTGCAATTGGTTTAACTGGGCAGTAATGATTTCGGTCAACCAGAGACGTTGTTGGTCATTATCGTCACTGATGAAAACCTGCATATCAATCACTCTTTCTCTTAGTAAAACAACTGTCCTAAAAGACAGCCATTCAACTTGCCTATTTTCTCATTCAATTGTTTACAATTTAGTATGACACCCCATCAATCATACTAGAAGAAATGGCTTCCAGCAACCAAAAAAAGGGCCGTTAACCCAATTAATTTGCGGTTTCACGGTCCTTCGACATAGATTGTTCATTTTTCAATCTGTTTTGGTTTTATGTGTGCTTGATTCAGTCGCATTAATTCATCAGTTCGTAATTTATCAACAATTAATTGGGCAGCAGCGACCGTTAAACTTCCACTTAGATCCTGATCAGAGACCTGGACCGGTTCATCTAAATGATGCAATCGTTTGACCAGTTCCGTGATGAAATTATCATAGGCCCGTTTCGGATAGCCGGTCGCCGTGACCTGATCGATGCCTTCGCGAATCATATCAAGCGGATAGCTAGGCTTTAACAAACTAATCACAATAATATCTGCCAATTGCATAATCTGATATTTCTTTTTGACTGGTGACAAGATCACTTTGTGTTTGACATAATTATTAATCATCGCAGCCGTCACTGGATCAACTCCTAGTGGCTGCAAAGTTTCATTAATCAGTAATAAGACTTGATCCATGTATAGATCAAAGTTCGGTAATTCCGTCCATTTGGGTAAAATGACTTTACTCATGCGTTGTTTCCAATCCGCATAGGTTATAATAGTTGCCATGCAAATTCCTCCTCGATCTTTTATCATCATTATATACAGATTAACTAGTCATGTAAACTAGCTCAGCTTATAAATGGCATTAAATTTACCCTTTGTGGTATCATTTAAATCGTTATGCAACGTTTAGGTTCAATCTAACGATAAATTCAATAGAAACGGTGGTTAGATAAGATGTATGAAATGACAAAGAAACACCGGACTGGTGAAGATGTTAAAGAACGTCTCCCCCAACCGGTGATTGATGGCTTATGGCACCGACTCAACGAGATGCGCAAAGAAAAGTTGCTCATTGATAAATCCATGGCGGTCATGTTCAGTGACGACTACGAAGATGCTAAGATTTTCTTTATGACCTTGCAAAAAGAAGGCGCCTTTGCCAATGAATATAACATGGCATACGATGGGCCTAAAGATTTCTTAGGTAAAGGCACGATCGTTATCTTTAAAGACCGGCCTAAGACGATCACCATGAGTATTTCTGAAGCCAATAAGGAACACGATGCGGCTGAAATCAGTACTGATGATTCTAAATAAGCCACTAAAAAAGCCACTAACCGCGATCAAAATCGTTGTTAGTGGCTTTTGGCTATTTGCATGTTTTGTTGGTTAAGATTAAACGGCTTATTGCACGTCAATCTTTCCCGCGTCATCCGTGACCTTTTTAGGTAGTGTGACCGTTAATAACCCGTCATGATAGTGCGCTTGAATCTGCTGACTGACGACATTCTTAAAGTAAAAACGTCGCGTCAGTGTATTAGTCTGACGTTCACGCCGTAAAACTCGACCGTCATCATCACGTTGACTGGCACCGTTGCCTTGGTCCGCGCTAAGCGTGAGCCAATCATCGGTATACTTAACCGTAATCGCATCCTTATCAAAACCGGGTAATTCAGCGGTTACCGTATAATCATCATCGTGTTCGACCACATCCGTCTTCATGACAAGATGAGCCGTTAAAACGGCTTGAGCTTCATGGTGCGCTCGTTTGAGTAATGCTACTGGTCCTAAGTCATCCAAGTGACTAAATAAATGCTGACGCATGGTCAGACCCCCTGTTAACGGATTGGTTTAGTACGCATTTTGCTTAATTGCTGCGGCTAAAAGATCTAAAGCATGTTCCCGGGTACCGACTTGATCCATATCAAAGATAATGGAGTCAATGTCGCCACCTTTAAAGTCAAATTGTTCAAAGTAAACGTATGGATCTTCGCCTTCAGACTTGATGAAGCCGTCTTCAATCTTCTTATCGAAGCCTTCAGCCCAGTCTACATCATCCATCTTGTTGAAGTCGGCACGAGTAACATACCCCCGACTCCGAATCAAATCCATCGCTTTCTTAACATCACTATCGTCATAGACCAATTTCTTCGAATCCTCATGAATCTTGGTTTTCGTTTCTACTGGCATCACAAAAGATCTCCTTTGACTTAATATACCTTTAGTTTAGCACCAATCTATGAAAACGTTAACCATTCTTTCTTAGATTGCAAATTAACGTGACTATCCTTATAATTGTAGCTACTTCGGTCGGTAGTTATTTTGCCACTCTGGTTGGGTCAGAATCGGCTGGAACGTGGTGGCCGCGTTTGTGAGCCTCAAAAGCGGTCTCACAAGCCGGGCTTTATCTAAGTCGGCAACCCACCGACTAAGATAAACGACACCACTGAGCCAATTCTGACCCGCCCTCCGTTGACTAGCTAATTGATTATAGTTGTTGTTCAGTGACCTAACTCTACTGACGTAACTGCTTTTACATCAGTCTATTAAGTGTCGTATTATTACTGTCACGATCGTTTATCAATCATCCAGTTAAATTTCGACTGACAAATCATGTGCTAATAATTAGCGCAGGGCGGACTGGATGACGCTCAGTGGTGAAATTTTACTTGGTCGAGTGATTTTTGCTCGGCCTAGTAAAAGCCCGGCTTGAAAGACCGCACTTAGGCTTTCAAACGTGGCCACCACGTTCCAGCGTCAATCCAGGCCAACCGGAGCGGCGTCTTTATCCAATCTCGGCCAACAATAACGAATAATCAGTACACCAAACTAAATCAGCGAATTTGAAACCTGACTGGCAACGATGGTCAACTTCGCGTTATAATTTAGGTATCAAATAAATGAAATGAGGAATGTTTCTTTGGACAGTGGCCAGATAATTTTAAATTTAGTCATTATTGTCATTACGTTCTGCGTCGCCGCTTTCTTTGTGGCCTGTGAATTTGCTTTAGTTCAGACCCGACCAAGCGCCCTCGAAGAAGAACAAAAAAAGCGAGATAAGCCTTCCAAACGGATCGCGACCTCCTTGCACATGGTGCAAAACTTAAACGAGTACTTATCAACAACTCAAGTTGGGGTCTCACTGGCTGGGATTATCTTAGGTTGGATTGGGGAACAAACAACTGAACATTTCGTGTTGCAGTTGTTAGATCTGTTCCACCTTTCTATCAGTACCTCGATTCTCCGAGGAATTAGTATTATCCTCGGGGTCTTCTTACTGACCTACTTAGAAGTCGTCTTGACCGAAATCGTCCCGAAGAATATCGCGATTGATATGCCATTGAAAGTTATGGCGGTCATCACGACCCCATTACGGTGGTTCCACGTCATCTTCTACCCATTCGTCTGGTTATTGAATACATCATCAACCGGTGTGGTCAAGATGTTAGGGATTCCCGTGGCTAATGAAGATAACGATGTTTATTCGCAAGCTGAAATCTTAAACTTGTCACGTAATGCCGTTTCCGGTGGTCAATTAGACCGTGACGATTATCTGTATATGGAACGGGCTTTTGAATTTAACGATAAAATTGCTAAAGATATCATGATTGATCGAACCCAATTGGTCGTCATTGATATTAACGATACCGTTAAACAAGCCATTCGCGTTTACTTACAGAAGCGTTTCAGTCGACTACCAGTCGTGGCGAACAACGATAAGGATAAGATTCTCGGTTACGTCTACAACTACGACTTGATTCGTCAAGGTGAAGTTGATGATGAGATCCGGGTCAACAAAGTGTTGCGCAATATCATTACCATTCCCGAAACCACCCCGATTCAAGCCATCTTACAAAAGATGATTGAAAAGCAAACGCCGATCGTGGTCGTCGTTGACGAATACGGTGGGACGAGTGGGATTGTCACGGATAAAGATATTTACGAGGAACTCTTCGGAACGGTCAACGATGAAATCGACAATGTGTCGACCGAATACGTTGAAAAGCAAGACAATGGCACCTATCGCATGAGCGGTAAAATGACTCTATATGATTTTGAACGGTTCTTTAAAACCGACTTGCAGGAATTTGAGGATTCCGATGTGGTCACTTTAACCGGCTACATTTTGGATAACTTTCCGAAAATTCAAGCGGGCGATACGATTCAGATTGCCGACTTCACTTTCAAGGCGCTCGATTTTGAGAATGCCTACATCAATTGGTTTGAAGTTAGTCGTCAATCTCCCGCACCAGCAGTAACTGCCAAAACGGATGATGATCAAGATTAATCATCACGTTAAGCGTCGAACTAACCTGGAAAATTCAGGTTAGCTTGGCGCTTTTTTTAGCGCCAAACGTATAATCTTAAATTATCTCAATTAAAAGTATATGCTTATTCTAAAATATCAAGCTGTACTCAAAACCATCGTTGTTTATGACCCATTAATTGGACCGGTATAAAATTAGTTATCAAGTGGCCATTGACTGTTACCGGTCACATTTTACAGTGGTCCTAGTAGTCAGTATCATAACTGTTGCCATTATCAGGTCAATAACTGTTCATAGTCGAAAAAATTATGAAACCCCTTTAAACTTTTACCTGAAGTTGATTGCAAAATAACCGCGTACAGCGTAAACTAAACGTATGTTAATACAGAAATGAGGAACCGGCCGTGAGTGAAAATGTCATTAATATTATTTATATTTCGATTGAAGGCAATACCCGTTCGTTTGTCACTGGGATGCAAGATTATGCCAAGACCCAACATGCAGCTGACGACAATAACCCTTTGATTACCTTAAAAGAAATTACGGATCAAACTGAGTTTGCGATTGAATCCAAACCGTATTTTGCCTTTGTCCCAACCTATCTAGACGGTGGTAACGGAATCGATACTGGGGTCAAAGAACTCATGACAAATACCTTAGGTGAATACTTAAACTACGACTTAAATCCAAGTCTTTGCCTTGGCGTCGTTGGTAGCGGAAACAAGAACTTTAATGAACAATATTGCTTGACTGCTCGGCGTTACGCGGAACAACTGGATACTGATTTAATCGGTGACTACGAATTACGTGGGACTTCCGTGGATACAGAACGTATCTATAACGTGATGAAAGAACGGTTACATGCCTTTAGTAAGTAAAGAAAACGGATCTGCCCAACCAGTGGGTGATCCGTTTTTTCGTTATAGGTTCACTCAATAACCACGCTTGATGCTAGTTGAAATTGCCGCCTGCCGGTTGGTTCCTAAAATGCTGGAACGCCACACGGCTGAGCATTCTAGGAACCAACGACTCGGCTAAATGAGTGGACTAAGAATAATCAATCGTTAATTTTTTAATCCCCGTAGTTAACGGCGGGCGGGCCAGAATTGGCTCAGTGGTGTCGTTTATCTTGGTCGGCGATTTTCCGACTTAGATAAAGCCCGGCTTTCGAGACCGTTCTGTGGCTCGAAAACGCGGCCACCACGTTCCAGCCGATTCTGGCCCAACCAGAGTGGCAATTTAAACCAACTAGCACCAAGCGTAATAACCAGATAGTTATAAAATGAACGCTATTTTTCAACGCTCATCTTAATCATCAGGCCCCAAACAAAAAGATCTCACAAGTAACGAGCATCACCTGTAAAGACCTTGAATTCATTTACCCATTTAACAACTGTTCCCGCGCGGCCCGCCATAAAACAATACCCAATGTAACCAACATTAAGACGGTTACGGTCATAAATAAAATTGCATATGAGAACTGGGCCACCATCATCCCACCGAATAATGGTCCGACCGCTCGACCTAGTGAGAGCGCCATATTGAAACGTCCTTGATACTTACCGCGCTGATCCACTGCGGCCATATCATCGACCCACGCTGGCACAATTGGCAAGCCAATCACCTCACCAAGTGTTAACACAACCATAATCACAATGAAATCTACATATTGCCGGGCAAAAACCAGGCCTAGAAATGATAAGGCAAATAAGGTAATCCCAAAACCAATCTGCGTGCCAATCTTAAAACGTTCGTTAAATAACGTTACGATTGGCTGACTCAAAATGATTAACAAGCCGTTAATCGTCCAGACTTCACTGTACCGCCGAAATGGAATGCCCAGATTAGTCATATGCACGGACAATAAACTTTCCCACAGGGCATAACTCAAATAAATTGAAAAAATCATCAAACAAATCAACCAGATCAATTGCCGTTTATTATGGGGTGTTTGATCCGTTGTTTTCGCTTTGGCCGTGGTGGTCGTCTTCGCCGCTAATTGAACATTGAACGTACTTAACACAATAATCATCAGCCCGACATAACAAGCCGTCGTCACCATAAAGACCACGTTAATCCCCAAGTCTAACAAGTAACCAACTAGCAGCGTCCCAATCACGACCCCGACATTCAACGCTAAGTACAACATGTTAAAGACATACCGATTGGATTTCGTCGTCACGGTGGCCGCATAAGCATTAACCACCGTCATACTGATGCCATCACCGAACCCGACAATAATCAAACCCAAGGCATACGGCCATAAGCTATGCCAAAAGATCAGCGTTGCTAAGGTCGCCGTCGAAATAATCACGCCTAAAATTGCCGTCCGATAAGGCTGCCAGTGATCAAATAAATGACCACCGACATAGTTTCCCAGAATCATCGCTAGCGACATACAAAATAGCACGACCCCCGAGAACGTCAAGGTCTGCTTCAAATAATTGTGCATATAGACCGTCGTTAACGGCCACATAAAAGCGGCGCCGGCGTTATTCAACAAATTTGCTAAAAACAGCCACCGCAGCCGAACTTCTTTTTGCATTGTCCTCACCTAAATTTTCCATTTTCTTCAGTATACGCGCTCACCTGGCCACCGCCTACTAAAACTTGTGTTGAATCCGCGGATGCCAGATGGTGTAACACGATTCACTGACCAAGACAATCGCCAGTGAACAAAATAAGCTTAACTCCTGAGCTGACTTCGCATTTAATTGGCCCCTAATCGAGCGACCTTGTCGGCTAATCTGATAGACTGACAAGCCTAAGACGCGTAGGTTAAAATGCGTAGCCGGTAATAAATGCGTTAAAAAATAACCGACCACTACCCCAATAAAAATAATCATCATCGCCACTGGTATCCCCGCCAATAGTTCAATACTAAGTCGTAACCACCGATGTGTCATAAGCTGTCCCCTCGCTTTACTTTCATTATCGCGAGTTTCTGGCAGCAACCAAGTCATTTTATCGATGATCAGCACTTTTTTCACCAAACGAACGCGGTCTTTCTTTAGTTAAGTTAACGCAAAAAAGACGGCCACCATCGCCTTTGCGATCGGACCGTCTTTCAACTAATGTCATCTAACTAAACTTAGAAGCTTAAAACACTAGATTTGCTGCTGGTAGCAACTTTCGTATAAGTGAAGTAGTTAGCCCCTTGACCGAGGTTTTCCTTCAAACGAACATTTTTACTGTTAACCACGTAGAATGTCTTGCTGCTCCGGAAACGTAAGTAGAAGTTTTCAGTCTTCTTACCAACCTTGGCATCAACTTTCCAAAGATGCTTGTTGCTAGAACTTGCGGTATAAGTCCCGCTTAACAAGGTCTTGGTCTTAGCACCTGACTTGTAACGTTTAACGGTGATCTTCTTACCACTCGTTAACGTCCATTTCGTGTAGTAGCCTTTGTAGCTAGATGACTTCCAAGTCCCAGCAACGCTGCTGACCGTACCATAGTTTTTCTTAGCCGTGGTCTTTTTAGCAGTCGTCTTCTTGGTCGTAGTGGTCGTCTTTTTAGTCGTCGTGGCTTTCTTAACGGCGGTTACCTTAACAATCCGGTACATGTATGAATACTTACCTTGAGTGGCGTAAACGTATAAATCAGTACCCTTTTTGTAAGTCTTAGGTAATTTA
This sequence comes from Lactiplantibacillus songbeiensis, assembly GCF_005405125.1. Lineage (GTDB taxonomy): Bacteria > Bacillota > Bacilli > Lactobacillales > Lactobacillaceae > Lactiplantibacillus > Lactiplantibacillus songbeiensis. The sequence goes on from NZ_BJDL01000017.1 coordinate 54,314, forward strand.
ACCGTAAACTTACCAGTCTTTGATGATGCTGTTGCTGAAGCAATCTTGCTCTTTCCAGCGTTGGAATCCTTAGCACCCTTCTTAGCGTAAACCGTTACCTTGGCACCCTTAGTGGCAGTCCCGGTAACGGTTTTAGCGCTACTTGTTACACCGTCGACCGCAATGGTGGTCTTGGCGGCTTTCTTAGTTGCGGCTTGGGCAACTGTTGCTTGACTATTGGTTCCTAATGCTGCTGGGGCAAACAATGAAACGGCCGTAACCGTTGCTAATAAACCTGAGATTAACTTCTTTGAAGTTTGCATCAAAAATAACTCCCTTTCTTATTTCAGTCCATATTATAACCTCTTCGTTAAAATCAAGCTAGCTATCTGAATGAAACGCAACAAAGTTTTTAATAATTTTTCACAACTTAGGTGACTTTCTTAAACTGAATATCGACGATACCTAATAATGATTGTTATAATGTGAGTTAAGCGCAACCATTTAGCGTTAATTTGGAAAAAGGCGAGGCATGTTCATGATGCTTAATCAATACGGCCTAACCGGCTGTTTCTTAATCTTTCTACTTGTATGGGGCTATCAGTGGCGGCACATGCCAAAATTTCGATCCTTATGGGGTTATACCTCACGGCGAGCTGGTCAAAATAAAACGACTTGGCAGTTTGCTCAAAATTTCTACGCCATGCTCGGTGTTGAAATCTTCGGCCTGCTGACCATCGCCTCACTGGTCGGCCTTTTATTGCAGATTGCTTGGCTACAAAGTTCAACGTTACAAGTACTTGGCTTAGCATTAGGTCTGATTATGCAAAACGTGGCGACCGAACGCGAATTACGGCATCAATTTCCTAGTAAGCCTACACCTAAAGTCTAGGACCCTAACCTAAGAACTTAATAATTGACCCGGGTAGTTTATCGCTTAGTATTAGTAATGGTGGCTTTTCGGGTTAGTCAACATCCGGCTTATGCGTAGGCCCTTTGGCTCATAAACGTAGCCACCATGTTCCAGCCGATTCTGGACCAACCAGCGTGATAAAGACTGGCAACATCCAAACTAATGACAGCTGACTATCAGTACCAACTAAAACTAATTTTTATAATTCTAAGTAAAGAAGTGAATTTGATGAGTAAAGAAAAGATTGCCTTGTTCACCATTTTTGGTGGGACCGGCGACTTGGCCCAACGGAAGCTCTACCCCTCATTATTTAAACTATATCAAAAAGGTTATTTACAAGACCATTTTGCGGTGATTGGGACAGCACGGCGGCCTTGGACCGATGATCATTATCATCAAGTTGTCGCCGACGCCCTCGCATCATTACACGCTGACGCTGATCAAGTGACTGCTTTTGCCAGCCATTTTTACTACCAGTCACATGACGTGACGGATGTGCAACATTACATCACCTTAAAGCGACTCTCTGAAAAGCTGGATGCGCAATACGGCTTACAAGGCAACCGGATTTTCTACTTGGCAATGGCACCGAACTTTTTCGGGACGATTGCACGGCATCTCAAATCTGAACACATTTTAACTAAAAACGGCTTTAACCGCGTCATCATCGAAAAGCCATTCGGCCATGATTTTGAAAGCGCCAAGACGTTAAATGATGAATTAGCTGAAACGTTCGACGAAAACCAAATTTATCGCATTGACCATTATCTCGGTAAAGAAATGATTCAAAACATCGCGGCCATTCGTTTCGGCAACAATATCTGGGAATCTTTGTGGAATAATCGTTACATCTCTAACGTGCAGATTACGTTAAGTGAAAAGTTGGGCGTTGAAGAACGTGCCGTTTACTATGACAACAGTGGTGCATTGCGTGACATGGTCCAAAACCACATCATGCAGATTCTAAGTCTGCTCACAATGGATCAACCGGTGGAATTTACCGAAGATGACATCAATATCGAAAAAGTTAAGGCATTACGCAGCTTGCGGCCTTATCAGCCCGATGAAGTTGCCAGGAACTTTGTCCGCGGACAATACGCCCCAACTGAAACGGTCAAGGGCTATCGGCAAGAGGACAAGATCTCGCCAGAATCCAATACAGATACGTTTGTTGCCGGTAAAGTAATGATAGATAACTATCGTTGGTCAGGCGTACCGTTCTACATTCGGACTGGTAAACGCTTAGCTGACAAATTCACACGGATCGATATTGTCTTTAAACGTCCAGTGATCAACATCTTCAATCATGACTTGGCTGATGATAAGACTGCTGATAACGGCTTAGCACCGAATATCTTAACCATCAACGTGGAACCCACGGAAGGCTTTGAATTACGGATGAATGCTAAGAATGTCGGCCAAGGCTTTGCAACGACACCAGTACAATTGAACTTTGACCACGATGCGACCGCTGCGGCTAACAGTCCTGAAGCATATGAACGGCTTCTACACGACATCTTAAACGGCGATGCCACCAACTTCACCCATTGGCAAGAAGTGGCTTACTCGTGGAAGTTTATTGATGTCATCCAACGCTATTGGGACGAGCATCAACCAAGCTTCCCGAACTACAAGCCTGGCACCATGGGGCCACAAGCGGCAGCCGATTTATTGGCAAAAGATGGTCATCGTTGGGTCTATCAAGGCTAGACGACCATTCATTAAAAGAAAACATGGGCCTAAAGTAGCCACCAACCTGCCAGGCCCAACCATACTAAAACGAAAGACATCAAACTGATCGGTACTAACCAGTCAGCTTGATGTCTTTTTCATTGTCCTAAACGTTCACAAATCGCAATCAACCGTGGCAACGCCACCTCTAAGTCCGCTAGACTTACGGCTGTAAAGCCTAACAAATAATAGTCATGGCTCGGCATCGCCTGCCAATTGGACTCTAACGGATAAATCCGAATATCAGCCTTGATTAACGCCGCCAATAAAGCAGGTTGCGAAATTTCAGGAATCCGAATGACCATCTGTAGACCAGCGCCCGTCGCAATTGGCTGAATTCGATCGGTTGTTGCCAACAATTGTGTCAATCGCTGATATTTGCGCCGATTTAAGCCCCGGCTGCGGCTAATATGTCGATAGTAGGCACCACTGTCAAAATAGTTCACCATCGCTTGCTGCAGTAGTCCCGCGACCATGGCCGAGTGATACTGATATTGACGATGATAGGCTGCCACTAAATGGGCCGGTAAGACTAAATACCCCATCCGTAACGTGGGATCGATCCCTTTAGCAAAAGTTCCTAAGTAGGCAACCTGGTCAGCTGTCGCGACCGATTGCAGGGCGGGCAATGGCTGCGTATGGTAGCGATATTCGCTATCGTAATCATCTTCAATAACTAAGCGTGATCCGGTAGCGGCCCACTGCAACAACTCTAATCGCTGGGCAATCGGCAACACATAGCCCAACGGAAACTGATGCGCCGGCGTCGTGTAAACATACTGCGGCTGGGCCGCCTTGATCGCCGCTAACGAAACCCCTTGCGTCGTCACTGGCAGTGCCACCGTCGCCTTACCAGCCGCGGCTGCTAATTCCGTCAGGCCACGATACCCGGGATTTTCAATGCCTAAAGTCCCTGCAGGTAAGATGCTTAACAGTAATGCCAGTCCTTCTTTCGCTCCAGTCGTAATCACAATCTGATCCGGTTGACACTGTACGCCGCGAGTTGTGCGTAAAAAAGTCGTTAACCGTTGGCGTAACGCTGGCAACCCTTGCGCATTCGGATAACTCACCGGGTTCACCTCAGCTTGGCGTAACGCGTCACGAACAGCTTTTTTCCAAGCATTCCAACTGGGCTTCAATAATTTAGTCGCTCCATATCGAAAATCATAAGTCACTGGCTTAGGCGGCGTTGAGACTGGCATCGGTGCTGACTTGGAAACCGGGGTTGGCCAGGTTTTTAGCGTATTAAAAAAATAACCACTCCCCGGGACAGTGTGAACATAGCCTTCTGCCAATAACTGGTCATAAGCTTGCTCAACCGTCGTTTTTGACACATTCATGGTTTGCGCCATGCGCCGAATCGACAACAATTGTTGCTGGTTACCCGACTTGGGCAAATAACTGGCTTTTAATAACTGATAAAGTTGCAAATATAATGGCGTCTTTGAATCCCGGTCTAATGGCATCACACAACTGTCCTTTCATTTTTGATAAAATTGTCACTTTCAAGCCAGACAATTGTTCTTTATTATAACCAATAACTAGAACGAGAGGAAGTTGTTAGCTATGGCTGATACAAATCATATTATTAAAAACATTCAAGTCTCCGGCATTCGCCGTTTTGACGAGGCTATCAGTGATATCCCCGACATCATCAAATTAACGGTCGGCGAACCGGATCTTCCCACACCGGCTCACGTCAAAAAAGCTGGTATTCAAGCCATCCGCGACGACTTCAGCCACTATTCACCCTTAATGGGGTTTCAAAAACTACAAGCCGCAGCCAGTCGCTATTTTAATCAAAAATATCAATTAAATTACGCGCCTAGTGAAATCATTGCCACGGTTGGCGCCACCGAAGCCGTGGCAACGGCCTTAATCACGTTACTCAATCCTGGTGATGCGGTTCTATTACCAACACCTTGCTATACCAGCTACGAACCAGTAATTGCCATGGCCCATGCCAACGTGATTCCCATTGATACGACAACAACCGGTTATAAGTTAACCCCGGCAGGATTGGCGACCGCGATTCAGACGAATCATGACCAGCATTTAAAAGCAATTTTACTCAACTACCCGACTAACCCGACTGGTGTGACTTACACGAAAGCTGAATTAGCAGCCTTAGTCACCGTCATCAAGCAAGCTGGTTTAATCGTTATCAGTGATGAGATTTATAGTGAGATCACCTATGAACAACCACATACTGCGCTAGCAACCTTGTATCCTGAACACACCGTCACGATTAACGGACTATCAAAATCTCATGCTATGACGGGCTGGCGTTTAGGCTTTATTATGGCACCATTGGCATTGATTACTGAGATGAAGAAGACCCATCAGTACCTCGTCACATCGACAAGTTCCATCAGCCAAGTGGCCGGGATTGAAGCCCTGACCCATGGCCTCGATGATGGTCAAAAGATGCGGGCCATCTACCAAGCCCGACGCGATTACTTAGTCACCCGGCTCAGTGAAATTGGCATTAACTATATTTATCCAACCGGCGCTTTTTACTTATTCGCACAAGTCCCTGCTGCATTTAAAGGCACTAGTTGGGCCTTTGCCACGACACTAGCCCAACAAGCCCACGTGGCCGTAATTCCCGGATCAGCTTTTGGTGATGCCGGCGAAGGCTGGTTCCGGATTAGTTATGCCGCCAGTCAAGACGCTTTACGTGACAGCATGAACCGCTTAGCAACTTGGCTGACACAACTACAAGTTTAATTTATGGAGGATTTAAAATGAATTTCGATCAAGCCCACTTAATCACCGCCATGGTCACCCCATTTGATGATGACCAACAACTCGACCTAACCCGGTTAGCCGGTTTAATTGAACATTTGCTGGCCCACCAGACACAGGGAATTTTAGTTGGCGGCACGACTGGTGAAGGCCCCACCTTGAGTACCAATGAAAAGCTAACGTTATTTCAGGCAACTGCTAAGATTGTGGCTGGACGAGTGCCAATAATTGCCAATACCGGTTCGAACAACACCGCCGCAACCATTGCCTTTACGCGCCAAGTCAGTCAGATTGTCGGGATTGACGCTGCTTTAGTGGTTGTACCGCCTTACAACAAGCCTGATCAAGCTGGGATGTTAGCCCACTTTACCGCGATTGCTAATCAAGGTGGGTTACCTATCATGATTTATAATATTCCTGGTCGCGTCGTCGTCAAGATGGCCGTTGAGACGGTCGTTAAGCTCGCCCAACATCCTAATATTATTGGGGTTAAGCAATGCACCTCATTGGAAGAATTGGCAACGATTGTTGAACAAGCGCCAGCTGACTTTTTAGTCTATACCGGTGAAGATAGTCAGACTTTGACTGCTCAGGCTTTAGGCGCTCAAGGCGTTATTTCAGTTGCCAGTCATCTCTTTGGCGATGACATGGCTACGATGCAGCAAGCCCTAGCCACTGGACAAGTACCGGTAGCGGCGAAGCTTCAGCGCCAATTATTGCCTAAAATGGCTGCCCTTTTCAGTTCGCCATCACCGTCCCCAGTAAAGGCCGCTTTAAATACACAGCACCTGCTGGTCGGCGATCCGCGGTTGCCAATCTTGCCGCTAACCAACGCACAAACCATGACTTTAACTAACCAATTAAAATAACTTGCTGGACTGAATCGCGATTGCTATAATGATGGCAAATACTAAGGAAAGCGGTGACGTCAATGTGCGGTGGTTGGGTTAACAGCGGCATGCCCTTCATGTGGATGGGCGGTTCCTTTTGGTTCTTTACGTTACTAGTCATCATTGCCATCGGTGCTTTAGTGGCCGTCAATCGTTCTCAAAACAAAAAATGAAGTCTAAAAGATGGTCCCAGTTTAACAACGACTGGAACCATCTTTTTTAATCCTTATTTAGCTTGTTTAACTGCCGTGGCAATCGGCGTCTCACCATTAATTAACGCAATCGTCTGCCCAATTGTGGTTGGCGTGCTGAGCGCTTGCACGGCAAACGTTGCCACATCGTCACGCGTAATTTCACCGCCGACCTCTGGATTAACGGTTACTTTACCGGTTCCAGCATCGTTCACTAGCGTCCCAGGCTGTAAAATCGTGTAGTCCAACTGGGTGCGTGTCTTCAACCACTCATCTGCATAGTACTTCGCAACGTAATATGGCTTGAGACTATTTGGCCATTTAGCCCGATCAACGGTAAATTCGGCACTAATGATTTCGTAACGTTTGACCCCCGCGATTTCCGCAGCTTGCATCGACTTAACCGCCCCGTCCAAATCAATCATCAACGTCATGTCATACCCGGTCGAGCCACCGGAGCCAGCCGCAAAGACGACCGCATCCATACCTTTAAATGCCAAGGCCAATTCTGATGGTTGGTCTAACAAGTTAAAGGCTACCGGTTCCGCCCCGGCATCTTCAAAGGCTTCCGCCTGATCCGGACGCCGAATCCCGGCAAAGACCTGATCGCCTTGTGCGACTAACTTTGAAACGATTTTCTTACCGATTTGACCATGTGCACCAATTACAAATACTTTCATCGTCTTCAACTCCCACTGTTTGTTAAATCATATTATAAAGCTAATCATGTGTGCACTCTACCAATCTGTTTTACAAGTTGTCGCTAGCATCAAAACCGCCTATAATAATAACCATTCTACGTTTGGTGCTAGTTGAAATTGCCGCCTGCCGGTTGGTTCCTAAAACGCTGGAACGCCATGGGCCATTTTGAAGCCAAAACCCGGTCTTCAAAACTGGCCTTGGCCTAAGTCCGAGCAAACCACTCGCACTAAGACCAACGACACGGCTGAGCATTTTAGGAACCGACCTCTCGGCTAAATGACTGAACTGAAAATAACCAATCGTTAATTTCTTAATACTCATTATTTAACGGCGGGCGGCCCAGAATTGGCTCAGTGGTGCCGTTTATCTTGGTCGGTGATCTTCCGACTTAGATAAAGCCCGGCTTTCGAGACCGCACTTCGGCTCGAAAACGTGGCCACCACGTTCCGGCCGATTCTGGACCAACCAAAGTGGCAATTTAAACCAATTAGCATCAAGCATAACTATTCTTATAAGAGAGCTGTGATTTGAATGTCTAAATATGTTCGTGCGGCCACCAGTGCCGATCTGCCAGCCATGCTGGCCACTATCGATGCTGGTCGCCAAGCCCTAGCCGCTGATCAGATTCCGCAATGGCAAGGCACTTACCCCGCTACGCCTGATTTACAAGCCGACCTAGACGCTGACCGGGCCTGGGTTCTAATCGTCGACGGCCAAATTGCTGGTACTGCAGCCTTGCTGACGACTCCTGATCCTAACTATGCCCAAATCTATCAAGGCAGTTGGGCGCCACATACCGATGATCACTACGCCTCCATTCATCGGATTGCCATTGCCAGTGGGTTTCATGGTCAACATTTAGCAGATTTTTTCTTCAGTAACTTGATGACTATCAGTTACCAACAAGGGTTTCACCAATTACGGATTGATACACATCGTTTAAACCAACGAATGCAACACGTGATTACGAAAGCGGGCTTCACCTATCGTGGCATCGTTTATATGGCTGGCGATGCTCAAGATCAACGTAACGCCTATCAAATTTTACTTTAAGCAATCAAAAACGCGACGCTCATTTTTGAGAATCGCGTTTTTTGATGGCTTAACTAATTAACCAATACCAACTCCTGATGCACTAACGAATACAAATACTGTTGCGCAATGGGCTGTTGATACATTGACGCTAAGGCTTGCCCATATAACTTCACTTGGCCAGCGTACTTAGTCAATAAATCAGTGGCTTTAGCAACATGATCCGTCTTGTAATCGAATAAAATCAATCCTTGTTCAGTCGCCAAATACCCATCGATAATCCCATGAATCAAGATTTTGCTATATGGGTCAGCTTCAAAGCCTTTAAACAACCGCTGCGCTGGTAGTAACAGTGAAAACGGTACTTCCCGATGAACCTGGGCTGGCGCTGCCAAAATCCGTTGCCCCAGTGAACTGGCATAAAATCCAACCACCTGATCGATTTGAATCCGTTGGGCTACGGCTGGTATCAACACGTGCTTGGCTACCAAATCATCAATAGTTGCTTGAACGGTGGCAGCGGTCACTGCTTGCGTGACATCCAATTGTTCTAAGACCAAATGCGTGGCACTACCGACTTCGGCACCAGTTGGCGCTTGAATCGTCTGCAAGAACTGTGGACCGTCTAAGCGATCACTCACATAACGACTATGCACGCGAGCTTGTTGATCACTGATCGTTGGGTTCGCATTCATCAATGGTGTATCTGGATCTTCAAAGACCCGTTTCACTTCCGAAACCGATTGGTACGCAGTAGTTGTCGTGGCAACTTGTTGCGGATATTTGAAATTCAAGATGCGCGTGATTGCTTGCTGAGTCAACTCATCAACATCGATGCTGACCCCAGCTTCAACGCGTTCTAACGCAGTTGGCTGCTCATCTTCATCGGTCCCAGCAGTCTCAGTCTGACCAATCGAGGATGCATCCCCTAATTCAACAGTCAGTTTCGTCTGATCAGCCTTAAACGAATACAAAGGTCGCTCGCCATCCCAATAAGCTGCTAAATCAGGATGCCGAATCAGACTCATTCCAACCCAGTCAAGCTCACTTTTTGCAGCCGTTCTGGCTGTTGCTGGCAGTAGTCGTTGGTCATCAGTAAAGACTTGCCGCCACTGCTTACTGGCCGTGTCAATATCTTCAATCGTCCCGACTAAGTACAACTGTTGTTCTGCCCGCGTAATGGCCACGTAAAGCTTTCGCATTTCTTCAGCGCGTAATTTTTGACTAACCACTTGACGCGTGACTAGGCGTGGCAAAGTTGGATATTTGATCCGCGTTTCTGGATCAAGATACGTAATGCCAATCCCAGCTTCACGATCTAATAAAGCCGACTGACTCGTATCGGTTTGATTGAAACGTTTACTCATATCCATAATGAAGACGACCGGATATTCCAGTCCTTTACTCCCATGAATGGTCATCACGCTCACCGCTTCGGTCTCAGTCTCGGCGACCGCCTCAGCCAAATCTTGATCTTTTTCCTGCATTCGCTTGATGAACCGGACAAACTGGAACAAGCCTTTAAAGCTACCTTCTTCATACGTATGGGCCCGCTCGTATAACGCATGCAGGTTAGCTTGACGTTGCGGTCCAGCTGGCATCCCACCCACGTAATCCAAGAAACCGGTGCGCTCATAGATTCGCCAAATCAGCGTCACTAATTGGTTACGCCGCGCTAAATCACGAAATTCAGTTAATTCAGTCATAAACTGCGTTACTTTTTCATACACTGCCGCACCATAATCATCCGTTGGCACTGGCCGATTGTAAAAGTCGCGTAGTGCTTGGAAATAGTCACTCGTCTTATTTTGAATTCGTAAATAAACCAGCTGATTTTCATCTAAGCCAACCATCGGCGACCGTAACACAGCCACTAACGGAATATCCTGATACGGATTATCAATAACACTCAACATTGACATCATGATTCGAATTTCAGTCGTCTGAAAATAATTCTGGGCATCATTGACCACAATTGGAATATGCAAGCGTTTAAAGATATCAATAATTGTTAAATTATGATTCCGCGTTGGCACTAGTAGCGCCACATCGCTATAACGAAATGGCCGATACGTCTTCGTAGCCCGATCATAGATGGGCCTATCCTGCGCCTTTAATTCGAGAATCTTTTGTGCAACCATCGTAATACTACCTTCGGCGGGATCATCGATGGCAAAGCCAGCGTCATCTTCCGTATCTGCAGCTGCTTCTTTTTGTCCAGTCTGATACAGCAATAGACTCGTTGTCTGTGGCATATCAGCCGGATAGTCCTTGGGTCCATACTTCAAATACGCCGCCTGATCATACTCAATCTGACCCACAGGTGCATCCATTAGCTGACTAAAAATTAAGTTGGTTAACTGGTCCACATTCTCAACGGACCGGAAGTTTTCCGCTAAAACGATCCGGTCCCCATGTTCGGGATGCTCGCCAAAATCTTGATATTTATGCAAGAACAAGAATGGATCAGCTAGTCGGAATTGGTAGATTGATTGCTTCACATCGCCGACCATAAACATGTTGCCAGGCTTGTTTTGAGCTAGTAATTGTAGGATGGTCTCTTGCAAACTATTAATATCTTGATATTCATCGACCATCACTTCCGCAAACTGAGCTTGCAGTTGGGTTAACGCCGCCTGCCCGCTTTCATTTTCACTCGTCAAAATGGCTAAACTCAAATGTTCCAAATCATTAAAGTCCAATACATGGCGACGCCGTTTTTCTGCCGTAAAGGCTTGTTTGAAGGCTAGCGTGGCATGAACCAACTCACGTACCAAAGCCGATGCCCCCGCCATAATATCCAATACCGCTTGTTCATCACTCACAAAAACATCCACGTTTAGGGCGGTAATCTGATCGCGAACGGCCTTAACTTGACCATTAACAGCCGTGCCAATCGCAGTCCGCACCTCATCATCTTTATAGGTTTTCTTAATCGCCTTAATCTTAAAAGTCTGACAAAAGGCCCGCAACTCATTCCAGGCAATCGAATCTAATCGGCTCGTCATATCAGTCAACGTCGCCTGCGCGGCCTGCAATGCGGTCAACGTTTTCGGATCCAGATCACTATTAGTAGCTTGTTCAAGCGCTTGCGTAATCGTCGTGGTCATCTGTGTAAAGGTCGTCCGCAATTGTGGTAACAATTGTTGTTGGTAAAAATCAGACGCAGTCAGGTGATCCGTCCCCAACTCATAGCTCGCTGGCAATTGTTCCAGCCAAGCTGTCGGGTCCGGGGTTGATTGCGCAAAGTCATAAAGCCGCATAATCAAACGACTAAGACCGTCATCACTGCGGTCATTGGAGAAATTTGCCGTTAATGCCGCAAATAACTCACCATCGTCACCATACAAGTCTTCACGAACAGTATCCCAAACTTGATCACGAATCAATAACCCTTCCGTATTGTCCGTCAATAATCTAAAAACCGGGTCCAAATCAATGACATAGTAATAACGTTGAATCAGGCGTAAACAAAAGGCATCCAATGTACTGATATTGGCAACGCCCAACAGCGTCAACTGCTGACGTAGCCGCTGAACTGCTGGACTAGTTGTCGTCGCTTTCGGATTCGCTGCTAACTGGTCTGAAATCCGTTGATTAAGCTGTTTTTCCAGCTTTTGCTTCATGTGCTTAGCGGCCAAATTCGTAAAGGTCACGACTAACAATTGATCAATATTCAACCCAGCATCTAATTTGCGCATAATGCGTTCAATCAGGACCGTAGTCTTACCGGAACCAGCTGAAGCTGAAACTAATAAGTTATTACCGTGCTGATCAATCGCGGCTTGTTGACTGGCTGTAAATTGCGTACTCATGCTTGTTCATCTCCTAACTGCGCTTTAATCCGATCTAAGACTTCACTGGGTGTCAACGGCGGTAAATCGCGATAATTATTTTCTGGCAGCATCGCATCAAACGCCATAATCGCAAGATACGGTGAATATTGCAATGCCGTGGTTTTATCATTAAGTCGTACCGGATTTAAAGCCAATGCCCCGGCAAAAATCGCCTGTGCGGCATCAACAATCAATTTTCGATTATTCGCCAATAGCTGATCCAGCTCTTTTTCAGTGACTAACGGCGCCGTCTTACGACTGTGGTACTCGCCCGACTTCACCCGTGAAAATGGATAGATTTTAGAATCACCACTTTGCTTTTGTAGTTCCGTATCTAGATGCGTCAATAACTGCGGATCATCAACAATGACCCCGCGATACTTATTCGCTTTTAATAACGCATCCTCAAAGCCAGCCCGTGCATCTTTAGGTTTTAAAGTCGGATTTTGAATATGCATATACAAGGCACCCGCTAATTTCACTTTGTCGGTTCCAGCTGGAACTAACGCGTCTTCGTTAACCAGCACCGCATTTAGATAGGTCAGCATCTGCATCGCCAACCCATAATAAGCTTGTTGAAAATCAAAGCGATGTTGCGAGGATTTGTAATCGACAATTCCTAAATAGCTTTGGTCAGCAACCTGAATTCGATCTAAACGATCAATCTTTCCCCGAACATGAACACTATGCTGCGGATCAACTTGGAAATCCAAGGCTTTTAGCCCATGGTCTTTACCGACATTGCCGAATAGCAATTCCGTTTGTTGTGGCGTCGCATCCGAGCGTTGGCTCTGCTTTTGAATGGCAAAGGCAATCTGACGCACCGTATTAATTAACTGTTGCCGCAAATAGCCCATCCGATTGGAACTTGATAGAATCATAAACTGCGGCTGTTCTAGGACTTGCAACGTGACTTGATCTAATAAAGTCCCCAAGTCAGCTTGATCAATCGTTGCTAAGCTCAAATGCTGCGCTTGCAAGGCTTTGATCATCCCATCTAGGACCGCATGGAAGAATTCCCCGGTGCTGGCCGCTGACAATTCAAACACATCGCGTTCCCGCAACCGTAAGCCGTATTTTAAAAAGTACGCATATTGATTTCGATAAAACTCTTCCAGCTTTGAGATTGAGGTGTAAATCTGCTTGCCATATAACGCTTGCACACTTTTAGGTGACAATGCAACCGGCACATTGCGATAACTCAAGCTGGCTAATAATTGTTGGGCCAGCTGACCAAACTGCGGATCGGCAGTTAATTGCCGTCGCAACCAGACCCAAATTGGGGCTGGGCGTAGTGGCGCGCCCACTCGATTACGGTCTGCATTAGCGGTCAACACATCTCGATAGACTTGAACCACATGCGTAATGGTCCGCCGTTTAGACCCAATAAAAGGAGCCACTTTGGGTTGCGTCGGGTCAGGCGTTGCCAAATACGTCGCCATTGGCAAGTTAAAGTGTTGTTGAATCTGTTGAACATAATTTGATAATTTTAAATCAGCTTCCTGATCATCTTTTAATGGTGCGCTCAGGTACAACTGATCAGTCGCATTCAAGAAGGCCAAGTAGTTTAGATACCGCTCATCACCTAATTGCACCACGGCTGAGTCAGCCAAATAATGGTCACCATCCAATTGTTGCAATTCTGGTTGCAATGCATTCTTATCCACATCACTAAGGAGATCATTCGTCATAATTCGGTCTGGCATCACCAGATCCGTTGCACCAATTAACATCACAACTTTTCGATTCTGGCTCTGTTCACGGCCACTCTCGGAAATCGTGACCTGATCTAAGGTCGACGGAATCTGAGCATAGCCTGCACCTTCGAACCCGGCTTGCAAGAGCGCTAAGAAATCATCGGTCACAAACGGGCCATCACCTAGCATTGTGACAAAGTCATCAAGCATTTCACAAAAAGTCTGCCACGTCTGTTCCGGTTCACTGGCTGCCGTCATATCGCCTTGCTCAATTGCTTGGTCCCGCCAAGCTAGCAGCTGCGTATCCACCCCATGCGTCATTAAAAAGTTGACCAAAATTGTCGCCGCCGCCCGGCCATCTTTAGCTGCCGCTAACTTTTTAAAGAATGGTGGCAATAAAGTTGCGATAAAGTGATGAATCAGATTAATTTGCTTAGTAATCGCAATATTTTCGTCAGTCTCAATGCCAGCATCGCCAGCAGTAAATTGAAAGTATTGCCAATCCTCTGCTTGCGTCCAACGCCGACCACTATAACCACTCTTTAAAATAAAGTTTTCCGTTAAATCGACCGCTTGGCGATACGCTTGCCGCCCCATTGGTTGCCCATTCACTTGTGGTAACAATAATTCAGTCTTTAATAACCGCATCACATCACGGTATTGATACTGTTTCGTATTCAAATCAAAGAGCGCACTGATCAATTCTACCAGCGGATGATCCGCCATTGATCGCCGTAAATCCAAGAAATACGGAATTTCCATCGCATGAAAAATTGGGGCAATCATGGTTTGATAGCTTGCTAAATGACGGGTCACAATCAAGAAGTCACGATAGTCATAGCCCTTTTCGGCGACTAGATAACGAATCTGACGGGCGACTTGCGCCAACTCGGTCTGCCGGGTATCTGTTCGGAATAGATGCAACTCCGATTTCAACACCTCAGCAGTCGGTGATTGTTGAACCCGATCACGCCATAAATCGTCCAATGCCGCTAAGCTCGGACTTACTCGCAGCGAGGTTGCGAACTGGTCTGGCAAACACTTAATCTGACGAATCTTGGCATACTGAACCAATCGATAATAAAGGCGACCCGTCTGATAAAACAACGTTCCGTTCAACGGCGGCTTATCGGTGTAAGCCTGATCTAAAATCAAACTAATCGTTATTTCTGCCCCACGTTCCAGCATCGTTGTGATAACGCCTTGTTCCTGCGATGACAACTGTGAAAACAATTCCAAGTAAATATGCGTGCCATGCAGATCTTGCTGCTGCAAATAGTGACTTAACTGCGCCAAAACGTCCGCATTTTTTAAATATTGACCATCAGTTGCTGCCGCAAAGTCTGTATACACAATTGCTAAATCATGCAGCTTGGCTTTTAAATCACCTGCAGGGGTCTGTTCAGCCAGTTGCAGGACATCTTCTGGTGCCAAATTAGCTAATTGCAATTCATTGATCTCTTTAGCTAACTGCGTCACAAAACCAGTCTGTGAAATTTCGCCACCAAATAATCGTAATTCATCTGCGTGCGCTTGCAAGATTTTAAACAGTAACATATTAATCCCAGCCGCTGACAACCGTGGGACCTGATAGGCCGCTTCATTCTTCATCAAATACCAAGCCAAGCGAGTAAATGAAAAGATCTGCACTTGGCTTTGGGCATACAGCCCCGGCTGATTGAATGCCCGTGCTAGCCGATTTAAGACATCAACTTCGGTATCAAACTTCACATGGTTCGGGACCAAATAAAAGAATTGATCATGCGGATTGGCTTGCAAACTGGTGACTAAATTGGCCACCAACTTTTGTCGATGGTCTCGCTTAGCGGCACCCAAAATAAACTGTAGACTCACACTAGTTCCTCCTCTTCAGCTGAACAAACGTTCTGATTTCGATACTTAATTATCGCATACTTAAAGTCGCAAAAAAAGAGCGCCAACTGGAAAGTCGCACCCTTTACAATAACTTTATATTTCAATTTTTACCGCTTCGAATTGTCACGTTAGTTGCTTTTTTAGTCCCCGTCAGGCAACTAATTATCTGAAAACCTAATCGTTACAATGAGCATGCTTGGTGCTAGTTAAAATTGTCGCCTGCCGGTTGGTTTCTAAAACACTGGAACGCCATGGGTTATTTTGAAGCCAAAGTCCGGTCTACAAAGTTGACCTTGCCCTAAGTCCGAGCAGACTACTCGTACAAAGGCCAACGACACGGCTGAGCATTTTAGCAACCAACGGCTCGGCTAAATTTATGGTCGATAATAGATAGTCATTAATTCCCGTTAATTAACGACGGGCGGGTCAGAATTGGCTCAGTGGTGTCGTTTATCTTAGTCGGTGCTTTGCCGGCTTAGATAAAGCCCGGCTTGGAAGACCGAACTTTGGCTTCCAAACGCGGCCACCACGTTCCAGCCAGTTCTGGCCCAACCAGAGTGGCAAATTTAAGCTGACTACTACTAGAGCTATTTCAATGATTATCTGTGTTGTTGACCCCAAGTCGCTGGATTCTGTCGCCAAGCATGTAAGGACGCCAAGTCGGCATCGTTAATGTAGTCAGCTTGCCGGGCCACTTCAATTAAAGTCGAGTAATTCGATAAACTGAATAGTGGTAACTTGGCCGCTGCAAAGTTCGTCGTGGCTGCCGCTAATTGATAGCTGAAGACGGACCCAACTGCCAGAATATCACCACCTGCAGCTTGGACTGCTTTGGCCGCTTGCAACACGCTGCCACCAGTTGAAATCAAGTCATCTAACATCACCACTTTTTGCCCTGGCTTTAAGACGCCTTCGATTTGACGACCAGCCCCATGATCCTTTGGTTTCGAGCGGACATAAATCAAAGGCAAATCTAATAATTCAGCGACCCAAGCTGCATGCGGAATTCCCGCTGTAGCCACGCCAGCAATGACTGCTGTCGTTGGATATTGCTCACGAATAATAGCCGCAATCCCGTTCGCGATATCACGTCGAACTTGTGGATATGAAATTGTTAAACGATTATCTGTATAGATGGGACTGTGAATCCCGCTGGCCCAAGTAAACGGTTCATTCGGTCGTAAAGTGACTGCTTCAATCGATAATAAATCTTTCGCAATTGTTGCTGCAATTTCAGTCATTAGCGTTACTCCATTCTTTGACAATTTCAGTATAGGCAGCGACTGGATCATTAGCTTGGGTAATTGGTCGGCCAACGACTAAGCCATTACTACCGGCTTGGGCGGCCGCTGTAGGCGTCATCACCCGTTGTTGGTCATCAGTTGCCGCCGACAATGGCCGAATGCCCGGCGTAATTCCAAGAAAGTCCGCCCCCACCGCCTGGTGAATAGCGGCGACCTCTTGCGCTGAACAAATCACGCCATCACAATCACTAGCTTGCGCTAACTGGGCGTAATGGACGACGCTGGCCTGCACACTACCCGGAATCTGCTGATCCGTATTTAACATGGCTTGATCCGTTGACGTTAACTGGGTAATCGCCAGTAATTTAGGTGCTGGCAAACTGGCTGCGGTTGCACCAGCCACCAAGCCACGTTTGGCCGCAGCCAACATGACGTGACCACCGGCGGCATGTACCGTTGTGTAGCGAACGCCTAATCGACCGATAACACGCATCGCTGATTCAACCGTATTCGGAATATCATGTAATTTTAAATCTAAGAAGACTGCATGGCCCCGCGCCTGTACCGCTTTAACAATCGCGGGTCCAGCCGCATAAAATAGTTCCATCCCAATCTTAACAGTGACCGGAGTCGTCTGTGGAAATTGATCCAGAAACGTTAATGCTTGGTCGCTGGTTGGAAAGTCCAAGGCAATAATGACTGGTCGACTCATCCTTGCACCTCCGTAATTAATTGTTGCAAACTAGTAATCCCATATTTATCCATTTCGGCTGGTAGCCCGGTAATAATATCGGTACAAGCAGTCGGATTACCGTAAGTCGCGGCGCCGACTTCGACCGCATTGGCACCGGCTAAGTAGAATTCCAACACGTCCGCCGGGGTGAAGACCCCGCCGACGCCAATAATGGGCAGCTTAGTCTGCTGCCGGACTTGATGAATCATCCGAACCGCTAACGGATGGATGGCTTTACCGGATAGACCGCCCGTGCCATGCGCCAAGATTGGCTGCCGTGTCTTTAAATCAATGCCCATTCCAGTTAACGTATTAATCATCGTTAACCCCGCTGCACCACCAGCTTCCGCAGCCGCGGCAATCGGAACAATATCAGTCACATTGGGCGTTAACTTCATAAAGACTGGCTTATCAACGGCCATCACGATCTCACGCGTTAAGTTCTCCACCATCGCAGGATCCGTTCCAAAAGCCAATCCGCCTTTTTCAACATTCGGACAAGAGATATTGATTTCTAATAAGTTAACATTGGGAGCGGTCGCCATTTGAGTCGCGACCGTGACATATTCATCAAAAGTGGTGCCCGCGACACTACCCACAATCGGTAATTCTGGATAATTCGTCGCTAACCATGGTAACTTATCTGCTAAAACCACATCGATGCCAGGATTCTTCAACCCGATGGCATTCAACCACCCGGCCGTGGTCGCCGCCGTCGTAGGCCGCGGATTGCCGACTTTGGGAGCCGCAGTCGTCGATTTGATGACCAAGCCACCTAACGCACTTAAATCTAATTGTTGGGCCATTTGTTGCCCATAAGCTGCCGTGCCGCTCGCTGGCATGACGGGATTTTGTAACGTCACCCCTGCTAATTCAACCGTTAACCGTCCCATACTTGACCCTCCTACAATGCTTGTGTGACAAACGACTGTGATTCTAAGACTTGTAAAATTGCGGCGACCGTATCAAGCGCCGTAAATAATGGCACGCCATGAGCAATCGAGGTATTTCGAATCAAAGTACCATCATCGGCCGCTTGTTCTTCATCTGAAACCGTATTGATGACCACTTGAACTTGTCCGGCTTCCATCTGATGTAGCAAATCATGTTCGCCGGCGTCAATCTTATCGACCACTTGCACATCCAATGCATGTTGCGTCAAATAAGTCGCCGTCCCGCTCGTCGCCATTAACTGATAGCCAAGTGCGTGGAACCGTTGCGCCAGCTTTAACGCTTCCGGCTTATCATCATCCCGCACCGTAATTAACACATTACCATGCGCTGGTACGTGTAATTTAGCTGCTTCAAACGCTTTATAAAGTGCTTTAGCCATCGTTTGATCACTGCCCATGACTTCCCCAGTTGACTTCATTTCTGGTCCTAACAAACTGTCAACTCGATTCAACTTCGAGAAGGAGAAGACGGGCGCTTTCACATGAACTAATGGCCCAGCCTTAACTAAGCCCGTCTGATAACCTTGGTCACTTAACGATTGACCTAAGATAACCCGGGTGGCAACTTGCGCCATGGGAATCCCAGTGACTTTACTTAAGAATGGCACCGTCCGGCTCGCCCGTGGATTAACTTCAATCACATAGACTTGTTCTTCATGAATGACGAATTGAATATTCATCATCCCGATACAATTCAAGGCAATCGCCAATTGTTCCGTATAATCAACAATCTTTTGTTGAACATTGGTCGATAGCGATTGTGGCGGGTACACCGCCATTGAATCACCCGAGTGAACTCCCGCGCGTTCAATATGTTCCATAATGCCTGGAATAACGACCGTTTTACCGTCACAGATGGCATCGACTTCACATTCCTTACCCACTAAATAGCTATCGATTAACACCGGATGGTCATGTGAAACTTTAACAGCATTGTGCATGTAATAATCTAAGTCGGCCGGTTGCTTCACGATTTCCATGGCACGGCCACCCAAGACATAACTTGGCCGGACTAAGACCGGATAACCGATCTTGTCAGCAATTCGCATCGCCGTAGCTTCATCGCTAGCCGTATCACCAGCGGGTTGTGGAATTTGTAACTGTTTGATAACTTTATCGAATTCATCACGATCTTCAGCGCGGTCGACATCAGTCACACTCGTCCCGAGGATCTTGACACCATGGGCCGCTAACGGTGCCGCTAAGTTAATTGCCGTTTGACCACCGAACTGTACGATGACCCCCATCGGCTGTTCCAAATCAATCACATTCATGACATCTTCAATCGTCAATGGCTCAAAGTAAAGCTTGTCAGAAATTGAGAAGTCCGTTGAGACCGTTTCTGGATTACTATTCATGATAATGGCTTCGTAACCCGCCTTTTGAATCGCTTTAACCGAATGCACGGTGGCGTAATCAAATTCAACCCCTTGTCCAATCCGAATCGGCCCAGAACCTAAAACTAATACGGATGGACGATCACTAACCACACTTTCATTTTCCGTCTCATACGTTCCGTAATAATACGGCGTGGTCGAAGCGAACTCGCCAGCACAGGTATCGACCATCTTATAGACTGGCGTCAACTGATGTTGCTGCCGGAAGTGACGCACCTCATCAATGGTTTCATCCCAGAATTCAGCGATGGTTTGATCCGCAAAACCGTTCCGTTTAGCCGTGGTTAGCAAGTCTAAATCATCAACGTGAGTCTTGAGCGCCGTTTCAATTTCGATTAAATGTAATAACTTATCCAAGAAGAACACATTAATCTTCGTGATTTCGGCTAGTTCTTCAATCGTAAAGCCGCGCCGGATCGCTTCCGCTAAGTAGAAGAGGCGGTCGTCTTGGGCATGAATCAGCTTGTCGCTCAAGGTATCATCATCAACTTGTGCCAACGCCGGTTCATCAATATAAGTCACCCCAATTTCGAGTGACCGGACCGCTTTTAACGTGGCTTCTTCGATATTGCGCCCAATCGCCATTACTTCACCGGTCGCCTTCATCTGGGTTCCTAAACGACGATCGGCATGGGTGAACTTGTCAAATGGCCAGCGTGGAATCTTGCAAACAACATAATCTAAGGCTGGTTCAAATTCAGCGTAAGTCGTGCCGGTCACTGGGTTTTTAATCTCATCCAGATGCAATCCAACCGCAATCTTAGCCGCCATCTTGGCAATCGGATAACCAGTCGCTTTAGAAGCTAAGGCTGATGATCGACTGACCCGCGGATTAACTTCAATAATATAATAGTTGAAACTATTCGGATCTAAAGCTAACTGTACGTTACAGCCACCTTCAATTTTCAAAGCACGAATAATCTTTAAAGCAGCGTCGCGTAGCATTTGGACTTCGCGATCCGCTAACGTTTGGACCGGCGCATAGACGATTGAATCCCCTGTATGAATCCCCACCGGGTCGAAGTTTTCCATGTTGCAAACGACCATCGCATTATCAGCGGCATCGCGCATCACTTCAAATTCGATTTCTTTATAGCCGGCAATACTTTGTTCAATCAAGACTTGGGTCACTGGTGACAAAGCCAAGCCATTCTCCGCAATCGTCCGTAATTCCTTAGCTGTCTCAGCAATTCCGCCGCCGGTGCCGCCCATGGTAAAGGCGGGCCGCACGATCACTGGATAACCAGTCTTTTCGGCAAAGGCTAAGGCTTCTTCGGTCGTATGAGCGATTCCAGAAGCGGGCACTGGTTCACCAAGCTTTTCCATTAAGTCTTTAAATTGCTCCCGATCTTCCGCCTGGTCAATGGCACTTAACTTTGTCCCAAGTAGTTCTATCTTTAATTCTTTTAAGATACCTGAATCGGCTAATTCCATCGCCATGTTCAAGCCTTGTTGCCCACCTAATGTTGGTAAAATGGCATCAGGATGTTCTTTACGCAGAATCTGCGACACAAATTCTAACGTAATAGGTTCTAAATATACTTGATCGGCGATTTCTTTATCGGTCATGATTGTCGCGGGATTCGAATTGACCAGGACCACTTCATAGCCTAACTCTTTGAGGGCTAAGCAAGCTTGGGTCCCGGAATAATCAAATTCGGCCGCCTGACCAATGATAATGGGACCAGAACCGATGACCATGATTTTATGAATATCTGTGCGTTTAGGCATTGAAGTGGCTTCCTTTCCGGGCGACTTGGTGGGCCGCCATTAAGTCAATGAATTCGTCAAAAATATGATCCGCATCGTGAGGACCTGGCGCCGCATCTGGATGATATTGCACCGAGAAAGCTGGGTAGTTGCGGTGCCGAACCCCTTCGACCGTGCCATCATTAATTTCTTCATGAGTGATCATCAAGTCCGTCTTCGCGAGCGACTCACGATCAACAGCGTAGCCATGATTTTGTGAGGTAAAGTCAATCCGACCAGTCGCAATTTCACGGACTGGATGGTTGAAACCACGATGACCAAACTTCATCTTAAAAGTATCGGCGCCATTAGCTAGTGAGAAGAGTTGATGACCGAGACAAATCCCGAATAACGGCACCTGTTGTTCAACTTCACGAATCATCGTTAAGGCCTCTGGCACATCTTTGGGATCACCAGGGCCATTTGTTAACATCACGCCATCTGGATTTAAAGCCAAGATTTGGCCCGCCGTGGCATTGTATGGCAAGACGGTCACGTTACATTGACGCTTAGCCAATTCGCGCAAGATAGAATGTTTCAAGCCGAAATCTACGACGACCACATTGGGGCCAGTTGCTGGATTAGGATAAGCATTCGTGGTTGAGCTTTCTGCGACGACCGCCGGATTTAAGACTGTCGCCTGTAGCTGACTCACTGTATCCGGCTTAACTTCATCAACAATCGTCGCTTTGAGTGCGCCCTTGGTCCGAATATGTTTCGTCACTGCCCGCGTATCGATATCGGCGATGCCCGGAATCTGATTTTGCTTCAAATAATCATCTAAGGACATCTCACTACGCCAATTACTGGCGCGCCGAGCTAATTCGTGCACGACGACCCCTTTACAAGTCGGCGTAATCGATTCATGATCATCACGATTGATGCCGTAATTACCGATTAATGGATACGTAAACATCAAGATTTCACCGTTATAAGATTGATCAGTAATGGATTCTTGGTAGCCGCTCATTCCGGTGCTGAACACCAATTCGCCAACTGCAACGCTGCTGGCACCAAAGGCCGTGCCGGGATAAATCGTGCCATCTGCTAAGACTAAATATCGTTTCATGCGTGCTGATCCTTTCCGTAGACGACTTGGCCGTCAACTAGCGTCATTAAGACATTGCCGTACACTTGCCAACCAACAAACGGCGAGTTATGCCCTTTTGATAACATCTGATTAGCTTTGATTTCATAAGGATGGGTTATATCTAAAATAGTTAAATCTGCGGGGACACCAACTTTTAACTGACCAGCTCCGGTTAACCCGAACAATTCAGCCGGCCGCGTACTCATTAAAGCGACCAATTGACTCAAGGTTAACAAGCGCGTTTTGACTAAAGTCGTATAAAGGGTGGCAAAGGCTGTTTCCAAGCCAGTAATCCCAAAAGCAGCCGTCCGCATTGAGCCCACTTTTTGGGCATCGGTATGAGGCGCATGGTCAGTCGCAATCATATCAATCGTGCCATCCAACAATCCAGCAATTAACGCGGCACGGTCTTTGGGCGACCGCAATGGCGGGTTCATCTTCAACATCGGATTGTCCATCGTGATATCTTCATCCGTTAATAACAAATGATGGGGTGACACTTCACAAGTCACGTTAATCCCAGCCCGTTTGGCATCGCGAACAACCCGGACGCTTTCAGCCGTTGAAATATGACAAACATGATAATGGACCCCACTGGCTTCAGCCAGTAACACATCACGCGCAATTTGGGCGGATTCAGAGATACCAGGAATTCCTGGCAAGCCTAACTTATCGGCAACCGGGCCGGCATTCATGACCCCATCCAGCTTCAAAGATTCGTCTTCAACATGCGCGGCCAGTGGCAACCCCGCTTTAGCCGCGCCGCACATTGCCTGATACATCGTCCCAGCCGTTTGGACGCCCGAACCATCGTTACTGACAGCAAAGGCCCCGGCTTGTTTGACACCCTCAAAATCAACCAGTTCATCGCCGGTGCGATTTTTCGTGATGCTGGCATATTGAGCCACATGGACATGCGCTTTTTGCGTATTTTCAGCAACCATCAAAGCGACCTTGGCCGGCGTATCGGGAACTGGTTCAACGTTTGGCATCGCACCAACCGTCGTAAACCCACCGTGCGCTGCTGCCATCGTCCCCGTATCGATGGTTTCTTTATCCGTCAATCCAGGTTCACGTAAATGCACATGCACATCGACTAGACCAGGAATAACCACATGCTGATCGGCACAAATTACTTGATCAGCGGCCCCGTATTGCTGGTTCAAGTCATGCCCAATAGCCTTAATTCGACCAGCTTGAATTAAAATGTCTTGTGGCGTTAATTGCCCAGCTTGTAGGACCTGAGCGGCTTTAATTAAAGTTGACATGGGCGACCTCCTCGATTGGCTTAGCGTCTAATAGCCCTTTTTGCACCAGTAATTGGGCAATCATGGCCATCCGAATATACATCCCGTTCGTCATTTGTTGAAAGATCCGCGATTGCGGCGCATCCACCAAATCACTGGCAATTTCGACACCGCGATTGACTGGCGCCGGATGCATGATAATGGCTTGGGCTGGCATCTTAGCTGCACGCGCTTCTGTTAACCCGTACTGTTGATGATAGCTAGCCGCATCAAACGTCGCGTCTTTATCAGCCGTCAATCGCTCATGCTGGACCCGCAGTAACATCATGACATCCATCTCACCGACTAACTCATCAATAGGCCGATAATCACCATACTTAGCAAAGTCCGCATTGAACCAAGCTTTAGGCCCACTGAAGTAAACGGTCGCACCTAATTGCGTCAACAACATCATATTGGAACGTGCCACGCGTGAATGCTGCAAATCACCGACAATTGCTATCTTCAACCCGTCAAAATGACCGAATTCTTCATAAATCGTCAACATATCTAGTAAGGATTGCGAAGGGTGCTGCCCGCTACCATCGCCAGCATTGATCAAGCTCATGTCCAGTCCCGCTTCAATCAACGGTTGGTAATATTGATCATGGGGATGCCGAATCACAGCTAGATCCACCCCGATGGCTTGAATCGTTTTTAAAGTATCCAGTAAGCTCTCACCCTTAGTCACGGAACTCGTCTTCGGGTCAAAGGGAATCACTTGCATTCCCAGTTGCCGTTCTGCCATCTCAAAGCTGGTATGCGTTCGGGTACTGTTCTCAAAAAATAAATTCATCGCATACGCCGGTCGCTTTAGCGTGACCGTCAAGCCCTGCTTAAAAGCTTGGGCCAAGTGGATATAATGGGTGACATCGGCGTTACTGAACTGATCAACACTGACTAAATAATTCGTGGTTTGCATGCTCTTTTGCCGTCTCCTTCTGTTTTTTTCCAAAGAAAAAAGTCTAGCTCCTGCAAAATTGCTTGCAAAGAGGCTAGACTCCGATTAAAACGGCCACGCATGGCCAAACCGTTTCGTTCCTCTCTGGAAACAATTAAATGGTTAAAGATTCAATTTATCACTCTAATTTTTCAATACTAATCCCGTCGTGACCATCATGTTCTTCTAAGGCCACGGCAACTTGTTCATCTAATGCAGTTGGAATATTCTTCCCAATAAAGTCTGGGCGAATCGGTAATTCACGGTGACCGCGATCAACTAATACCGCGAGCGAAATCTTCGCTGGCCGACCTTGATCCATCAAAGCATCTAAGGCAGCTCGCACTGTCCGACCGGTAAATAACACGTCATCGACTAAAATAATATGCTTGCCATTAATATCGACTGGAATTTCAGCGCCGTTTAACTCCGCTTGGCCCTCAACATCGATTGCATGGTGATCATCACGATATAATGTAATATCGAGCGACCCAACTGGCACATCGACGCCTTCTAACTGCTTCAACCGTTGTGCTAAACGTTGGGCCAAATAAATGCCTCGGGTTTTGATCCCGATAAAGACCAAATTGCCGACCCCTTTATTCTGTTCGATAATTTCATAAGTGATCCGCGTTAATGCGCGGCGCATTGTCATTGCATCGACGACTTCACGTGCCATGCTAGTCAGCTCCATTTCTGTTTGATTGACCACCTGGGGATGCAAAAAAAGTCCCCCCGTTTTTCCTGCGAAAAAGCGTGGGAGACTCCTAGTTACCGTTCCCCTTGTTAGCCTCACAGGACTAATTTAAAGGTGCTTGTTTAATTGCAATAAGTGTAACTAAATGCTGCCCGCGTGTCAAGCCAAATTCCGATTCAACTGACAATTATATGGAATCAATGGTTATACGGTTAATTTATCCCTAATTGCTGCGATCGACTATCAAGATTCGGTTAAGTTCTTGTAAAGATAAAACTGCCACTCTGGTTGGCCCAAAATCGGCTGGAACGTGGTGGCCACGTTTGGAAGCCAAAGAACGGTTTTCCAAGCCGGGCTTTATCTAAGTCGGAAAACCACCGACTAAGATAAACGACACCACTGAGCCAATTCTGGGCCGCCCGTCGTTAAATAGCCTACTTACTTTAAAACAACCGTCACTTATGATTAATAGCCACGATACCTCACGCTTAGTTAACCTATATAGCTAACTAATGTTTTTTGTGACGATAACAAAGACTAAGCAACACTAACGGTAGAACAACTAACAATGCTCAGTTAAACGCCCCGCACCATCAAATAATTAGTCAGTTGGCAACCATCTCGTTCAACTTGCTGCGCATGTATGACGCGAAAATTTTGGCGTTCAAAAAATGGCCGCGCGGTAATCGACGCTGCCGTCGTATACGTTTTAACCGACACGGCCGCAATCAGCCCATCGACTAACGCCGTTGCCACCCCTTGACGTTGATAAGCTGGCTGAACATATAACCGATCCAAATAGCCAGCATCACTCATATCTGCGAAACCCACAAGCTGCTCATCTTGAATAGCCACGAGCGTTACATGTGCCAATAACGATTGTTGCCAGGCTGTCAACGTCACCTGATCATCATTCCCAATCCAAGCCGCCAATTGTTCAGCCGAATAATCACGCGCATTCGTAACCCGTATCGTGTGTTTGAATAGGGCTCGAATTGCTGGAAAATCAGTTGACATATACTTTCGAATAAACATTTTAATTTACCTCTATCAATTAACGACAACTACATGCATCCATTAGCATACCTGATACCAGCACCATTTTCTATTTAACCGTTAATTAACGCCGGACGGCTCAGAATTGGCTCAGTGGTGTCGTTTCACTTAGTCGGTGCTTTTCCGACTTAGTGAAAGCCCGGCTTTTGAGACCGCCCTATGGCTCAAAAACGTGGTCACCACGTTCCAGCCAATTCTGGGCCAACCAGAGTGGCACCTTAACCACCAACTAGATTTTTATCTCAAAAAACAAATCATTTCATTTTATTTTAATCTATTTTTCATTTAATTATAGTCAAACTGCCAAATTATCGGTATACTACTTGTGAAAGATAACCAAATATTAGGGGGACATTCCATGCGTTTACAAACATTATTACAAACACCGACACTGCAACACATGCGGGTAATTGCGGGTGAACGCGGTCTCAATCGGGAAATCAACAACATTGGGATGATCGAATCACCCGATATCGCGGACTTTTTAAAAGCCCATCAATTTTTAATTACGAATGGCTTTCCCTTCAGCAACGAGACGACTGATCCTAAAGCGCTCATTAAAGCAATGCAACAAGCAAACTGTGCTGGTCTCGGCGTGAAGGATCAACGTTATATCGATCACGTTCCCAGTGACGTACTCGCGTTGGCCGACAAACTCGATTTCCCCATTATCGTGACTCCCGCTGACGAATTAATTTCGGAAACGATGCGCAACATGCTGACGATTATTTTAAAATCGCAAACGGATGAACTCAGCCGAATCGTGCAGGTAAATCAAACTTTGGCTGACCTGCTCCTAAAGGATCCATCGCATGCCACGGTTTTAAACAAATGTACCGAATTAATTGGACATCCACTCTTTCTTATGGATAGTCATTTTCGGGTTGTCAGTGCCGCCCAAAATCTTCCCATGACACGGGCGAGCTTGACGGACTTCCTACGTAACCAAACTCAGATTGACTATTTCAATCTACATACTCGGCTCACAGTACCTTATAACCAGACCCAGCTCACGATTATTCCCTTATTTTCAGCTTACAAAGAAAATAAGGCCTTTGTGGGTGTTTTAGACTTGGATCCAAAGAATTCAACTGATCAAATGTTGGCGCAAGTCGTCATCAACACCCTAAGTTTTGTTAACAGTCGAGTCGACATGTTGAACGAATCAGCCTTTCGTAATCAAAGTGGCTTCTACTTAAATGTGATGGATGGCGGCATCTCTAATGAGTTAGTCAATAAGACCTTAAAAGCCCGCGGCACCGAACCCACGACCAAATTTCACTGTGCGACCATTTTAGTGACCACTCATCATCAGGCTCTGCTCAGTAACCATTTACTCGAACAAGTCCAACAACTGACACTATGGTTTATTAAGGAATATCAAGCTTCCGTCATCGCCTTTTCATTAAAACAACAACTCGTCTTATTAATCAACGATGACCAAAATGCACAAGATTTCTTAACCGCACTCGTGAACTTTATTCAACCAAAATTGGATAAACAAGCCCGCTTAATTGCTGGTTACAGCTATTCGACCTTACCGTTAACCGAACTTGCAACTATTTATAACGAAGCGGCCGAAGCGTTAGCGCTCAGCAAGAATAGTCCACATGCCGTCACAATTTATCGACCAAAATACGTCAAAGAATTGATTTCGCTGATTCCGGATAATGAAGCCAAGTCATTCGTTGAACGGGTCTTAGGCGGCTTAGTCGGTGGCGTTAGTGCCAATGAACAACTCAATTTGCTCAATACGTTGTACGGCTATTTCTATTACCACCAAAATATCGCGGAAGTGGCTGGTCACCTCGCCATTCACCGTAACACCGTGATTTACCGTCTGAAAAAGATTGAAAAAATGCTCACACTCAACCTGGATGACCCCGAACAAACACAAACGCTCGAAATGGCCGTTTTGTTGTGGCATAACCAGCAGCTACAAAAGTGAACGTTTACATTCCTAGTTTTGCTAAAATTCATGTTTTTACGAACATTATTTTGTCCGGTTCTAATTGTATTCGGTTTTCATCTATGTTAAAATTATCCCATTCAAATACGAGTAATTGCCTATATAATGTCATGATATGGATGACGAGTTTCTACCCAGCGCCGTAAACGCTGGACTATAAGCAGACGAGACCATCCCGTTTGCCGGGGTGGTCTCTTTTTTCAGGCATATTCGCAGAATTGAGGAGGACGATTTTTTTGAAGGAAGTAACGCGTACACCAAAAATCTCCAACGTCAAAGCGGCGATTTTAGGGTTTCAGCACTTATTAGCCATGTATTCTGGCGATGTCTTGGTCCCCTTATTAATTGGGGCAGCCTTGCATTTTAGCCAACAACAGATGACTTACTTAGTTTCAATCGATATTTTCATGTGTGGGATTGCCACATTCTTACAATTAAAGCGCACGCCGATGACCGGGATTGGATTACCGGTCGTTCTAGGGTGTGCCGTGCAGGCTGTTAATCCGCTGATTCAAATCGGAAAAACTTACGGCCTAGGCACCATGTATGGCTCAATTATTGGCGCCGGTATTTTTATCTTTTTAATTGCTGGCCTTTTCTCTAAGATTAAAAGTCTCTTTCCGCCCGTTGTTACCGGGTCATTGATTACCATTATCGGTTTCACATTAATTCCAGTCGCCTTTGAAAACTTAGGCGGTGGGAATGCCAGTGCTAAGGACTTTGGTAGTTTACCTGCGTTAGGCATTGGCTTTCTAACTATTGCCATTATTTTATTGATTAACGTTTTCGCCAAGGGCTTTATGAAGTCAGTCGCCATCTTAATCGGGATTCTAGCCGGAACTTTATTAGCTGGGGCTTTTGGTATGGTTTCCTTAGCACCGGTCGCAGCAGCTAGCTGGTTCCACTTACCGACCCTCTTTTACTTTGGCACGCCGAAGTTTGAATGGTCATCGATCTTGACCATGATTCTAGTGTCACTCACCACGATGGTTGAATCAACTGGAGTCTTCTTCGCACTAGGTGATATCACTGGTCGTAAGATTGAAAGTGACGACTTAAAACGCGGCTACCGGTCAGAAGGGATTGCGGTTATTTTAGGTGGTTTGTTTAACACCTTTCCTTACTCAACCTTCTCCGAAAATGTCGGCGTCCTACAATTATCCGGCGTTAAAACCCGTAAACCGATTTACTTTTCAGCCGCTTTTTTAATCGTCTTGGGCTTACTCCCTAAGATTGGCGCCCTCGCCACGGTTATTCCCGACCCTGTTTTAGGCGGTGCTATGGTCGTGATGTTCGGAATTGTCGGCATTCAAGGGATTCGGATGCTCGCCCAAGTTGACTTCCGTAACAATAATAATTTGTTAGTCTCAGCCGTTTCCATTGGGTTAGGCTTGGGGGTCACGGTTCAAACCAACATCTTCCAATTCTTACCTGGCGCCTTACAAATCATGCTCAGCAATGGCGTGGTCGTTGGCAGCTTAGCAGCAGTACTCTTAAACCTACTCTTTAATCGCCATACAGTCGAGAAGACCGTTGACGAAGAATCAGTCGGACTAAACGAAACCGAAAATTAAATTAATTATGATTAAAAGTCACCGGTCTGGTCGCATTACTGCTGCCAGGCCGGTTTTTTTGATTGCTGTTTAATTGTAGACAACTAAAAAAATTTCCACCGCAAAAACCAGTATGTTATACTGAATAATTGTTGAATTGTTAACTTTTTATTATGTTGGGAGCGGGACATTATTATTGAGCATTTATTTCAGTTAAAGCAGCGCCGGACATCTATCCGGGCTGAACTCGTGGGTGGGTTAACAACCTTCTTAGCGATGTCATATATTTTAGCCGTTAATCCCGAACTATTGGGAAGTGCTGGGATGGATAAGCGAGCGGTCTTCACAGCCACCGTTTTAGCAGCTATTGTCGGTTGCCTGTTGATGGGATTAATCGCTAACTTTCCAGTTGCCCTGGCCCCTGGGATGGGTCTGAATGCCTTCTTCACCTACACAGTCGTACAAGAATGGCACATTCCATGGCAAACAGCCCTAGCTGGGGTCTTTGTAGCCGGGTTATTATTTATCTTATTAACATTATCCAAGCTACGTGATACCTTGATTAACTTAATCCCCAGTGCCTTAAAATATGCCGTTTCAGCTGGGATTGGCCTCTTTATTGCCTTTTCCGGATTACAAACGTCTGGGATTATTGTTGCTAACAAGTCCAATGCCGTGGCTTTGGGTAACTTGCACAGTCCAACCGTTTTGTTGGCTATCTTTGGGATTATCATCGGTGTCATCTTAGTAACGGCTAACGTTACCGGGGGCATTTTCTGGGGCATGTTTATTACCGCGGCTGTTGGGATGATTTTCCAAGTCATTCCGTTACCTACTGGGATCGTTAGTGGCGTGCCTAGTGTTCAACCAATTTTCGGTCAAGCGCTAACGCACATAACTGACATTAACTCATTTCAAATGATTATCGTCATTTTAACCTTCTTTATCATCGGCTTGTTCGATACCTCGGGTACGTTGGTCGGGGTAGCGACGGAAGCTGGGATGGTTAATCACGACACTGGTGAAGTCAAAGGCGTCGGTAAGGCCTTATTCAGTGGTGCGTTAGCGACAACTATTGGTGCAATCTTTGGGACCTCACCAACGACGGCTTACGTTGAATCCACGTCTGGCGTCGCAGTTGGCGCACGGACCGGCTTATCATCGGTCGTGGCAGCTATTTTATTCGCCATTGCCGCTTTCTTCTCACCGGTACTAACCGTGATTACCTCGGCTGTAACGGCTTCAGCCTTGATTATCGTCGGAATTTTGATGTTATCAAATGTCCAATATATTGACTGGACGAAGTTTGAAATCGCCGTGCCTGCCTTCTTTACCATGATTATGATGCTGTTAACTTACAGTATCTCAGAAGGGTTAGCAGTCGGTTTCATCTTCTATCCAATCACGATGACGGTCAAAGGTCGCTGGCGTGAAGTCAACGCCTTAATGTGGGCCATGATGATCATCTTCATTCTTTACTTTGCGTTTGTCGCTTAATAGACCAGAAAAAGTGCGTCGATCAACATCCAAATTCACGGATGCTGATCGACGCACTTTTTTATTAACGACTTACCATTAAGCGCCCCAGACTTCAGTTGCAATTGATTTAACGAGGTCAATCTTAGCCCATTGTTGCGCAGGCGTTAAAACATTGCCTTCTTCAGTCGACGCAAACCCACATTGAGTACTCAAGCAGAGCCGGTCCAATGGCACATACTTAGCCGCTTCATGAATACGGTCAATAATCGTTTGGCGTGCTTCCAATTCACCTGACTTGGACGTAATCAAGCCAAGTACGACGAATTTATCATCACTGACCAGCTTCAAGGGTTCAAACCCCCCCGCCCGATCACTATCATATTCTAAGTAATAAGCAGTGACATTTTCTTGATTAAACAACGGATCAGCCACTGAATCATAACCACCAGCTGAGGCCCAAGTAGAATGGTAATTGCCCCGGCAAACATGGGTATTGATCGTTAAATCAGCCGGTAAATCCTTAATGGCTTCATTATTAACCGTTAAATATAGTTGCTTATTCTCATCTAATACCGCATCATTGCGTGCTGAGACATCGCCAGTCTCAGCGCCCTTAGTGTGATTACCAGCTAACATCCCCCAAGTACAATCGTCTAATTGAATCGTCCGTGCCCCAGCTGCATACAGGTCTTCAAGGACCTGGTGATAGGCTGCGGCTAAATCCTTGACGACTGCCGCATCGGTTGCGTAGACCTGCCGTAACGCCGCGACGTTTTCGGGTCGTTGTAATTCAGCTAGACATTGCGCCGGTGCTGGAATCGTTTGTTTAACTTGAATGCCAGCACTAACATGAGCTTGTACAAATTTAAAATGATCGACAAACGGATGATTTTCTCCACTAATTTTACCAGTAACGGTGGCTGATTCCGCCCGGGTTTCTTCAGCATTAAAGACGTAACCTTGAGTTAATTGCTTTTTAGCAATACCTTGTAACCCCCAGAAAAAGTCTAAATGCCACCAACTACGCCGAAATTCACCATCTGTCACGGCCTTTAAGCCAGCCGCTTCTTGTTCTTGAATGAGTTTAATAATTTCGCGATCTTCCACAGCTTTCAGGTCAGCGGTATCCAAAGTACCGGCTACGACTTGCGCCCGCGCTGCCTTTAAGGCTTGTGGTCGTAAGAAACTGCCGACGACATCGTACCGAAATGGTGAAACCGTCCGTTTGGAAAAGCTTGTTTGTGTTGTCATTTAATAAAACCCCCGTCTAATAGTTGTCAGTCTCTTTAATCGCAAAAAAACGTCCCTTCTAATCACCAATGTGATTAAAAGGGACGTTTTTTAAACGCGTTGCCACCCTGCTTCGCTGCTAGCTTACACTAGTAGCCTCAACGGTACCTGTTGATACCGCGCAAGCTAACGGTTGCAACCGCTCAGCCAGCGTGAACCGGCTGAGATGCTCAGAGCTCATCTTCATTAGCAGCAATTAGACCCGTTTTCACTAATCCGGGCTCACTATCACTAACTGCTCATAACTACTCTTCTCTTCAACGCAAATTAGAATACGATTAAATTCAATGGTTAAATCATAAATCGTTCTCTCATAATTGTCAAGCTGACTTTAAACTTTTTTTACGGCTAACCCTTTGGCACCAATATCAGTCCGATAAACCAAGTCCCCCGTTGATAGTTGGGCTAGTTTCGCATACGCGGCCGTTTTAGCTGCCGCCAATGATGCCGCGTGAGCGGTGACCATCATCACACGACCACCTGCACTAACTAATCGGCCCGGTTCACCAGCAACACTGGCATAATCGGCGCCAGCTAGTGTTGGCACAGCGGTGCCTTTAACGGGGTGGTTGGGATAACCAGGCGCCGCCAGCACGATGCCCAAATAAGTCGCTTGCGTTTGCCAGGTTGCGGCTGGTTCGCGATGATGTAATAAATCCACGATTAATTGATAAAAATCACTCTGTAATTGTGGCAACAAAATCTGCGCTTCCGGATCACCTAACCGCAAGTTATATTCAATCACTTGCACCCCTTGCGCCGTTAAAATACCCCCAACGTAAATGACCCCTTCAAAGCTAAGACCATCACTTTGTAAACCGGCCAAAGTTGGTTCAATAATCGTTTTAACAGTTGTCGCAATAATTGCTGGCGTGATCTGCGGTACTGGCGAATACGCCCCCATCCCACCAGTGTTAGGCCCCTGGTCATCATCTAAGAGCCGTTTATGATCTTGGGCAGTCGGCAACAGGCAATACTTATCCCCACCAACCAAAACCATCTGTGAGAATTCAAACCCATCAACATAGACCTCAATTAAAACCGTATCGGTCGCCGCAAACGCTTGGGTCAACGCGGCCACTGCTTGGTCGTGGGTCGTCGCGACCGTGACCCCTTTGCCAGCTGCTAAGCCGTCAACCTTTATCACTTGTGGTAAGGCTGCTTGCGCACTGTAAGTTGACGCAGCTGTTAACTCATGAAACAACTGATAGTCAGCCGTTGGAATCTGATGTCGACGCATAAATTCCTTGGCAAAGACTTTGGAACTCTCCAGTTGAGCCGCCGCTTGATTCGGACCAAAGACTGCTAACCCGGCTGCTTGAAAGTAATCAACAATGCCCGCTGCTAGTGGTACTTCGGGACCAATAAAAGTTAACTCAATTGTATTTTGACGTGCAAAATCAACTAAAGCCGCAAAATCCAATTCATCAATTGCAACCGTCTGAATACCATCTAATTGCATGCCCGGATTTCCCGGGGCACAAGTGACTGTCGTGACTTGGGGACTAGCCAACATGGCCTTAGCAATGGCATGCTCACGACCACCACCACCAACGACTAATACTTTTGCCATTTTCGTACCGTCCTTTCAGCTTAATGCCGGAAATGCCGGACACCAGTTGTCACCATGGCGATGCCATAGCGATCAGCCATATCAATCGAATCTTGATCCTTGATACTGCCACCAGGTTGGATAATTGCTCGAATTCCATGTTGGGCTGCAAACTCGACACAATCATTCATTGGGAAGAATGCATCGGAAGCTAAAATAGCATGTTCATAGCCTGGTTTGCTCATGGCTTTTTCAATCGCAATCTTCGTCGAATCAATACGGTTCATCTGACCAGAGCCAACCCCTAATGTCCGATCAGCAGTTGTCACGACAATCGCATTACTCTTCACGTGTTTCACAACTTGCTGCCCAAAAGCGAGGGCTTTTAATTGTTCAGTCGTTGGTTGTTGCTTCGTGACGACCGTAAAGTCGGCTGGCGCCTCAAAGGCAGCATCGACTTCTTGACGTAATAAGCCGCCGCCAACCGAAATCGTTTCAAACTTATCGGCAGTATGCGCCTGGTCAAAATCAACTGTCAATAACCGTAAATTTTTCTTCTTGGCTAAGACGGCGTAAGCATCATCATCAAAGCTTGGCGCAATGATAATTTCCAAGAATAACTGATGCATCTTCTCAGCGGTTGCCAGATCTACCGGCCGATTAGCCGCAATAATGCCGCCAAAAATGGAAATTGAATCAGCCGCATACGCTTTATCCCACGCTGCTTCCAAATGATCAGCTAAGCCCACCCCACAAGGGTTCATATGCTTCATCGCCACAATCGCTGGTTGATCATATTCACTGACCATCCGTAACGCCGCATCCGCATCTTTAATATTATTGTATGAGAGCTCTTTACCATGCAATTGCTTAGCCGCGGTGATTGAGAATGGCGTTGGCAATGCATTTTCATAGAAGGCCGCTTGTTGATGACTATTTTCACCATAGCGTAAAGCTTGCTTTTTATCATAGGTCAACGTTAACTTCGCTGGGAATTCATCAGTCGTCAAGTATTGCGCAATCAAGGCATCATAAGCCGCCGTATGCTGAAAGACTTTCGCTGCTAGTCGTTGCCGCATCGTTGGTGTCACTTCATCAGCTTGCAAAGCCGTTAAAATAGGCTGGTAGTCGGCAGGATCCACAATGGGTAAAACCGCCGCAAAGTTTTTGGCTGCTGACCGCAACATGGAAGGCCCACCAATGTCAATTTGTTCAATTGCTTCAGCCTGGGTGACATCTGGTTGCTGAATCGTCGCCTTAAAGGGATATAAATTCACCACGACCATATCAATTGGTGTAATCCCAGCTTCCTTTAATTGCGCCATATGGGCTGGCAAGTCCCGCCGCGCTAATAGGCCAGCATGGACTTTTGGATGCAAGGTTTTAACGCGACCATCCAACATTTCAGGAAAGCCAGTCACATCCTCAATCCCAATCACTGGAATTCCCGCAGCTTCTAAGGCCTTTTTGGTCCCACCGGTTGAAACTAATTCATAATCTAATTCCACTAACCCTTTAGCAAAGTCGGTTAATCCTTGTTTATCAGAAACGCTTAATAATGCTCGTTTTGTCATTAGATTGCTCCTTCATTGATGAGTGACTGTAACACGTCTGGATAAAATTGATGTTCTACTTGATGAATCCGTGTCGCTAAAGTCTCAACGGTGTCAGCTGCTTCAACTGGAACCGTTCGCTGGGCAATAATCTGCCCCGTATCGATACCGGCGTCAATATAATGAATCGTGACCCCAGTCTCAGTAACTCCTGCAGCAAAGGCATCTTCAATCCCATGCCGCCCAGGAAACTTCGGTAATAAAGCCGGATGTAAATTAATGATGTGATGCGGATAGGCCGCAAGCAACGTCGGCCCAATAATCCGCATATATCCCGCTAACAAGACCACTTCGACTTGATGAGCCTGTAGTGCCGTCAGAATAATGGCTTCGGCCGCAGCCTTGTTGGCATAATGCTTAAAGTTGACGACCAAAACCGGTATGTTAACGGCTTGTGCGCGTTTTAAGACGGGGGCATCTTCATGATCACAAACCAGTAACACGATTTTGGCCGGTAATGACCGGGTCGCAATCGCTTGTTGCAATGCTGTAAAGTTGGTCCCATTGCCAGAAGCAAAAACTGCTAACTTTTTAAGCATGTTTAGCCTCCTGGAATGCGACCGGCGTGGTCCCTGCAGCCACCCGGCCAACCCGATAAGCTGGCTGATGTTGGGCTGCTAAAACCGCTAACGTTGCATCTACCTGGTCTGGATGGACAATCAACACCAGGCCTAAGCCAAGGTTGAATGTACTGCGAACATCTGCCGCACTTAAACGGCCTAGTCGTGCCAATAATGGCATCACGGCTGGCACTGGCCAACTCCCCAATTCAAACGTAGCACTGAGTTGTGCTGGCAAAGCCCGGGCGACATTTTCAATTAGCCCGCCACCCGTAATATGGGCGATGCTAGCCACTAATTTTTGTTGGAGTAATGGCAGCACACTCGCGGTATAAATCTTGGTTGGTCGCAATAGCTCCGTTTGTAAGTCATGTCCCAATTCTGGAAAAACGGTGCTTAGCTCATAGTCATGTTGTTTGAATAAGATATCGCGAACTAAGCTAAAGCCATTTGAATGTAAGCCATTTGAAGGCAGACCAATCAGAACGTCACCCGCCTGGACATTTTGAGGCGTCAATAAATCTGACCGATTAGCGATGCCCACTGCAAAGCCTGCTAAATCATAATGCTCTTGACCATACATATCTGGCATTTCAGCCGTTTCGCCACCAATTAAGGTCATACCAGCCTGTTCACAACCGGCCACTACGCCTTGTAAAATGGCTTTAACCCGTGCCTGATCAGTATGACCTAAGCCTAAATAATCCAAGAAGAATTGTGGGCGGGCACCTTGGGCTAAAATATCATTCACACACATCGCAACCAAATCAATCCCAATTGTCGTATGCTGATGAGCCGCAATCGCAATTAAAAGTTTGGTCCCCACGCCATCCGTCCCAGCAACGAGGACTGGCTCATTGGCAACCGCTTCGGCTGCTAATGGAAAGGCCCCGCCAAAGCCGCCTAATTGGGCATTGCCACTCAGCTGCTTTACTGCTTTGAGCACTTCGTAACCGGCATTGATATCGACACCGGCTTTTTTATATGCATCGCTCAAGTCCGTCACCCTTTCCTAGTTGGCTTGTCGCTTTAACTGTTGAATTTCCGCATCATACTCAGCTTGATAATCATAGAGTGGTGTTGGATAGTCCCCATTAAAGTACGCCATACATAAACCACCATAAGGCGCATCGCACTTTAATCCGACCGCATCAATGACCCCTTGTTCACTCAAGAATCCTAATGAATCGGCCCCAAATGTTTTGCACATAGTGGGAATCGTTTCTTGCGCAGCAATAAGTTCCCGCGTCGTCTGGATATCGATTCCATAAAAGCAAGGGTAACGTAATGGTGGTGAGGCAATTCGTAAATGTACCGACTTCGCACCGGCATCCTTTAACAACTTAACGATCCGCCGACTCGTTGTACCCCGAACAATCGAATCATCGATCAAGACCACTCGCTTACCAGCAACAACGCCTTTAACGGCCGATAACTTCATCCGAACACCTTGTTCGCGTAACGCTTGGGTTGGCTGAATAAACGTGCGTGAAGAATATTGATTTTTGATTAGGCCCATTTCATAAGGCAACCCGCTAGCTTCCGCATAACCGGTTGCCGCTGATAGTGACGAGTTTGGTACCCCGACCACGATATCGGCATCAACCGGCTGTTCTTTCGCCAACTGGGCGCCCATCCGTTTACGCGCCGAATGGACATTCACGCCATAAATATCTGAGTCGGGCCGAGCAAAGTAAATGAACTCCATCGAACAAATCGCTAGTTGCGTCTGCGTCGTATAATGATCGATCTTAAGTCCCTCATCATCAATCGTCAGTAATTCTCCCGGATGCACGTCTTGGATAAACGTTGCGCCAACGGTATCTAAAGCACAAGTCTCACTACAAACGACGTAACCACCCGCTGGTAATTTACCAACTACTAATGGCCGGAAACCATTCGGATCAAGCGCCGCATACAACCGATCATTCGTTAGTAAAATATAAGCAAACCCACCATGAATCTGGCGCAACGCTGCTTTAACTTGCTCGGTTAACGTTGGGGCTTGGCTCCGCCGAATCAAATGCATCAAGATTTCACTATCCGAACTAGCATGGAAGATGGCGCCATCGGCTTCTAGTTGCCGCCGTAAAGAGACCGCATTGGTTAAATTACCGTTGTGCGCTAAAGCAAATTGGGAATCACTGAAATTAAATTCTAACGGTTGAATATTTTCAACCCCGTGATTACCGGCCGTCGCGTAACGAACATGCCCGATAGCAGCCGTCCCAGTCAACCGGTCTAGCCGGCGTGGATCACGGAAAACATCTGCCAATAGTCCCAAGCCACGTTCAGACTGTAATTGACCGTGGTCGTTAGCTGTAATTCCGGCCCCTTCTTGACCACGATGTTGTAAGGCATGGAGACCAAAATAAGTTAAATTGGCCGCGTCAGGGGTGCCCCAAACGCCGAAAACACCACATTCTTCATTTAAGCCTTTTACTTCAGTAGGCATGGTAGCGCCCCTTCCCATAACCGCTGCGCAAAGCTGACTTTGATGTCGAAGGCTTGATCAGCGGTTTGAATAAACAGCCGGTCATCGGCAGTTGTCGTTCCTAGATAAGTCGCATACGGTTCCATTAAGTTCGCAAACGCCGCTTGCTTATCCGGTGTGACCGAAATCACAAAACGCGATTGGGTCTCAGCAAAGAAGTTCATCGATGGTAAGTCACTCGTCAACTTCACACCAAAGCCCTGTCCAAAGCAAGATTCAGCAATAGTGGTGATTAAGCCACCTTCTGAAACATCATGGGCACTCGCCACTAACCCTTTTTGAATCGCCCGTAACAAGAGCCGCTGATTTTGATTTTCAGTGACTAGATCAAAGTCGAACAGCTCACCACTGATTTTTCCGGTCAGCATCTTTTGAATCTCACTACCGTTAAAGTCGGCACCAGTATTACCTAGCACATAGACAGCATCGCCAGCATGCTTAAAGTCTTGCGTCGTAATATCTCGTTGATGCTTGATCAACCCAACCATCCCAATCATCGGCGTTGGGTAAATAGCTTCACCATTAGACTCATTATTTAACGACACATTACCAGAAATCACTGGCGTGTTAAATAACTGACAGGCCCGCGCAATGCCTTGCGCGGATTCGTCTAAATCATAAAATTGTTCCGGTTTCTCTGGATTGCCATAATTCAAACAATCAGTAATTCCTAACGGTAAACCACCGCTTGCCACAATGTTTCGAGCCGCTTCCGCGACAGCAATTTCGCCGCCAACACGTGGGTTCAAATACAAGTAACGACCATTAACATCGGTCGTTACCGCCAAAGCTTTGTCAGTATGGCGAATCCGAATCACCCCAGCATCTGATCCTGGCTTCACAACCGTATTCGTCTGCACTTGCGAGTCATATGTTTCGAAGATGGCTTTTTTGGATGCAATCGTTGGTTGTTGTAACATCTTTTTAAGGGTGCCCGTTGCATCGACTAAACGTGGCATAAATTGATGATGACTTTGCTTATTCAAACGCGTTGGCCGCTTCTTTTCACGCTGATAGACCGGCGCCTTGGTTGCTAAGGCATCGACTGGTACATCGGCGACCAGTTCCTGATGATGGAATAATTGATACTGATGACCCGCGGTAACTTTCCCAATGGTGACGGCATCTAAACCATACTTTTCAAAGACCGCGTAGATTTCATCTTCGGCCCCTGCCTTCACACAGAGCAACATGCGTTCTTGAGATTCTGACAACATCAATTCAAACGGCGTCATGCCACTTTCACGTTGGGGCACTAAGTCTAAGTTCAATTCCAAACCACTGCCGGCTTTAGAAGCCATTTCTGCTGATGAAGATACTAACCCAGCCGCACCCATATCTTGAATCCCAATCAAGACATCGCGATGATCACGAATGACTTCTAGACACGCTTCCATTAATAGTTTTTCCATAAATGGATCACCGACTTGCACCGCTGAACGTTGTGACGCCTTGGCATCGTTGAATTCAGCGGAAGCAAATGAAGCCCCGTTAATCCCATCACGCCCGGTCTTGGCGCCAACATAAATGACACTATTCCCAATCCCGGTTGCTTGCCCTTTTTGAATATCTGCTTGATCTAGAATACCGACACACATCGCATTCACTAACGGGTTTTTTTGATAACTGGCGTCAAAGACCGTATCGCCACCAATCGTCGGGATCCCGATACAGTTCCCATAACCGCCAATCCCAGCGACGACTTGTGAAATCAAATATTTGGTATGGGTATCATCCGGTTCACCAAATCGCAAACTATCCAATAGTGCAATTGGTCGCGCCCCCATGGAGAAAATGTCTCGAATAATCCCCCCGACCCCAGTCGCTGCCCCTTCATAAGGTTCAACGGCAGACGGATGATTGTGACTTTCAGCTTTAAAGACGACCGCCTGACCATCGCCGATATCAATAATCCCAGCACCTTCACCCGGACCTTCTAGGACTTGTTCACCTTGGGTCCAAAACTTCTTTAAGACCGGTTTAGAGTTCTTATACGAACAATGTTCACTCCACATTCCTGAAAACAACCCAGCTTCAGTATAATTAGGCAACCGACCGAGGACCTCATCCGTTAATAATTGATATTCAGCATCAGTTAAGCCCCAGTCACGGTACGCTTGCGTGTCGCGCAAAGCTTCCGGTGATAATTCAGGATTCTTAAGCATGGGTGACCTCCTGTCCTTGATTAGTGAGTAATGAGTTAAATAAGCCTAAGCCATCGATTGACCCTAAGATGGCTTCAACCGCGCGTTCTGGATGGGGCATCATCCCCAGTACATTACCGGCCCGGTTAATAATACCGGCAATATTGGCGACACTCCCATTCGGGTTATCAGCATATTCGAAAACGATCTGATGATGGGCTTGTAATTCAGCCAAGGTCGCGGCATCGCAATAATAATTACCTTCACCATGTGCAATTGGCAATTGAATGTGTTGATTCTCAGTGTAAGTCGTTGTAAATTGCGTCTGTGTGTTACGGACAATCAATTCACTCGTCTGACAAATAAATTTAGCAGAACGATTGGCTTGCAAGGCACCTGGCAATAACCCCGCTTCCGTTAAGATTTGAAAGCCATTGCAGATTCCCATAACCGGTTTACCGGCGGCTGCAAATGCTTGGACGGCTGTCATTACGGGGGCAAAACGAGCAATCGCGCCACTGCGTAAGTAGTCCCCATATGAAAAGCCACCGGGTAAAATCACCGCGTCATAAGTGGATAAATCACTGGTCGTTGCTGGGACTAACTCAGCTTGAGCGTGCAAAACATCACGCAAAGCATTGACCATATCGTGGTCACAATTGGAACCTGGAAAAACTGGGACGGCAAAAATCATGTTATAACGCCTCCAGCTCAGTGATGTCGTAACGATAAGTTTCCATATTGACATTAGCTAATAAGCGGTCGCACATCTCATCCACTTCGGCTTCGATTGGGCGACTGCTAGCTGTTAATCTCAGTTCAAAATATTTACCTAATTCAACTGATTGCACATTCGTATAGCCGAGTCGATGTAAGGCATCATTCACGGCTTCTCCTTTAGGGTCTAAGATTGATTCTTTGTAGGTCACATACACCTTAACTAAGTACATTATTGTTGGCCTCCTTCGACGCTGGCTAATCGCCGCAATACTTCCTGATAGACCGTCGTTAAATCACCCAGATTCTTCCGAAACACATCTTTATCTAACGATTCATGGGTCGTCAAGTCGACTAAACGACAACTATCTGGCGAAATTTCATCCGCTAGTAAGACTTGTCCAGCCGCCGTCATCCCAAATTCAATCTTGAAATCGACTAACTGAACATTCATTTCTCCAAAGATGGTCTGTAAACGTTGATTAACTAATAAAGCTTGGCGCCGCATTTCAGTTAACGTGGCCGCCGTTGCAACCCCCAGTGCTTCAATCTGCGAATCGTTAATAAAGGGATCATCCAATTGATCACTCTTATAGAAGAATTCCATGACTGGCGTCGCAAATTCGGTTAAATGCGGCACCGCAAATTTACGTTCAAAACTACCAGAAGCCGCATTGCGAACCACGGTTTCTAATGGAATCATGCTGACACGGCGCACTAATTGCACGTGGTCTGAAAGTTGGTCAATAAAGTGGTTCTCAATCCCATGTTGGGCTAAATCCTGAAAAATCAGGCTGGAAATGCGATTATTCAACAAACCTTTTTGGTCAATTGCGACTTTGCGCTTGCCGTTTAAGGCTGTCGCTTGATCTAAATACTCGACCCAGAGCACTTCTGGGTCATTAGTCACATACATTTCCTTCGCTTTACCGGTATATAATAAATCGCCTTTTACAAATTCAGTCATCTTATTGTGCTCCCTTCAAACTTGCCAGCGATGCCATGGCAGTGTTCACGTCGTCAGCTAATACGGTTATGTGTCCCATCTTGCGCTGGGCTTTGATCTCAGCTTTGCCATAATCATGAAAATGCCATTCTGGATGTTCAATTAATTGTTGCCGAGCCAACGTTAAATCAGCACCTAATAAATTACGCATCACTGCTGGCTGATACTGGTGGACTGGTGGAATCGGTAGGCCACAAATACTACGAATATGGGCCTCAAATTGTGAGATATTGCACGCTTCAATCGTATAATGCCCAGAATTGTGGGGTCGTGGTGCAAGTTCATTCACTAATAAGTGATCATCTGGTAACACAAAGAATTCAATGCCGAGAACACCGCGCAAACTTAACGCTTCCGCAATCGAAACGGCGATTTTACGGGCGTCAGCATGGACTGCTGGTCCGACATTCGCCGGGGCAATCGTGGTGTGTAAGATATGATGTTGATGTTGATTTTCAACTAAAGGAAAGGTCGTAATGACGCCAGCAGCACTGCGCGTCACCATCATGGAAACTTCTGCCCGAAAGGTTTGCCGAGCTTCCAAGATGCACGGCTGCGTCAATAATGCCAGACTGGCATCCGTTGGTGTCGTGGTATTTAAATCAGCTTGACCGTGACCATCATAGCCGCCAGCTGCTGTCTTTAAAATGGCCGGCGTGCCGACACGTTGTAACGCATAGTTCAAAGATTGTTGATCTGTGACCGGAGCAAACCCAGTCACGGGAATTCCGTGGTCGTGTAAGAATTGTTTTTCATTTAACCGATTACCGGTGATGTGTAAGAGTTGAGTACCTTGTGGTAATTGGGCATAACGTTGAGCGGCTTGTAGGGCCTGCTCATCAACGTTTTCAAATTCATAAGTCAAGACGTCGCTACGTTGCGCCAAGCTGATTAAGGCTGCTTGATCTTGATAATCTGCGACAATCTGAAAGTCGGCAACTTGGCCGGCCGGGGCTTGTGGCGTCGGGTCTAAGACACCGACCTGATAGCCCATTGACTTCGCACTTAAAGCCATCATCTGACCGAGTTGTCCCCCACCAACAATCCCAATCGTTGCGGGTGGTAAAATTACTTGCTTAGAATTGGCGTTCACTTTGTTCAGCCTCCTGCCGTTGTTGTTGCCGAAAATCAAGTATCGCTTGCTGAATTTTTTGATCATGTAATCCTAATATTTGAGCGGCCATTAAGGCGGCATTCTTGGCGCCAGCTTTACCGATGGCCATCGTTGCCACCGGAACTCCACCAGGCATTTGCACAATTGATAATAGTGAATCTAAGCCATTCAAAGCCCGTGATTGAATCGGTACCCCAATGACTGGAATCACCGTATTCGCTGCCAGCATCCCTGGTAAATGGGCTGCCCCGCCAGCGCCTG
Source organism: Lactiplantibacillus songbeiensis (assembly GCF_005405125.1). Taxonomy (GTDB): domain Bacteria; phylum Bacillota; class Bacilli; order Lactobacillales; family Lactobacillaceae; genus Lactiplantibacillus; species Lactiplantibacillus songbeiensis. Next base: position 98,805 of record NZ_BJDL01000017.1, read on the forward strand.
CAATAATGACGTCCAAGCCACGTTCCTGAGCTTGTTCACCATATGTTTGTAAAGTTGCCGGCATCCGGTGGGCCGAAATCACCCGCCGTTCATACGTAACTCCTAAATCAGCCAACAATTCAGCCGCTAACTGCATCGTTGGCCAATCAGAAATCGAGCCCATCACCAAACCAACCTTCGCCATCTCAATCCCTCTTTCCTTGTTTTCATGATAAGTTTAGCAACTTAGGTCGTCACTGTCAACGAATTTCTTAACTTTACCGATAAATTAACATTTTAATGTTCGTGTTTATTAAAATAAGCCGTACAAACTAGCCGCCAATTATTAATATATTTTTAGCCGGTTTGACGGACTTTTATTAAGTCACCGAACTAATCCCGGCAGTAAGGTGATATTTCGCAATAAATATATTTATTGTAGAAAAAGCGAACAATCCATTTAAGTCACTATCATCGCAATCGACTGTATAAAAAAACAGCCACTCATCAGAATGACTGTTTCAAAATCTTATTTAGCTGTTAGCAGAAGCGCCGGAAACTTCATCTGGTTTTTCTGGTTCAGCGGTCGCTGGTTTTTCAGGTTCCGTATCAGCCGACGCGCCAGAAACGGCATCCGTCTTTTCTGGCTTCGTATTCGTTGAAGCTCCGGAAACGGCATCGGTATCCGCATCAGGATCTTTAACTAACATTTGACCCGTGTGCTTCAAGTAATATTGAACGATTGGCATAATATCTAAGACCAATTCATTGATCCCTTTGTATTCACCCTTCGCATCATGCATGGCCTTGTAGTAATGCATCACATACTTGTCAGGCCCCATTCCGGGTACAGGTAAGCGGAACATATCCGTCTGACCGGTCCGCAACATATGAATAACTTGTTGAACGTGTGGAATCGCCCGTTTAGGATGGCAATCAGCCATTGGGTTACCCGCTTGGCCTGGTGTCCGTGCAGCCAACATATCTTTAGCTTCCAAGAAATGGTTGTAATAGATAAATTGGTTGTTCGCATCTGCATAGGTCAATTCAATCGGCATTGAATTTAAGAAGTAATTCAATTGATTGACGGTTAAAAGCCCACGATCTAACTTAACGTAGTCGTCACCTTCAGCGGCATTCGTCTTTTCAGCCGCCTTTTCAACCCAATCAGCAGCATGCATATCAACGCCTTCAACGGTCGTTTCAACTTTACCATGCGATTCCAGGTCTTCTGACTGCCAGCCTGGATCTTCTTTCTCATTCATTTTATTGATCACCTTTACAAATTTAGTGAATTTACCAAGGGTTTCTTTTAAGAAGGAAACGGTCCGATCATCTTTTAAGTTATCATTTTCGTCAAAGACCGTCTTAACATTCGCCAATAAGAATTCATTACCAGGCATCACAATCGCATCAACACCAGGTGATTCTAGGATTTGACGTAAGTTTAATTGGGCCCGTGATGAGCCTTGATCATAATATGACGCGCCAACAATCATAACGGGTTTGCCAGACATTGGATGGATATTGAAGGATAACCATTCAATCAAGCTCTTCAAACTAGCTGTGATCGTATGATTATGTTCTGGCGTCGCAATGATGACCCCGTCAGCGGCCAAAATCTTATTGCTGATGGCTTGAACCGCTGGACTATCAGTCTGGTCGTCACTTTGGTTAAACAACGGCACATCATTGATATCCAAGACATCAAGATCAACAACATCTTTAAATTCACGTGCAATATACTTTAATAGTAACCGATTGTAGGATTTATCTGCTACTGAACCGGCAATTCCAACTAATTTCATTTAACTGCTTGCTCCTCTCTAACGGTTCGCCCAATCAATATCATGGATTTCTTGTTTGTTAGCCGCATTAGCATGATTCAATTGCTTGGTAATGTCGACAAATGTCTGGAAATCAGCAAACAAGTCCTCTAACTTAGCTAATTTGGTTTGGTCAACTAAATTGCCGTCATCGTCAAAGGCTTGTAACGAATGGCCTAAGAAGAATTCAGAGCTTGGCATGATCCGCGCACGTAATTCTGGTGAATCCAGGATTTGACGGAGATGTTCTTGCGCCCGTGATGTTCCTAAGGACCCATATGAAGCCCCAGTAATCATCACTGGTTTATCCGCAAAGGGATTCACATAGTAGGATAACCATTCTAAGGCATTCATCAATGCAGCTGGTGCGGAGTGATCATACTCAGGAGTACTAATAATCACACCATCAGCCTGATCGATTTGTTTCGCCATTGCCTGAGCTTGGGCAGGAATCTGCTTGTCTTCAGGCTTATTGAACATCGGTAATCCTTTAATCTCAACGAGTTCAATCGTCGCTTGATCGGCAAAGTGCTTTTGCATAAACTGTAATAACTTTCGATTGGTCGAATTATCTGAATTAGTACCGACAATCGCAACAAACTTGTGCATTTTAAATAACTCCTTTTTATAATTGAATTTTAACAATATATTATGCTTATCGTCCCCTATATTGTAAACGATTTCACGATATAAAGCAAAATAATATTTTTTAGTTATAAGTCGACATTAACTGATTAATCTAGGTAAAGATGCCGTAAATCGGCCAATTCAGTTTTGGTCAATTTCAGTTCCGTCCGTAAGTAGTGTTGCATGTTGCCCGACTGTCGTTTGATCTCAGCTAAAGCAGCATCCAAATAATCACTATTGACTGACCACAAGGCTTTAACACTCGCAATCGTCGCTGCGGAAGCCCCTTGTTTCGTTGCTTCCTTGACCATACTCTCAATCCGTTTAACCGAGGTCTCATTACTCATCAAATAATCCGTCCGAATCGTCTGTGGATCGACACCTAACGCACTCAACAAGTATACCGCGCCCATCCCAGTCCGATCTTTACCAGCCGTACAATGGAACAACAACACTTCATTGGGTTGATCATTAGCTAACAAATTATCAAAGAAACGCCGATATTCCGCTTTAGAATGGTCTTCAGTCGCAATCATCCGATAAACTTTGAGCATGTGCCGATAACCACTGTCTGGATGCTTCTCTAAGTTTGCAGTCATCTTATCCGTTCCATCGGAATTACGGGTTTCATCAACATTGAAGACTGGTGCAAATTGATATTTGGCATTTCCCGGCACCCGGTCTGGTTCGTCTAAAACTTCTTTCGGTGAACGAAAATCAATATCATAGCGCACACCGTAGTCATCTAAGAATTTCAAATCGGTTGCCGTTAATTGGCTCAAGTTCCCCGTCCGAATGACTTTATGCCACTTAAGCGTATGGCCGTCTTCCGTGGCGTAACCGCCCAATTCCCGGAAATTGATTCCTTGTTGCATTGTTAATACCCGTTGATTTGCCATTTTATCGTCCACCTATTCTTTGAGATTATCTACTTGCTATTCTACCATTGTCGGCCACCCTAGCGATTATAAATCTGCGCCATTAATTGACAAAGTTGGTGTCCGTGAGAAAATAGGAAGTAGTTATTTTTGGAGACTAGTACTGATTTCCAACATACTTACCCGTAGCATTTGCGACTGTTTCACCTGAATTACCAAGGCAAGTATTTTAGGACCCAACTGGTAAACACAATCAACACTAGCCTCCAAATACGACATCATTAAATCAAAGAACACCATTAAATAACTATCGGAGGATTTCAAATGACATTAGACTATGCAACTCAATCGACGTGGCAATTCGTTGGTGGTCAACAACAGTCACCGATCGACATTAACACAAAAACGACCGTTGTTTCTCAACTATCAGCTATCAGTTGGCGGGGACTCTACCAAGCTAAAACCATTGCCGGTGAAGCCACCACGCTTAAAGCCAGCGGGACCGGTAAGGCTTACTTAAATGACCGCGACTTCGACTTTCAACAATTACATTTTCATACACCCGCTGAACATTTATTAGATGGCGTGGCCGCACCAATTGAATGGCATTTGGTCCATCGCAGTGCGACTGGCCAATTAGCCGTCGTCGCCGTCTTCGGCCGTATCGGCAAACCCAATGCCAGCTTCCAAGGCTTATTAGACCAAGTCACACCTAATGCGAGTCATGACCTAACGGAACCCGTTGATTTGACTGAACTTTTACCAGATACCGGGACGGTCTACCATTACTTAGGGTCATTAACAACCCCACCATTGACGGAATCGGTCGAATGGTACGTGTGCGCTGACACCGTTATGATTGGTGAACAACAATTAGCTGCTTACCAACAGCGCTATCAGGCCAATCATCGGACAGTACAACCATTAAATGATCGACCAATTATTGCTGAACGCTTTTAATTTCGGCTAATAAGGGGGCATCCACATGTCTAAAAAAGTAAAATGGGGTTTACTAGCTTGTGCCGCTTTTCTCCTATTAATTGTTGGTTTGGGGTTAGCCAATCAGTTACAAAGTGACCGCACCAGCCACGTGATCTTGACCCAGCGGCGACCGCTGATCTTAATTCCCGGTAGTGACAGTTCCCCACATGACTTCGACAACCTAGTCAAACAGCTTAATGCGCAATCACAGCATCCCGTTGTCCGACTGACGATTACTGCCAACCATGCCATTACCTTTAGTGAGACGAGAACCAAAGACTCCCCATTAAATGAAACAGTGGTGGTCATTCATTACGAAAATAGTACGGACACCAATGCCACTATAATTGACCAAACGCAAGGTCTGGCTAAAGCCATGGCTTACCTTAATAAGCGCTTAAAGATGCGAGATGCTAATGCGCTAGGCTATTCAAACGGTGGCTTGATTCTAAGCCGTTACTTAGCGGGCATGGCCACTAGTCAACCCGTTACCGTAAAAAACGTGATGCTTGTTGGCACACCATTTTTAGGTACCAACACCAAACGTCCCGATCGTGAGTTATTTACCCCCTTGCTTGCTAAAAAAGCCCAATTCAAGTCGCTCCATGCCGTCGTCAATGTGGCGGGCGATACTGGTCGTGGCAATGATGATGTCGTCCCAGTCAGCAGTGTGACCGCTGGTGGCCAGCTCTTTATGAACCAAGCTGATCGCTATACACAGATGACGGTTAATCAGGCTGGCATCACCCACGCTAAGCTGATTCAAGAACGCTACGTGGCCCGCCTCGTTCGCCAGAATTTACTGAATCAATAAGGCTAGTTAGCGTAAATTGCCATTCTGGCCCGCCCAGCGTTTTAGGCGCCGCAATTTCATCTAGCACCAAGCGTGGTGACCAGCTCAGGCGCAAACTTGCAGCCACCACGATTCAATTAGCTTAACGAACAAGCTTAATCTCAAAAAACACCAAAGGAGCCAACGACTAATATCAGTCGTCAGCTCCTTTTATGAATGGTCATACATTTAGTCTTAATTAAAATTACCGCTCACCGGTTACAATGAATTGACGTTAGTTTATAAATAGCCGATTCTGGACCAATCAAAGTAGTGGCTTAATCCAATGAATTCCAAATGTATTGATCACGCTATTTTTACTGATTAAGAATTGGCAGTCCCGACAAACCGGGCTAATTCATCGCCGGACATGCCAGCACTAACCCCAACTAATAACTTAATCCGGGCTTTTTGACCGTTCAAGCCTTGGCAGAAGATCACGCCCATTTGTTTCAACTGGACGCCCCCGCCTTCATAATCGTAGACATCTTGGGCAATACCGTTGAAGCAACGTGACACTAAGACAACTGGAATCCCCATATCTAGCAAGGCTTGGACCGCTGGTAAAGTCACCGGTGGTAAGTTGCCGGCACCCAAGGCTTCAATCACGACCCCATTAGTTGACGGTTGCGTGATAGCTTCTAGTAATTCTGGTCCCATCCCAGCGTAAGCTTTCACTAAGAAGACATTATCAGCGACCGTTTGAATAGGACAGACGGTTGAGCGTAATAATGATTCAAAGAAGACCACACCATGCTTTGCCACTAAGCCGATTGGACCAAATGTCGGGGTCCGAAAAGTGGCCACATTGGTCGTGTGGGTCTTTGTCACATAGCGAGCAGAGTGAATTTCGTCGTTCATTACAACCAAGACGCCTTTATCCGCGGCATCCGGCGTGCTAGCCGTCTGGATTGCCGTTTCCAAATTATGCAGACCATCAGAACCAATTTCGTTAGCGGAACGCATTGCTCCAGTAACAACTACTGGTAATTCGTTCGGTAAGGTCAAATCTAAAAAGTACGCCGTTTCTTCCAACGTATCTGTGCCATGTGTCACGACAACCCCATCGATGCCTTCATGAGCAGCCTTAGCAATCCGTTGCTTTAAAGCCAACATTTGCACCGGAGTAATATGTGGTGACGGCAAGTTAAAAATATCTTCAGTCGTTAATTCGATTTCATCCGCAAAGGGATAGTTGTAATCATCCAGTGGATTTTGAGCACCGGGCGCCATATTGCCAGCTTCATCGGCCGACATTGCGATCGTCCCACCCGTATGTAACACTAAAATCTTTTTCAAAACGCGTTTCCTCCTATATTGAGCAACCTAACATCAGTAAGCTTCACTAGTATGCTTCATTTTAGGGTACGGACGAAGTGATTGCAATCACTAAAACCACTTACCCGTTAATTCACCGTAACCCAGCTGTAACATTTGTACATAAATTGTTACCTGCCTGTCGTGGGTCTGCAACTTGTACACGATATACTAGAAACAATTATTAATTCGGCATAACTTACTTTGGAGGAAAACACTTTTTATGAAATCACTCGTTAAAATTTTCGTTATCGCGTTCTTTGCCACGGTTGGTTGCATCACCATCCAGAACTTTTCTAATCAACTAACACCCTCAGTTGCCGCTGCTAGTCGGTTAAAGAAAGGTAAGACTTACCATGTTAAAGCAACCGGCTATGACGCAGTACGCTTAGGCGGGCGGACGGCTTCTGGTTATTTCGTCAATAGTAAAAAGAAAAAAGTGATTGCGGTCGATCCACGCGTGATTAAGCTTGGTTCTAAGGTAAAGGTCAACGGTTACGGGACAGCAATTGCTGCGGATACAGGCGGTTTAATCAAAGGCCGTCGCATTGACCTGAACATGAGTACCACCAAAGCCATTCGCTTTGGGTATCAGACCGTTAAAGTCACGGTTGTTAAATAACGCTCATCAGCATCGGCTAAGCCCCCCGCTTGGCCGATGATTAATCTATTCAAACGGTGTTACCAATTAACTTGGTAGCGCCGTTTTTTGTTTTCAATCCAGCCTTGCCATTCTGGTTGATCCAGCATTTTAGAACTCAACCGGTAGGCGGCAAGCTTAACTAATACCAAGCATTATGCTTATATTTCTGCCTTTTCATGGAAAAGGTCACGAAGGCATCGAAACAACCGGTCAGATTGTTAATCGTTGATAATTATTTTTTAGCGTGTAAAATGCTTTTATTCTATAGTTTGGATTGGAGTTCATTATGGCAGATAAAATCTTGGTAATTGGCGGAACCGGTAATATCGGTTGGCCTTTAATCGAATACTTAACTCATCAACACGTCAAGGTCGTTGCTGGTACACACAACATTGATAAAGCAACGATCAAATTCGCTGGATTTGACAACGTCGAAATTAAATATTTTGATTTCTTAGATCCAAGCTCTTTTGAAGATACGATGACTGGTGTTAATAAAGTCTTTTTTGTTCGACCACCACAATTAGCCAAGCCAAAACAAGATATGTTACCTTTTTTAACTTACATTAAACAAAAACAGATTCAACAATTAGTCTTCATTTCCCTCTTAGGTGTCGAAATACTGCCAATAATGCCACACCATAAGATCGAAAAAATGATTCTTGATCTGGATATTCCTTATACTTTCATCAGACCAAATTATTTCATGCAGAATCTCAATACAACGCATCATGAAGACATCTACAACCATCACGATCTATTCATTCCTGGAGGCAATTCTCGAACTAGTTTTATTGATACACGGGATGTTGGCGAAATCGCGGGAGTGACCTTATTAGACCCCCAATACCTTAATCAAAAAATAGACATCACCGGTCCAGAAGCTTTTTCATATCAGAAAATAGCTCAAACAATGACTGAACTTCTTGATGTTCAGTATACGTACAGTAAGCCTAGCTTGTTGAAATTCCGCAAAACAATGCTACAACGTGGACTCAACAAAACGTTTGCGAATACTTTAGTGCAGATTTATGTTATTGAGCAAGTTGGCACGATTACTGCCAGAAAAGTCAACCACAACGCTGAAAGGCTACTGGGTCACGCCCCTCGCACGATGCAGACTTATATTAAAGACTATCAAAAATATTTCAAATAAGAAGTGAAACCAGCTAACTTTGCTTTACCATCTATGCTTCCTTCGTTATTGTCAAATGACCAATACTCGGTCACCGGACAATAACGAAGGAATTTTTGTATGACATCGCAATTACTGGACGCAGTTGATCAGTATTATTCAACACCCAGCATAGGCCATAACTTAGTTACACGCCCTCAAAAGCTCCCCACTAACTAACCTCATTTCTCCCCAAATAACTTTCAAAATATAATCCTCAATCATACGGATCCTTGGTACCGTTGACTTCATCGCCTTAATCAAAACCAAAATAAAAAGACAGCATTGACAAAATGGCAGACTGCCTTTATAGTTAGTTACATAAGTAATTAACTAAATAACAAACGAAGCGTTAAAAGGAGAACTGATTATGCCTAACACACCAATTATGACGGTTGCCAATCTACACAAGACTTACGGGAAAGCCGGCAGCAAACAATATGAAGCCTTAAAGGGCATCGATTTTACAGTCAACGAAGGGGAATTCGTTGGTATCATGGGAGCTTCTGGCTCTGGGAAGACAACCTTACTGAATATGCTAGCAACTTTGGACCAACCCACTAGTGGCGAGGTCACCATTCATCAACAGCCGATTACCCATTTAAAGGGAAATCAATTAGCAGACTTCCGGGCCAAAGAAATCGGCTTTATCTTCCAAGATTTTAACTTACTCGAAACGATGACCGCTTATGAAAATATTGCCTTACCATTAACGTTACAAAACGTGGCCATGAAGCAGATTAAGCCGGCCGTAGAAAATGTCGCTAGTCAATTGGGGATCGCTGAATTCTTGACCAACTATCCGAATGAACTTTCCGGTGGTCAAAAGCAACGGGTCGCTGCGGCTCGGGCCCTCATTAACCAACCAGCCATGTTATTCGGTGATGAACCTACTGGGGCATTGGACTCCAGCTCAGCGCGCGAATTACTCGACTTATTCAGTAAAATCAATCGTGAACAGGCCGTTTCCATCTTGCTGGTTACGCATGATCCTTTTTCCGCCAGCTACTGCCAACGCATCTTATTCATTAAGGATGGTCGAATTGGCCAAGAACTAAAACGCGGCGACTTGCCGCGTAAAGACTTTTACCAACAAATTCTTGACACTTTAGGGACGTTTGAACAATAGAAAGGAGCCTTTCCATGTTAACTAAACTTGCCATGACCGGCTTCAAGAACCGCTGGCGCGACTACTTAGTCCTTTTTTCTGGCTTAATCATGTCCAGCGCTATCTTCTATATGTTTGAAGCCTTAGCCACTAACCAAAGCTTTTTAAAAGCCAACACCGGCATCAGTCTAGTCAGTATCATTTTCCAATTTGGGTCCGTGTTACTAACCATTATCACCTTAGTCTACATCGGCTATGCCAATTCATTCTTACTCAGTATGCGCAAACGTGATTACGGTCTCTTTATGCTCGTTGGGGCCCGTAAAGGTAAGATTGGCCAACTGATTTGGCTTGAAACGCTACTCGTTGGCGTCGTGGCGACATTAGCCGGTATCTTGTTCGGCACCCTCTTAACGATGGGCATTAGTCAGCTACTAATTAACAGTCTGGGCCTGACCTTGCACCACTTGGCCGCCTGGTACTTCCCGGCTGCTTTAAAGACATTGATTTTATATGTCGGCTTATTCTTGCTGGCTGGCTTATTTAACTTAATCACCTTGACTAAGACCCCGGCCTTAAAACTATTACACAGTAATGACCAACCCAATCGGCCACAACTTAAGCCCGTTTGGCAGGCCATCCAAATTATTGGTGGCACCTTGCTCATCGCGGTTGGCTATTGGTCCATGGCCAACTTAGATAAGCTGCAAATGCTCGGCATTGGGATTGCGTTAGTCACAATTGTCATGGGGACTTACTTCCTCTTCAATGCAATCTTTGTTGGCTTGATTGTTTGGCTGAAGCACTTCGCTGTTGCTCATCGTGGCTTGAATAACTTTACGTTATCCCAATTGAGTTTCCGGATTCATAACTATACGAAGATTCTCTCAATCGTGGCTTTATTATTTGCCTTAGCTTTAGGTGCCATTACAACCGGGATGGGCTTCCATCGCCAAGTGCCAATGATGGCTAACGCCAGCAACGCGTATGATCTCGCTTTGGTTAATCCAACTAAAACGGAACGTGATCAGATCCGCGCTTTAAACCCAAAGACACAAACCGATTATCACTTTAAAGTTGCTAAAAAAGCCGTTTACTACCAAGCTAGTGAATTCAATGCGCATCCTTTTACCACGTTAAACATGCGCGGTAAAAATCAGTTAGCCTTTAAAGCCGTCGATAATTCAGCTAAACAATTACAAAAGAGTCAGTACAGCTATCAGTTAGGTCAATTGCAAACCGATGGCAATCAACTAAAGGCCGCTGTCTTCTTAACACCTAGTGCTTATCACAAGTTGGCCCAACCCGAAAAAACATTAACGGTATTTGCTACGAAAGACGTCATCGCCAACTTACCAGCACTCAAACGTTTGGTTAAAACGGCAGCTAAACATGACGCCAACTACAAAGTCGCGACGAACTTAGGTGGTCGTTACGCCGCTTACTTACAAATCAATAGTATGTATTCCGGCTTGCAATTTATGGGCTTCTTCTTGGGCGTGGCCTTTCTTGCCATGTTAGCCAGTTGCTTAATGTTCAAGATCTTGTCTGGCGCCGCCGCTGACCAACATCGCTACCAGATGCTCGATAAGTTAGGCACCACCCATCGACAATTGACGGGTGCAATTCGCAAAGAAATCGCCGTCTTATTTATCTTGCCAGGTATCGTTGGCGTCGTTCATGTTTTGTTCGGCTTACAAATGTTTAAATTTTTAATGGTCACCTCACCTTATACGGGAATTTGGTTACCATTCCTCATTTTTGCTGGTCTGTATTTAATTTACTATCTGATTACCGTCAAGATCTATCAACGAATCGTCTTGCAATAACCTTTTGGAGGAGGGATGAATCATGGTATACTTTGGATTAGTCGCGTTATTAATCGTTATTACCCCGCTGCATCGCTATGGTTTAGCGAATCGGCACGCATTTTGGCTGGGGAGCCTGATGCCGTTGCTTTGGCTAGGCACTAATGGGCTATTAGCCAGTTTGACCGTTTTTGAACATCAAGACAGCTTATTAGCAGTCTTGGGGCTGTTACTCTTACTATCAAGCTGGGTCGCCGCCCGCATTGATCGCGCCGAACGGCAATTAACCAACCCGCATCACCACAAGCTGGCAGCTAAATAACGGTTATCCCACTGCAATGAGGTGAAAATATGCAGTTCAATTTTAATAGTACCGAACCGATTTACTTGCAAGTTGCCGATCAAATCGAAGAAGCCATCTTCGCCCAAAGCTTTGCGGAAGGTGAACAGGTCCCTTCGACGACCGAAATTTCCAAAGAGTTCCATATTAATCCCGCCACCGTCTTAAAAGGCATGAATATTCTCGTCGACGCCCAGCTGATTGAAAAGCGACGTGGCGTGGGGATGTTCGTTGTCCCTGGCGCCCAAGCCCAAATCGTTGAGAAACGGCGCAATCAATTTTATGACGACTACGTGAAAAACTTAGTCAGTGAAGCCCGTAAGCTTCATATTACGAAACAAGAATTAGCACAATTAATCGAACGGGGGTTTACCACACAATGAGTATTCAACTGCAAGCTATCACTCAGCAGTTCCATGGGCAGACAGTCCTTGACAATCTTAACCTGACCATCGAACCGAAAAAGATCTATGGGCTCTTAGGCCGCAATGGTGCGGGCAAAAGTACGTTGCTGAACATTATCAGCAATCGTCTCTTTCCCACTAGTGGTACTGCAACCCTAGACGGTGAAACGTTGCACGACAATGACCAGACTTTGGGCCAACTATACTTGATGAGCGAAGTGAATATGTACAATGACCATAGTCGCTTAAAAAAGTTGATTGACAGCACGGCTTTATTCTACGGTGATTTTGACCGCGCCTATGCCACCCAATTAGCCGCTAAATTCGGGCTGAATTTGACGCAACGTTTTGGTAAGCTGTCAACCGGCTATCGCACCATCTTTAAGCTGATCATTGCTTTGTGTGTCCCCGCCGATTATATCTTTTTAGACGAACCCGTCTTAGGCTTGGATGCCAATCATCGTGAACTTTTCTATCAAGAACTTATTGACAGCTATACGAACCGCCCGCGGACTTTTGTGATTTCAACCCACTTAATCGAAGAAATCGCCAACTTGATCGAACACGTCTTTATCTTGGATCAACACCAAATTATAGTGAACGGTAGTGTCAGTGATATTTTAGACCGGGCCTACATGATTACGGGACCCGACGCCGATGTGACCGCGTACACAAGCGGCCTGAATATCATCGGTCAAGATCACCTCGGTGGCATTACCGCCAACTATGTCTATGGTGCTTTGGAAGATAATCGGCCAATTCCTGATACAGTCACCGTGGAACGACTCGACTTGCAAAAGCTCTTCGTCAACTTAACAAATGCTAAGGAGGCCGCAGCACATGTCAACTAAACGCTGGGCAGTCACCCGTTATCTCTTCATGGAGCAACTCCAATTGTTGTGGCGGACCTATGCGTTTATCTTAGTCGCATTCGTCATCTTACCATTGTTATTTGCTATTTTGACCGGTAATTTAAGCCACTATTCATTTGGCAGTACCTTAACAGACCTCGGTATCGGTGCCGTCTTTGGCTTCTTTATCCTGGTCACAATGTCTTTGACCTATGATAACTTCAAGCTATTTATTCAAAATGGCATTTCACGGAAGACTTATTGTCAAGCCAAAGTCATCAATCTGATTGGCTTGAGCTTCGGGATGGAAATCATCTCAGCTTTATACAATTTCTTAGTAACCGCACCAGCGCGTGGTCACAGTGGTCAAGCTTTTTTAGACACAACCGTTTATAGTTTGTATGACCACTTTCTAGGCACAAACTTATTCGTCAATATTTTAGGCTATATGGCCTTTAACTGGATCTTCTTCATTGGTCTAGGGCTAACCGGGATGGCCATTGGCAGTATCTTTGCCCTACTAACCAAGTTCGCCCGTAATATTGCCATTATCGCCATTCCTGTTTTGGGTTTCTTCTTGTTGGTCTTTCTTTCCAATACGTCGACCAGCCCTTCCGATTATAATTTAGACGGGCTTGTCAATTTTCTGAAGTTCTTAATGGGCTACCACGCTAATGCGCAGCCGGGCTACTTTAATCCGACTATGCCGATGCTCACCATGATGGTTGGTTGCGTCATCATGGGCGCCATTGCCTATTACTTTAATCAAAAGCTTAAGCTTAAAAAATAGCCTCAAAAAAAGTTCTGGCCGCCAATGGTCAGAACTTTTTTTGAGGCTATTTTGCTAATTGCGTATTATTTAAATCAGTTTTAACGACAATGACATCAGTTAAGGCATTGCGTTGCACATAAGTGGTAACGGAACCTTCTAAGACCCGTTCCATCGCATTCAACCCAGTAGCACCCATCATGATTAAATCATTGTGATGATCACGGATGAAATCTTGCGAAATGATTGGTTTCGGGCTCCCCATCCGGATATGAAATTCAATATCATCAAAGCCATCTTTTTTAATCTGGTCAACGGCTTTTTGTAAATAAGCTTCTGAATCTTGAACGAGTTGATACGTAATATCACCATCAGCTAAACCGGCTAAATTGTAACCGAACTGACCGGGATCGATCACTGATAAAACGTCAATATGGGCTTGGTTACGCTTGGCAACTTCAACGGCCTTGTTTAACGCAGACTCCGCCTGCTTGGAACCATCCATGGGAACTAAAATATTCGTATATTCTTGTAACATGTGCGCCACACCCTTTCAATCTACTATCTTTATTTTAACATTTATCGTTCATGAATGCGTTCTCAAATGTTAGATTTGCTTGTTACCAACAGTTAAGTGGCCGAACAACCGCTTTTACACAACATTTACACAAACAAAGTGGTTAATTTACATTGAGCGCCTACAATGAGGATATTCCATGAGGAGGCGGTCCCATGTTAGCAACACTTAAAGTACCCAATGGCGTTATTGTTAGTCAAACCATCGTTATTAATGGTGAGGTCACCTATCAAATCATTCTGGCACTAAAACGCCATCGTGCACGGCCGTTCAGCGTTAAAGTTCAAGCCTTAACCACACTCGGCCACACAACCGTTGCCGTCGAACATTTTACGGAATTAAGTGATGCCCAAGCCACTTTTGAAGCTTATTTTAACGATTTAGCTGAAAAGTAATCGTTCGCCACTTTTATCCCACTCAAATTGTGCTAGGATTAAAATATTAATAAAAACGGTTAGTGCTAGTTGAATTTGCCACTCTGGTTGGGCCAGAATCGGCTGGAACGTGGTGGCCACGTTTGTGAGCCAAAGAGCGGTCTCACAAGCCGGGCTTTATCTAAGTCGGAAAAACACCGACCAAGATAAACGACACCACTGAGCCAATTCAGGCCCGTCCGGCGTTAAATAACTGACTATATTTTGGTTAACGACAAATCAGTCATTGTCACTAAACTCGGACTAACCGCGACTAAATGAGTTGGGGTAACGACATGATAAAATTAATCACACAGCTATGGCAACGCTATCACAGCGTTTTAGCTTATCTAATCTTTGGTGGTCTGACGACTGTCGTAAACTTTGTGGTTTTCTGGTTATTTAATGATTTAATCCAATGGCCTTATTGGCTCAGCAACGTCATTGCCTGGCTATTATCCGTCCTATTCGCCTATGTAACAAATAAGCTGTGGGTCTTTGACGCTAAGACACCGACTTTAAGCAGTCTCTTAAAAGAAGCCAGCTCGTTTTTCGGCTTTCGCTTATTAAGTTTGGGTGTTGATGAAGCCATCATGGTCATTGGGATTTCCGTCTTACATGGTAATCCTTTACTAGTTAAGTTAATCGATCAAGTCGTCATTGTGGTCATTAACTGGTTCTTTAGTAAGCTATTTATTTTCAAAAAACGAACCGAATAAAAAATAAAGGTCTGCGGTTTAGCGTAGACCTTTTTGTGTGCCCCGAGTAACATTAACCACTAGCCGAGCTTCTTATTTTCAGTATGTAGCATCTCTAACGTCTGTAAGACTTCATCAATGTTAATACTATCCCAGTTATAAAAGTTGAACTGGCGACCGCCCTTCATCTGGATTAACAAATGGCGCGCCGTCGTCTCATAGCCATTCCGAAGTTCATTTTGAGTCGTTGACATCTCATAGTATTGCACTTGTGCCAGGTTAATGACAATTTCACCAATCCGCACAAACCGGGGTCCCCCTGGCGTATTCGTAACCGGAACGACCATCCGGGTCCCATCATGATGATGTTGCTTGATCTTAACCGCCGTTAAACCAGCCGCCGTTAGCTCAGGGGTAAAATAAAATTCTTCACCTAACTGAATTGGCCCGACTGGTGGTGCCGCTGACAACGCAAACTTAAAATGCCGTCCATGAAAATCGGTTAAAATGCCTTGATTCAGGCTAATGTTTATTTTAGTCACATGCCCAATCATCCTAATCTCCTCCCTTCACCGATTACCGATAATCTACCACGATTCTTGATCAAGTTCTCACGATTTCCCCGGATTCACATCTTTTTGAGTAGCTTGTTAATAATGATTGTTTCGGCGAACTAACCAATCATGTAATTGTGCTACACTAAAGTTTAATAAAACCTAATCTGGAGGGATTTTGATGACATTTTCCGCTGACGAAAGCGATTATTTAATCGAACTATTAACCACTCATTTATTCACCCTACTTAGTCGAGTGACCCGCTGGCAGACCCATAGTCTGTCCCAAGCCCAATATGATCGGCAAGTTACCGAAACCTTGACCCCTAATGTGAAAATGTTGCAAAGTTTATTGGCTAAATTAGCTGCAACGGCTGGTGATCAAGAACAGTTGGCCGCTTTAAAAGTTGGTCTCACAAAATTAGTGGCTGCCCAAACTTACCAACTGACAACTGAACAATTGGCTTTGGCCAACGAACGGCGGTTGAGTCGACATCGGCGATAGGACTTGATTGGGCTAAATAATGCCATTCTATTTTATTTGTCGAAACATGCTTTGATCAACTGACCACTGCGCTTGCTACGCCAAACAACCATCCGGAAAAACACCGGATAATTGTTTGGCTAGGCCATGCTCATGGTCAACCCGTTGATAAAAGCACTCTTAACAAAAAATTCAAATTTCAATCACGAGATAGCAATTTTTACTCGTTACAATAGACTCATAAACTTGAAAAACGTCGACATGAAAGAAGGAGGGTCCCATGTTTCTAATAGTCTATTGTGCGCTCGCAATCGCGGTTTTCTTTTGGATCTTTGGTTTCACGAAAGCGGCAATCATCGTTGGCCTACTGACGCTGGCGCTAATGGGGTACTCCTTCATTCGCCGTCAGCTTGCCCGTAAACGCGCGTTAAAAAACAACACCACGACCACTAAAAGTCGTGGCTAATCAATTAAAGCTAATAAAAAAAGTTCCTCGATTTAAAATTGAAGTGCAACACCTGCTCTACTAGACCAGTTCTTTATTCAGACTAGTCAAAAAGGCCATGAA
>NZ_BJDL01000018.1 GCF_005405125.1 Lactiplantibacillus songbeiensis
ACAAACGTGGCCACCACGTTCCAGCCGATTCTGGACCAACCAGAGTGGCAATTTAAACCAACTAGCACCAAGCATAACTAATATCAAGCATTACAACACTTCTATCTACCAGTTAGTTAAAGATCCGTGGATACAATTGACGCAACGCAGCCGCCGTCAGTTGACCAGCCACTTGCGAACCAACACTATCAAGATGAACATGATCCGTAGTCGTAGGCTCCCAAGTCGCAGTTTCAATCAGGTCAATCTGCATAAAGCTGGCCACGACTGACCGAATGATTCGGTCAAAACGCTGGCTGAACGGGATCATGACCGCTAAGCGACTATTAGGATACAACGTCTGAACTTGATTTAAAAACTGTCTCAATTGCGCAGCAAACTCATCGGCCGTTAACCGGCCATCATTCGTCCCAACGTTGACCACCACCACATCCGTCGGTACCGGTTCCCACGGCGTTGATCGATCCAAAGCCGTTAACACATCTGGTAGTGGTGGGACGCCACCCGTTCCAGGTTTACTGAGGCCAATGGCACTATAGGCCAGCCGAACATTCCGGGCATCTAGCAAGTCACTCGCAATTGCCGCATAGTTAGCTTCGCCACGATAATCTTCCGCAGGCTGGCGACCAGCGACCCAACAACCAGCCGTCAGTGAATCACCAATCCAGGTGATACTGTGCTGACCAGGCTTAACAGCTGCCAATTTGCCATCTGTCTGAACACCTTTGACCGCAAAACTTGCCGCGGTCGTCCAGACCTGATCCTCATCAGTATTACCACTCATCACCACGCGCAAAATATGCGGGGCTGCGTCTAAGGTTAATCGAATCGGGGCACTTGCCACTGGGAAACGTTGATAAGGCAAGCCATCAATTTGCACCGCAAGCCAACTACTAATCGTCGTCAAATTTAAAAATGCCAACGTGATATAACTGGCACCGGTCACTTGCAGCCAGAACTCGGCCCCTAAGTTCGTACTAGTCATCACGGGCGTCTGCTGCAACTCTTTGGCTGCCCAGCGCCCTTGAAAATAGGCCGTCATGACCGGATTATTGGCCGTCGTTAATTGATAATGCATGTCGCTGCCTCCATTTAAATTCATTCTCTTTTGCCAAACTTGACTACCATCAAGTTCCAATCAAGGTATTGCTTATATACTAGGGTCATCAAATCACGTAAGGAGCCCTAAATATGAAACTTCAACAATTTTTAACTAAACATACGAACCAAATTACGCTCATTACTGGGATTTTAATCGTACTTGGTTATCTCAGCAAATATCTCATTAACTTTACCCTCGGCTACCAAGTTATTTTAGCCGTTGCGTCTATTATCGCCGTCATTCCAATTGCTGTGCGAGCTTGGAGTGCGCTGATCAATAAAGTCTTCAGTATTGAACTCTTAGTCAGCATCGCCGTTATCGGGGCCTTCATCATCGGTGAATTCAACGAATCCGCCATTGTGACCTTCCTCTTCTTATTCGGTTCTTACCTCGAAAGCAAGACCTTACAAAAGACACGTAACGCTATCAAAGGCTTAACAGATATGTCTCCAACCACCGCTACCTTAGTGACTGATGACGGTACTGAAGAAGTCGACGTCGATGATGTTGACGAAGGTGATGTCGTCCTAGTCAAGACTGGGAGCCAAGTCCCCGTTGACGGTGTTGTCGTTGAAGGTAACGGCTATATTAATGAAGCCTCAATTACTGGTGAATCCCGCCAAATCAACAAAAACTTAGACGACCAAGTTTTTTCAGGCACCTTAGTCGAAAACGGCTACTTAAAGATTCAAGCCACCCAAGTCGGTGACGACACGACCTTTGCTAAAATCATTGAATTGGTCGAAGAAGCCCAAGACACAAAGTCGAAAGCTGAAAAATTCATCGACCGCTTTGCTCAGTATTATACCCCCGCTGTCTTAGTTTTGGCCGCATTAGTCTTCGTCTTCTCGCGTGATTTCCGACTGGCGATTACCGTGTTGGTCCTCGGTTGCCCTGGGGCGTTGGTCATTGGCGCACCCGTCTCGAACGTCGCCGGGATTGGGAATGGCGCTAAACGCGGCATCCTAATCAAGGGTGGCGAAGTCGTTGATACGTTTGCCAAAGTCGATACGTTAGTTTTCGATAAAACGGGGACCTTAACCGAAGGCAATACCGCCGTTTCAAGCTTTAAGCAATACACCGGTCAATCCGACCAACTATTAACTTTAGCCGCCACCATCGAAGGCGTTTCCGATCATCCGCTTGGCAAAGCAATTATCGATTATGCCGGTCAGAAAGCTGAAGCAACGACCGTTCCAACTTTAGACAATACGGAAACGGTCAAGGGCCAAGGTATCTGTGCCGACGTCAATCATCAACAAGTCGTCATCGGGAATCAAAAGATGTTAACTGCCCATCATATTGACTTAACTACCGCTCAAGCTGCTGATTTAAATGCCATGCAGCATGCTGGTAAATCAACTGTTATCATGGCCATCGATGGCATTGTCCAATTAATCTTTGGTATTTCAGACACAGTACGACCAAACGTCAAAGCATCACTTGCCGCCTTAAAAGCCCAAGGAATCAAACGCTTGGTCATGTTGACTGGTGACAATGAATTAACTGCGGACGCCGTGGCCCGGGAATTAAACATTGATGAAGTTCATGCAAACTTACTCCCTGAAGAAAAAGTCGACTACGTCAAACAATTGAAAGCAGCCGGTAATACCGTTGCTTTCATCGGTGATGGCATCAACGATAGTCCTTCAATTGCCAACGCTGATATTGGGATTGCAATGGGTAGCGGGACAGATGTCGCCATTGACACATCCGATGTTGTCTTAATGCAATCCAGCTTTCCAGCTTTAGTTCATGCTCACGGCTTAGCCAAGAAAACCGTCCTAAACACTCGCGAAAATATCTTCATCGCAATTGCTACGGTAGCCTTCTTATTGATTGGCTTAATCTTCGGTTACATTTACATGGCTAGCGGCATGTTCGTCCATGAAGCCAGCATCTTAGTCGTCATTTTCAACGCGATGCGCTTAATCAAGTTCCAAACTAAATTTGATAAAGCCCAACCAGCACTGGTTGCGCAACCGAAAACGACCACTGCTTAAGCTAACCCCCTTTAAATAACCTGCCAATTTGGTAGGTTATTTTTTCGATTAAACAAAATAGTTGCTTTACTATACCTATGGGGGTATATTAAATGGCGTACTCATTAAGAATCGTTGCTTAAAAGTTCTAAGTGTTTCCTTTAAAACACACGTTTATTAACTAATACCTACTAGGGTAATCATAACTGGAGGATTTTCTAATGATTAAAGAAATTCATGACCAAGATTTTGCTGCTGAAACTGATACAGGGATTGCCGTTGTTGACTTTCGGGCCGACTGGTGCCCACCATGTAAGATGATGGACCCAATTCTGAAATCACTCTCAGAAGATCCAGCTTACAAAGACAAAGTAAACTTTGTGTCCTTAAACGTTGACAATGACCAAGCCGTAGCGAGTCAGTTCCAAGTCCAAGGGATTCCAACTTTCCTAATCAAGCGTGACGGTGAAGTGGTCAGCCACCTGGTTGGCGCCCGGCCTAAAGCCAACTTTGAACTCGAACTAAAAAAAGCCCTCGAGTAGGTGAAGCGATGACAACGACAACCGATAGTTACGTGACCAGTAAACAAATTACGACTCGTCTTAAGCGCTCCGCTGGCCAGCTCGACGGTGTCTTACGCATGATGGCTGAAGATCGGCCTTGTGAAGATGTCCTGGTCCAATTAGCCGCAGTTAAATCTAGCGTTGATAAGGCAATGAAGCTGGTTATTGCTCGCAATATTACCAATTGCGTCGACGATCAAGCTAACGTTGATGCTGAAAAGCTGACCCATTCATTGGACCTGTTATTAAAAACCAAATAAGACTTTTAAAAAGGCGTGCCGATTTTTCAGCACGCCTTTTCATTTATTCAATTTTACCAATCTATTTGTCCCAACCGCCCTTTTTCCAGTCATCTTTCGACCAGTCATCACGATCCCAGTCATCTTCTTTGGGTTCCTGGGGATCACGTGGGTGTCGTTTCGCCTGCCGCATTAAGACGGCGGTCGTCACAATTGTGACAAAGGCGGTAAACAAGATAAATACAAATGTCCAGACGATAATATCACTTACTGTCATCTTCATTGCCCCCAACGCCGTTAACTTAAATACTTTGTTTTTTGTTAGCGTTAGTATAGCGCAGAATTCTAGCCTCACGCAACTAGCCATGATCATAAACATCGATACAAAGAATGCACTTGATGCTAGTTGGTTTCTAAAATGCTCAGCCGTGTCGTTGGCCTTAGCGCGAGTGGTCTGCTCGGAATTAGGCCAAGGTCAGTTTTGAAGATCGGGCCTTAGCTTCAAAATGGCCCACAGCGTTCCAGCGTTTTAGAAACCAACCGGTAGGCGGCAACTTCAACCAACCCTTACTTGCTACCATCAATCTTAAGTTGCTTCGCTAATCATAACATCTATACCAACCTAAACTAACCTGACCCATAATTTACACAACCAATAGCTGGCGTTCGTTGACAGCAAAACGGCCTGAATCAGTTTTCACTGATTCAGGCCGTACTTAATTTCAGTAACGGTTAATCTTCGTCATCATCATCGTCTTCTTCGTCCAAACCAGTCCGTGCCTCGTTACCCACAAAGGCTTGCAACTGACGAATATTGCGATTATTACTGCCACGGTAGCCGACTAACCAAGCGGCTAAAGCTGGGCGTTCTTCTTTTTCCGCCAACTTGATGGCCCGGTCAACGAATAGATTTTCGGTATCAAAATCTTTAATCGTCGCTGCCACCAGCGTATCAGCATCGCTATACTTGAACGCGCCATTTTCTTCCAGCATTGAATACTTAGTTAATTCGGCTGTCGTTGAAGAAGGCTTCTGAGCTTCATCTAATAACAGGTCGCCCAATTCAGCAAAGTGGGCTGTATTCTCTTGTAACAAGCGGTCATATTCAGCTTGTAACCCAAAGTAATTAGCACCTTTAACATACCATTTAACTTGGTTTAACTTGACGTATTCGACCATTAAGTTTGATAAGATATGATTCGTCATGGCCCCAGCAGTTGGGACATGATGGTCGATATCACTTTGCTTTAATTCTGCGGCGTATTGATCTTCAATTGTTAGTTCACTCATGCGAATTCCTCCTATTTAACCTTCATGCTTTCAACTTCATACCCCAAGCCAGTGACCACATCTGATAATTGATCTGCACTCGTTACTGAGTCGTCAAAATCAGCTTTCACTTTGCTGGCATTGAATAATACTTTAACTTTTTCAACGCCCGTTTGATTAGCGACCGCCTTTTCAATCTTAGTCATGCATGATGGGCAGGTTAAGGTTCCTAATTGCATCGTTGCTTTTGCCATAATGATTACCTCCGAATTGATTTGTTTTACTTGATGTTCTTATCATAACGGCTAAGTTCATTTAAAAACTTGACCGCCGTCAAGCTTACGCAACTTTTGGTTGTTTAACTTTAATACTTTTAACCGTATAGCCAAGACCCGTCACGACCGCGGCTAGTTGATCCGCTGTCGTTTGGGTGTCATCAAATTGAAGCTTGACCTTGCTGGCATTGAATAACACTTTGACGCTAGCGACACCCGTTTGATTAGCTAAGGCCTTTTGAATCTTAGTCATACATGATGGGCAGGTTAACGTATCTAGTTGCATAATTGCTTTTGTCATCATCATTACCTCCGTGATCGTTATCTCAAGTTGATGGCTCTATCATAACGAGAATCCGCCAATTAAAACTTGACCGCCATCAAGAAATAAATTCTTTTTTGCGCGTATGATAATCATAGTTAGTTGCCACTCTGGTTGGACCAGAGTGGGCTGCTCGGACTTAGGCCAAGGCCAGCTTTGAAGACCGCACTTCGGCTTCAAAATGGCCCATGGCGTTCCGGCATTTTAGGAACCAACCGGCAGGCGGAAAACTTAACCAGCATTAAAGTCACTCAAAATATTAATTATTAATAATCTAGACATAAAAAGTCGATGTTGAAAAATATCTGTTATAGTTATGATGAAGATTTATAAGGAGGTTTTTGCCATGTCAGCACACGCTACTCATGAATGTGTTCAACTCGTGCCCATCTTTCAAGAACTTGAAGCTTCACAATTAGATACCATCGAATCGATCGTTCAACACCATCATTACCAAACTGGTGAGACCCTGTTCAACGCTGAAGATTCCTTAGATACCTTATTGATTGTCGCTGGCGGTCAGGTCAAAGTTTACCAATTAGCTGCCAATGGTCGCGAACAGTTACTCTATCTATTGCAGACCGGTGATATTGATGGCGAGGCTGCATTATTCGAAAATAAGCAGCGAACATCTTACGCGGAAGCCTTAGTACCGACCGATATTTGCAGTATTCGTCGTGACGACTTTCAACAACTAATGCAACAATATCCAAGCATTAGCATCAATGTGCTGAATGTTTTCGGCAAACGCTTGACCCAACTAGAAAAGCAAACCACTAGTACGGCCACCGAATCCGTGGAAGCGCGCTTGGCTAATTATCTGACCGAAACAGCCGCTTCACTAGACGTTCAAGCTTTTAAACTACCACTAAAGAAAAAAGACCTGGCCACCTTTTTGGGGACCACGCCGGAAACAATTAGCCGTAAACTGACTAGATTCGAAAAACAAGGCCTAATTACTCAAAAACCTGGCAAAGTGATCCAAATCAACGATGCCGATCAATTATTACTAGTGGAATAAGCAACTAGCGGTTCAAAACGTCGTCACCGACTGCTGAACCGCTAGTTTTGTGTACTGATTGTTGGCTCTCCTACTGACTCTTTTTCAGCGTCTTTCCTGCTGAAAATAACAACCGTCACCCCGCTTGATTTTTGCCGACACAATCAGCGCAACGAAACAAAATCTACGTTATAATTAACGTTGAATTAGAAAATTAATCGAGGAGTGGATTTAATGGCTACAATCAGTCAAGCAGCAGTGAAAAATGATCTGTACGATGCCGTCAACGGTGAATGGCTCAAGACCGCCGAAATTCCAGACGACCATGCGTCGACTGGGGGCTTCATGGACCTTGTTGATGCTATCGAAAAAACGCTTATGCATGATTTTGACGCGATGGCCGCGGGCGATGTTGCCCCGACCGACCCGCAAGTCGCCGAATTCATTAAATTTTATCAATTAACGACGGACTTCTCCAAGCGCAACTCGGAAGGTGCCCAACCGATTCAACCTTGTTTAAAACAAATCGATAGTCTCAGTGACTTAACTGACTTGCAACACCGCATGCCTGACTGGATCTACGATGGCTTACCATTGCCATTCAGCCTCGATGTCGATGCCGATATGAAGAATACCAAGGTTAATGCCTTATTTGCACAAGCGCCCGGGACGATTTTACCTGATAAGACATACTATGATGAGGGCAATCAACAAGGACCAAAGCTATTAGCCGTCTATGGGCAAATGATGCTCAAGCTCTTGCAAATGACCGGTTACGATCAAGCCGAAGCGCAACAAATCGTCGATGATACGTTGAAATTCGATCGACTGATCGTGCCATGGGTCAAAAGTGCTGAAGAAGCGGCCGACTATAGTAAAATGTATAATCCCCGCAGCTTTAAAGACTTTACGAATACCAGTCGTTACCTCGATTTAGCGGCGATTACCTATTCAGTGATTGCGGGTAATCCGGAAACGGTCATTTTACCAGAACCCGCTTTCTTCGATCATTTTAACGACGTTATCAATCCAGAAAACTTCAATATGATGAAGAACTGGATGAAAGCGAAGTTAGTCCAACGTCTCAGCGGTTATCTTAGCGATGACATGCGGACGGTGGGGACGACTTATTCCCGGACGTTATCTGGGCAGAAAGAGCCACGTAGCCAAGCCAAGAGTGCCTACTACTTAGCTGCCGGTACTTTTGACCAAGTTGTCGGTCTCTACTATGGTCACAAATACTTTGGTGAAACGGCCAAGGCCGATGTGCATCGCATGGTCGAAAAGATGATCGGTGTTTATAAGAACCGACTACAAGCCAATACTTGGCTCAGCGCCGCAACCCGGGAAAAAGCGATCGTCAAATTGGATAATTTAGGCATTCAAGTCGGTTATCCTGACAAGCTTGACCCATTGTTCACTAAGTTTAAGACCCACAGCGCAGCAGAAGGCGGCAGTGTCTTAAGCAACGTGTTACATTTTGGTCGCGTTGCTCGCAAAGACATGTTTGCCAAATGGAATCAGCCGACTGATCGGACCCGTTGGGAAATGAGTGCCGATACGGTGAATGCCTATTACCATCCATTCATGAACATCATTGTCTTCCCAGCTGCCATCTTACAAGCGCCATTCTACAGTCTCGAACAAGCACCTAGTGCTAACTACGGTGGGATTGGAGCGGTCATCGCTCACGAAATCTCTCATGCCTTTGATAATAATGGGGCCTTATTCGATGAATTTGGGAACTTGCATAATTGGTGGACTGACGACGATTCCGCGCACTTTAAAGAACTGGCCAAATCAATGATCAACGAATTCGATGGCTTAGATTTTGCCGGTGCCAAAGTTAACGGGACGTTGACCGTTTCGGAAAACATTGCCGATGCTGGTGGCCTTAGTTGTGCCGAAGAAGCTGCTAAGAGTGAGGATCAGGTCGACTTGGCCGCTTTCTTTGAGAACTGGGCAATGGTTTGGCGGATGAAAGCCACCAAGCAATATATGCAATTATTGCTCTCAATTGACGTCCATGCCCCAGCTA
The DNA here is from genome assembly GCF_005405125.1 of Lactiplantibacillus songbeiensis. Classification (GTDB taxonomy): domain Bacteria; phylum Bacillota; class Bacilli; order Lactobacillales; family Lactobacillaceae; genus Lactiplantibacillus; species Lactiplantibacillus songbeiensis. Next base: position 8,791 of record NZ_BJDL01000018.1, read on the forward strand.
AGCTACGGGCCAACGTCCAAGTTAAGAACCTCGATGATTTCTTTACCACATTCGATATTCAACCAGCTGATCCGATGTACTTAGCACCGGACCAACGCGTTAAGATCTGGTAATCATCATTTCAAAAACAAAAGTACGGTAGAGCGCGAGAATAACTCTCGCGCTCTTCTTATTGACTGAAAGGAGTGCACCATGCCCAAATTTGAAAAATACCATCCAATCTTAACGCCCCACTATACGTTTGATTGGCTAACTAAAGCCCGGGCCAAAGACGTCTTGGCTTTTTATCAACAATTTACCCCGGTGACTGAGACGGTACCTACCATGCTGACAACTGCCGACCGAATTAACCACACGATGCGTGACATCTTCCACGACCAAAAGTTGGTCTGGGGCATCAGTCGGCGAGCAGATGATCAATTCATCGGTCAAGCCGGCTTTGATCCGATTGATACTGATCAGCAGACGGCAACCCTCCAAGTGCACGTCATGCCGGCTGCCCATCAACAAACCACGTTAGCCGAATTGTATACCCGCCTAACTGAGTTTGGCACACAAGAATTGGGGCTCACCCAGCTGACTGTCACCTTACCCGTCACCGATACCATTGCAACTCAAGTCCTAACCGCGCTTCACTTCCGGTCAGCCCCAGCAACTACCACCGACCGAATCACCTATCAATTACCATAGTTTTAGTTTAAACAGTCCTTACGAGCATAATGCTTGTGAGGACTGTTTCTGATTTAGACGGTTAATTAACAAACTTTAGTTTCCTAGCCAAAACGATTCCGGTCGTTGCTAGTTATCATGATAATTAAGTTTTCAAACCTGACTAGTCTCACTCAACTCAAGACTGTTTATCACTCGATTGGTCAACGGCGTAAACTTTTAACCACTTTATGGTTGCGTTTTCTTTTTAATCTAGTACAATATAATTGTTAACAAATTCACGTTATACAATCTTTCTTGTGAAGATTCGTACATTGACTAAGGAGTGTTTTAGAATGAAAGTTATCGTCATTGGTTGTACCCACGCAGGCACCGCCGCTGTTAATCAGATCTTAACGGCAAATCCCGATACCGAAGTAACCGTTTATGAAAAAAATGACAACGTTTCCTTTTTATCTTGTGGCATCGCGCTATATCTAGGCGGCGAAGTTAAAGATCCACAAGGTTTATTCTATTCTAGCCCCGAAAAATTAGCCGAACTTGGCGCTAACGTTCAAATGGAACACGACGTGACCGACATCGATACCGACCAACACGTGGTCACGGTCAAGAACTTAGTTAGTGGTGAAACGACTACTGATCACTATGACAAGTTGGTTGTCACAACTGGTTCATGGCCAATCATTCCACCAATCGATGGTATCGATAATCCCAACGTCTATCTTTGCAAGAACTGGGACCATGCCCAAAAGTTATGGACTGACGCCAAAGATGCCAAACGCATTATCGTTATTGGCGGTGGCTACATTGGAACTGAACTCGTTGAAGCTTATCAACGTCAAGGGAAAGAAGTCACGTTAATTGATGGTCTTCCTCGAATTTTAAATAAATATTTAGATACTGAATTTACTGACCGCGTGCAACAAGACTTTGTTGACCACGGCATCAAACTGGCCTTAAATCAAATGGTTAAAGGCTTTAGCGGTGATGGCGACACCGTCACCGTTACCACGGACCAAGGCGAATACACCGCTGACATGGCCATTCTCTGTGTTGGTTTCCGGCCAAACACCGGCTTGCTGAAAGGTAAAGTCGACATGAATAAGAATGGCTCTATTATTACCAATGATTATATGCAGACTTCTGACCCTGACATTTATGGTGCCGGCGATTCAGTGGCTGTCCATTACAATCCAACCCACAAAGACGCTTATATTCCATTAGCAACTAACGCCGTTCGTCAAGGAACCTTAGTGGGACTGAATATCTTCAAACCCACGCGTAAATATATGGGCACGCAATCAACTTCCGGCTTAATGTTATTTGACACGACCATCTGTGCTTCGGGGATGACCTTAGAACATGCGCAATTAGAAAACATCCCTGCTGCGGCCGTTACGGTTGAAGATAACTATCGACCAGAATTCATGCCAACGACCACACCAGTACTCATGCAACTGGTTTATAATCCTGAAACTCGGGCAATTCTGGGTGCGCAATTTATGAGTAAATATGATGTGTCACAATCCGCCAACACCATCTCCGTGATGATTCAAAATAACAACACGATTGATGATCTCGGCTTTGTTGACATGTTCTTCCAACCACAGTTTGACCGGCCATTTAACTACTTGAACATCTTAGGTCAAGCAGCCATTGCCCAAGCTGATCAAGCTGTGACCGAATAAGGATCCCTTTGACCCTAACCCCCGTTTAGGTTAACGAAAACACCCCAACAACTGCGCGGTTGCTGGGGTGTTTCTTTGTCTAAAAAACGGCACGTCGTTAAACGTGCCGCTCAAACTTATGCCGACGCACTATGCTTGCCGCCGCCATGTCCAACGACCAAAGCCGCCGAGAATGACTAACAAGATGGTCCCAATTAAGGCGACTAGCGGATGCGTCCCTGATTCATCAGTTTGTGGTAACCGACCTGTTGTCGCATTGCTGCTTGCGGCAGCCGTCCCATTACCAGTCGTCCCGTTGACCGGGATCCCACTAGTTGTGGAACCAGCACCCGTGGTCGTGCCAGTTGTTGAACTGGCTGTCGGCCCGTTGGTGGTTCCTTGATTAGCTTGACTTGGCGTTACTGCTGGTGTTGTTGTTTGACCAGTCGTGGTCCCAGATTGACCGGGAATTTCGGGCTGTTCAGATTGACCAGCAGTCCCTGGATAGCTTGGTTTCGCTGGTTTTTCAGGTTTAGCCGGATGCGTTGGTGTCCCGGGTTCAGTTGGAACACCGGTCTGACCGGATCCTTCATCGTCAGGATTACCTGGATGACCGGGTTCAGTCGTTCCAGGTTCACCTGGTTTTTCAGGCTCACTCGGATTACCAGGTTCAGTTGTTCCAGGTTCACCTGGTTTTTCAGGTTCTCCCGGTTTGCCTGGTTCAGTTGTTCCAGGTTCACCAGGCTTTTCAGGTTCCCCCGGCTTGCCTGGTTCAGTTGGTGTCCCAGGTTCTTCTGGGTTCTCCGGATTACCCGGTTCAGTTGGTGTCCCGGGTTCTTCTGGGTTCTCTGGATTCTCTGGGTTCTCTGGGTTCTCTGGATTTTCAGGTTCACTTGGATTCGTCGGGGTCTTCGTATCAGTCGCAGTGACCATAACTGTAGCCGTTTCCCCACTCACAATCGTAAATGAGACTGGTTCGGTGGCTAGCTCATACCCATCTGGTGCTTTGACTTCGACTAATTGATACTTACCAGGTGCTAAGTTATCCAAGTGTAACTCACCTTTAGCATTAGTGATTAAGTTAGAGATCAACACCTCACCATCGCTGCCGCGTAAGTCATAAACGGCGCCTGCTAAAGCTTGTTTGCTGGCTGCATCCGTCTTGGTTAACGTAACGGCCCCAGTATGTGGCACTTCTTTATCCGCTAACTCAACGTTGGCTACGGCAGTCGAATCTTCGATAATTTCGAACGGAATTGGCTCCGTATTCAACGCATAGCCATCTGGCGCCTTAGTTTCAACAAAGGTATACTTGCCAGGTGCCAAATTGTCCAAAGCCAATTGACCTTTGGCATCCGTTGTCAAATCAGTTTTAACCACGTCGCCTTTACTATCAACTAACTTAAAGACAGCCCCGGCGATGGCTTGTAACGTAGTCGCATCAGTCTTCGTTAACTTGACGGAACCACCGGACGGATCACCTTGACCAGTCCCGGAACCGCCCCAAGTGACTTGGCCGCTAACAGTTTCTCCATTCATGGTCGCGGTATTCACCACTTCGCCACTATCTTCAGGATTACCTAGTTTAGCGTTATACACCACATTAACCGCGGTATTGACATTCTCAAAGGTAAAGGTCAGCTCGTTGCCGTTTTGAACGACCGTTGGGGTAATTGTCCCAGTTGCGTTGAAATGACCATTTTGATCATAGGTACCCGTATGTGCCACAACTGATCCTGGGATAAAGGTTTGTTTAGGTCCCAACGTATCGTGAACAACGACCGTTCCTAAATCTTTGCCAGTTGGGTTAAAGGCCACGTTCCACGTGACCTCCGTCGGAATGCCATTCTCATCGCGTCCGGCGACCCAGCCAACTTTATTGACGGTCCAATTAAAATGCACATCGCCCGTGGTACTCCCTTTCGCATAGAAATTCAGCGTTCCTTTACGATTAATAGACGTATGTGCGAAGGCATCGTTAAACGTGATCGTCCCAGTCGTTTCACCAGCTTTAATCGTAAATGTCCCAATCGTCTGACCAGTCGAATCAACTAACGGCATCGTCAAATCTGACGCCTTCATCCCACCTTCAGGCAACTGAACAATCGCGGTATCGCCAGCTTGAATCTTGACACCGTCTGGAATCGACCAATTATAACCAACATCATAATTACTCCATTTACTCATCGTCGTCGTATCGGTAATGACATTACCATACCGGTCTTTAACGGTGGCATCACTGCCATTAAGCCCAGACGTCTCGATCACTTTCGCCTGTGCCGTACCACCAATGGTAAGCAGCAATGCTAAGCACGCAACTAGGCCGAGTAGCACTGCCATGAATTTGCTGCGCATCGCTTTTACCCCCAATTCTATTTAAACGCTTAGCTGGCAACTTAAGTTTTCAAGTTTCCCTCACTCCCTATTCTCTAACTTAGCCTTACCGGTTATCAGTCATTAAGACCAAAACCGTTACTACCATTTGTACGATACTGCATCTTATGGGTCAGAACGTATCCAGACGATTCATTAAGCAACTCGCCAAACAAAACTTTTGACGTGCAAAAATCAGATTGAGTTAACTTGTCACTCCCGTTGAATCAGAATCAGCTGAAACGTGGTGGTCACTGAGCGTCATCCAGCCCCACCCTGTGCTAACTAGCTAACGTGATGATTAACGTCATTATTGTAGAAAAAGCTTGTGAATTAAGAATCTGACTTCTTAATTCACAAGCTATCGATATTGTTATAATCATGACTGGTACACTTACCTGCCAGTTAATTGCTAAACTATGACCCTTTTTGAAACCAAACTCTCGGCTAAATGACCGAGCTTAAAATAATCAATCGTTAATTTTTTAATTTTCGTTAGTTAACGCCGGGCGGGCCAGAATTGGCTCAGTGGTGTCGTTTATCTTAGTCGCGATTTTCGACTTAGATAAAGCCCGGCTTGTGAGACCGCTCTTTGGCTCGCAAACGCGGCCACCACGTTCCAGCCGATTCTGGACCAACCAGAGTGGCAATCTAATCCAACTAGCCCCTTCTAGCCCTATCTAAAAACTTAACTCGGCGCATTAGACAATGTCCAAGTCACCGTTCCAGTATAGGCTCCCGGAACCGCACCAGCATTAGTTTCGAAAAACATGCCCGCGTCATCATTCCATTTTTTCGTCACATCATAATGATCCGTATCACTAGTACTCTTATGACTGTCGATCACAGTGCCCTCACTATTGATTGTCGTGGTCGTCCCATCTTGCTTGTAGATCAGCTTACCCGGTAATTTTTGCCCATCTTCATTAGCGAAGTCGGTCACACTAGCTTGCAACTGCCAACTCGACCCGGTTCCGCGTTCATCGGCAACCACTAAGTCCCAGTCGTTATCACGATTAGCCAGCTTCGCGGTCCCATCTAGCGTCACCGTCTTAAACCGACTCGTTTCGGCGACCGTCTTAAAACCCAATGCGCCACTTTTAACCGTAATCGTGGCCGTAGCAGGTGCTGATTCGTTCTCATCGTCATCAATCACATAAAATTCCAAGGTGTTTTTCCCCACGTTTAAGTCATCGGCTTTAGCTGTAAACGTGAAGAGTCCAGATTCATCTGCATTACTCATTTTAAAGTCAGGTAAAGCTTTACCATTTAGCGTTGGATAAACCGTGATTTTACTGTTATCTAATTGTTCAGAATCTTCTGCCACCACTAATCCAGTGACTTTGGCATCTTCACCCTTGGCCACAGTTTGAACACCACCTTTAATTAGGAAGAGTTCAATTAATTGGTCAACTGTAATCGTATAGTCTGGTGCGGTCGTCTTCGTTTCGAAGTTATTGCTAGTAAACGTACTCGTCGTGGCGGTCGTATTACCGTTAACGCTTACATTATTAGCCTTGCCTTTCAGCGTTATCTTGGCAGTTGGATTGTCCTTAGATAACGCCTGGGCAAGTTCAAATCTGAATGTCTTCGTCTCACCAGCCGGAATATCGACCGTCTGTTCACTACCATTAGCATAGGCCACTTTAACACTCGTAAACGTCACGTGTTCTGGCAAGTCGAGTTTGGCTTGGATGTTTTCCCAATCCTGCTGACCATCGTTATACGTCAAACTGTAGTCATATTGCAACTCATCGTTGGCCTTAACTTTTGATCCTGTTATCACGGGTTTTTCTTTCGTTAAGTCGGTAACTCTAACCGCTGCTTTAGCATCGACTAAGTTAGGGATGGATTCAAACACAACTAGACTATTACCCGCGTTACTCCCATTAGTCCCCGTAATGCCCCAACGGACTTTACCATCTTCACTATGAAAAGCATCCGTATTGATGACTTCCACATGAGTAACCGGGTTTTCAGTTTCAGTACCATCGGGATTCACATCGTTATAAATATAAGTCATTGTCTTCGCACTGGCATCCCACTGTAACGTTAAATGGTGCCATTGCCCATCGGTTAAATTCTGATTGGGTTTCGGATCAAAATGGGTTTGCGTAAAGAAGCGACGCGTTCCCCAAATACCAATCAACACAAACCCTGACGCCTTTTGGCCGATATATTGATCAGCCGAACCCGGATAACCAGTGGCAATGTGTTGCCCCTTAATCCCAGCATCAAAAGAAGTCCCACTACCAGCATCCCCAAAAGACATTGACGTGTTGGCATACGTGTCAAACTCCAACGCCCAACTATTTTGAATTCCAGTCGCAGCTAAGTCCGCCGATTCCGTACGGTCCGTATCATTATCAACACCCCAAACGCCCATTGTTTCGCCAATAATCGTCTTCTTCGTATAACTTGAAGCAGCTTGGGTCCCATTCGGATCATTTTGTAAGACTAAAGCTAGACCATCGCCGGCCTTACTGCTGGATGCGCCAAAATGCGCCCATAACTTAATGGTCGCATTTTTGTTTAAGTCCAGCCGATTCGCATCGGTTGACCAAGCCCCACCGAGTTGTTTCTTCGCACTATTCACTTCAATGGCTTGGGTATTGGGGGCATTGGCATTCGTGACTTTTTGAATACTAGCCGCATTCGTGACCCCGTTAGCAAACGAGCTTGGCAACACAAAAATCTTTTCGAGTTGATTCAGCCCAGCCGGAGCCGTCGTCAACGGTGCGGCTGCGGCTAATTCTTCCGCTGCTTGTGATCGCGCGGTACTGGCCCACAACCCTATCAACATGGTCAAACCGACTAATAACATTTTCAGACTTTTGCGCATGTTGCCAACCCCTCTCGCTAATTAATCGTGGTTGCGCCGCCGATTCTTAACAAGTAACCAGATAACTGCACCTAATAAGGCAATAATCACGGCACCTAAAGCGACAAACCACCAGAAATAGTTTGGTTGCTGCTTTTGGCCGACCGCTGAATCGTTCAGCTGCTTGGCCTTTTGCTCACTAATCGTAAAGTTACGGGTAAAGTTCCACTTGTACTTACCATCACTGGCGCTGGCAGCTAAATGCAAGGTGTAATTCCCAGCTTTTAGCGGTTCTTTGCCATCACCGACCGCAAAGTTAAAACTACTATTTGGTGCCATCGCTAAATGATCTTTAGTCGTTGCCAAAACTTTTTTAGTTCCATCAACGGCCGTGACATAACTTTTAATCTTCAAACCATGCATAATGACTGGCTGGGTATTTTGTAAAGTTGCTGTCACGTAATTTTGATAATTAATCTGTTTAGCTTGAACCGACAATAACTTCATCACCGGTTTGATCTTGATCGTTTCAGTTTCTTGTAATTGCATCCCAATCACATAAGCATATTGATTTTGAATCGTCATCCCGCTCGATTTTTTAGCTGCACTGACAGCCTGGGTCACACTAATCCCGCCAAGCGCAATCCCTTTAAAGCCCTGCTGAGGCACACTCAGTTTAATCGCAACTTTCTTAGTTGTCTTGGCTGGAACATCCACCGTTTGCTTACCAGATAAGGCCGTATTCAAGTCAAATTGCGCTGACGAATCCGCCTTGGCATTCGCATGGCTGTAATCAATTACCCCGTTATCGTTGGTAATAGCGCGATTAGGTGATACGACATAGCGATGCGACTGGCTATCACTGTTCTTAATCCGAATCGTCAAAGTTTGCTTTTGACCGGGCTTCACTTTTAAGTCAAAATACGACACTTTTTCCGTGATTTGATTTTTGGGTAGATCGGCAGTCACGGTATATTTAAGATTATCCGCTTTAGCGACCATTGTGAGACTTCCAAATAAGACGCCCATTAATAACACTAATTGCCAGAGTTTAGTTTTCATATGATTTACCTTTCCTTTTTTCAACGGTAAGTGACTTAGCTATGTATGGAGACGCCTAAAACGTCTCCGGTCGTTAACTGGGCGCGTTGGTCAATGACCACGTCATCGTACCCACGTAATTCCCAGCATGTAACGTTTGATTGTGAATGACTAATTGCGTCGGCGCATTGGTTTGATTCAAAACTAGTAACCACGTACCGACACCGGCTTGCCGATTAGCGACTAGCACATTGTTGACCATGCCGGCACGTAAGACCCGATTGACCAGTTGTGGGGCCGCGCTCACATTAGCCGTTACCGGTTTGAGCTTAACAGCACCCAAGTCAATCGTCGTCTGTAACGTATATTGACGGCTGGTTGGCACACTAGGATGAACTTGTAATGTCCACCCAGCCCCGGTTGAACGGCGATCAGAAATTTGAACCATCGCTAACTGATTCTTAGCGGTCGTCGTAATTGGCCCCTGCTCGCCACCATCAACTTCAAACTTTAAGTTACTAATAAAATCGATTGTTAAATGACCTTTAGAACCAGTCCCCGGATTGCCCGGATCAACTGGATCACCCGGGTAAGGCTTTGATGGGTCATTCGGATCAACCGGCTTAACCGCATCATCACCATTTCCCGGGGTAATCTCCACTTCGGCGTGCGATTGTTGCACTGCTGCACGACCATTCAGAGGTAACCATCCGCCGCTAAAGCCCGCGCAGCTTACAACCAATAACCACCACGCCGGTTTGCTTAGCTTTGGCATCGTTGCACCTCAGTTCTGCCGGCGAAGCTCATATTTTTTGAATGCTTATTTGCTAGGCGTTGTTATAGCACCAGTTGGCGCATTCACTAATTTCCAAGTCAAAGTTGAACTATAATTACCAGCAATATTCCCCGCTGGTACATATAGGCTGACACTAGTCGCTGTATGCGTCAGTGTAAAGGCCCCAACCCCAGCACCGGCACCAGCAGTCAGAATTGATTGCGCATCAGGAGTAATCGTCGTATCTTTGGTAGTTGGCAAATCAGATTCATTAGCACCATCATTAGGGGTAACCTTCCCATTGGCAAATTTTAGCTTGGCACCCTTTATTTCTTTATTGCCTTCTTTAAACGCCGTCCCAGAAACCTGGACATCCCAACCTTCAGCATTCCCAGGATTGGTAACTTGCACGTGATCACTAACGGTCTTGGCAGGATAAGTAACGGTTTCATTCTTACTTTCGTTACTACCAAACTTCACTCCTGGTACCGTATCTAGGGTAATATCTTTTTTATCACCTTGTGTCAATTCGATTTCTGCTTGGGTTGTCTTTTGCGTATCTGCGTCACCATCCGCAGCATTAGCAGCTAAGGGTAGTGCGGTCAATAATGCAACACTGGCGATAAATGTTCCGACATATTTTTTCATTACGATTGCTCCTTTGTGTGTTGATGGCTGTTCCACCAAAATTTAATTAATAACCCGACTAGACTAATGATTAATAATGCGATGCCGCACAACACCCACTGTTGTAATTCATTCATCTGCGGCAACACCCCCGCCAAGGGCCCCGGATTAATGGTGGCGCCATGGCTAGCGGCGGGCGTAACCGTAATATGATAGGTACTTTGTTGAATATCACCTAGCTGAAGGGGGCTTAGCCAAGCAAGTCCATTAAGTTGCCAATCCATCACAATCACACCTTTCACTTGTTTCTACAATTAAGTAACATCAGCTACTGAACGGTGTTAACTCATTCTTTTAAAAACGTTTTCTCCCTTTCAGCACCCACAATATAGCACGTTTTTAGAAGCACCGTCAATTGATGATAGGGTTTAACTATCCACCCTGGAAGCCTTTCTAACAGTTTTGTTGGCAATTCCTCATATTCATAAATCTATAAATTATCTTATAGAACCTGTTTTAATCAGTTTAATAGCAACGGTTTTCATGAATCTCAAAAAATCGGTTTTATAAATTTATTAAGCCGGTTAATCAACATCGGCCTCAACATTATATTAAGATTAAACTTTAATGTGAATATCCATTAGATATTATTTTTCGTAAGCATAATAACATACCATAAATTCAAACGTTAAAAATACCGCTTACATCGCTGATACCATTAAGCAAATTCACAATCACACAGTTGGCAGTCTAGTCAAAAAGCAAATTAATTCTAACGGCTAATTGCTAGGCTACAATTATTTTTCATTAAAATAGTCTTTAAAAACAAAGATATTAATATCAGCAGTCATAAACCGACAAAATCGCTATGCTATACTAGAAAATAAACCCTTTAACGAAAGCAGGGATCACGTTTGCCAGCTAAAAAGACTTTTGATAATGACCAAGTACTCGACCAAATCATGCGCCAATTTTGGCAACACGGTTATTACCACACTTCAATGGATGAACTCGTCACGCTAAGCGGCGTTAAAAAGCAAAGCTTATATAATGCCTTTGGTGACAAGCACACCATCTATCTCAAAGCACTCCAGCACTACCATCAGTTAATGCTGGCTGCAACTACCCATGCCATGCAGGACTTGGAACAAGGCGGCGCCACCCCACTAGCTGTTCTAATGATGCTCTTTACCCAAGGCCTGACCACTGACGATTCCCAACCAACCGGTGATTTGATGGATAACGCGGTCGCTGAATTCGCCACCGACGATCCGGATATTAAGCAACTCACCGATCGCTATTATGACGATTATTTGACTCTAATGGCCTCGACTATCCTAAAAGGTCAAGCTAACCAAACCATCATCACGACTCAATCCAGCATGAGCTTAGCGCAAGGACTGCTAGAAGCTCGGATTGGCTTACAAACCCGTTTACGGCAGGGCAGTCATCCAGACATCTCCCAACGTCAGCAAAGTTGGACAACCTTTCTTGGCGTTTCAGCCTAATAAAAATTCCTACCGTCAATAAACCGGTAGGAATTTTTGTTTACCTATAAATAAGGCTGAATTAACCATTGTTGGGCAGCAGCATTAAGTTGACTACCGAAATGTTGCCGAAGCTGTTGCACACCTGCATAACTGGTAAAGTCGAATGCACTCGTCGCACTGCCACTTGCTAACAGGGCTTTAGCAAATTGTAAGTCAGCTACCGCAATCTGTTGCCGAAATGGCTGGTCTTCTTCCGCAATCATTGGCAACCACTGGCCTTTTAACACGGCTACGGCCCGTCGATAACGGTGATCATGCGTTAACAACGATTGCATATCGGCCGGTTTAAGCGGTTGGGTCATCGCTATCCACCCCTTTCTTTAAGGTCACGACTTGCCCGATAACCGGCTGAACTGACAATCGGTCATTCGGATGAGCTAGTAGCCAAATCACATTGGTAAACCGATGCGCGTCAAGCTCCCGTTCACCACGGCCATCGGTTAAAATCACAGCTAAGGTCGTTTGATTAGTGGCATGTGTTCGTTGCAAATCATCAAAGATGCTTTGATAGACCGTCCCGCCACCGCCTTGGCGAGTGAACCTGATCTGTTGCGGCAAGGTCGCTTGATACGTTTGTCCCGGCCGCACAATGGCGTCAAACGGTTTGACAGTAATCGTGGCAGTCACTGCTCGCGTCAACGTCGCCACTTGACTCAATAAATACTGCAACGTGGCATCACTAATCGAACCTGAATGATCAACGTAGACTTGTAATTGCAGTTGCGTATCACTAATTTGTCCAGGCAGTTCCATCCGGGCAGGTTGCCGTCGATTGAAACGGGCATAAGACGCCTGCTTGCCAGTCGGTAGCTGGCCCAAGCCCTTCACTAATAATCGACGCCAATCGACATCAGCAGGACAGCGCTGAACTTTAAGTTGCGTGCGAACCTGACCAGCCACTAACCCCCGACCAGCTTCTCGCGTATGTGTCCAAGCATCACGGGCTAATTGTTGTAACCGGCTAGCTGCTAGATTCGGATTCGTCAGTTGACCAGTAGTCCCTTGCCAGCCCGCAACTGCATCAATCGGTGATTGCATAGGTTGCGACCCAGTGCTCGCAGCCGAGTTTCCCGCCGGTTGCGGTGGCTGGGGAGTCGACTGACCACCAGCTTGACGTTGGACTGGCGACTGCAACAACTTTAAGTAAACACCGGAATCAGCTTTAGCGGGTAGGGCCACCCGCACTAACGGTTGAACCGTGGCTAATCCGGTACTGTGCTTAGGTAAGCCAGTGACATATTGGTTCACTGCTAAATCGGTTGCCAAGGTCACTAATTCCGGTTGCCGGGCTGCCTGCTGACGATAACGTAATGGATGTTGCCAAAGAACATGTAATGCCACGTGCTTTAATCCCGCTTGTAATTCATCAAAGCGCGTAAATGTCTGGGCTAACGGAACAACCGCCATTGTCAATTCCAGGCGATTGTCTCGCCAAGTTAGTGCAAAGGGCGTCTTTAGCTGATTTGACGTGTGTCTGGGCAAACGGGTCAATAGTTCGCCATAAAATTGGTCAATAGCAAGCAATTCAATAATGGCGCGTTCAACCATCACCGGTCCCATTGCTAAAGTGGCCTCAGTCGGAGCCGCCAGCAGTTTCTGACGCCACTCAGCATAGGCCATGGCATTATTAATCACCCTATCCGCCTCCTATTGATTCGACCAACTAGCGACTTGTTGCAAATATTGATACAGCGCCGTGACATACGGACTCTGCTGAGCAATATTAGCCGTGTAAAGTTGCTTCAGTAAGTCCCGATTCTGACCTAATTGTTGAACCAAACTAAACTGGCCATCCTGACTAAGCATTTGTAGTAATTGTAAGAACCGCCCCGCATTCGCATCGACCGTTAAAGGATAGGTTGTCGTTAACTGTAAACAACTCCGTAATACCGTACTCTTCTGCGGTTCACTCATCGCTTTGAATTGCGTCAAAAGTTCAGCTGGAACCACGGCACCACTCGGCTCACCAGTATATAATTGTTGCGGTGTAAGATGAATGGCTTGCTGTTCTAAAAACTGTTCAAATGCTAATCCCAACTCAGTCCCGATATCTCCTTGAAAGATATCTAAGGCAATCATCGCTTGTGTGGCCGTTGGTAAGTCCGCTAACGCCGTTAAGTTCGCTGACACCCGTTCCCAGGCGCGGGGGGTGGCCACTAAGTCATCCGCGGCATCGGCTTGATTCAAACGCGTCACATCTTCACTAATAAATTGTTGAACTAACGGATGAATATTTGGCTGACCAGTCGTTGGATTAGTCTGGGCGGCCCATTGTAGCCAATCATCCGCATCGCTGGTCAACACTAGTCGTACCGTTCGATCCTTAATCGCCGCATCACTAGCCACGACGCCATACGTACTAGTCTCAAAGCCGCGCATACTGGCATCCGGATTTTCCGCCAACACCAACTGGACTTGATTGGGCAACGTCAAGGTATTAATAGTCCGTTGTAAGACCAAGTTCATCAATTCACTCTGAACCGCTTGCGTCCCCCGGTTGAATTCATCTAAGAACCAAATAATCGGCTGTTGCGGATGGGCTTCAGCATAGCGGATAATTTCAATCAACGTATGGGTATAGCCAAATTGTACATCTGCTAGGCGACCATAGTCTGCCGTTTCAATAAACGACTCACTCGTTAACGGCGGAATTGGAATGGCTAAGTCGCCTTTCTCAGATAAACTCACTACCGTGGTATACAGCTTGGCATGTAATTGAGTCGCAACTTCCGCCACTAAAGCGGACTTACCGATACCAGCTTCACCAACGATATTGGGCACATTGCCAGCTTTTAAGACTACCGGCACCGCCGCTAACATTGCTTGATAAGATAATGCCATATTCTCTCCTTATTTGTTTCACGTGAAACATTAATTAGTCTTGACAATCTTGCTATTCAGCCAACAAGAGTTGCCTCAGCCCATCAAAATCATCAACTTCATACGTTGGCTGATAGCCTTCCTGATTGACACGATGGTGCGGATTAAACCACACATTATCGAGATTAGCATGGCGTGCCCCTAAAATATCCGACTGTAGTCGATCGCCAATCATTAGTGTATTGGCCTTCGTCAGCGCTGGATGTTGCTTAAAAATCGGCGTAAAGAAACGTTCATCCGGCTTTGCGTAGCCCACATCTTCAGAAATCACGACTTGTTCAAAGTAAGGCGTCAGCCCCGCACCAGCTAAGCGATTCAACTGGGTAGACTTAACCCCATTAGTCCCAACGATTAAGTGAACGCCAGCCTGCTGTAGCTGACGTAGTAATTGTGGTGCTCCTTGAAGCGTATAGTAACTATGATCAAGCATCTGACTATATTGCTGTTCCAACGCGGCACCATCCACGGTCACACCCAGTTTATTAAAGGCTTGGGTAAACCGCTGTTCCAGTAATGGTTCCCGTGCGGCTCCCTGTTCAATCTGTTGCCAGGCTTGAAGATTGACTTGGGTATAAGTCTTTAATCCCCGTTGAATATCGGTAATTCCACACTGTTTTAACAACTTAGTGATACTTTCAGCTTCACCCCGCGTGAAATCTAACAGCGTATCATCTAAGTCAAAAATGGCATATTGCTTAGCCATTCTGTCACCTTCCTTGATTTAAAACCTTAGTTAAATTCTAATTGATAGTGTACATGACTCTCTCCATTCCCATTAGGAATCACTTGTAATTGAGCGGGTAATTGTTCCTCTAATTCGCTGACATGGCTAATAATGCCAATCATCCGTGATTGGCCCTCAACCGTCTGCAAAGCTTCCATCGCCATCGCTAACGCATCCTCATCTAATGAACCAAAGCCTTCATCGATAAACAAGGCATCGATCTTAATGCCGCCTGCTTGATTTTGAATCACTTCCGCTAACGCTAGCGCCAAGGACAACGCGGCAATAAAGCTTTCACCACCTGACAAAGTATGGACGCTCCGAACTTTACCAGCATTGTCATCATAAATATTAATTTCAAGTCCAGTGCCATTACGATACGTGCCGACTGCTTCATCTAATTGGAATTGGTAACGACCACCAGTCAGTTGCCGCAACCGTGTATTACCGGTTGCCAGAACCTTTTGCAAATAAGTTTGCAGGACAAATCGTTCCAAACTTAGCTTCTGTTGACCGCTCCCATTGGCCACCGCTGATAATTGGGCCAACTGGGCTAATGCCGCCTGCTGGTCATGGACTTGTGTCAGGATCCGCTGCATCTGCTCGACTAACTTTTGATTAGCTTGCATTGTCTGCTGTAATTGATAGTAAGCCGTTTCTGCTTGTTGTTCCGCGGTCGTCGCCTCAGTAACGGCTATGTCCAATGCCGCCATATCTGGCACCGGACGATCAGCGATCGTTTGTTTAACCGTTGCAATCCGACCGGTCAATTGTGATTGTTGCTGGTCATACGTCTTAATGGTCTCTCGTAATGCTGGCAACTGGGTAACTGCGGTCAATTGGGCCGTTAAGCGGTCAAAATCAGCCGCCCCCCACCGGGTCACCATTGCTGCTGTTAAGTGTTGTTGCTGCAAAGTCACCGCTGACTTTGCAGTTGCTAGATCTGTACCGGCAGTCTTTAATTGGGCCGTTGTTGCCGTTAATCGGGCTTCGACAGTACTCAATTGCTGTTGGGCTTGCGTAACGGCTTGTTCATAGTTATTCTGAGCCGCCGTCAATTGTTGCAAATAAGCTTCTAAAGCTTGCAACGTTGGATAATCTGATGATAATTGTTGTCGCTGATCAGCCAATTTGGTTTCTAATTGGACGACGGTTTGTTGGGCCGTCGTCACCGCTGTGGCTTGTTGCTGTTGTTGGCGCTGTAGATCTGCAATCGTGGTTGTCAATTCAACTAAGGCAGTCTTAGCGGTCTGCGCTGCTGTTTGTGCGTTTTGATTAGCCGTCACGTCACGATCCAGTTGCGCTTGCCGTTCAGTCATCGCCGTTTGTAACTGTGACAACGTGGTATAAGTCAAAGCTAATTTGGTGGTGACCACCTGCTGTAACATTGCCGCAGTATCCGTTAGTTCTTGCTGTGCAGTTATTTGCTGCGTCTGTAAGCTTCTAAGTTGGCCTTGTAAGTCCGCCAGCTTAGCGGCCGCTTGATTACTTTTAGTTTGTGCTGTTTTAACGGCGGCTTCTGACACGGTTACCGTCTCGTTCGAGGCCGGTGCAGGATGTTCCAAGCTCCCACAGACTGGACAAGGCGTTCCAGGTTGCAAATGTTGACTTAAAATCGCAATCTGTTCACTTGCCCAATCACTATCTAACCGTTGATAAACAGCCAAGGCTTGATCAGCTACAGTCTGTTGCTGGGCCACCGCCTTCACTTGGCTATCAATCGTAACTTGTTGCTGATCAACCAAATGTTGCTGTTTTTCTACTAACTTGACTTGAGTCGTCACCGCATCCAAATCGTGACGTTGCGTCGTTAAACTAGCCTGTTGTTGCATTAGTTCTGGTAACTGATTACTCGTGGTGGTCAACGTTTGTTGTTGGACATCTGCTTGCTGTAACTTAGCAGCTACGGTCGTTTGTGCAGCTTTAGCGTCAGTCAATGTCTGTTGGGCCTGTTTTAAAGCGACTGACGTTTGATCGACCTGTTCATAAACAGCTTTTTTGGCCGTTAACGTCGTAATGGTTGCTTGGCGCGCTTTAGCTTCTGCTGCTTGATCAGTTAATTGTTGGGCCGCCGTTTTGGCTACCTGCTGATCACTGGTTAATTGCTGCTGTCGTGTCGTCAACTTATCTTGACGGGTAGTTTGCGTTTGGACCTGTTGTTGCGCCGTTTGTAGCTGCTGAGCTGTGGGCGCCAACGTTTGCACCCATTCTAAGGCCTGAACCTGTTGGCGTTGTTGGTCAATTGTCGGCGCTTGTGTCGTTAACACCTGTTGATCAGCTAACAACTTAGTCAATTCCGCATGATTTTGCTGTAAGGCTTGACCAGTTTGCTGCGCTGCCTGGGCTTGTTTTAAAGTCGCTTTAGCCGTTTCAAACTGACCAGCTAATTCCTGATAAGTAACCTGTTGGGTCTGCTGTTCAACTAACTGCTGATCGACGGCGGCTTGCGGTGCAAGGTCGGCCGCATCTTCGACAGATAAGTCCTGCCAAGTTAACTGTTGCTGATAAGTTTGTAACTTTTGGGTAGCGACTTCATTGGCTTTTTGCTGTTGCTTTAATTGCTGTTTAAGCTGTCCGGCCCAACGACTATATAAGCTTGTCCCGAAAATATCGCGCAACACTTTTTCTTTGTCATCGCTATTGGCCATCAAGAATTGTCGAAATTGGCCCTGAGGTAATAGGACAATCTGTGAAAATTGCTCCCGCGTCAACTGGAGTAAGTCCCGCACATATGATTGAACTGCATTGACCTTTGTATACTCATCAATTTCTTGATCATTGACATCAAAGACGGTCAACGTGACTGCCGCTGGTTGCTTATGGGTGCCCTCACCACGCTTCTTAGCCACAATTTGTTCAGGTTCCCGAACAATTTGATAAGTGCGCTTTTTATGGGCAAATGTAAAGGTGACCCTCGTCGTATCCGTCATCGTCGCAAAGTCTGAGCGCATCTGCCGGACTTCACGGTCACCACCGGAAGTCCCACCAAATAACGCAAAACACATCGCATCAAAGATCGTCGTCTTCCCAGCACCGGTCTTACCACTAATCAAAAAGACGGGGAAATCATTGAACTTGGTAAAATCAATCGTTTGATGCCGATATGGACCGAAAAAGTCTAATTTTAACGTTAATGGTCGCATCGCTACCCCTCCTCTTTCATCGCCGCTGTTAGCGCAGTTTGCGCCCACTGCTGCTGCTGATCAGTCAAGTCATCATCGGTCGTTTGCTCAAAGAACTTTGCTAGCAACGTCATTGGATCAAGATTGGGATCAATCTTGGTCGCTGGATTGTTCGTCAAGACCGGCCCATTGACCCGCTCTAACTCAATGATATGCGGATAAACGTCCCTTAACGCTTGCATCACATTAGGAATCACCCGCTGGTCAGTTAGCTGAACAGCCAAATAATCATCTTTTGCTTGTTGCTGATAAAAAGCTGGTGTGGTTAATGTTTCGAAACTCCCCGTTAACACCCGCACATCGCGAATTGGGGTGAGCGGTTTAAAGGTTAATTTGAATGGATCGGTATCTACAATCCAAACGCCCTTTGTTTGCGTAGCCTCGGAAATCGAGAATTTAACTGGTGAGCCACTATACCGAACTCGTGCTGCTTGCAAAGCATCTTTACCATGCAGATGGCCTAGTGCTACGTAATCAAACGGTGCTAACAAATCGACCGGAATCGCATTTAAGCCACCAACTGTGACCTGCGTTTCCGAATCAACATGTTCACTACCGGCCGCAAAAAAGTGGGCCACTAAAACGTGCTTTTTATCAGGCGCAAAAGTCGCCTGCATCGCCGCAACAATCTTGACCATTGCTTGTTGAACGGTGCGTAAGTCATCGTCTTCAAAGTATTGTCGCGCTTCAAAGGGCTCGAAATAAGGCAGTAAGTAAAACTGCGTATCACCCATCGTAATCGGGGTAAACGCTTGGCTCAACTTCGTATTTAAGTAGAAGTTCGTCGCCTTAAACCACGCACTCCCTGTCCGTAACCGGGCCGCACTGTCATGATTCCCACTAATCGCTAATAAGGGTAACCGGTGCGTTAAGTTCATGTCCATTAACATACTATTTAATTGTTTGACCGCCGTTTCATTCGGAATTGCCCGATCATATAAGTCGCCCGCAATCACAACCGCGTCCACTTGTTCATCCAGTGCCAGCTTTAAAATCTGTTCATAGGCCGCCTGCTGTTCTGCCTGCAGATCAAATCCATGTAGTTTCTTACCTAAATGCCAATCCGCAGTATGTAAAAAACGCATCTAGTGGTCCCCCTTTTAAGTTATCTCTACTGTCGTCGTTTCATCAATCGCATAATTAGTCTAATTATAAAACAGTTGCCCGCTGATTTTAGATTGAAAAGGTCCATCATCTATATAATTCGTTTTTTTACTTCATTTCTGTGCCTCTTGGTTAAGTTAACCAACTTAGCGGGCTATCGTCAACCGACTTGGGCCTAACATCATTTTTATATGATTAACAAGTGTCCCTATCCGCTAATCATCAATTCGCCATCATAATAAGGCTCAGACCGCGACCGGCCTACTAAAACAATTGTATTTAACTTATCTAAATCATTAATATCGTAAGTATATTACAAGCGACGTAGCCAAAAGTATTGTAAAATAAGGCTGTATTAGCAATCTATTCTAAAAAAGGAGCGTGGCTTTTATGCGCAAATATTTTGCCGAATTTCTCGGCACCTTCATGCTAGTCTTTCTTGGGACTGGCGCCGTCGTCATTGGTAAAGGCGATGTTTTAACAATTGGGTTGGCCTTTGGGTTAGCCATCACCGTTTCCGCTTATGCCTTTGGGGGAATTTCAGGTGGTCACTTTAATCCAGCAGTCACCACCGCGATGCTCATTAATCGTCGGATGGAAATGCGGGATGCTCTCGGTTACATCATCGGCCAGATTCTTGGTGCGATTGTGGCTTCCGCGGCCATCCGCAGTTTCGTCAGTGCAGCCGGTTTAGCAACTAACTCACTTGGTCAAACCGACTTTAGTAAGATCAACAGCGGCATGGCGTTTTTCGTTGAAGCTTTAGTGACATTCATCTTCTTAATGGTCATCTTGAATGTGACGAGTGCGGCTCATGGCAACAGTGACTTTGCTGGTTTGATTATCGGGGTTACTTTAGCCTTCTTAATCATCGTGGCGTTGAACTTGACCGGTGGTTCCTTGAACCCCGCCCGTTCAATCGGCCCAGCTATCTTTGTTGGCGGTACCGCTGTTTCACACTTATGGGTCTACATTTTAGCCCCCGAAGTTGGTGCAGTTCTCGCCGCTTACTGCTCACGGTTATTGGGTAGTGAAGATTAATTTGGACGCATAAAACCACTAACGAAGATTTCGTTAGTGGTTTTATTTAGGCCTTTTTTACGTTAATTAGAACACAACTACACCACATACTTCCGAATCAAATACGTTGGCGTACAACTCCAAGCGTGACAATAGCTATTTAGAATTGGACTGCCATAAGGTGAGAACTGCAAGTCTTCCGGTTCAAAGGCTTCAAAGAACGTATCGGCACCTAACGAGACCATCTTGCCCCAATAATCTTTAATCAGTTGAATCCCATCGGCTTGATGATGCGCTTCAAACAATGCCGCAGCAATGTGATGATACATATATGGCGTTGCAATCCCAGTTACTGGGAAAAGCTTAGCAACCGCCGTCGTCATTAACGCTTCGTTGGCTTGATCATCTAACACATGGGCCAAGACCATCCACACTTGACTAGCAATATTCACTTCACGCTTAGGACCACTCACAAACAATCCTTGATCCGCATCATAGTATGTCTTAATAGCAGCATCTGTATACGTATGAACCAATGCTTCATACTTAGCCGCCGCAGGATCAGCCATGGCCTGTGCTAAGACCACAGATTGTTTCAGGACATAGATTAAGATCGCCTGTCCAGCCGCTGTCTTATCAATGTCATTGGACCAATCAACAAAGACCGGCCAGTCTTCATTTGGTACCAGTAACCCTTGATCATTAACCTGCGTTAGAGCCACCGTTAATTCTTTTTTCGCAATTGGATATAGATCGGTTAAGACTTGCTGATCGTGATACTGATCATTAAAATCTTTCAAAGTTGAGATAAAGAATAGACCATAATCATACATAAACGTGTCATCTGGCGTTAATTTCGGTGACGTAAAGACATTGGCTGGAATCTTGCCATCAGTCGCCGTCATCCCGCCAAATAAATACAAGCACCGCTTAACCAAAGTCGCATCATTAAAGG
The DNA here is from genome assembly GCF_005405125.1 of Lactiplantibacillus songbeiensis. Lineage (GTDB taxonomy): Bacteria > Bacillota > Bacilli > Lactobacillales > Lactobacillaceae > Lactiplantibacillus > Lactiplantibacillus songbeiensis. The sequence continues at coordinate 30,179 of NZ_BJDL01000018.1, forward strand.
TGGCGTAGTTTGCCAACGCCTGTAACCGTAAATCGCCCAACCACAAACGCCGATCCCGTTTAGGACCATCTTCGAAAACGTCTTGCATACAATCATGCAACGTTTTGATGCTGACTTCATCAATCCGTTTTAATTCTGGATCATCAATTTTGACCGCCGGAACCGCTGACATTTTAACTGCGCTACTAGTGGTGACCGCGGGATTACTGAAACTAGCTTGCCATTTAGGCGAAGTATCCTTCACCTCAATTTCAACATACCGAAACGCATACCGTCTCGGTAACGCTAGATGCGTTGGTAAAACGTCTAAGTGCAACGTTTCTTCCGCAATCCAAGAACTACTGAGCCAGCCATCATAGCTAGCCGCATCCACCCCAATCTCAGCTGGCGTCTCGGCGAAGGTCAAATGTAAGGTCAACGGCGCATCCATTGGCGACCCAACCGCATCAATATCGATCGCAAAATGGCCCACTTGATGATCGCCAAAATCCAAAACTAACTTATCATCTTTCTTCAACAAATAACTGGGTAACTGCTGAATATCCTGATCACTAGGTTCCGCTCGAAACCCATTAAATGCCGCGTCATCCGCCACAACTTTGACCAGTCGCTGCGGTTTTACAACTGCATGTTGCAATGTTGGTCGGTTGGCTTCGGCCTTTGCCAGCAAGTCAGCATCATGATTAAATTGAACATCATGATTAATTTGAAATGTAAATGCCATTTTTAAACGCCCCTTTAAGTCTAATTAACCGTACTATTGATATCGCTTTCATTATCAATTAAACAACGCCCCATGTTTGAATTCAATATGACAACCACACACAAATTATTGCGTAATCACAGGTAATGATTATTTAACTGTCAAGTCACTATTTTATGCGTATAATAGATTTAAAAGCGATTACAAGGAGGTCAATTCATGGATTTCAGTGAATTAGATCAGCAGTTACGAGCGGAAGATCCGGTCGAAACAGAACAACGTTTACACGGTGGCAACGTCCACGATGTCCAAACTACAGCCGTACCTAACCAAGCCCCACAGATGCCCAAAGCGACCTTTTTCAAGCGTGGCAACATCTTCATTAACAAGCATCATCGTTACTCATATATGCCGGCGCACACTCATGACTTTATTGAGCTCAACTATATGTATGCTGGTCACAGCACCCAATATATTAACGGTGAAAAGATTGAGCTCCGTGAACACGAGATTATCTTGATGGATAAAGATATCGTTCAAAAAATCGACTATATTGGTAAAGACGATATTTTAATTAATATTTTAGTCCGCGATGATTCCATCCTGACAAATATCCTAGCCAATCTTGCCCAGTCTAAAAATCTGGCGACTGAATTTATGGTGAATGCGTCACGCGTCGATGCTATTCATAATAATTTCGTCGTCTTTGATATCCGCCAAAACACCATGGCAATCGCCCTCATTAACGAACTGATTATTAAAAGCTTCAGTCATGATCGTTATCGCAGTCGTTCGATGAACTTACTGCTATCACTGATTTTGACCGAGCTTGCCAATTCAATCGAAGTAACCGCTCAAGACGCGGCCGATGCGGATAATAACTTGATGCAACTCTTAAGCTATATTGATAAACACTACACGCAACTGACGCTAGCCGAGCTTGGTCAAAAGTTCGGCTATAACAAAAACTACCTTGGCAATAAATTGAAAGCCGAAACGGGCAGTACATTTAAGGGTTTAATTGACAAAAAACGCTTAGCTGAAGCCCAAGAGCTATTGCTGGAGACCAATTATTCTGTCGCCGAAATCGCCGAACGCGTGGGCTATCAGAGTGCCCCTTCCTTATTTAAATTATTTGCAAAATACTTGGATTTAACTCCTGCTCAATATAAGACACAACAGTCAATAGCAACCGCACCAACTGGCATTAAATTTCAATCACGATCCTAATTCAAAAGCCGCATCGGCAACTGCCAAAAGCAGTGACCATGCGGCTTTAATTTAACTTATCCAACTGATAAATAACGGTTAGGGTTTTCGGCGCCAATGTCGATACCACGAATGCAGCGTGCCAATTGTCAGCCCAATAATCACGACCACCGCCGTTACATAGCCAAATATCCCAATGTTGGTAATCCAACTATTGTCGGAATGGCTCTGGACTAACAACGATGAGCCCACAATTAATGCGGCCAGAATCACCGCCAGTACCACTTTATTGACCATCGTATCAATTCGATCAATGAATTGCTTACGATGTGAGAACACGATATTCACGCGGGTCTGCCCATTTTCAAATGTATCCAAGGCGGACAATAACCGGGATGGTAACTTAGGCGTATCGCGGATGCCTTGCAACGTTGCCAAGGCTGCATCTTCTAGCTCATTACGTAGATTCAAATGCTCACGCATATATTTACGCGCAAATGGCCGGGCGACATCCATCATAGAAAGACTTGGATCCAAGATCTCAACAATACCCTCAATCGTCCCAAACGCCTTGCCAAGCAATGTCACCGCCGGATTAACTTGAATATTATTATTGCGGCAAACTTTAACCATTTCAAATAGCAATCCTTGAAAGTCGATATCGCCTAAGCCCGAATTATAATACTGACCTAAAAATGGGGCCAACGCACTAAAAAACGCTTCTTCATCAACTTCGCCAGTCCGATTAGAAATGGCAAGAATGGCTTTCCCAACTTGCCGTGTATTTTCAGTTGTGACGGCGATGACCACGTTCGCAATCCCGTCCATCAATGCCGGACTAATCGCCCCCATCATGCCAAAGTCCAAGTAGATTAGGCGATACGGTGGTAACGTCCGTTGTCCTAAATGACCGGGCTTACGCGGCGCTTTATCCGTATACCCAATATCGCTCGACTTCAATTCCCGTAACAAAATATTCCCTGGATGCGGATCGGCATGGAAAAAACCATCTTCAAAAACTTGTTTTAAGAAATTAGTCACTAACGTATGGGCTAAATACCGCCGCTCGTCATCGTACTGATGATTCTCATCCGCATCGGCAGCCGTCACCTTCGCCAGAAAATGTTGAATACTCGTCCCCGCCATATATTGATTGACCAATACTTTTTGGGTACTGTAATCGGCGTAAACTCGTGGAACTTGAATAATATCATCATGATTATTCAATCGGTAAAAACGGGTGCCGTTACGGACTTCAATACTTGTATCCAATTCATTGAATAATGATCGTTTAATCTCAGCGACCATTTCACGTAAATCAACGACCGACGATTCCGGGATATACTTCAATAACGGTAACGCCCGTTCAAACAATGAAATATCCAGCGCAACTTCTGCGTCAATCCCCGGATGCTGGACCTTCACTACCACCTTTTGACCATTCAGTAAAGTTGCGTGATGGGTTTGTCCCATTGAAGCCGAAGCAAATGGCTGCTCATCAAAATCGGCAAACATGTCAGTCATCGGCTTACCGGTCTGCGTTTCAATCGTTTGCTTGACCACACTGAAATCATCGCTGCGAACATTGTCTTGCAGCTTTTTAAATTCATTAGCAAATGCCGGCTTGACGATATCCGTCCGCGAAGACAAGATTTGGCCAATTTTAATAAAAGTCGGTCCTAACGCTTCAAAAGCCATCCGGACTTGACTCGGGTGTTTTTGGCGCGCTAAGTTGCTCAATACATTATATTGACGTAAAACACTGACAATCGTTCGAAATCGGGTATGCCGATTTTGGTTACTCTGCCAAGTGGGGATACGTTTTGAATCGGTTGTCGCCATGCCGTCACCTGCTTTCTTATTTTAAATTTAGTTCTACTGTGATTCTGCTTGGGACTGCTTTAAATAAATTCTTTGAATCAAGCAGCCAGTCAACGAATTTTAAATCCATTTAACGCCGGGCGGGGTAGAATTGGCTCAGTGGTGTCGTTTGACTTAGTCGGTGATTTTCCGAGTTAGTCAAAGCCTGGCTTATGAGGCCGCACTTTGGCTCATAAACGCGGCCACCACGTTCCAGCCAATTCTAGCCCAACCAGAGTCACAAATAATTATCTCCATTATCCATCATTCCCAACCAGTTCGCACTACCGATTTAAACTTTTTCAGAAAAAACGTTGACAATTTCTCAAACTGGTTGTAAATTAAAGACACATTAAAAAACGGTTAACAAACGCGTTGATAAACACAGTACGTTGCGACTTCTTTTTTAGAGAGTGCCGACTTGGTGAGAGGGCATAAAGAAGCCGTAACCGAAAATCAGTTTTGAGCGGCGATGACGAAGCGTAGGTGCTAGTTGTCGTTGGGTGCTCCCATTATCGAGCCAGGGTATCGTCAGTGACCGGTCACTGACCGTACCTTTAAGGCGATGACAGTAATGTGATCGTGAAGCTAAGGTGGTAACGCGTTTTAAACGTCCTTGTAATCTGAGTCAAAACTCAGCTTGCAAGGACGTTTTTTGTTTAACCGATTTAAAATTATGGAGGTTTACATATATGCTAAATAAAGTTCAAAAACGAAACTTAACCAAACGTGATTATGTCACGTTAAGCTCCATGATCTTCGCGCTCTTCTTCGGGGCCGGCAACTTGATTTTCCCCTTACATCTCGGCCAATTAGCCGGTAGTCACTGGGGCATGGCCGCCGTTGGATTCTTAGTCACCGCTGTTTTATTGCCATTATTATCTGTTTTAGCGGTCTGTGTCACAAAATCCAAAGGCGTTTATGATATTGGGAAGCCTTTAGGTGCAACCTTCGCCATCGTCTTCATGGTCTTGATTCACTTTACCATCGGCCCATTCTTCGGGACACCACGGACCGCCACAGTTTCCTTTACTGTTGGGCTGGCACCATTCTTCGCAGCTAAATATCAAACCGTTGCCTTACTCGTTTTCTCAGCCGTCTTCTTTGGCTTAGCTTACGTTTTATCACTAGAACAACATAAAATCATGAATCGGGTCGGGAAGCTACTTAATCCCCTATTCCTCTTACTCTTAGTCGTCGTGTTCTTCGTTGCTTTTAGCAGTCCACTCGCTCACGCTGGCAACACGACTGCGACCGCCGCTTACGTCAGTGCTGGATTTACAAATGGTTTCTTACAAGGTTATAACACAATGGATGCCTTAGCCGGCTTGGCTTTAGGCGTTACCATCGTCACGGCTGTTAAATTCATGGGTCAAACTGACCCGAACAAAGCCGCTTGGGTCACTGCCCGCGCTGGGTTATTCTCCATGTCATTTGAAGGCTTGATCTATGTCTTATTAATCTTAGTCGGTGCCCAATCATTAGGCATGTTCAAACTTTCTGCTAATGGCGGGATCGCCTTTAATCAAATCGTCAATCACTATATGGGCACTTTCGGCCAAGCCGTGTTAGCCGTCTTAATCATCACCACTTGCTTAACGACTGCCATTGGCTTAGTTGCGGCCTTTGCCCAAGATTTCCATAAGCATTTCAGTTTCTTAAGCTACAAAGCTTGGTTACGGATCACTTGTTTAGCATCATTTTTGACTGCTAACATCGGCTTAAACCAAATCATCGCCTGGTCAACACCCGTGTTAATGTTCCTCTACCCACTCGCAATGGCGTTGATCTTCTTATCAATCTTGTCACCATTGTTCCATCAAGACGCCGTTGTTTACCGCTGGGTCGTTGTCTTCACCGTGGTCCCCGCCGTCTTCGACATGGTCGCGGCCTTTCCTGCCGTCGTTAGCCAAAGTGCCCTTGGACAAGCCATGGCGCACGTTCAAAGTTTCATGCCATTAGCTACTAGTGGCATGGACTGGTTAGTGCCCGCCTTAGTTGGCGCGGTCTTTGGCACTTTACATTACATGATGCGACAACGATCACGTAATCACGCCACGACGACGGTTGGCAACCGCGATTAATTATTTTCAAACCTAAAACAACCGCTAATGACGAAACCAGCTCAGCTGAGTTTGCTCGTCGTTAGCGGTTGTTTTTGTGGCGCCAGTTTCAGATTACAATACTTCAATCCCCTGACGATAACGATTTAAATCAACATCGACTAACACCACCAAGTCACCCGGATGTAGCGGTACCGGCAGATCGGTCGACCCAGCTGGCAGGTCATCTGGGTCCCAGTCACAACTTACTAACTCAATATAATCACGCGCCATTCGCATACTGTCGGCGACCGACACCCCTTGCGTCACACCGTCAAACAGCGGAATTGTGACCAAGTATGGTACATCAGTATCATCAGGTTCATAACTAATATTCACTGGATAAACACGAAAACGGTCGTTCATCATAGCCACCTCTAGTGAATGTTTGCCTTGAGCTTACCACGACTACTCATCAAGTACCTACCAAATACGGCTACAACGCTGACTGATTTAAAGTCATTATCGCTAACTGTACTTGGCAACCCAATCAAAAAAAGCCTGACCACATCGTCAGACTTCACAGGCATGCTTAAGCAATCCAAGCTTGCAATCCCGCGGCCAAAATACCGCCTAATAAGGGGCCAAACATCGGTACCCAAGCATATGACCAGTTTGCACTAGATTTATTCGGTACAGGCAAAATCGTGTACGCCAACCGCGGGGCCCAATCCCGGGCCGGATTGATCGCAAAGCCGGTCGTTCCGCCAAGGGTTAACCCAACCACAACAATCAATAAGCCCACAATCAATGGTTTCAAGCCTTGCGTAAAGTTCCCTAAGTTCAATAATGGGAAGATAAAGAAAAACGTCGCAATCGTTTCACTTAAAAAGTTAAAGACGGGATTGGGAATCGCTGGCCCGGTAGCAAAGATGCCGACCGTATTCCCATCTACTGGGCGCTTAGCAGCTTTAAAATGTGGATAATATTGCACAATCACAATGGCCGCGCCCACAAACGCACCTAAGAATTGTCCGAGTAGATAAGGCAAGACTTGTGCCCAAGGGAAGAACCCAAACAACGCAAACCCAATCGTCACGGCTGGATTCAAATGACCTTGCGACCCGAATTGACCTGCGACATAAACGCCAAATGTAACGGCTAATCCCCAAGCTAAAGAGATAAACGTCCAATTCTGCGCGTGCGCATACGTGCGTTTCAGATTAACCCCCGCACCGCTACCAACCCCAAAAACGATTAAAACCATGGTTCCTAAAAATTCACCTAAAAATCCTTGCATCCCGCTTCACCGACCCTTACTTGATTTTTAATGGCGCTAACTGCGCTTCAACTGCTGCTAACGGCACCCCAGCCTGCAGTAAAGAAGCCGCGGTATACGCACTTTCGACTAACGCCGTGTCGTATAAATGCACCGTTTTATCACTCATTTCAATCGCCATTTCAAGATTCATCTTCGCGCTGCCAAGGTCATAAAAGGCCAATAGTTCGTCAGCTGAATTATCTTCAAAAGCCGTACTAATCTTGGCCATACTGGTCCCAATCAGCTGGTCGTCAGTCCCGCCAGCGTAAGTTATCGGCACATTAGCGGCCACTTGCTTGATCAATGTAACCACACCAGCCGCCACTTCTGGCACATGTGAAACAACGACAATGCCTAAGTTCATGACTGCGCCACCGTTTCTAGTAAGGCAGTAAATAAGTATCCGCTGGAGACGGCACCAGGATCGAGATGCCCAATTGACCGGTCACCCAAGTAGGACGCGCGGCCTTTTTTAGCTACCATTGGCTTGGTCCTTTCAACAGCTTCACTAATAACGGCTGGCGTTAATTGATCCGCCTGAACAGCCGCTGTCACTGGTGTCCAAACATCGATCAGCGTCTTGTCACCCGCGACAGCGCCACCACGCTTCTTAAGTCCAGCTAAAGCTGCAGTTAACAGGGGGTCTAAATCAGCGTCCCCGTTTTTGCTGGCCTTAGCCATTTCCAAGAAAGCCGTACCATATAACGGTCCAGCCGCCCCGCCAACTTTACTAATTAACGCCAGCGCAGCGGCTTTGAAAACTGTTGTTAAATCGGCGTCGCTTTTATCAGCTAAAGTCGCCTTAACGGCTGTCAAGCCACGGACCATGTTACTCCCGTGATCACCATCACCAATCGGCGTATCCAAGTCATTCAAATAAGCCTTATTCGTCTCAATCTTATCCGCGAAGTTGTTTAACCACGCGATCGTTTGCGTTGTTGTTAACATGCCATCCGTCCTTTCTACCAAGCAATCGTTTCAACGGGATAGTTCAAATAATCCAGCCACTTAGCATCGGTTAAGTCAAATAGGGTCAATGAGATACCCGCCATTTCAATTGACGTCATATAATTACCAACTTTCATAAAAGCTGGTTTAATCCCTTTTTCAGCTAAAGCATCCAATAGGTCATGACTAAAGACGTATTGTTCCATTAACGGTGTCGCACCCATGCCGTTCACTAAAACGGCGTATTGATGCTGGCTGTCTAAATGGCCGGACTCATCTAATTTACCTAGTAATTCTGCCACTAAGGCTTTAGATGGCTTGATCTTTTCGCGGCGATATCCGGGTTCACTGTGAATTCCGACCCCATATTCAATCTCATCATCGGCCAATTCAAAACCGGGCTTGCCGACTTCAGGGACTGTGGCCGCAGATAAGGCGACCGCAATCGTTTTAATCTGCGGTAAGACCGCGTGGGCCAACCGATCAAGTTCATCTAAGCTAGCCCCTTGATCTGCGGCTGCCCCTAAGACTTTATGCATCAGTACCGTCCCCGCAACACCGCGCCGACCTTGGGTATACAGACTATCTTCGACCGCGATATCATCGTCAACGACCACTGACTTCACATCAATATCATCCAGTTCTGCCATGTCTTTCGCCATATCAAAATTCATCACATCGCCTGAGTAATTTTTAATGATTAAAAACACGCCCTTACCTTGGTCAACCGCTTTAATGGCGGCATAGATCTGGTCTGGGGTTGGTGATGTAAAGACTTGACCAGCCACGGCCGCACTCAGCATCCCTTTGCCAACAAAGCCCGCATGACTCGGTTCATGACCACTGCCACCACCACTGACGAGACCAACTTTACCAACCATTGAGGCTTGGTCGCTGCGTACCATCGCCGTGGTATCCGGTAGTTGCATTAAATATTGCGGATAAGCGCGCACTAGCCCATCGACCATTTCGGAGACAACGTCTTTAGGATCATTCAGAATTTTCTTCATTATGAGTCACAATCCTTTCTTGAATTCGCTTACAATTATAGCTACTACGCTTGGTGCTAGTTGACTTAAATTGCCACTCTGGTTGACCCAGAATCGGCTGGAACGTGGTGGCCGCGTTTGAAAGCCAAAGGGCGGTCTTCCAAGCCGGGCTTTATCTAAGTCGGAAAATCACCGACTAAGATAAACGACACCACTGAGCCAATTCTGGCCCGCCCGGCGTTAACTAACGGGGATTGAAAAATCAACGATTGATTATTCATAATCCACTTATTTAGCCGAGAAGTTGGTTACTAAAATACTCAACCATGTCGTTGGCCTTAATGCGAGTGGTCTACTCGGACTTAGGCCAAGGTCAGTTTTCAAGACCAAGCGTCAACTACTATCATTTAAAGCCTAAGCAGCACCACATATAGTAACCTATCATCAGTCTAAAACAAAAACCAAGCCAGTACCACCCAGAAATTTAACTTCTGTAAGTGACCAACTTGGTCAATTTACAATTTATCTTATCAACCAATTTCATGTTCCTAACACTACTAATTAAATACCGTCACATCCACCTGTTTACCCAATTGATTCATCGCCGGTACCTGCTGTGATAACTGCCCGCCTTGTGACAAAGCCACAATCACGACTGCCCGCTGACCTTGGACGAAAATAGCCGCATCATTTTCAACGCCATAAGTATCAAACTCACCAGTCTTATTGTAAACGGTCCGCGTCCCTGGCAGTAGCTTTGGTAGCTTCGTATGGTTCGTGTTCGCCGCCATTAACTTTAACATCGCCGTATCAGCCGTTGCCGAGATTAACCGATGATGCCATAATTTCATCAACAATTGCCCCAGATCACGCACCGACGTGACATTATCCCGACCCGCCGTCAACGCTTTTTGATCCATCATTTTGCGGCGCAACACCGTTTGTGACGCCCCTAATCGTTTGATTTCCTGATTGACGGCGCTAATCCCACCAACTTCATCAATCACAATATTGGTCGCCGTATTGTCACTAACCGTCATCATATAATGGAGTAATTCCTGAATTGTAAATGTCGAGCCAGTCGCCATCCCTTGCAAGCTCCCCGTACCGCCAACCTTATCCGTGGCTTTCAAAGTATAGGTTGTCGCCAAATTCAATTTTCCAGCGGCAACTTGTTGATAAACGGTCGCTAAGATGAATAATTTGATATCACTGGCAGCCTTTTGCGATTGATTATGCCACTGATACGTTTGCCCCGTGGTCGTCTGAATATAGACTGAATTCTGACCACCTAGCTTACCCATCGTCTGTTGAACAATACCTTTGAATGGTGAAGCTACTGCCGCTTTAGGCTTTGAACTTGCTCGTTTAGCAACGGCCGACTTCGCTTTAGATGTTGACTGAGATGCGCTGGTTTTAGCTGACTGCCGACTAGCTGAACTCGTTTTAGGTGCGACTTTAGTTGATTTTGACTGGCAACCACTCAACAGGACAACACCTAAGAGACTCCCTAAAAGTAAGATACCCCATTTTTTCATTTTTAATCTCCTCGTATCCAACTAAAAAAGCCATGCCAAGCCGGCTAATTTCAAGCTGGTTTAGCACGGTTTCAGTTCATTATTGGACCCAGACTTCATTAACTAAGTCGCCGTCATATGATTTACCATCCGTTAAGACACTGTAATTATCATAAGAGGTATACCCATAGTAGGTTTCATGGTCGCCGCCGCTCCAAGTGACGTCAATTTCGACATCAGCTTTGATACTCTTCGTATCACTGGAATCCGAAGTCACATCGTAAGATAAGATGCCCGAAGCGCCGGATGCTTTAACCGTCGCGACCCCATGGAAAGCCGATCCGTCCGTATTATTCTGGACAACGGTCCCATCAGAACTGATCGTTAAGTCAGATTGTAACCGATCCTCATCATAATTATAGAATGAGTAATCGCCGACAAACTTAGAATAATTGTCAAAACTATTATTCGTTGCGGGCGTCGATTTGGCTGTCGTGGTGGTGGCCGTATTACCACTCTTAGTCGTTGTTGATTTATTGCTGCTGTCCTTGCTCTTCTTCAACAAGAACTTGTCATTACTCTTCTGCAACGTGAAGAACTCGGTCTTCAAAGCACTGAATGACTTTTTATTTAAATCCGCTAAATCAATTGAGCTTAGCTTTTTGTTAGATTGTTTATACTTACCGTCTGCATTCAAAGCTTGGGCATCTTTTAAGATGGCTTCCGCCTTTTTCAGCTTACTGTTATCCGTGGTGCTGGTTGATTTTGCAGTACTAGTCTGACTACTGCTGGCATGCTTACCCAACACCTTACCACTACCCGCATTGTTGGACCCGCAACCAGCTAAACTACCAACTGCTAGTAACGTGACCAATGCGGCTAACCACCGTTTTTTAATTATCATAAAAACTCCTCCAAAGATTGTTGCTAAAATCATTTACAATTTTTAGTGTAAACTAACTCTGTCATAACTACAATAAGCGACGCCAAATATTAGTCATGGGATTAATGATTTCAGTCTAGCAAGCCACGTTAGCTGGTTAACTGACCGTACAAAAAAGGCACTGATCTGATTATCAGCACCCATAAATGTTAATTTCAATTACTAGTAGAACTGCTGGCAGCGGCGGCTTCAACCCGTTTGACATAATCAATCGCAATGACCAGTCCAACGATCAACAATTCATCAGCTGAATCCTGAATCGTCATCTCATACTTATCGCCGATACTGAACCAGCGTTTCGCCACCCGACCGACTAACTGGCCCTTTCGACTGACATCAAAATTCATGTCCCAAAAGTCTCCCGTCACCGTTAAACCGGCCGCGACTAAATCATAACGCGGCTTGAAAAAAGTAAACCGTTTTTGAATCGTCGCCACTTGCTGGTCACCAATCTTTAAATAAAAGCGTGGTAACCAGGAAAACGGCTGCTTGGTTACGGTGGCCACAATGTGATCATGCAAATCTAAGATATCAAAGTGTTTTGGTATCTTAAACAAGCTACCAACCGCCTGATAGACGGGACGATCTTGATGATCTAAAACCGCAAACTTTTCGCGCACGGACCAGACCTTTTGATTGAGATAAAGTTGTCGCATCATTACCCTCCGCTAGTTTTGCCAATTACCAGTCGCGGTGACCCGTGGCTGGTCGTTGCCTAGTTGTAATTCTTGCTCCACCGCCTGTTGACCGACCTGATTTAAATAATTAAACGGTTCATCGAAATTCGGCTGGAACAGCATATCGACATAAGCCAAGTCATCAATGGTATTACCATTTTGAATCATAACCGACATCGTATTTGCAGATTGCGACACATCATGTTTACTCCAGAATTGTGCCCCCAGCAACTGCCGATTTTCATAGTTATACACTAAATCGATCAATAACTCGGTCGGATTCGGCATGTAAGTTGGCCGATAGGGGCCGTCAAAGACGACATGGCGAATTGGCATTTTGTCGCGCTTGGCGGCAACGTACGTTAATCCCGTGGTCGCCAACGTGTAGTCAAATAACTTCATTGCCGAAGTCGCCTGGGTCCCCATATAAGGCTGAATATCACCGAAAACATTGATACCGGCCAACGCTCCTTGCCGTAATGCATTCGTCGCTAACGGCGTATAGGCTGGCGTCCCAGTCGGATTGAAGTTGACGACACATGCATCGCCAGCCGCATAGATATCAGGGTCCGAGGTCTGCACATAATCGTTAATAATGAGTGCCCCATGTCGATCCATCTTGACTTGTTTGCGCAACAAGTCCGTATTCGGGACAAATCCAGTACAGACAATTGCCAAGTCTGCCCGATAATTACCACCCGATGATTCGATGATGACCTGACCATCATCCGCCGTATCAAAGCTTGTAACCCGTTCTTCCATGTGTAAATGCACGCCATGGTCTTTCAATAACTGGATGGCTTTGTTAGATAATTCTGGCCCAATATAGTTATTTAGGATCTGATCATGCGACTGAAATAACGACACTTCATGATTAGTTTCGGCATAACTTTCGGCTAATTCCGTCCCCATATAACCCGCACCAATCACCGCAATATGGTGATGCTCCTTGGCACTCGCATAGATGGCCTGGGCCTGTTCATAGTTTTTACATAACAGGACATTCATCTGGTCAATCCCAATAATTGGCGGCACAGCCACAGATGAACCGGTCGCCATAATCAACTTGTCGTAAGTATCATTAAAGACTTTCCCAGTCTGCATATCAGCGACTTGCAACGTTTTCGTCTTCGTATCGATCCGTAGCACATTATGCTTAAGCCGGACAGTTGCGCCCATCTTGACTAAGTCTTCTGGTGACGCATAGAACATATCCTCTAAACGATCAATTTTCCCCGTTAAATACAAATAAATCCCACTTGAGACAAACGAAATATTATCGTTACGCTCATACACCGTGACGTCCGTTTCTGGATGGCGCTTCAAAATTTGTTTCGCGGCTGCAGTCCCCGCATGCGTACTCCCAACAATCACAATCTTCATGAGTCAACCCTCGTTTATTTTTAGTATGTATAGTTATCGTTAAAAATTATTAATGACTAACACTTTTAACGACGCGTTCTCTACGTCATAATTATCTTCCAGTGTAACACCAAACCTCGACATTCTAAAAGTATATCTTGCACGATTTACTTACTAATTATAACAGCTAGCCCATTTTGAACAATTAGTGTCACCAATCGCAACTCAAGCACTACCGCCCTCACTTTAGTAAGCTGAACTAACAATCTTCCAACTTCTAGTACCAGCCTAACTTGCCGCCTGCCGGTTGGTTCCTAAAACGCTGGAACGCCATGGGCCATTTTGAAGCCAAAGTACGGTCTCCAAAATTGGCCTTGGCCTAAGTCCGAGCAGACCACTCGCACTAAGGCCAACGACACGGCTGAGCATTTTAGGAACCAACCTCTCGGCTAGACTTGTTGATTGAACATTTTATAAATGTCGACTAATTAACGACGGGCGGGCCAGAATTGGCTCAGTGGTGTCGTTTGACTTAGCCGGTGATTTTTCCGGGTTAGTCAAAGCCCGGCTTGTAAGACCGCTCTTCGGCTCACAAACGTGGCCACCACATTCCAGCCGATTCTGGCCCAACCAGAGTGGCAACTAATAAAAAAACTACCGTCAAATTTTGACAGTAGTTGTAATTAATCGATTTATTTAGTGCTATCACGTTCCACTAGGCTAGTACCTAATTCCACGCGTTGGGGGGCTTTACGGCCCGTTTGTAGGCGATTGACGATCAGGTTGACCGCCGTTTCACCCATTAACTCCGTCTCGACATTCACCGAACTCAACTCCGGATAAACAAAAGTTGCTAACGAAGTATTGTTAAAGCTAAACAATTTAACTTGTTCCGGCACCTTAATATCTGCGGACTGCAACGCTTTTAACGCTCCAGCGGCCATTGGATCATTAGCAATAAAGAACGCGCGTGGTAAATCTTTACCTAACGTTTCAATCGCGCGCTTCATCATTAAAAAGCCGGACTGACTCGTATAGTCGCCTTGAAAAACAGCTTTTGGATTATACGCATGGCGCTTATCCATTGCCAGCTTAAAACTAAGCAAGCGTTGATCCGGTACTTGTAACGCATGGTCAGTCGTCGTTTCTATCCCGTGAATTAGGCCAATATCTTGAATGCCCTGATGCCAGAAGTAGTCAACAACGTGTTCCGTCGCCAATTTAAAATCCGTCAAAACACTGTCAAAACCGGCTGCAAACTGGTCATTATCAACAAAGACCAACTTATCCGTCAACGTCGCCATGGCATCGACTTGTTGCGGGCTAAACTTACCGACCGCAATGATTGCATCGACATCGGCATCCAGCTGACCCGTATCACTCTGGAAAATCCGCGTCACTTCAAACTGCTTAGCTTGACCTTGACGTTCGATTCCCATTCGAATCGACATATAGTACAAGTCATCTTGTTCTTTGGATTCAGAATACCATTGCACAATTGCCAACTTTTTCTTGGCGACAGACGGATTGGTATGCCGTTTATTCTTTGAATATTGTAAGTTATCCGCAACGGTGAAGATCCGTTGCCGGGTCTCATCGCCAACTGATAACGATTGATCATAATTTAAGACGCGCGAGACCGTCGCCAGCGAAACCCCGACTTCTTTTGCGATATCTTTTAAAGTTGTCGCCATTGATTTGGCCCCCTTGATTTAGTCTGCTTTAACCGCGGCCACAAACCGATTGAATGCGGCTTCACCAGCGGCATCCCACTTGAAGACTCCGGCATCAGCTAAGACGCGCGCAAAGACTTGGCCAACTTCACGGTCGATCACCGCATCAACGTTGTCCGCAGTAATATCAGTCTTCGCTTTAATCGCGTCTGCCCACGGTTGGTGCATCGCTACCATTTGATTATGACGGCCTAAGAGATATTTTGCAACCTCTTGAAGTTCGGTCTTCAACCGCGCTGGTAGAATCGCGCGACCCATGACTTCAATCAAGCCGATATTTTCTTTCTTAATATGTTGGACGTCCTGATGTGGATGGAAGATGCCGTCTGGATATTGCTTGGACGTTTGATTATCCCGCAAAACAAGGTCTAAGACATACTGATCGCCGACTTTCCGGGCAAGCGGCGTCGTAGTATGATGCCGGACATTATCAGTATAAGCTCTGACATCCACGCTTTCATCAGAATAGTTCATCCAAACGTTATGGATCTTAGTAGCCGCATCCAACAAGGCGACTTGGTCGGTACTCGTCAAACGAATCGTCGACATCGGCCATTTTACAATTCCGGCTTCAACCCCAGCAATCCCTAAATCCAGCTGACGAGCAATCGGCGCTTTCATCATTGGAAAAACATGTCGGCCACCCTGGTAATGTTCATGTGACAACATCGAGCCACCTACAATCGGGAGATCGGCATTACTACCGACAAAGTAATGTGGGAACTGCTTCACGATTTCGAGCAAGTTACTAAACGTCTGACGATTGATCACCATTGGCCGATGAACTTGGTCCAAGAAGATCGAATGTTCATTGAAGTAAGCATACGGCGAATATTGGAACCCCCAAGTTTCACCGCCAAGCGTCAAACGAATAATCCGATGATTACTGCGGGCAGGATAACCTAAGCGCCCTAAGTAGCCCTCATTCTCCATGCACAACTGGCAAAGTGGATAGCCGTCTTGCGGTTGATTACGCGCCGCCGCAATGGCTTTCGGGTCCTTTTCTGGCTTCGATAAGTTGATGGTGATTTCTAAATCACCAAAGTCCGTCGTCGCTGGGAAGACCACGTTTTTAGCAATCGCCCGCGTTTTGATGTAGTCATTGGCTTTACTTAAGTGGTAGAAATAATCCGTCGCCGCTTGCGGACTCGTCTGATACTTGTTCCAAAACGTCTGATTTAACGCTGATGGCAATGGTGTGACTAAGTCCATCAACTGATCAGCTAAAATATCGCGATCAGATGGCGTGTCTTCAATTTTGCCATTAGTGAGCGCCGTTTGGACTAACGCATCCGTTAAGCTCGTTAGTTGGTCATCGACAGCAGTAACTGGATTATCGTCACCGACCAGCGCTAAAATGCGATTGTGGACATAGATTTGATCTAAGCCAGTGTAGGGCGATGGTGACGCCAACACAGCCTGCACAAATTGATCAACAGTTGTCATTAAGCTTGGCCTCCTCGATCGTTGTAGCCTTTAGGATGAGTCTGTTTCCAGTTCCAAGCGGTCTTGATAATTTCTTTAACATCATCGAACTGTGGGTCCCAACCTAACATGGTACGGGCTTTATCACTAGCCGCCACTAACGTACTAGGGTCACCAGCCCGCCGTGGGGCCATTACCGCTGGAATCGGCTGACCCGTGACTTCACGGGCCGCATCTAGTATTTGTTTGTTTGAGAAACCAGTTGAAGAACCTAAGTTAAAGGCATCACTATCATGACCTTGCTGCAAGTAAGTCAACGCTAAGATATGGGCATCAGCCAGATCAACTACGTGGACATAGTCACGAACGTTGGTCCCATCAGGAGTTGGATAGTCGTCACCAAAGATTTGCAATTGGTCGCGTTCACCAGCCGCCACTTGAAGGATAATTGGCACTAAGTGGGTCTCGGGATGGTGATCTTCACCAATACTGCCATCCGGCTTGGCACCAGCAACGTTAAAGTAACGTAAGGCCACGAATTTAATTCCGTAGGCGACATCCGACCAATGCATGATCTTTTCCATCGCTAATTTACTTTCACCGTAAGGATTGGTTGGCACTTGCGGATCAGTTTCCTTAATCGGAATTTGTTTAGGTTCGCCATACGTTGCGGCGGTTGATGAGAAGACAATCCGCTTAACGTCATGCGCATGCATCACTTCTAGCAAGTTAATCATCCCAGCCGTATTATTATCGAAATACTTTAACGGCTTCTTCATTGATTCCGGAACTACTGAGAAAGCAGCGAAATGAATTACCCCTTCAATATCTTCTTGATCGAATACTGAATTCAAAAAGTCACTATCGCGCACATCACCTTCATAAAACCGCGCTTTAGCATTGACTGCAGCCCGATGACCGGTAACCAAATTATCAACGACGGCCACGTCATAACCCTTTGAAATTAATCGATCAACTGCATGTGACCCAATATAACCGGCGCCACCTAGTACCAAAACTGCCATTTTTTAGTTCCTCCTGATTTTTTGTTTGTTTTATGTTTACCTTTTAAAGTAGCTAGCTGTTACTCCGCTACTTGCGCTACCTTTGTAAAGTCTCTCTGTTTCAAAGGCGCTTCCCATCTACAATCGTATACCTGATGCTAGTTGAAATTGCCGCCTGCCGGTTGGTTCCTAAAACACTGGAACGCCATGGCTGAGCATTTTAGGACCCAACGGCTCGGCTAAATTTGTTGATTGAACATTTTATAAATATCGACTAACTAACGCCGGGCGGGCCAGAATTGGCTCAGTGGTGTCGTTTATCTTAGTCGTGGTTTTCCGACTTAGATAAAGCCCGGCTTTCGAGACCGCACTATGGCTCGAAAACGTGGCCACCACGTTCCAGCCGATTCTGGCCCAACCAGAGTGGCACCCTAATCCAACTAGTACCAAACATGTTTGTTTCTATTTAGTTTGCCGAAACGTGCTCGGCAAAGCTGGGGACTCCGCTTGCTACGCATCTAGAACGACTCGGAAAATCACCGGGTCATTCTAGATACTAGGCAATGCTCGACCCCAACCCGCTTCACCTCACACTCTAAGCAAGTTCCCGTGGGCCATCCGCAATTTCAGCGATATAAAAGCTAGCGTCATACCCAATCGCATCACGGTAAGCTTGCCCAACATTTTCCTTAAAAGCGTCAACTTGGTCTTTTTGCACAATTGCAATCGCACAACCGCCAAAACCAGCCCCGGTCATCCGGGCACCTAAGACCCCTGGTTGTTGCCAAGCGCTTTCGGCTAACGTATCAAGCTCTTTACCAGTTACTTCATAGTCAAAGTGTAACGACACATGTGACGCCGTAACTAACGTGCCAAAAGTCGTCAAATCATCCGCGGCTAAAGCTTTCGTTGCGCGAATCGCACGTTGGTTTTCGAAAACAGCATGGCGGGCACGTTTGATTAAGGTTTCATCATTAATGAGGTAAGCTGCTTCATCAAATTGGTGTTCATCTAAATCACCTAATGATTTAATATCCAGTTTTGTCTGTAACCGACGTAAGGCTTCTTCACATTCGGAGCGCCGTTCGTTGTACTTTGAATCAGCTAATTCCCGTCGTTTATTCGTATTCATAATCACAATAACGTGGTTGCCGAGCTTAACTGGCGCATATGAATAATCCATCGTATTGGTATCTAGTAAAATTGCTTGGTCCTTTTTACCCATACCGACCGCAAATTGATCCATGATCCCTGAATTAACACCGACATAGTTGTTTTCACACTTTTGGCCAATTTTGACGAGATCCAATTGACTAACCTTCAAGTTAAAGGCGGTCTTTAGCACAATCCCCGTTAATAGTTCAATCGACGCTGACGATGATAAACCGGCACCATCAGGCATGTTGCCATGGACGTATAAGTCAAAGCCATGGTCGAAAGTCACACCCGTCTTAACTAGCTCGTCCATCATCCCTTTAGGATAATTAGTCCAACCAGCGGCCTTATCATAACTTAAATCATTGATATCAAAGGTAACAATCCCTTGATCAGCGATATTAGCGGAATACATCCGAACCGTCGAATCTTGACGAGCTTTATAGACGCCGTAAGTCCCAATCGTAATCGCACATGGGAAAACGTGCCCACCATTATAATCCGTATGCTCACCAATTAAGTTGATCCGGCCGGGCGAGAAGAAGACCCGTTCTGGTTCGCTATCAAAGATTGCTTTAAATTCTTGTTTTAAGTCGCTGGTTTTCATAAATAGAGCCTCCGTTTGTTTTTAGTTGTTTTACTAAAAGTTTTACTGACATAAATATAAGCCTTTTCATGGTTCGCGTCAATACGTTTTAATCGTTTTCATTTTATCAACTTGTTTTCATCGGCTCAAAACCGCGTCAACTTACCATTTTCCATCATTAATGTCACTTGAGTCAGGTTAAATAAGTAAAGAAAGCGCTTGACAATCCGTTACACCTTGAACTAAACTGCTTTAAGTAAACTTTAGTAAACAAACAACAAAACAGTTACCTTATTTAGGAGGATTTAAAATATGGCATCAACAGAGAAAAATACCCGCCGTAAATTCTACGTCATCTTAATCTCACTTGCCGCCGGGATGGCGGGCTTACTATATGGTTACGATACTGCTTGTATCTCAGGGGCCATTGGCTTTTTAAAGACGTTCTATCATCTCTCACCGGCTGCACAAGGCTTCATTACCTCAAGTATTATGATTGGCGGGGTTATCGGGGTTGCCTTTTCAGGGTTCTTAAGTGATCGCTTTGGTCGGCGCATGATCTTAATGTGGGGCGCGGGCTTATTCTTTATCGCGGCCTTACTTTCAGCCATGACCCACACCCCAGCCGAATTAGTCGGTGCCCGCATCATTGGCGGAATTGGGATCGGGTTAGCCTCCTCATTAGCTACTACCTATATTTCCGAAGTCGCCCCCGCGGCGATTCGCGGAACGTTATCTTCCTTATATCAGCTTTTGACCACGATTGGGATTGCCTTAACTTACTTTGTGAATCTTCTAATCGTGAACCAGGGTGGCTATCACTGGGGCGAAGTTACTGGTTGGCGCTGGATGCTTGGCATTGGCGCGGTTCCGGCTTTACTCTTCTTCATTGCCTTAGTCGTTGCCCCTGAAAGTCCGCGTTGGCTGATTCAACATACGAAAGTTGAACAGGGATTTAACATCTTAGTCAAAATCAACGGTCAAACTGGCGCACAACATGAAATGACTGAAATCGCCACGGCGATTCGGCGTGACCGTAACTCAACTCTAGCTAAATTATTCCAACCAGGTTTACGACGCGCCTTACTTATTGGGATTTTCCTAGCTTTCTGTAATCAAGCAGCCGGGATGAATGTCATTATGTATTATGGTCCCCAAATTTTTCAAACAGCCGGCTTTGGTGGTAACTCTGAATTTATGGCCACTGCTGGAATTGGGGTCGTCAATATGATTGCCACGATTGGCGCCACCTTAATGATTGATCGCGCTGGGCGTAAAAAGCTCTTAATGATTGGCGCGGTCTTATTAACCGCTTGGTCCGCAGCAATTGCTTATGCCTTTGCGACCGGTAATGGGACTTTGCTCTTAGTCAGTCTATTTGGGTTCGTCATTTCATTTGCCATCTCCATGGGGCCGATTCCATGGATCATGATTCCCGAACTCTTCCCAACTTACTTACGGGCACGGGCTTCTGGAATTTGTACCGTCTTCTTATGGGGTGCTAACTGGGCTGTTGGTCAATTCACACCGGTCATGTTAAGTGCTTGGGGCGGTCGCAACACCTTCATCTTCTTTGCCGTAATGAATATCATTATCTTTGTGGGGGTCCACTTCTTCGTCCCTGAGACTAAGGATAAGACCTTGGAAGAAATCGAAGCCTTCTTCTGGCCAAAAGATCACGCTAAAGCAACTGAGACAACCGTCAACTTGGCTCAAAGTCAAAACGAAACCCAAGCTCAGCTGCCCACGCATAAGAAATCGAAACAAAAGTAATGTCATGATTAGAAATTTGTGCTATTATAATAGTAATTATTAGGTACAGTTAGGGCCACAGCAATTGCTGTGGCCCTAACTTTTTGCCTTATTCGGTTACTTTAAAGCTTGATATTGATAACTAATCGTCTGTGTGACCGGCTGGCCAGGACGTAACACAATATCCCCAAAGCCAGCATGGTTAATGGCATCAGGCAATGTTTGTGCTTCCGTTGCTAAGGCGTTGTAATGATGTTGTTTTTGTTGATCCTGATCAAATGGATTAGCCGTATAAATAATCAGACTATTCCGATCTGAATACAAATCAACTCGACGTTTACCGGCTAAATCACCAACACTCGCAATTGGTTGATCAGCGCTTGGTGTGACTTCATAAGCATCATCGAATTCGATCTTATCCGTTTCCACTTTTAATTGGTTAAGTGAATCTTGTACTGGTTGCGGATAATTGAAATCATACGCCGTGTCTTTAACAGAAAGTCGTTTACCAGTCGGAATCTTCGTGTCATTAAATTCCAAATGAGTCGCACTATGAATCTGTAACCATTGTTGTGCTAAGCTCGTCCGGTCATCAGTCGTGTTCCAGTACACATGATTAGTCGGATTAAATAAAGTAGCCGCATCCGTATCACCCGTAAAGGCAATCGACACCCGATTATCATTCGTTAACGTGAACTTAATCTGCACGTCTAAATTTCCCGGGTAATTATCCTCAGTATGGTCAATATGACGACGCAACGTCACACTAGCACTATCAGCAGTTTGACTCAATTCACCCGCAAAATGTAACGTATTAAAACCATGCGCACCCCCGTGTAAGGAATGTGTCTTCTCATTCATATCCACATGATACGTCTGTCCATCGATATTGAATTGGGCGCCGCCGATTCGACCAGCGACCCGACCAATCGACTGGCACAAACAAAAGCCGACACGCTGGTAATCAGCCATACTATCTAAGCTCCAGATTAGCGGCTTCTCAACGCCATCTTCATTGACGACGAATTCTTGCCAAGTCCCCCCATAACTAAGCACTGAAATACGAGTCTGTTGATCATTAATTAATGTATAGCGTATCACCGGTTGGCCGTCGACTGCGCCAAAATCACTTGTTTTTGTTTCCACTATAGGACACCTCCGTGTTTAATAAACCGTTTTCATTATAGCAGATAAATTTATCTTATTTAGTAAATTTTTACTTTTTATACGTTTAAATTCAACAAAAAATCGACCGCCAAAAGGATCAGTTCCTTTTGAGCGGTCAACTACCAAGACTCTTGTGGTAAAAAGTTATATTTCTTATAGTCACGTTGATTGTACTTTTTTGATGGCAACAAGAGGTGATGATGATCAATAAACAATGGATAAAAATAATAGAGCTATTCAGTCACAATGACACCAATAACCCGAATACCAGAACTACGCTTCGCGGCTAATTGCCAAATGTTTGACTCCTCATCTAGCTTGACATTAGGATGTAATTTTCCTATCACTTTTAACGCCAGTTCACGCTCTACATCTGTCAAACGGTGGCAATGTCTTTGATTATTAGCTAAAATTGGCTTAATATTTGCTTCAATATCACCAAAAAATTCGTTGATCAAGAAGAAAAAATGTTGCGCAGCCTCATGTTCATTCGACAATGCATTAGTAAACTTGCGTCCGACATATGCATGGGTCCAATTAGGATAGTGATTAAAATCAATGAAAAGTTTTTCGACTAACCCACTATCCGTGTTATTTTTGACCATTCCATGCGGTTTTTTCCGATTCGCAACTTTTCTTGCCATTAAATCACCGACTGAGCCATATAGTAATCAAAAATAGCCTGGTCACTAAGCTCTTTGGAGCTGGCATTTAAAGGTGATATTCCCTGACGTGCCATTTGCCAAGGCTTTTCTTGATGCGTAATACTTTCCAATTCATCAGCAGTATAACTACCATATTCTTCCCAGACTTGCTGCAAAATATCTTCAACTTCATCTGAAAATTGCGGTACATTAACTTGTTTGGGAATATTGTGATAACCATATTCGCGATACTTACGATAAACTTCTGGTAAAACTGGGCCATGTACCCAAGCCTCAAAGTGATCATTAAATAACTGATTATCCAGATGATGATCATCTTCATTTGTCAGGGTCAAAACCCATGCATATGCATAGTAAAGCAACTTCTGCAGCTTCTTCGGTGACATACTATCCTGAGCCAAATACCAATCGGCAACCTGGTCAGCCGTATATTGTGTCGTCATTATACCCCTCCTTTTAACGTTATAACTCTAATTTCAGAATACCATTAAATTGTAACTATTAGATATAATTCACGTAAATTTACAGTATCTTTTTTGGTATCAACAGGTATACTACTGGCTAAGTAAGTCTAAAGCAACCAATAACTCCTACACATACAAATCACCTAACAATAATCAAATCCCAACTAAGATAATTTGATAAAAACCATCTTAGTTGGGATTTTTACACACTATTTAACCTTAAACTGAACTTTCTCGATAGATAATCTTCGATGGTAACGTCACCATCCGCGGTAAACGCTCCGGATCTTGCATGCGACGAATTAATTGGTCAATGGCTAATTTACCCATCTCTTCACTGTAGGCATGAACCGTACTTAACTGTGGATTCGTATAGGTTGCCACTAAGCTATCATTGAAACCAATAATGCTAACTCGTTGGGGCACCGCAAGCTTGGCTTCACTCCCATGGCATCATTATCCACTAAAAAGGCATGTGGCTGGGCGAGAACCTTTTTATCTACTTAATTGGATCCATTAAATCTATTTATGAAAACGATTACTGTATTTGATTGACGATAACCCTTCCTTAGATTGACAATTAACCTATAGAAAGAAGGACTCTTATGCGCTCATTAACTGAAATCATTGCTCAAGAACAGGCGGCTCAATTGCCTCATTTCGGACTAGCCGATATTGACACACTAGTAGCTGACCTAAAGACCATTGGCCAAGCTAACTTTAACCGGGTTTGTATTTTAATCAAGCTCAATCAACGGGAAGTCTTCTTCCACGCTGGCACTCAAACGACCAATGAAAATAATCTTTGGATTCGTAAAAAAGCCAATGTAGTCGCGACCTTTGACCACAGTTCGCTATTTGAAAAAGCTAAGTATCGTGATGATCCCGAAAGTTTTTATCAAAAAGGCGGCCTAAGTCATCAAGACTATGCAATTGTTGGTGGTGGCTTCCCGATTGGCATTACCGGTACGGGGATCATTGGTAGCTTGGTTGTCTCCGGCTTAACCGATGAAGAAGACCACGATCTCGCCTACCAGGCTTTAACGATGCTCAAAGACCAATTGACTTCGGCCTAAAAATAAGACCATTGATAACCCCAAAATCGGCTATCAATGGTCTTATTTTGACTAATCTAAGTCTAAACTAATCGGTGCTTTAGTGGTGTCTTCCTTAGGCTTTTTCTTTTCCAAGCCATTGTTCTCAATCACATCTTTGTACCAGTAGAATGACTTCTTCCGATACCGCTTCAACGTCCCCTGACCTTCATCATCGAGATCAACGTAAATAAAGCCATAGCGTTTACTCATCTCACCGGTTGAGGCACTAACTAAGTCAATGCAGCCCCATGGCGTATACCCCATCAAGTCAACACCATCAGCGATGGCCCCGGCCATGGCTTGAATATGTTGCTTCAAATAGTCAATCCGATAATCATCTTCAACGTAGAAATTCTTGTCAGGCTTATCAATCGCACCAAAACCATTTTCAACCACGAATAATGGCTTTTGGTAACGGTCGTAGAGCTGGTTTAACGCAATCCGTAAACCAGTTGGATCAATCTGCCAACCCCAGTCACTAGCTGCTAGGAATGGGTTCTTGACCCCACCCATTAGGTTTCCGTTCACGGTATCCTTAACTTGGCCAGTCGTTTCAACGGCAGATGACATGTAGTAGCTGAACCCAATATAGTCAACTGGGTATTGCTTGAGTAGCGCCAGTTCACCATCATTAGTTTCCAGGTCATCAAAGGTCAGCCCGTACTTGGCTAACAACCGTTTCGTGTAAGCGGGATATTCACCCCGAACTTGCACGTCACTGCAGAAGAAATTCAATTCTTGATTCTCTTGTAAATTAGCTAATTGATTCTTCGGATTAGCATCGTAACTGTAGCTGGTGGCGTATAAGATCATGCAACCGACACGGAGGCCCTTCTTCAAGTTATGGGCAATTTTGACTGCCTTAGCACTGGCGACAAATTGATTATGCCAAGCTTGAAAGACGTTGCGCTTGTCGTTGGCCCCGGTTGAGGGTACCAAGCCTTGCCCCATCACT
The DNA here is from genome assembly GCF_005405125.1 of Lactiplantibacillus songbeiensis. GTDB lineage: Bacteria > Bacillota > Bacilli > Lactobacillales > Lactobacillaceae > Lactiplantibacillus > Lactiplantibacillus songbeiensis. The sequence goes on from NZ_BJDL01000018.1 coordinate 55,753, forward strand.
GGAAAATGCGCTGCACTATTGATTTCGTTAAAAGTCATCCAATACTTAACTTTATCAGCGTACCGAGTTAGGATTGTCCGCGCAAAGTTTTCATAGAATTCGATCAAATAACGATTCTTCCAGCCACCATACTTGGTGGCTAGGTTTAAAGGCAATTCGTAATGTGAAATCGTGATGACTGGTTCAATATGATGTGCTAGACACTCATCAATTACGGCATCATAAAACTTTAGCCCGGCTTCATTCGGTTGCGTTTCATCACCGTTAGGGTAAACTCTTGACCAAGCAATCGAGAAACGGTAACATTTAAAGCCCATCTCAGCGAATAACGCAATATCTTCCTTATAGTGATGATAAAAATCAATCCCCATATGGTTAGGATACGTGTACTTATCTTCATCAATCGTCCAATCAAAATCTGGTTGGGCCACAATCTTAAACCGATCCTTGCCACCTGGTAAGGCATCGGCAATGGATAGCCCCCGACCACCTTCTTGGTAGCCGCCTTCTAGTTGGTTCGCCGCCGTAGCGCCGCCCCATAAGAATCCTTCTGGAAATGCTGACATTTTCTCTCTTCCTTTCACCATGGCACTTAGTGTAATAAGCAACTAAGTTCATATGTAAGACTTTCATGCTAGCAACTGTTGCAAGCGCTGTCAATGATGGCCGGATGAATTTAGTAAAATCAATAAATAGTAAAACAACCTATTCTAGAGTTTCTAAAAATCTTAATAAGGCTTGATTGAAAGCTTGTGACTGTTCTGCCATTACAATATGACCAGCTTCTGGAACCACAACCGATTGTCCTTTAATGGCAGTCCTAGCAGTCACTGCAGCAAACGCTGAATCAAAATAAGGCGAGTTCTCACCAGCAATGATTAGAAATGGGATTGTTAAACCTGCAACGACATCTCGCCAATCCTGAAAAGCATGATCAACTAGTAATGGTAAAGTTGCCTTTTCATCAAATGGCGATTGCTTCGCGACCCTTTTGACTAACTTGTAAGTTGTATCGTCAATGTGTTTATGAGTTGACGGACCTAATGGATTATAAAAGTAATCCGGAAAGTCCGACCAAGTAACATCTTTAAATCCATATGGCCAATCCGTAGTATTAATCATTTTTGGTGTTTGATCAACATCAATCACAGCTTTAATTGATTGATCACCGAATAATGAAACATATGCGAACCAAGTTGCTGCTCCCATTGAGTTACCTAATAGAATTGGTTGTTTTAGCTTTAATTGCTGTATCAGCTCATAAGCATCCATAGCTCGACGACTCATTCGCAATCCCTTACCAGTACGTTCCGACAATCCATGGCATCGACTATCAATGTTCACAACCCGATAGCCTGCAGTAACAAGTACCGAGACCTGTCCATGCCAGATTTCTTTAGATCCACCAAAACCAGTTAGAATAACGATTGGCTGACCTATTCCTTCATCAGTATAATCCAGAGTAATTCGATCTGAAGTTACAAATTTCATTTTGCCGTTCTCCTTAACTTACATACGTAACGACTCCGTCAACCTAAAATGAGCTTACTAAAGTTATAAACTTCAGCAAGCTCATTTTTACAATCTAGACAGCAAACTTTTCACGAATCTGCTTAATAAACGCTTGCTGTTCTGGATCTTGAACAGTGTACGCTGGTACCGGAATCGGTTTTAAATCTGCATTAACAGCGATAAAGATGAAGATACCATTACCAATTGCTACTGGGTCACTGTCATAAGTCTGACGTCGCACTTCCACATGAAACGTCATTGTATGCCTACTAGTTTTAAGTAATGTGACACTAAAGCTAATATGATCACCAACGTGGGCTGGTTTTGCAAAGTTAAACTCTTTAATAGCCACCGTTAAAACTCGTGAATGTGTATACCGATTAGCCAATAAACCAATCGTAGAATCACAATGCTTAACCAACACCCCGCCATGTAAGATATTTAAATGATTGAGCATATCAGCATCTACAAAAAAGTCACCTGATTCAACTTGATAAAACGTATTTTTCTCCATCTTTACCGACCTCTTTTAATGTGCATATTATTGGATATCGCAGCGCGACTTACCGACCCCAGCCGCTATCACCACTGACATGTCGCATTGGCTGTTCATACTCAAGATGACCATGCTCAACCATCTTGGCCAACAAATGCTTACGGACTTTCCCCGAACCAGTCTTCGGCAAAGTTGCAACAACAGTCAATTTTTCAGGCCAAAACTTCTTCGCTACATCAGTTTTTTCAAAGAATTGTTTAACTTGTGTTAAAGTTAACGGTAAATAATCTGGTTGCATCACAACAAATGCCCCAATAATTTCACCTAAACGCGAATTCTTCAAACCAACTACTGCGGCTTCTTTGATCCCCGGATGATGCAACAACTTCTGCTCAATAATATAAGCTGAGATGTTTTCACCACCGCGAATAATCATATCCTTACTCCGACCATCAACTTCCAAAGCATCATCATCATTCCAATGCCCCAAGTCACCCGTTTGAAACCAACCATCAAGACTCAATGCCTTTTTAGTTTCTGCTTCATCATGATAGTATCCACTAAAGACAACTGGTCCACGTACCGCAATTTGGCCAATTCGATTAGCCGCTGTAATCTGACGTTGACGTTCATCCATTAGCTTTACTTGTACCCCATCAATTGGAAATCCTGCGGTCGTCTCACCTTGCTTCATTTTAAAATAAGCTGGTGACGTACATAAGAAGGGTGCACTTTCGGTTAAGCCATAAATATTATAAACCGGTAAGCCAACTTCTTTAGCTTTCTGCATCATATCATCACCTAAGCGAGCACCACCCGAAATAACTCGAGTCAATGTGCTAGGTTGTTTAAACCAACCCAAGATATCATAAATCACTGTTGGTACCGTTACCAAATAGGTACAATAATAACGATTAATTAAACGTTGTAGCCCTTCTACCGAATACCGTTGCATTAAGACTAACGTACTTCCAGCTAAAATAGTTGAAACTAAGCCATGATGGAACCCAATCGCATGGTACAGACCAGAAGGTAAAATTTGAACGTCTCCTGATTCAATCCCATACATCCGATTAAACTGTAACTCACTATATAATACGTTTTGATTAGATAACATGACACCTTTAGAATAACTAGTCGTCCCTGAAGTACATAGGATAACTGCTGGTGCAGGTTTAACATGCTCTTCATTAGATTTATTAGTAGGCTCTAACAGGATTAATGGCACTTGATTAAGCTTAGTTCGATTGGTCATATAATCAATCTGACTGATATTTTCAAAGCTCAATGAATTGCGACCATCGGCTTGGGTAACAATCAAATCTGGTTGAAATCTACCAATTAACGCGACCGCTTCTTCTTGATCCAAATGCGGATTTAATGGGAGCACCGTAATCTTACGTTTCAGGCAAGCAATAATTAATTGCACTTCAGTCATGCAAGTTGCCATTTGTACTGCAACTACATCACCTGCTGTTAATTGCAATTTATCTAAAAACTTGGCAGCATGTTCACTCAATTCATCAAACTCACGGTAAGTAACTTGACGATCTGCTTGAGCCAAAAAGATTTTATCAGGTGTCTTTTCACAACGTTCCTGCCAGACTTCCGCAATGGTTAGAGGAAAGGTACTGGCTGTAGGTAATTTATATGAACCAATCATTATGCCGGACCTCCTTTTAACTTGGTACCGGTGCCGACAACTCGCTTAACAATTGCTTAACCACGGTTTCGCCGTCACCAATAATCCCGTAATCTGCTAACTTAAAAATTGGCGCTGCTGGATCAGTATTAATGGCAATAATACATTTTGATTGATCCATCCCAACAGTGTGTTGCAATGCACCCGAAATACCAACTGCGATATAGACGTCAGGCGCAACAACTTTGCCAGTCTGGCCAACCATCGTCGACTTATCGACCCAGCCAGCATTAACTGCAACACGTGAAGCCCCTAAACTACCATGTAACTTATCAGCTAGTTGTTGCAACAATTCAAATCCTTCTGGACCTTGCATGCCACGACCACCGGATACAACAACTTTTGCATTTTCCAAATCATTTTTCTTAAGTGGTAAAGCAGAATAATCGACTTGATCAGCTTGTGCTGGATTATCCACAGCCTTAACTGCCACTTTTGCTGCTGAACCAGTTACAACTTGTTCATTGACCCCAGTCATATCACAAGTCATAACGGCATTGGCATCACTAGCCAAGGCTACTTGCTGTAACATTGTTGCCTCTTCAGCTTTCTTTTGTGCAACGATGCTATCTGTCGTAACCGTCAGCTGATTAACTTGCATAATGAAGTTTTCTTTTAACTCAGCTGCAACGCGCTTTGCAATACTTGTGGCACCCTTATCATTAGCAAATAAAATCAAAGAGTGGGCTTGTCCAGCAAAGTACTCGCTTAACGCATTGGTGGTTTGTGCGAGATTAATTTTTGAAAATTGTGCATACGCCAGAATATCAATCTCTTTTAATCCGGCCGTTCCATACTTTTCTTCGATACCTTGATCAGATGGTGCTACCACCACCGCATTTAAATCATTGCCATCAAAATTATCTTGCGCGAAATGAATCAAATTCAAATTTTTATCTTCAAATTTCGGATCAGCTAATAATACTAAATAAATTGGTTGCTTCGTCATGGTAAACACCACCTTTTATAAAATTCCTTGTGTCTGTAATTGATTAACTAGCTTGCTAACTGATTGATCATCATCAGCTAATTTATAAATAACTGCTTGTTTCTTCTGCTCTGGAATGAATGCCAACCGACTTGTTGGCGCTTCAGAGCTTAATTGATTCCAAGCATCCTGGTCAATCACAGTAATACTATCAATAGTAACGGTTTCTAATTCAGCACGTTTTGCAACCATCTTAGTTTTGAAACTTGGTAGCCGAGGCTTGTTGATATCTTCTGTAACAGAGATCACAGCTGGTGTTTGCACTTTGCCAGTTAATTCACCCTTTTCCCATAAGGTTACATAGGATAATTGATCACCATCAACGTTTAAAGCATTAACATCATCAAAGTATGGTAATCCCAAACTATTGGCAATCGATGCACTAACATAGCCTTGCGGTGTATCTAGTGCTTGATCACCTGTAAAGATAACATCAAAATCACCTAACTTTTTGGCTGCCTCAGCTAGAACAACCCCAACTGCACTATTATTGTCAGCACCGGCCTTTAATAAATCACTATTCACCGTTACAGCTCTGGTTGCGCCTAATGCTAAAGCTGCTCTCAGTGCTTTTTCAGTTGCATCTGCACTACCATATGAAGCTACCGTAACCGTACCGTTTTGCCCATCAGCTAATTGTAAAGCTGCTTCAATCGCATTCTTATCAGCTGGGTTTAAAATTGCACCACTAGTTTCAGCTGTTAGTTGCCCTTGATCATCTAATTCTGGTTTTGTTGTGGGGACAATCACCCCTTTAATAAAGACTAGACTATTCATGAGATTCATCTCCTAATCGCTATATTCACGATTTAATTCATTCGCGATGGTGACGCGTTGGATTTGATTTGTACCTTCAAAGATTTGGAAGACTTTGCAATCCCGCATCAATTTTTCAACTGGGTAATCTTTCGAAACACCATAACCACCAAAAATTTGAACGGCATCTGATGTTGCTTTTTGAACGGCATCAGTAACAAATGTCTTGGTCATAGCGCCTTCCTTGCGAACCAGACTACCTTCATCCATCATTTTCATGGTGTTATTAACCATTAAACGTGAAGCTTCAGTTTGAGTTGCCATATCGGCTAGCATTTCTTGAACTGCTTCAAACTTAATAATTGGCCGATTAAATTGTTTACGTAACTTGGCATACTTAACTGATTCATCCAAGGCACGTTGCATAATCCCAACTGCCAAGGTTGCAACAAAGGCACGAGATAAGTTCAAGCTATTTAAAGCAACTTTTAATCCATGGCCTTCATCACCAATCCGGTTAGCTGCTGGTACTTTAACATGGTCAAAAGTAACATCAGTCGTGTTAGAGAGCCGCAAGCCCATCTTATCTTCATGCTTACCAGCTGCAATACCACCACGTGACTTTTCAACGATAAAGGCACTCAAGCCCTTATTGCCATCATCAGAGGTCCGGAAAATACCAACAAAAACATCTGCTAAACTACCATTAGTAATAAATGTTTTATCACCATTTAAGATATAATCGTCGCCTTCACGAGTCGCTGTTGCTTGAACAGAGCCCGCATCAGTACCTGCGTTAGATTCACTTAAAGCGAACGCAGCAAACTTACCTGGTGCAATAATATCAGCAAAATGTTGAACCTGTTCATCGGTCCCAGCAATCATTACTGAACGTAGTGCCACGAAAGTTGAGACTAATGTAATCGCGTACCCAGGATCATAACTAGCTAATTTTTCAAAAATCATTGCAGTGGTTGCATATGATAAGCCAGCCCCACCAAACTTTTCAGGGATTTCCAACATATGAAGTCCCATATCAAAAGCTGGTTTGAATAATTCTTCTGGACATTCACCTTTTTCATCACATTCTTTAACAACTTCTGGTGTTAAAGTTTCATCGGCAAATTCCTTTACCATTTTCAAAAAATCTTTTTGTTCATCCGTATATAACAATGCCATCGTTAATTCACACCCTTCTATTTAACAGGGTCGCCAATATGTCTAGTAGTGGCAGCTGCCCCATCATCCAATAGTTGATTAATCTTTTCATCAGAATAACCAATTTCACTCAAGACACTCTTAGTGTCAGCACCTTGTGGCCGTGAAACTTTCAAATCTGGATTTCCCATCGATGCAAAACGAACTGGGTTCGTAGGAATCATACGATCATTACCAGATGGGAATTTAATCTTCCGTAATTCATCGTTATCCAAAGCTTCATCATCTTTATAGATTTCAGTTGGTACATAGCAAGCTTCGAGTGGTAAATCATTTTCTTTAAAGATATCAACCCAATGCTGTAATGGTTGCTTCTTGAACTGCTCATCCAAAATACCAATAAATTCTTTATTCAAATTCTCAGCATTGATATGGTCAATATTGTTGTAACGCTTATTATCAACTAAATCTTTACGACCAATTAGCGTCATAACTTTGTTATAGTCGCGGTTAAAGACTGGAACACACATTACGAACCAACGATCATCACTAGTCTTAAAGCAATCATTGAATGGGTTAGCGACATTCAAACGACTCTTTGGATATTCGTTACCATATTGAGCCGAAACCATGGCAACATTTTGCATGAAGATTGCCGCGTGATGTAAGCTGACGGTCAATTTATCGCCTTTACCTTCGCGAGCTTGCTTTAATAAGGCGCCACAGATACCAGCAGCTAAACACATGGAGACTTGGAAGTCACCATAACCGTTAGCAGGGTTCATTGGGCTTTGACCAGCTTCCAAAGTTGTTCCTAAAACACCACCACGAGCCATATAAGACGTTGCATCAAAGCCAGCAGCATCCTTTTGTGGACCATGTTCGCCATAGCCTAGAACTTGTGCAAAAATCAATTTTGGAAATTTTTGTTTTAATGTTTCATAATCAATTCCTAAGTGTTCCAGTGACTTTGTCCGAACGTTAGTTACAAAGACATTGGCATCTTTCAATAAGTCGTAAAAGGCTTGCCGCCCATCATCTTTTTTCAGATTTAAAGTAACAAAACGTTTGTTTAGGTTTGAAATATCAAAGCCTAAGTTTTCGTCATCTGAATAGTGCATGTTGAAAACGGCACCTTGTGTCCGTTCAGCATCGCCCTTTGGAGGTTCAACCTTAATGACGTCAGCGCCCCATTCACCCAAAACTCGGGTAACGGTTGGTGCTGCCAAAAACGTTGTCATGTCAACAATACGTACTCCATCTAAAGTTTTACTCATGAAAACTTCCTCCTAAGTAAACATGCCGATAGCATGTGTTGGTTCTCACCTATACTATCGGCATGTTATGTGCGTTTTTATTATTCGATAATCCCGTCGTTAGCGATCAGCTTACGAGCTGCCGTTAAACGTTGTACTGAACGTGGACCTTCTTCAAGCCACATTGCACGGCAATCACGATACATCCGTTCAACAGGGCCGTAAGGGTTGTCTTCAAAGTAGCCAATCCCACCGAAGATTTCAAGGCAATAGTCAGAAACCAACTTGACAGTGTTAATACTGAATAGCTTGCACATTGCAGCCTTTTCTTCAATATCTTCGCCACGGTCATATTGTTCTGCTAAGTTGTGAAGCATAGTCCGTAAGGCAAAGATTTCAGTACCCATATCAGCAATTTCTTGTTGGATAGCTTGACGTTTTACAAGTGGTTTGCCAAAGGTTACACGATCTTTAGCCCGTGCAATTGACATTTCAAGCATCCGTTGGCTCATTCCTAAGTTACTTGAGGCAATGTGAGCACGTGAAATTGATAATGAAGCAATCGCAACGTGTAAACCGTCGCCTTCCTTACCAAGCAAGTACTTCTTGTTAACTCGCATGTTCGTAAACTTCAAGCCGGCATGACCAGCACCACGGCAACCCATCATATGAGGCATTGGTACAATTTCGTATCCTGGGGTGTCAACAGGTACATAGAAGGCACTCAAACGCTTGTCACCTTCAGCATCTGGATCTGTGACAGCGATTACATAAGCAGCGTCACTGCAGTCAGTATGTGAAATTAAAGTCTTTTCACCATTAAGAATGTAGTCATCACCGTCTTTAACAGCAGTCGTATGCAAGTCAGCGCCAGTACCGCCACTTTCTTCAGTTAAAGCGAAACAAGTGAAGATGGTTTTATCTTGTAGCTTTGGCATGACTTCAGCCTTTAATTCTGGTTGGCCGAATTCATCCATAATCCGCCAGTTCAAATCAGCTGCATAGTGTAAATGCATCCGCATACCACCAGGGCCACGTGAGAACATTTCTTGTACTTGGAAGATTTGGTTGCAAGTTAAGCCAAAGCCACCATACTTCAATGGTAAAGCGAAACGATAAAGGTCATTATCAATTGCTAATTCAAAGAACTTCTTTGGGAAACGGTTCGTAACTTCGACTTCTTTTTGTAAGTAATCGAATTCGTTTTCTGCTAAATGCTTAATTTGTTTCAAGTACAATGCGAATTCTTCATTCGTCATCTTTGTACCTGGTTTTGTGTGAACTAATTTTTTGGTTGGTTCATAAGGTAATTTTTCTGTTGCTTCCATTATTTTGCACTCTCCTTAGTTTGTGATGCTCCGACGCCTTTCGCCATCAAGAACAAATCAATAATCAGACCAACTACAGCTACACCAATGGCAACCATGTAGGCAGGATAATAAGCTGCGGTCCCAGCACCTTTATTAATGAACAAAGCTGCAATTTGAGGACCAACTAATGAGCCAATTGCATAACCGAAAAACATTAAACCATAATTAATACCCGAATGAGTCGTCCCAAAGGCATTCCCAGTCAAGGTCGGATAGACCACTAGGACACCACCGAACGAAGCTCCTAAAAGGATTAAGAAGATCGTGAAGCTAACCAAGCCAGTTGAGAATCTCAAACCAGCTAAACCAATAATCGTTAATGCTAAGATACCAGCTAGCGTCTTAGTTTGACCCAACTTATCAGTAATCGTCCCAGTTAAGATCCGACCACCAAAGTTAGCCAAAGTATTAACAACAACCATGTTAGCAGCAACAATTGGCGTCATGCTAAGTTGCACTTGCGCAATCATTGATAACGATCCAATCAACATAATCCCAGCCGTACAAGCAATTGAGAATAATAATAACAATAACCAGAATTGCCACGTCTTAAGCATCGCTTGAGGAGTGTAATCATTGACAGGTGCGGCGGGATCCGTTGCACTTTTATCCTGATTTTGCTCCGTTGGCGTATCCATCATCCAACCAACTGCCCAGCAGATGACGAGATATGCTAATCCGATTGGAATGAACCCATTCATCCCATATTGGTCACATAGGATTGCGCCAGCTTTAGCCAAAACTAACGGTCCTAATGATGCGGCGGCTAACAAGAAACCTGAAACCGTACCCCGTTTTTCTGGGAACCATTTCAAGGCAGTTAGTAGGGCGGGATTATACATGATCCCATTCCCAGCGCCGGCCATCAAACCAACAGTGATGTAAAGGAAAAATAAATTATGAACGAAAGCGGTTAACAACCAGCCCAGCCCGAAGATTAATCCACCAAAATACATTAACTTCTTGGCACCGAACTTATCCATTATGTGCCCAGAGGCCACTCCGAAGCACGCCATGAAAAATTCATACAAGGTTAACGTCAATGCAACTTGAGACTCAGTGCCTCCTGTTGCATGTTGTAACGGAACTGAAAAGACTGAAAAAGCTGATGATGCTGCACAACAAAAGATAATCAGGAACGCGGCGGTAAACACATGCGATCGTCGAACTACTTTTGCATTAGTTGTTTCCATCACGAACCTCCTTCCTTTCGGGGTGAATTGGTATCGCTTTCTTACAAGTTCTAGTGTAGTGTGTTACCTCACAAATTAAAAATTCTTAAAAATGCGAAATCGATAACTTTTTTGAATAATCCTTTTATTTCGGCTTTAAAAAGCGTGATTGACCTATTTAACCATCAACTTTTTTTGTGATTTTTTTATCAAATTTGTTTTTAAAACCCGGGTTTCTCTAGGTGTCTTTGCTTGACATAGCAAAAGACTATATAATCATAGTCAAAGTCTATTTTCAATGGAAACCGTTTTCATTGTATTATATAGATAGATAATAATTGTTAAATAAATTAGTACGCTACCAGGAGGGATTTTTGTTGAACTTAAATCAGCTCTATTATTTCCGGACATTAGCAGAATATCAACATTATACAAAAGCTGCTGCGAAACTCTACATTAGTCAACCTAGTTTGAGCAACGCCATGAAGTCTTTGGAAAAAGAATTAGGTTGCGTGTTGTTTAAGAAATCAGGAAGAAATGTCCAATTAACCGAATATGGAAGAATGTTTTATAATACGACATGCTCAACGCTTAACATTTTGGATGAAGGTAAGCGGGAACTTCAGCAAAAGATCAAGAGTGATGCGGGAATTATTAATATTGCTTGTATTCCAACTTCAATTGGGACTCGACTACCTAAGTTAATCAAACAATTCCAAACCAACAATACAAGTTCACCATATTTCATTTTGCATGATGAATTCTCATTGCCAATTTTGGAAGGCCTTACCAATGGAAACTATGATGTCGGCATCTGTTCACGTGATGCCGACTACAAGGATCTTTCATTTATCCCATTCTTTTCCGAGAAAGTTATGGTCATTGTTCAACCCGATCATCCCCTCGCTAAAGAAACGTTGATTGATCCTAACATGCTCCGCCCCTATGACTTAGTCACCTATGACACCAATACGCCAATTGGTAACGCAGTTCATCAGGAATTAAATGCTAAGTGTCCTAACTTATCATTTGCTGAAGCATTAGACAGTGAGATTACCATTGCCGGTCAAATTGCCGAAAATGGTTCCGTCGGGATTGTTGCTAATACAATGTTATTAGACACATTCAATCTCAAAAAGATTCCACTCGATGTTCCTAGTGATACTCGCATGGTCTACATTGCTTATAATCATACCCGGCAATTATCACCGGTCGTTCAACACTTTATCGACTATTTAAAAGGTGCCAAAGAATCTTATGAGGCATAAATAGAAAGAAGGATTATTTATGACAGTTACAACAACTACTGATTACCAGACTATTTATCAGCAATTAGGAGAAACTTTTGACGATCAGTCACTTTTATTTGGTGACCAAATCAATCCTGATTTTGGTCATGATGAAATGGAATCATTCCAACATTTGCCAGATATCGTTGTCCGGCCTAAGACAACGCAAGAAGTTTCATTAGTTATGAAGTTAGCTAATCAATATCAAATTCCGGTAACCGCGCGCGGGACTGGGACTGGATTAGTTGGTGGCTGTGTTCCAATGGAAGGCGGAATACTAATTGATCTGTCGGCAATGAATCAGATTTTAGAACTCGATGCTGATAACTTAACCTTATCTACTGAAGCTGGAGCAATGTTGAAGGATGTTGCGACCTACGCTGCCAATCAAGGTTTCCTATATGCACCTGATCCTGGCGAAAAAACAGCCTCAATTGGTGGGAATATTGCTACTAATGCTGGTGGAATGCGTGCCGTTAAATACGGCGTTACCCGAGAATCAGTGCGTGCACTGACTGTCGTAACGCCCCAAGGAGACGTGCTAAAACTTGGTGGTAAGATTGTTAAGACCAGTTCCGGATTAGACCTGAAGGACCTCTTTATTGGCTCTGAAGGCATCCTAGGAATTATCACTGAAGCAACTTTGCGTATCCGACCACTACCTAAAGCTAATACTAGCTTAATGGTGCCATTTGATGACTTTAAAGCTGCCCTAGGAACCGTACCAAAGATTCTACAATCCGGTATTCAACCCACTGCTGTGGAGTTCTTTGAAGCTGATTCTGTCAAATGTTGGGAAAGTTTTGCGTCACAAAAATTCCCACAATCTGGTGCTGCAGCATACTTGCTCTTAACGTTTGATGAACAGAGTGACGAAATCGTTGAAAGCGACTACGAAGCTATCGCAGAATTGTGCTTAGATAACGGTGCTTCTGATGCTTACGTGCTTGATACTGATGAACTAAAAAAAGCAGTATGGTCAGCACGTGATACCTTCCTGGAAGCTATCAAGGCCTCAACCCCTGATATGGACGAAGCAGATGCAGTCGTACCACGTAGCGCAACTGCAGAATTTGTGCAATATACGCATGATTTAGCTAAAAAAGAAAAAATTCGCATTCCGGGATTTGGTCACGTTGGTGATGGCAACTTACACCTCTACATTTGCCAAGATGACTATGATGATACGACCTGGAAAGCCAAATTATCCACGGTCTTCAATGCTTTGTATGCTAAAGCTAGTGCCCTAGATGGTAAAGTGTCTGGGGAACATGGAATTGGTTATGCCAAACGCAATTATTTAAAAAACACAACTTCAGATGCCGATTTAGTTGCTATGCGTGCGGTCAAGACCGCTCTGGATCCTAATCATATTCTGAATCCAGACAAAGTTATTTAAGTGAACCACTTTATAATAATTCCACAAAAGTGCCATTAGGTTACTAGTCTCACTCCTACTAGTAACCTAATGGCACTTTGCTTTGTTAATATAGAAAAGGCCTGTTTGACCATCTTTTCGATAATCAAACAGACCTCAATAAAACTTCTAATCTTTGATTCTAGCAGTTACTGACTCATTTGACTTAATCGATAAACAGCTCCGATAAGATTTGCGCCATTTTGTAAATGAGCATTCATAATCTCTGGCGTGACAATTGTTCTAGCAGATAACGGCGTTACTTGCTTAAGTTGATCAAACTCGTGCTGAATCTGTTTCGCTACCAGCGGCTGAGCACTAATACCTCCACCAATAATGATCCGTTCTAAATCTAATGTTGACTGCATGTTAAAGATTAAAACCGCCACTTCTTGGCAAAATTGCTGAAAGATTTTAATAGCAACCTCTTGACGTTCACTAATCGCTCGGAAAACGTCATATCCATTGGTTGGATCAATTAAACCTAATTTTTTACCAATCTGATGAACCATTCCCACTGCTGAAAGACTGGCAGCCGTACTGGCCGGCGTTATTCCCTTAGTCCGATCAATAATCATAAAGCTCGGTTCACCCGCCACAAAATGGCTTCCCTGAAATAACTGACCGTTAATGAAAATCGCGGCACCAACACCACTGCCAAGCACTAAAATTGCACCATTATCAATACCAGCTAGATTTCCAAGCCATCTTTCAGCCAAAGCCGCAGCATCACCATCATTTTCAATCGTAATTAATAGGCTCGGAAAAAAGGCTTGAATCAAGTTAATAAAATTACTACCTTCCAGAAATGGCAATGTAGCAGAACTAATGACTTTACCCGCTTGAGCATCGACTACTCCAGGCAAACTGAATCCGACCCCACTAATTTGATCTTGATGTCGTTGAATCAAATCAACAATCTGTGCAACAAAAGGCTCTTGACCAGACTTAGCAGTTGGATTACTCCCTTTAATGATTATCTGACCATCAGCTCGAATGAGCGCATATTTTAAAAACGTACCGCCGATATCTATGGCTAAATAGTTTTTGATTGCCAAAATGCAGCTCACTCCTTTATTCTTTCACCACTATTTACTCATAGAGACAAATTTGTAATTATGGGCAGGACCAGCTGAATTAGTAATCAATCCCTTGATTTTCTTGCTACGCAAGAAAGCATTTGACTTCTGATACAGAGGAATTGCTGCCTGCTCAGTCATTAGAACCTTTTCTGCCTTAACCATATCTTGCCAACGCTTCGTAGGATTAGTTGAATCAACACCATTAATATTAGTGAGCAACTTGTCATACGTTGCATTATTCCAGTTACCGGCATTACCAGAATTGCCCTTATCATAAAGGTTCAAGAACGTTACTGGATCCGAGAAATCCGCACCCCAACCAGAAATAACAACTTGGAAATTACCCTTGCTAGAACGATCAATCCGAGTCTTAGCAGGCACATTAGACAGTGTTACATTCAACCCATCCAGTTTTTTCCACTGGCCTTGGACATATTCAGCGACTTGCTTAGTCGTATCAGTATCATCTGACAATAGATTCATTGATAACTTCTTGACACCAATCTCAGCCAGACCTTTCTTCCAATACTTTCTAGCTTCAGTTAAATTATAACTAACACTCGTTTTAACCGCTGACTCTTTAGCAAAATCTTCACCGGTTGTTGGATTCTTAGACAGACCTTCAGTTACAAAACCTTTGGGTGCTAATGACCCATCTGCCAAAACTTTATTAACCAACTGCTTTCGGTTTAATGCTAACGACAAAGCTTTTCGAATATTTATATTATTATAAGCCTTCCTCAAGGTTGCGTTTTGGGCTTTCATATTCATCTGTAAATAAAGCATGGAAGCATTTTTTTCAAGTACGAAGTCCGAGGCATGCTTCTTATTAGCAACTTGTTGATCAAATAGCTGGGTCTGATCTAACTTACCCGTTTGATAGAGGTTAAATGAGGTCGTTGGACTCTTAACAACTTGGAAACCAACCGAACTGAGTTTAACATGCTTTTTATCCCAATAATTTTGATTCTTAACTAACTTCCAGGTATTGTTAGTTCCATTCCAACCTTTTAGAACAAAGGGTCCGTTAGAAGCAATATATTTAGAACTAGTACCATACTTTTTACCAAACTTATCTACCGCTGATTTCTGTTGCGGATAAAAGACCGGCATCGCCATTAACAACTTAAAGTAAGAAATAGGATGATCCAAAGTAACAACTACTTTATATTTGCCAACAGCTTTAATCCCTAATGATTGATAATTCTTTTTGTTGTTCATTATTGCATCCGCATTTTGAATACCTGAATACAAATAGGCATATTCAGAAGCAGTCTTAGGATTAATCGTCCGTTGCCAACCATAAACAAAGTCTCGTGCCGTTAATTTTGCCCCATCGTTCCATTTACCATCGTGCCGCAATGTGAACGTGTAGGTTTTACCATCCTTTGATTCTTGAATCTTCGTCGCTAATTCATTTTCAATCTTACTATCTTTACCTAACTGCAAAAAGCCTTCGCCAGTATTTTCCAATTGTTGCATACTCGTTGTATCCGAAGCATGCGATGGATCCATCGTTGCAATTTCACTAACTACAGATAAATTCATCTTTTGTTGTGCATTACTGTTACTAGTTTTTGTATTATTACCACACGCCACTAGTAAAAATGATGTTGCAGCTAAAGCTGAACCAATTAACCACTGTTTCTTCATAGACCTTTCCTCCCCGAAATGAACTTAGGTCTATTCTAAAGTTTTGGTTAGAAAATAACAATAACTTTTTAATTTAATTTTAATATTTATTAAAAACAATTAGATTATAACTCATTTGCTAATGAAATCATTGTTAAATAATCAATTTCCATCATCTTGCGCCAATCTGATAATTTTAACCATTCATTTTCTTTATGTGCAATTCCTCTTTGTCCTGGAAATGACGGTCCAAATGCAACAATATTCGGCAAACTACGCGCATAGGTGATACCAGTAGTGGTCACCGGTTTCCCATCAGTTTGCATAACTTGTTCATACGTCCGTTGCATGATTTGAATCATCGGCAAAGTGGGATCTTTATACATTGATGGAAAATCACGTGTAATTGTTAGTATTAACCCAGCTGGTAATTTTACTTTAATTGCATCTACTAGCTGAGTACGTGTTTCGCTAACAGGATAGCGAACTCGCACATCTACCGCCAAAGTTGTTGCTGTCTTGGTCAAAATACTAAGTGAGAACTGAGTCATACCAGACGCTTGATCTTGATATTCAAAACCAAATGCTTTTCCAGTTGTATCTTGTAAAATCACATTAAGCCAATTAAAGAATTCTCCTGTTTGACCAGCTTGCTTTTTCAAATCAGCCGCAATCTGTTTAATGACATTAACTCCCAAATCAGGCGCATTGCTAGGTGCTTTTTTACCAACATAATTCTTGGTCATCCCATCAGACAAGTTCACCACAGCGGCATCGGGAATATAGCTGCCATTAAAATCGCCCGTAATTGATCGAATATTAGCTAATGATCCATCCGTGATTTCAGCCGTTACTCGGAATCCTAGCATGCCACGCTCTGCATAGACAACCGGATACTTACAGTCAGGTGTAAAACCACCAATAGGAGCTTGTTCGGCTTGGTTATAAAACGGAATATCAGCACTACCAGACTCTTCATTCGTTCCAAAAATCAGGCGAATGCTGTGCTTTAAATTTAGAGACTGCTCCTTAATTAATTTCAAAGCAAATAATGCACCCATAATCGGTCCTTTATTATCTAATGTACCACGACCATACATATAGTCGTCTTTAATTGTGAGTTTAAATGGATCAGTATCCCAGCCTGTTCCCGCTGCAACTACGTCTAAATGTCCTAATACTGCTATATATTCAGGTGCCTCGCCATATTGGACCCAACCAACACAATTATTAACGCTATGAGTTTCAAATCCCATCTTCTCAGCAATATTCAAAACCGTCGTTAAGACTCGTTTAGGCTCAACACCAAATGGTGCATCGGGTTTAGCTGATCCCTGTACACTAGGAACAGCAATCACCTGCGCTAATATTTTTAGAAAAGTTGGCTCTTGTTGTTTTAATGCTGTTTTAAAATTAAAAACTGACATCCTTTATTTCACCTCTGCTTGAACTCGTGCCAAATAAGCATCTAACCATGCCTGCGTAGCCGGTTTAATCTCCACCTTACCAAGTTCTCCTGGTATCGCAACATACACTGTTGGTTTTAAATACTCATTCCCAACAGCAAACGAAAACTCAACATTGGTAGCAATCGCATAGTTTCCTTGATTATCCATAGCCACATATGAAAATTCACCAACTTGCCCATTACGTTGGCCCAATTTTTCAATAAACGGATAGACCGTCTGATCAACCGCTGTTTGAACATTAGCACCACGTTCCATAGCTTGAACAATCTCAAAACAAAGTGGACGTTTCATCATATCTTCACCTAACCCAGTCGCCGCTGCACCACCAACTTGGCTATCTACATAAAAACCATTGCCTGCTAGAGGTGAATCACCGACACGACCTGCATGCTTCATGAACAGCCCTGATGTCGAAGTTCCCACTGCCATTGACCCAGATCGGTCCAATGCCAACATACCAACCGTATCATGGCCATCATACGGCGTTAATCTTCCACCCTGTTTAACCTGGTCAACTTTTTTATCCCAGCGTTTTTTTGCACGCGCTGACAGCATACCTTTACGTGGCAATAAATGTTCATCCGCAAATTCTTCTGCCCCCGCACCAACTAACACATTATTGACCCGTTGCTGGCTAAGCAAACGACTAAGCTTTATAGGATTGGCAATATTGCGAACACCACCAACGGCACCTAATTGAAAGTTATCGCCGTTCATAAAAGCTGAATCCATTTCAACAATTCCATGTTCGTTAGGTAACCCACCGTATCCAACTGATTTAAAATAAGGGTAATCTTCAATTGTCATAATTGCCTGTTCAACCGCATCGCCAGCGATTCCACCTTGGGCTAAACTTGGCAAAGCAGCTACCACACCGTCCTGTGCCATTCGCCAAGTACCAATCATTGCATATTTCATAGCTTGTCCTCTAATCTAAATTTAATTTAAAATAATTTTATCATTATTTTTTAATTTAATCCAAGAACATTTATATTTTTACGAAAATAATCGTAAGCACCCAATAACTGACCGTCTTCTAAGTGCCAACTAAACAAGATATGATTGCCTCATCAAATAAATTTGGTGAGGTTTTTATTATGGATAAACATGACATTGTTAAAGCTTTACAATTTCATCATGACTTTTCTTTTTTGTGAATACATCAGGTTTAACGTGCTCAAACAAAATACTATGAGAAAATTGGTAAAAACAGCCCGCTCACTAATCTTGACTAATAATTTGTAATAGTTCTTCCGGTTGTCTTAACACATACTCTGCACCACTAAACACTGTATCGTCAAAAGCTCCCCAACCAGCTGCAGCAAAATCAATCCCCGCTTCCATAGCTGACCGCATATCAAAAATACTGTCTCCAATATATAGTGTATAATCACGCCTAAGACCGTACTTTTTAATTGTATAGATTAATGGATCACCACTTGGTTTGGGATATTTTGTTAAATCAGATGTTGTGACCATCTCAATATTTGACACTAACGATAAATATTCCGTTTCTGAATCGAACTGTTTCCGATTGTTAGAGGTAACCACACCTATTTGAACATTCATTCGATTTAGCTGTCTTATAAGCTGCTCAATTCCTGGAAAATATTTTAACTCACGAGTCGCTTTTTGCAGTTTCTTTTCGTACTCATCTATAATTTGTGCCGTTTCATCAATACCCAAGTCCTTTAAGATTTCACCCGCAGGTTTCCCAATTCTTTTCCGAAACTCTATCAATGGTATTTCCTTATTCTTAGCAGAAACTACACTTTGTAAGACTTGTGCAATAACTTTTGCTGAATCAATTAACGTATTATCAATATCAAACAGAACTGTTTTGTACGCCATTAATTTCATTCCTTTCTAGAAGCAAAAATCTCTATACAACATTAATAAATCAAGTATATTATAAATAAGCCTTGCAAAGTCACATAACCTTGCAAGGCTCTTATCACATTTGTAAATTTTAATCCATAAGGAGGTTTAATAAACTAATTTAATGGTGTCCATTTCCAATCTTCAACTTCAGGGAGATCTGCACCTTCAGCACGAATGAAGTCATGATGCTTGTCGAGCATGTCGTTCATCTCTTGAACAAGATGAGCACCCTTTTCGGCATAAGCTGGGGTTGCTAAGATGGCAGCCTTAACTAAGTGGAAACGGTCGAGTTCATTACGGACCCGCATATCGAATGGGGTGGTAATGTCGCCTTCTTCGCGGTAGCCATGAACGTGTAAGTTATGGTTATGACGATCGAAGAAGATGGTCTTTACTAAGTCATCGTAAGCATGATATGCGAAGATAACTGGTTTGTCTTTAGTAAAGAATGAATCAAATTCAGCATCAGTCAAGCCACGTGGGTCGTCTTTCTTCAACTTCAAGATATCGACAACGTTCACGAAACGAATCTTCATTTCTGGGAAGGCTGCATGCAAGATTGAAACCGCTGCTAAACTTTCAGTGGTTGGTTCGGAACCAGCAGTTGCAAAGACAACGTCAGGTTCTTCACCATTATCAGTACTTGCCCAGTCAACAACACCAAGACCATCGCGAACTAAGTGTTTAGCTTCGGTCATCGTGAACCATTGTGGACGTGGGTGCTTGCTGGCAATGATTAAGTTAATCAATTGCTTGCTTTGGATCGCCTTGTCAAAGGTGGCAATCAAGGTGTTGGCATCGCCTGGCAAGTAAGCCCGAACGTATTCGGTCTTCTTTTCAGCCAAGTGTGAGATGATACCTGGATCTTGATGAGAGTACCCATTATGATCTTGCTGGAAGGCCGTTGATGAAGCAATCACGTTAAGTGAAGGGACATCAGCCCGCCATGGGGTTTCTTCATGCGAGTTCCGTAACCACTTGAAGTGTTGGGTTAACATTGAATCCACAACGCGTAAGAATGATTCGTAACTTGCAAAGAAACCGTAACGACCAGTTAAATTGTAAGCTTCCAACATCCCTTCGTCCATGTGTTCTGACAACATGGAGTCGATGATGCGGCCTTCAGGTGCTAATAAGGCATCGTTAGGTTCATGGATTGGTTCTAGCCATTGACGCTTCGTGTCTTCAAAAGCCGCACCTAACTTGTTAGATAAGGTTTCATCAGGACCCCAACCACGGAAGTTCTTGTTATCTTTGTTTAATTCGATTAAATCACGGATATACTTACCAAGTTCAGTCATATCTGAACCGTCTTCTTTACCGTGATCCTTGTTATCTAAAGCATAATCATCGATGTTTGGTGTAATTAAGTCTTTGGTTAACTTACCACCGTTAGTAACGGGGTTAGCAGCCATCCGAGCGTTGCCTGCAGGTACTAATGAAGCAATTTCAGGTTTCAAAGTCCCGTTTTCATCGAATAATTCGTCTGGCTTGTATGATTTGAGCCAAGCGACCAACTTATCGGCATGTTCCATATGATTACGGTCGACAGGAATTGGAATTTGGTGAGCCCGGAATGACCCTTCGATTGGTTCGCCGTCCCAAGTCTTAGGACCAGTCCAGCCTTTAGGTGCGCGGAAGACGATCATTGGCCATTTAGGACGAGATTCATCATGGTTATCCTTGGCATTCTTACGAATAGCATGGATTTCTTCGATGACTTTGTCCAATTCAGCAGCCATTTCTTTGTGCATCTTAGCAGGGTCAGTACCTTCAACAAAGTGAGGATCCCAGCCTAAGCCCTTAAAGTAGTCTTCAAGTTCTTCATGTGATTCACGTGAAAGGACAGTTGGGTTAGAAATCTTGAAACCATTTAAGTTCAAGATTGGTAAGACGGTCCCATCGGTGATTGGGTTGATGAACTTGTTAACTTGCCAAGAAGTTGCCAATGGGCCAGTTTCGGATTCCCCATCACCAACAACGGTAGCGGCAATTAAGCCAGGGTTATCAAGAATAGCACCGGCACCATGCAAGATTGAGTAGCCAAGTTCGCCACCTTCGTGGATTGAACCTGGTGTCTTAGGATCAGCATGGGAAGCCACGCCGCCTGGGAATGAGAATTGCTTGAATAAACGCTTCATCCCGGCAGTATCTTGGGTAATCTTTGGATAGGTTTCAGTATAAGTCCCATCTAAGTAGGAGTTTGAAACCATGACTTGGCCACCATGACCTGGTCCTTCAATGTAGAACATGTTCAAGCCATACTTATTAATGACCCGGTTTAAATGGGCATAAATAAAGTTTTGGCCGGCAATCGTCCCCCAGTGGCCGATTGGATGGACTTTAACGTCCGTAGCCTTAAGTGGTTCTCTTAATAATGGATTATTTAATAGGTAGAGTTGACCAACAGAAACATAGTTGGCAGCCCGCCAGTACGCGTCAACGCGGTTTAAGTATTCATCTGAAGAATAATCAACAGAATTGTCTTTGGTAATTGTTTCACTCATTGTTTTGCAACTCCTTATAATTTAGAATATTCACTACCTAATTATTTAAACCACCTTCTCAGCAATGTCTCGATCAATAATTAGTGTGTTAATAACATGGTTTTCTAATAATACCTTAATTCCCTTAGCTTTCTTTTCCCCAACAGCAGTGACAACTACATTCTTGATGTCTTTCAAATCATCAATTGTAATACCTATCAATCGATTAGAGAAATCGGTATGCACCGTACAACCTTTATCATCAAAAAAATCTGCCACCACGTCACCAATTGCACCTGCATCTGTTAACTCTTGCGTTTCACTTTCCGTAATATAATCAAGTTTACGCCATGTTGATGTTTCTACATCATTACCCACACCAATGAATGCAACATCCACATTCTTAGCAGCATCTAGTGCAGAAGACACAAGCGATGACTTCCTTAATTCTCCAGCAGATTCCTCAGAATCTGCTATAACAGGTGCATAAAAAGTAGAGTACCGAGCATCAAGTTTACTTGCCAACTCTGCTACCAAATGATTAGCATGAATATCTAAATTAAGGAGCCCCAATCCACCAACCAATGGTACAACTGTTAATTTTCCTGCTGTTATATATTCAGATTCAGCTACAAAATACGAAATAGCATTTCCCCAACCAATACCAATACTACTCACATTGTTTATAATTGAACGTAGATATTGTGCCGTCAAGAAACCTGCCTGACTAAGAACAGAACTAGAAGTGCGATTAAAACGTGTAGAAACTACTTTTACACTATTCAAGTTATACTTTTTCTGAATTTCCAACTCTAATTCACAATTTTGCTTATCTGGATCTTTAACAAAGAACTCAACTAAATGATTATCGCGAGCCCGCTGCAATAATTTTGAAACTACTGGGCGTGATACACCAATGGATTTAGCGACCTGCTCTTGGGTCATATTTTGTTCATAATACAAAATTGCAGCCCTCAAAAGTTGATCGTGGTTAGTTAATTCATTTTTTGTCATATTTGCCTCACTAAATTTTAACGTAAGTTGCCTAACTATTGATAATTGCTTTTTTAGACTCATCATTCATAATTATAGTATAAGAAAACAATTTGTTACGCTCTGAACAGTTTGCAGATAATTATTTTAGGCAACTTTAATTTAGTTCTAACAAATAAACTTGCCAATTACACAACAAGTTCCAAAAACACACTCCTAATTTATCTGCTGTTGAGCATGTTCAATTGCCGTTAATAGTACTTTATGATGTTGATCATTATCAATAACTTCATCTGTAATGGAACGTGCTATGACCGGAGTATATTTATGAAATCTAGCAAATATTGAGATTCCTTTAATTAAGCGACAATCGTTAATAACACCATTTCTATCAATAACTACCAAACAGACTTGTCCAACTCCTAATTTAGGTTGAAAAGTGCCAACACCTAAATAACCATCTAAATTATTTTGAACAACATTTCGATACTCACTTACATAAATTCTACTGTTAAGTATGCTTAAAGCTTGCTTAGAAATAATAATTACCATTAAAAAAAGTACAAAACTTAAGCCGCTCATAGCTAAAACACCTCACTTATCTCAATAAGAATGAAAATCCATATGCAATTAGGACTGCTAATGGAGCCGTAAATAAACGAGAAAATAGAATTGCTGGTGTTCCAGAAGTAATGGTATCGGGTTCAGCTTCGCCTAAAGTTAAACCAACTGGTATAAAATCACATCCAGCCTGTGCATCAATCGCAAATAATGCTGGTAAAGCTAGATACATTGGTACGATTCCTGTACCAATCTGTTGCCCAATCAACGTTCCGACAACTGCAGCAATAACGCCAGCCGGTCCCAAAATTGGCGAAAGAATCGGCAAAGCACAAATAATACTCAAAATAACTAATCCAACAATATTTCCTGCTAACGGACTTAAAATATTGGCCAGTACTTTACCAATACCGGAATAATTAATAATACCCACTAATGTAGCAACAAACGCCATAAATGGTAAAACATTCTTTATTAAAGTATCTATCGTATCACGACCAGCTTGATAGAAAGTATTAACAAAGTCCCCGGCAACCTTACCAACCGCATCAATTAATCTTAATAATCGACTCTCTTCTTGTCCCTTAGAATCCTGTGCAACCTTTTCTGCATCATTCTTAACTTGTGATACTTCAGGCGAAGCAATATTTTCCTGTAATTCTTTTGGAATTTCAATATTTTCAGTACTAGCTACATCATTCGCGGTTACACCTGAAACAAATATATCTTCTTTAATAAATTTAGATAGTGGTCCTGCTGGTGTAATAGCTACAGTATTAATCGTTAAGATCCCCATTTTAGGATAAACACCACTCCGCGCCGTACCACCACAATTAATAACTGCAGCGCAAGTTTCTTCTTTAGGCACTGGATTAGCAAAAGAATCTACCACTTTTGCTCCTGTTAAATCAGCAATTCTTTGAGCAACAGGGTCAATTCCACCACCGGTTACGCTGATTACATATGGCTTTTCATCAGTTGGTGTAACAGTTAGAGGGCCACCCCAACCATGGTTACCCTTTGAAATTTTCACACTACTATAACTCATGATTTAGGCCTCCTGTGCATTTGTCTTTTTTAAATCATTAACATCAGTATTCTGATTCAAGATTTTCGTATTCCCATTACGTTTAAAGAAATACATACTAAAACGTTCGGTAACTAATCCTCGAATAAAAATAATGACAATTCCCGACAATGCATACAGTAGCGCCAGCTTAGCTTGATCTCCTCCAGCCTTAGTAAACCCATTAGCAATTCCTAAAAAGACAAATAGCTCTGCTGAATTAGCATGCGGGAATAATCCTGTAACCGGATGTAGAAAAGAAACACATGAATCATAGTAGGCTGGCTTATATTTTTCCGGTAAAAAACGACCAGCCGTATAACACATTGGATTTGTAAAAAAGAATACCCCCAGAATTGGTAAGACTGTATAACGTAAAATTGCAAACTTTGTTAGCTTTGCCATAAACCGATTGACTCGGTCTTCTCCAATAAACTTTACCAAAGCATTAATTGCAGTAATCAATGCAATCAGCAACGGAATAATGCCAGTCATATAACTCATAAAAACATTTCCGCCAGCTTTGAAAAGTCCAATAAAAGCCGAGGCTGCGTTAGTTAAAGCATCCATCTTTTTCCTCCGTTCAATATTCGTGAATAACAGCTCTAATCAATAGAAACTATTTGTTCAGGCTCAATTACCGGCGCTTTTATTTTGCTAGATGAAACAAAAATCGAACCTGGTAGTTTACCAGTATCTTCATCAGTATTATTAAAATAGACAGACAAGTGACCCAATTCGTTGAAATTATTGTTAGCTTCGCTACCAACAAAATCGATCTTAAACTCTTGATCACCAAAACTAATCGTCCCACCAACACGCAACACATCTTGTTCATCAGATTGTTTCTCATGTAATGCTGCAACATCTTTTAGTTCCTGTGGTGCATTTGGATTAAACATAATCAAAACACCACCATCTAATAATTCCTGAACTTCTTGACCAACCATTGTAATTTTAGTTTTCATTTTTAACTTCTCCTGTTGTTAGCGCTTACAATTAATATAAAAAAGAAAAATGGTTGCACACGTACAACCAATCTCCTAACCTGTAAATACGTGCATAGATTTAGTAGTTGTCAGGTATTCCATATACTTTAAAATACGTGTGACCATTTTTCTTATTTATTTAAATATACTCTGGCTTTATTGTACAAATTTACTTTTTTATTTACCAGCAAAAACACTATCTTGTAATTGACGTAATTTAACAACCATTGCACTACTATCTAATTGCGTATTTTCAGAGGTCAAAGCTTCACCATCTTTAATATCCTTTAAGGCAACCGTCTGGCCAGTAACACAACCAACTGGAATATGATTATTAACTACAAAGTCCTTATGTGCTTCAATTACACCACGAACTGAGTAACCACCAATTCCATCAATGACATCTCCAGCTTTAATATCTTTTTTAGCAACAGCAATTGTTTCTGAAACTGGTGCACCAATTGGAACAATCGCATGATCATGATTCATAACTGCTTTGGCAATTGTTAATGGCGTTTCAAGACTAGCTAAATGGAATGGCCGATAAAGAATATGATGTTTTCTATCACCCTTCTTTAACAAATAATTCATCTCATTGGCAACGCCTTCATTTTGACCTTCAACAATTACAAAGACCCCTGGTGCAATACCATCAACATATTCAACAACACCAAACTTATCAAGGACCCCACCATTTTCTTTAAGATCCAAGTCAGCTACTGTTTTATCTAAATCACCTTTAATACCATGCATACCGGTAATATCAGGTAAAAGTCCAGTTGCATTAGACAATAGTGTCATTTCAGCCATCGTCTTTGTACCATCTTGGAAGGCAGCTAACATATGTGGTGACATATGTTTACTATCAGCTTCAGCCTTCGCAGTATCCGGGTTAGCTTCTAGACGAATCTTATTATTTTTCCCCTTACCGGCAACTAAAACTTTCATGCCCATTGATTTGGCGAATTCAAACAAACCTGTAGTAACAGCTGGTTCATCACCATCAGATCCGGTATAAACAAGATTCCCAGCATCATATAATTTCTTCATTAACGGTCCAATCGTAACATCAATTTCAACGTTCAAGAGAACTAGATGTTTTTTTGCAATTAATGTTTCTAGTGCCAATTGAGCACCAACTTCGGTTACCCCAGTGGCATCAACAACTACTTCAACTTGATCAGAATGAACGATTTCTTTAAAATCAGTAGAAATTAAAATTTCTTCGGGTTTCTTTGAATTAGCATTGAATGATTCCATAGCTTTTTTTGCATTATCAATATTAATATCACTAATTCCTTTGACAACCATCCCCGGAATACCGGCAATTTGTGAAATCATCCCAAAGCCCATTTGACCGGCGCCAATAACACCTACTTTGATTGGATTACCTTCTGCTTCGCGTTCTTCTAACTGTTGATATAATGTCATGATTAACTCGCTCCTTACATATGTTTTATTACTGAACATTTGTATCATATGCCTTTGCCTTCAAAATGTCAACGCTTACATTTGCTTTTTTGATAAATCATGCCCAGAACCTTGTATTCAAGCAAAATAAATAACAGCTAATTATTTATTTTGCTTGAATAATTAGCTGTTATTTATTTTGCTTGAACAATCTTCTTTATCTAGTATCGCCAAATAACCTGCATCGTCATTAGCTCATCATGATACCAACGTAAATCAACTTGGTCACCTGCTTTTAGCTTGAACGCTGTCACGACCGCTGCTGGAATCACATATGGATACGGCATCCCACTACTATCCGTTAGCGTCGTCGTTTGATTATGACTAACCATTAAATGCCCTGGTAGCCCAAGTTCATCACCCGCTTCAACCAACGCATGTGATAACCCGTCCAAATCATTATTCAGAGTAACTTGAGCCACCTTTTGTAACTCATCAACATGACCATCGGGCTCAACGTCACTGTAATCACGTCACCTGCATGTAAGTGGTAACGCCGCATGATTGCTTCCGAGAGTTGGCTTTGCTTGGCGTGTGACTGGTCATCGGCTAGTAGGTCGGCCCCACCCGCAACCGTTGGCGACACAATCAGCTTAGTCGTTGCTTTAACCGCATGAGTCACTAACTGCGCCGTTTTACCCGATTGCGTTAACCCAACACAATAGGTCAGCATGCTTTCGATCTTAGCTGTATCGAATTGCACTTGTTGATCCGTCGCACCACAACTAGCCGCATTAATCATCATCATCACTTGTTGCCATTGCCGAAAAGTAGCTAAGTCTAGCTGAACGGTTCCGCTGGGCACTGGGATAATTGGCTTTTTAGACATCTTGGACCACCCTTTCTATCCACATAAAAACAGCTAGCTGCAACAAAGTTTGCGACTAGCTAACTTCTAATCAATACTTTTATCAATAATCGACCGCAAAACTTTCTCTCGCAAGGCGACCGCATCTACTTGATTGCGATTCTCATACCCTTGCGTCAAGACATCGCAAATATACAGTTGCGAGATGCGTCCCGCTACGGAGCCCCCGTTTAAGAACTCTTCAATCGCGGTTTGCAGAATGACATCCCCTAAGCTAGCCACTGGACTATTTAGATTATTAGTTATCGCAATAATCCGCGCACCGTTATCCTTAGCAATCTTCAGCGAATCATACGTATCCTTCGTACGTCCCGTCAATGACAAGCCAATCACTAGGTCACTAGGTGCAAGTAACGAGGCAACCTGAGCCTGAATATGCGGATCACCAACCGGAGTCGCTTGAATGCCCACTCGCAATAGAATCGCAGCAAATGATGCCCCGACCTGACCACTGCCACCGACTCCAAAAATGTAGACCTTGTGTGCTTGACTCAACAAATCGATGGCCTGATTCAATCTGGCCGGTTCAATGAGCTTCGCCGTCGCAGTTAAGGCCTCCTGCAAGTGCTGGCTAATCTCATCGTAATAATCGGTCGGCCGGGTCTGTTCCTGCTGAGTAAAATCTTCCTTGGCAATTTCAATTTTAAAGTCAGAAAAGCCGTTATAACCTAATTTCTGACAAAAACGGATAATTGTGGCGTCCCCGACTTTAGTAGCCGCCTTAATGTCACTCATCGTGGCGTACATCAACTGACTGCCGACTTTGAGGACGTAATCCGCAACCTTTTTTTCTGACCGCGTTAAGGTTGGGTAATGTTCCTGAATCAAGTGATCATAGCGCATCTTCGTCACCATCCTTTTGGCCTATATTATACGCCACTTTTGGATAATTACTCCAAAATGTCAGGAAAGCGCTTTACCTAAGGCTAATGACATGTTATGGTTGTTTTGGAGATAGAATCCATATATTTTATAAAATGGAGGATTTTGGAATGATTACTAAAACACAACTTTTAAAACAACTAAGCCACGGCGTCATCGTCTCTTGCCAAGCACTGCCAAACGAACCGCTATATAGCCCAACCGGGGGCGTGATGCCGTTAATGGCTAAGGCCGCCCAGCAAGCTGGCGCCGTTGGGATTCGTGCCAATTCAATTCGTGATATCAAAGAAATTCAAGCCGCGGTGGATCTACCGATTATTGGCATTATCAAAAAAGACTATCCGCCCGAAAAGCCCTTTATCACAGCAACTATGGCGGAAGTTGATGCCTTAGCCGCAACAGGAGTGGCCGTTATTGCACTCGATTGTACCTTACGTCCACGCCATGATGGCTTAACCATTAATGACTTCATCACCCAAGTTAAAGCGAAATACCCACACCAACTCTTCATGGCCGATACCGCGACGCTTGAAGAAGGTTTGAATGCTTGGCAGTGCGGCGTTGACTTTGTTGGGACAACTTTAAGCGGCTATACAGCTGAAAGCCCGCAATTAACCGGACCAGATATGCAACTGATTCAACAATTAATCGACCATCACATTGATGTCATCGCGGAAGGCCGAATCCACACACCGCAACAGGCCCAGCAAGTTGCTAGCCTGCATCCAGCTGGGATGGTCATCGGGGGCGCAATTACACGGCCACTTGAAATTGCCACCCGTTTTATTGATGCTGTTGGTGCAGTTAAATAAGCCTATCAACCCATTTAACAGAGTCGTCTTTTAATTGATTGACTAGTGGTCCTAATCACGTATAATGTAGGAGTAGGATCGTTTGTGTGACGACACAAAAAGACTAGCATGACGGGAATCACGCTAGTCCTTGGCTTCAATCAATACTTGCAACATGCGCTTATTGATTGTGACGCGACCTAAGAAGTTTCATTGTTGATTGGTACTTTTAAAACAACCTAAGCCCGTTGAGCACACAACGGACTTTTTTTGTGGTTGAATTTAATTAGTCGTGATTATAACCACGACGCTACTAACTATCGCGATGACAATAACCACTGCGATAATTAGCACAATCTGAACGTCGTGATCTAATCGATCGAACTGTTTCAATACTTTTGCCAAGTCGCGCCAATCTTCACCTAGTTCACAAAAGAAGCCTCAATTCATTATGAATCAAGACTTCTAACCCTTAAACTTCCTTTTTAACCCATCGCCGCAACAATCTGCTGAGCAATCACGGTTGGGGTCATCTCAAAGCTGCGCAACACCTCGTCCACTGATCCACTCACACCAAATTGATTAATTCCAAAGACCAGTTCCGGCTGTTGAACATAACGGTGCCAGTAATTGCCGACACCGAATTCGATTGCCGCCCGCGGATGGCCCGAATCACCAATCAACGCTTGCTTATCAGCTACACACTGCTGGTTAAAGCGTTCATACGACGGCACCGAAACGACCTGACTATCAATCTGCTGGGCTGCAAGTTCAGCTTGAACCTGTAAGCCCAAACCGACTTCTGACCCAGTTGCCAGAATTGTCAACGCCGCTGACTGCTTGGCTGGCGCGGCAATATAGCCGTCCAGCAATTGCAATGCCGCTGGTGCCTTAACCGTCAGTTGTGGTACGGCTTGCCGCGATAAGATCAAGGCGGTTGGTCCCGTCGTTTGGCTTAACGCAAATTGCCAAGCGGCTTTGGTCTCCCGCAAATCTGCTGGTCGAATGACCGTCAAACCTGGAATACTACGCAGATTTTCAACTTGCTCAATTGGTTCGTGCGTTGGCCCATCTTCACCAACCGCAATGCTATCGTGCGTAAAGATATAAATCACAGGCAGCTTTTGCAACGCCGCTAAGCGAATTGCTGGCTTCATATAGTCCGCAAAGACTAAGAACGTACTGCCAAAGATTCGAGTACCCCCATGTAGCGCGATACCATTCATCACCGTACCTTCCGCGAACTCCCGAATGCCAAACGCAATGTTACGTCCCAACGGCTGATTATTACTAAACCATTGTTCACCTTGGATGAATGTCTTATTAGATGATGATAAGTCGGCCGAACCACCCCATAAGTTTGGTACTGTTTGCGCAGCAGCTTGTAAGACCCGAGAGCTACTAGCTCTAGTAGCCTCATCCCCTTTAGCCGGTACGGCTTGCAAAGGCGTTTGCCAATTAGCTGGCAGCTGACCCATTAGTCCTGTTTGGAACTGTTGTGCTAAGACCGGATATTGGTGCTGATAACGATCGAATAGGGCTTGCCAAGTTGCTTGGGCCGTTTCGCCGCGAGCCACAATTTCGTTAGCAAATCGATCCGCGACCACACTTGGGACCGTAAAAGCCGGTTGTTCCCAGCCTAATGCTGATTTAGTGGCAGTCGTTTGCTGACCCAATGGCGACCCATGAACTTTGTACGTCCCGGCTTGTGGCGATCCGTAGCCCAACGTACTCTTAACTTCAATTAAGGTTGGCCCATGTTGATTCGATCTAGCAGCTTGTAAGGCATCGCTAACCTCAGCCAAGTCGGTCCCATCAGCAACTTGCAAGACGTTCCAATGATAAGCCTTGAAGCGGGCTGCCACATCTTCACTAAAACTATTACTGAGTGGACCATCTAATACGACATCATTGGAATCGTACAAAACAACCAACTTATTCAAATTCAAATGACCAGCCAGACTAGCGGCCTCATGCGATACCCCTTCCATCAAGTCACCATCACCCGCTACCACATAGGTATAGTGATCAACAATCGGTAATCCTGGCCGATTATATTGTGCGGCCAGATGCTTTTCGGTCATCGCCATCCCAACTGCCATCCCGAAGCCTTGGCCCAATGGTCCGGTCGTTGCCTCCACTCCGGGCGTCACCCCATACTCCGGATGACCTGGTGTCTTCGACCCTAACTTCCGAAAATGTTTCAAATCATCTAAACTGACCGCATAATGACTAAGATGTAACAGACTATAAAGCATTGCCGAACCATGACCAGCCGATAAGACGAAGCGGTCACGGTCAGCCCAATTCGGTTGGTTTGGATCAACTTTTAAGTAATAGTTCCACAAGACATAACTCATCGGTGCAGCCCCCAAGACAATCCCCGGATGCCCCGACTTAGCCGCCTCAATACTATCAATACCTAACATTCGCACCGTATTCACGGCTAACTGATCAATTTCATCAAATCGCATGTTGTTGAGCCACCTTTACTTCATTTAAGTTGCTGGTGACCCCTTCATTAACGAGCCACCCGCAGTTCACGAATCTTTTGCCGGACTTGTGCACGATCACTAGCACCCAAGATGGGACTAATCATGACCGTTGGCAAGTCGCTGTCAACCAATGTCGTCGCCAGTAATAACGCGACAGCTGGGACGGGATGTTGTTCAAAGTCTCGCTTGGATTGCACGCCCACAACTTGCAATTCCGGATATAAACGCGTGACCTTACTGCGCAATAACTCAGCCGTCCCAATCCGAGTATCCCCGATAATTAGCGTTTTCAGCTGATATGGATGCCGTTCCAGTTCAGTGGCAAAGTACACCGTTGTCGCCGCAACTTCATCTAACGGCACCGGTGCTAACTGGTACTCCGCTGAGATTTTAAGCGATGCTTTTTGCACGGCCGCAAACAGTTGTGGATATTCCATTTGAACAGCCGTTAACAAGTTGTTCTTCATCACAATTTGTTGTTGCAGTCGATTCAGCATTGGCCCGATATGCGCGGTCAACGCCGGGCGAATCGGACTAAAATCAAGCGGATGCGCTAAAAATAACGGGACTAATTGGAGGTAGCGCGCGACCACTTGCGCCGTTAGTGGTAATTGTGTTTGCCCTTTGGGTAGCCGCTCATAGTAATGCGACGAAATTAAATACTCAAACACATAGAACGCTTCTACTGCCGACAAGCTAACGTTTAAAAACTGTTCAATATCCTGCTTGATCACTTTTGACACTTGATAAACAGTGTTATTGGCAGTAATCAACTGTTGCTCATTGGCAGTCAGCTGCACTTGTGAAAGCCGGGCGGTCCCGGTCGTACGCGTACGTTGGACCAAAATATGCAAATGCGTAAACAAATTGATATCGTAAGGATGCGGTAGTTTAATTTGGAGCAGCCGTTCAATCTTTTCAATCTCGTTCGTAATGAACAAGACGTCAATCTGATTAGCTGGTTCCATAACCCGGTTAGAACTACTGGCATCCATTAATTGCATTGCCCGCATTTGATCAGTTTGTGCCAAGATTGCCTTACGTACCGCCGTTTCGTTACCCAGAATGGTCACATGATGTGCACTACGACTGACCTTCAATTGAAATGATTGTAATTGCTGCGCCAGCTTCACCAAATCCATACTAATAACCGATTCACTGACGAAAAAATGAGCCGCACAGTCAGCTAAGCGTTGATGATTAGGGGATCGATAGAGTAACTCCAAAGCTAATAATCGTCGCCGCTGAGCCGCTGGATAACCCGTTGCTTGCAATTGCGTGGTTAAAGCCGCCTGATCCAGATTAGGCGTCAGCTTGACCCCTTTCCCTTTGACCGTTATAACTACCGGTTGAGCCATTAACGTATTAAGATAATGAATAGCCCGATAAATCGTCTTGGCAGAAACCCCAAAATAATCCGCGACGGTCTGAGCTTTAACGTACTGTGACTGACTCGCTAAATAAGTTAAAATCATTTGATAAGTCGTTGTGCGCATGCTGGCTGACCTCCTTGCTTTCAAATATATCAGTTAATATTGTTAGCGCTTTCTTTTAAGTGTCCACTGATTAATGGACACTATTTTATCACGCGATCCCATTAAACTCCAAAAGCCATTTCTCAACCGTCAATACTGCTTTGCTTTAGTTGACTGGAAAACGTAATCAAGTATAATAAAACTGTAAGATCGTTTGTGTCACGACACAAAAAGACCAGCATGATTGGACTCATGCTAGCCTTTGGTTTCAATCAATGCTTGCTTCGTGCTCGTATTGGTTGTGACGCGACCTAAGAAGCTTCTGATAATTATTACATTTTAAAGCCACTTAAGCCCGTTGCTGCATACAACGGACTTTTTTTGTGGCTGAATCTCTAATTAGTTGCGCTGAGCACGATGACAGTACCGATAATTGCAATGGCAATGACCACGGCAACAATCAATACTAACTGAACGTCATGTGCTAATTTTCGAAATTCTCTCAACGCTTTTGCAACGTTCAGCTTGATGAAGAACAAACTGAAGACCCGTCTCCTAACTAAATTGCCAAGCAAATACTCATCCACTGGCAACACCTCCCATATTTAGGACGCGCCACCAGCAATCGCACACAGAAATTGTTGCCGATTTAATTGTACTACACTGGTTATCTTTAGCCTAACGTTTCCAGTTTTAAACTTAGCCAAGTGCCGTATGACTTTAATTGACTAAACGCTGCATTCACGTATACTATATGTATAGGATCGTTTGTGTAATGACACAAAAAGACTAGCATGACGGGAATCACGCTAGTCCTTGGTTTCAATCAATGCTTGCTTCGTGCTCGTATTGGTTGTGACGCGACCTAAGAAGTTTCTTGCTAAATGAAGCTAAAAACCACTTAAGCCCGTTGGTACAAACAACGGACTTTTTTTGTGGCTGGATCTCTAATTAGTCGCGCTTAGCACGATGACAGTACCGATAATTGCAATGGCAATAACCATAGCAACGATCAATACTAACTGAACGTCGTGTGCTAATTTTCGAAATTCTCTCAACGCTTTTGCGACGTTCAGCTTGATGAAGAACAAACTGAAGACCCGTCTCCTAACTAAATTGCCAAGCAAATACTCATCCACTGGCAACACCTCCTATATTTAGGACGCGCCACCAGCAATCGCACACAGAAATTGTTGCCGATTTAATTGTACTACACTGGTTATCTTTAACCTAACGTTTCCAGTTTTAAACTTAGCCAAGTACCGTATGACTTTAATTGACTAAACGCTACATTCACGTATACTATATGTATAGGGTCGTTTGTGTGACGACACAAAAGGACTAGCATGACAGGAATCACGCTAGTCCTTGGCTTCAATCAATACTTGCAACGTACGCTTATTGATTGTGACGCGACCTAAGAAGTTTTATAATATCTTGTTGCTTTTAAAACAACCTAAGCCCGTTGTCCCACAACGGACTTTTTTTGTGGTTGAATTTAATTAGTCGTGATTATAACCACGACGCTACTAACCATCGCGATGGCAATTATTAATAACCTAGTATTTCCGATTTTAAACGCAACCGCCAAGAGTTTATTCATTTGCGGTCAACTTTACCATTTAGTCTAGTTTACTTAATCAAAAGGCAACCACTACGTTGGGTAATCTCTAAAATTGACATTTACCTTTTACAATGTATTAACATGGTAGCCAATAATTAACGCCGGGCGGCCCAGAATTGGCTCAGCGGTGTTATTTATCTTAGTCGTGATTTGGCGACTTAGATAAAGCCCCGCTTGTGAGACCGTACTTTGACTGACAACCGCAGCCACCACGTTCCAGGCAATCATATCCAACTCGTATCAAGCGTAAGTAATCCCGATCTTTTTGTCGCTATCTTAATAGCTAAACCGTGCGACAAAAGGCAGTTTGCTCCGCTTAACCCAAAAGCCGTGACTATTCCATACCCAAGAATAGTCATGGCTTTTGGGTTAATGCTCACAACCTGTCACCTTTTGTCCCACTCTAGCCAAAAAGAACCGCACCCGACGTGCCTAGCCGAAGCTAAGCCGCCAAGTGCGGTCCACTTTTAGTCCGATTTTAATTAATTCAACAAGGTGAATCGGATAGAAGCCTTATTTTTCAACACCTTCGCCGTCCCATTCACGTTCGAGCAAGGTCTTTAATTCGCTAATCAATGGTTCACGAGGATTAGCGGTCGTGCATTGATCTTCGTAAGCTAATTCAGCTAAGTGATCAACGCTTTGATCGAAATGAGCTTTCTCAACCCGGTTTGCCTTTAATGATAAGGTAACATCCATTGAATGTGCCAAATCAATATATGCTTTAACCAAACTTTCCTTCAATTCTTCATCAGTCTTACCTGGTAAGCCTAACGCCCGTGCAATGTTAGCATAGTCGCCCAAAGCGGTGTTGTAGTTATACTTCGGCCACATTGCCAACTTGGTTGGAATTTCGGCGTTGTAACGAACAACTTGTGGGTAAGTGATTGCAATGGCTAAGCCGTGAGGGAGATTGAATTCCCCACCTAATTTGTGGGCAATGGAGTGGTTAATCCCCAAGAAGGCGTTGGCAAAAGCCATCCCAGCTAAGGTTGACGCATTATGCATCTTTTCACGTGCATACTTGTCACCATCATATGAGGCTTTCAAGTACTTGAAGGCTAATTGTAAGGCCTGAATTGACCAGCCACGAGTGTAGTCCGAAGCCATCGTTGAAACATATGATTCAGTGGCATGGGTAATGACATCCAAACCAGTCCAAGCCGTTGTCCGTGCTGGAACCGTTTCAACAAATTGTGGGTCAATGATGGCGATATCTGGTTGCATCGCATAGTCAGTTACCGGGTACTTAACATGGGTCTTGGAGTCCGTGATAACCGCATATGGCGTTACTTCAGAACCAGTCCCAGACGTCGTAGGAATCCCGATATAAGTTACCTTGCTAGCAACTGGGACCTTGTAAGTCCGCTTCCGGATATCCAAGAATTTCTGCTTAGCGCCTAAGAATGAAGCTTCTGGATGTTCATAGAAGAGCCACATCCCTTTGGCCGCATCCATTGCGGACCCACCACCTAAAGCAATGATTGTATCAGGTTCAAAGGCCTTCATCCGGGCAACCCCTTTGTAAACGGTGTCCGTTGATGGGTTTGGTTCAACTTCAGAGAAGATATCGATGTCGACTGGTTCGTCACGCTTCTCTAATTCAGCGGTAACGCGGTCAGCATAACCGAATTTGACCATCCCGGGGTCACATACTAAGAAGACGCGCTTGATTCCTGCCATATGTTCTAGATACCGAACGGCGTTACGTTCGAAGTAGACCTTGGGAGGCATTTTTACCCATTGCATGTTGTTCCGACGCTTCGCAACTGTTTTGATATTAATCAAGTCCATATCTGAGACGTTATGTGAAATTGAGTTACCACCATATGAGCCAGTCCCTAAGGTCAAGGAAGGTTGCATATTATTGTAGATGTTCCCGATACCACCAACTGATGATGGGGTGTTAACTAAGATCCGGCAAGCTGGCATTGCTAAGCCAAATTCTTTAACTAAGTCGTCATCTTCGGTATGAATCCCAGCAGTATGGCCTAAGCCACCATAATGAAGGAGTTCGTCAGAAATCTTGAAGGCTTCTTTATGATCCTTTGATTTGTAAAGGGTCAAGACTGGTGATAATTTTTCGCCTGAAAGTGGGAACTTCAAGCCAACGCCGTTAATTTCAGCGATTAAGACCCGGCAGTCCTTTGGTACATCGGTTAAGCCAGCCATCTTCGCAATGTTATAAGCACTTTGACCAGCGACTGGGCCACGAACGGTGTGCCGGTTAGGATCGATAACAGCTTCCGTTAATGCAGCAATGTCCTTTGGTTTAACAAAGTAGCAACCTAAACGTTTGAATTCAGCTTTAACATCACTATAGATATCAGCGTCCACAATCGCACTGTTTTCAGTCGCACAAACCATCCCATTATCGAAAGTCTTTGATAAGACAATGTCATTAACGGCTTGCTTGAGGTTAGCTGTCTTTTCAATGTAGGTTGGGCCGTTACCAGGACCAACACCCAAGGCTGGTTTACCTGATGAGTAAGCGGCGGTAACCATGCTAGGACCGCCAGTTGCTAAGATGGTGGCAACATCTGGATGATGCATTAAAGCATTGGTACCTTCCAAACTTGGATGTTCAACATAGAGGACCGCATCAGCTGGGCCACCAGCCGCAGCAATCGCCGTTTGGAGAATGCGAGCAGCTTCGGCACAAGATTTTTGAGCTTGTGGATGGAAGCCAAAGACAATGGTGTTACGACCCTTTAATGAAATCAAGCTCTTGAAAACAACCGTTGACGTTGGGTTAGTTACTGGGGTAACCCCAGCTACGATCCCGACAGGTTCAGCAATCTTCATCATTTGGGTTTCATCGTCGTCTTCCAAGATCCCAACGGTTTTGTCATGACGGATACTGTTCCAAATATATTCACTGGCGTAGATGTTCTTGATCGCTTTATCTTCCACGACCCCACGCTTGGTTTCTTCAACGGCCATTTTAGCCAATTTCATATGATTATCTAGAGCTGCAACGGCTACTTGTTCACATAAATTATCAATTTGTTCTTGTGAATAGTCTTTCAATACCGCCAAGGCTTTCTTAGAACGTTGCACTAGTTGGTCGACTTCAGTTTCTACAGTGGTTGCCTTTGTCTTGTTTTCTTTGAGCATGGTGCGTTCCTCCGTTTCAAAATTCCTTGTGAATTAATTTACAAGCTCTATTATACGATTGGCTTGTGATTTTGCAAGCGTTTTCTAAAAATTAGTTTGATAGTTTTTTTAGTTTTATTTTAAAACGTTGATTTGTCGGCATTTGTTGTCAACAGAAAAGTTCGGCTGTTAAGTTTGTTTCTTAACAAGACGGGCCGCTTAGCGTATAAGTGGGCCATCTTATGACCCGAAAATGGCCAAAGTACAAACTAGTAATGACATCATTAATGTGCTATTCTTTAAATGTAATTACTAGTTTGTACATTAAGGAGATGAGCGCATTGAAAAACCGAACAAAAACCCGTAAGCAAGGGAACTCAATCACCCTAACTGTTCCCAGCAAATTCAATATTCAAGCCGGCGTTACCGTTGAACCAGAGCTAACCACTGAAGGTATTTTTTATCGTTTCACCGATGATAATCCAATTTTTAACTTTGACGCTGATATTTTAACTGACCTCATTGCAGAAGGTACACCAACTTACAACCTCGTACACGAATTCAAGAAACGACAACAAAGTGTTCCTCAAACTTTTGAAAAGATTGCCAAGGAAACACTAGCCAACGAAGCGCCCCTATCAAAGTCAGACTTTGAGCATGAAATTGGCTTATAATATTCAACCTTCCAGACTAGTCAAAAACTATTTAAAGAAGCTTAAGGATCCCAGATTAAAACAATATTTTGTCGATATTATTTACCAAGTTATCGCGATTAACCCAACTGCCGAAATAGAAAAGTCTGGTGATTTACATGGTATTTACGTTCAAACATTTAAGTATCACGGCACTAGTTATCACATTGCATACGTCATTAACGACGCAACAACCGTTTTGCTACTAGTGGCTGGTTCTCATGAAAATTTCTACGCGATTTTAAGACGCTATTACTACCGATAAGTTACCCAGTAACATTAAAGGACCTGGAAATAATCCCAGGTCCTTTCTTGTCTCTTCTATTCATATCAACGACTCAATAATGATCAAGCCCAATTACAAGCCTTTCTCAATCAACCGCCAGAGCCGCTCAAACCGAGCTTGGTAACCAGGGGCATTCCAAGTTGCTTTAAAGTTAGGTAGCGTAAACGTGGCAAATGTCGACAAAATGAGTTCAGCGCGGGCATAATTTTCATCATGATAGTTCATGATCGTATCAATCACCCGGTAAGCATCCATTAAGACCGCTCGCAAAGCTAACGGTTGGTTATCAATGTATTGGGTATTGAGCATAAATAGTTGTGGATTCGTATTGTAGGTTCCTTTTTTAGCCGTAACGAACGCCCACAACCAAGCATGCAATTGTTCGGCCGGTGTTCCAGCCGTTGTGCGTTGAATCTTATCGATGATGTCCCGCTTAAACCAAGTCGCAGCGACTGCTTCCCAAAGGGCTTGTTTGTTGCGAAAGTGCTTATAAATAGCCGCATGGGTCATTCCAAGTTGGGCCGCAATCTGGTTAAGGGTCACTCCGCCATTACCGGCTTGAGTGATTAACATCTCAGCCGTGGCAATAATGTTGTCGCGTGTATTTCGTGCCATTTTTCCTCTCCTTAAGCGTTTAATTGAGCTTAGTTTAACATAATTCAATTAATAAAGTTACTTTATTTGATTTTTGTAACTTTTCTTGTTATGCTAGTTTCAGTTACAAAAACGACAAAATATTACCTGAGTCAGATAAAAAGGGGCTTATTAAACATGCAAGCAGCGCAATTAATGAAATATGACAAAAATTTCAAACTCGTCGTCCGCGACATTCCTAAACCAGTGCCATATGACCATGAAGTCCTCGTTCAAGTTAAAGTGGCCGCGGTCAATCCATTGGAACACTTGATTGGCAGTGGCAGTGTGAAGTTGATCCAAAATTATCCGATGCCTGTAACCATGGGTAACGAATTAGCTGGGATCGTCACCGCAGTTGGGTCACAAGTGCAGCACTTCCAAGTCGGAGATGAGATCTATTCACGATTACCACTGACAAAGATTGGTGCTTTCGCCGAATATGTTGCCATTGACGAGAACGCCGTCGCCTTAAAACCTAGGAATCTTGACTTTGCCCATAGTGCGGCCGTTGCCTTGACCGGTCTGACAGCCTATCAAGGATTCACTGAAGAATTAGCGGCACACCCTGGTCAATCTGTCATGATTCCTGGCGGTTCCGGTTCCTTTGGGCAACTTGCCATTCCGATTGCCAAGTCCCTAGGGCTAAACGTGATGGTCAGCGGAAATGCACGCGGGGAACAAAGTGCTGCAGCTATGGGCGTCTCACAATATTTCAACTATAAAAAAGAAAATTATTGGGAACACCTTGCGCCAGTTGATTTTGTGATTGATACCATTGGCAAACGCGAATTAGCTCATGAATTATCCGTTTTGAAACCCGGTGGCCGTTTACTCTCATTACGCATCGGTCCTAATCGCCGTTTTGCCCAACAACACCAGTTATCAGCTTTCAAGACACTACTCTTTTCAATGGCGGGGGCCTCACTTGATCGTCAAGCCAAAAAAGCCGGCGTCCAATATCACTTTATTTTTGTCCGCAGTGATGGTGAACAGCTAGCCAAAATCACCAAGATTGTGGAACAAGCAAACATTATCCCAGCGATTGATCCGACTGAGTTTACCCTTGACCAAGTAAATGAAGCTTTAGCGCTAGTTGGAAACGGACACCCTAAAGGGAAAGTCCTCATCAAATTTTAGGAAGGTAACTACTATGAGAAACTTTGATTATACGAAAGCACCCACCCAAAAAATAACAGGCAACAATGGCGTCACCTATGCATATCGTGATTTAGGCGACCCAGTTGGCATCCCACTAGTTACCTTGACGCATCTCTCGGCTAACTTGGATAATTGGGATCCAGAAGTTATTGACGGTCTGGCCCAACATCAGCGCGTCATCACCTTTGATTATCAAGGCGTTGGCAGTTCAACTGGAAAAGTTCCAAGCAGCATTCAAGGCATGGCCAAGGATGCGTGGCAATTTATCGAAGCCCTTAAGCTGACTAAGGTTAACCTCCTCGGCTTTTCAATGGGCGGCATGGTCGCGCAAGAAATGTTACTTCAACAACCTAAAGCGGTTCAGCGCGTTATTTTAGCGGGAACTGGCCCTCGTGGTGGCGAAGGGATCGAAAATGTGACCAAGATTTCCGACTTGGATTTGGTTCGCGCCCTCGTCACCTTTACCGATATCAAAACAACCTTATTCTTTACCCGAACCGTTAATGGCAAAGCCAGTGCCAAACAATTTATAACGCGTCTCAAACGACGTCAACAACAGCGTGACCGCACGATTTCTTGGGGCGCTTATCGGCGTCAATTAAGAGCGATCAATCGCTGGGGCCGGGCCCAACCGGCTGACCTTTCTGTCATTCGGCAGCCGGTTTTAGTCATCAACGGTGACCATGATCGGATGGTCCCAACCAAGCCGAATACTTACGACTTGCACCAACAACTAGCTAATAGCGATCTCGTGATTTATCCCGACGCTGGCCACGGTAGTATCTTCCAAAATGGCCCTGATTTCGTTGAACGCGCCAATGCCTTTTTGGCTTAGTTCGACGACCTGATTAACAATCATCCAACTTTAAAAAGCAGTTCATCGGAAAACTTCCCGTGAACTGCTTTTTAGTGTGTCTACACTTGGCACTAGTTGAAATTGTCGCCTGCTAATTGGTTCCTAAATTTGTGGTCGACAATAGATAATTATTAGTTCCGATTAACTAACGGCGGGCGGGCCAGAGTGACAATTTAAACCAACTAGCACCAAACCTAGTGGGTCAAAAAAGAGCATCGGTTAATCCCGATACTCTTCAATAACCTTAAGTTAACGTCGTCCAAATTAATTGCAAATTCAAAATAATTAACACTACCGCGACGACCCAAGCCGTATACTTGACCCATTTCCGGTTCGCAAATGATCCCATCAGCTTTTTATCACTCGTAAAGATAATCAGCGGAATCATCGCAAATGGCAACGCAATCGACAAGAAGACTTGTGACAACGTCAGGAGACTTTCAATCTTAGCTT
The DNA here is from genome assembly GCF_005405125.1 of Lactiplantibacillus songbeiensis. Taxonomy (GTDB): domain Bacteria; phylum Bacillota; class Bacilli; order Lactobacillales; family Lactobacillaceae; genus Lactiplantibacillus; species Lactiplantibacillus songbeiensis. The sequence goes on from NZ_BJDL01000018.1 coordinate 97,810, forward strand.
CATTGCCATGGTAGTAAACTGCAAAGATTAAGACCGGCGTAATCGACATCAGCCGCGTCAATAACCGTTGCGCCCATAATGGCATTCGCAAATGAATAAAGCCTTCCATGATGATCTGCCCGGCTAACGTCCCGGTAATCGTAGAACTTTGACCAGAAGCTAACAGCGCAATCGCAAACAACATACTCAGCATCGGACTGGCAATCGCCCCCACAATCTGTGGGTTGCTCAATGCATTGAATAAATCTGCGAAACGGCCCAAACTACTGTGCGTGCCATAAAACAGCGCCGCACCTAAGATTAAGAGCAAGCTGTTGACCACAAATGCCAATGTTAGTTGAATATTTGAATCCGCGATGGTGAAGCGAATCGTCTTTTTGACAGAGGCTTCATCGTGAATGTCATACTTCCGGGTCTGTGAAATTGATGACCCCAAGTACAGATCATGTGGCATCACCGTGGCCCCAACGATCCCCAACGCCAAGTACAACATCGGTTGATTCGTTAAGATCTTAGCTCGCGGTACATAACCACTTAAAACGCCTAAAGCATCGGGCTTCGATAAGAAGACTTCATAGGCAAAGACTAACAAAATGACCGCAACTAAAGTGGCCACAATCGCTTCGATTTTGTGGAACCCCAACTTCATTAAGAAGAGGAGGATCAACACATCAAAAGCCGTAATCGTAATCCCGACAATCAGTGGGAACCCGAACAATAATTCCAACGCAATCCCAGACCCAATAATTTCAGCAATATCAGTCGCCATAATTGCTAATTCTGTAATGATCCACAGGCCAATACCCGCCCACTTGGACGTCCGCTCCCGCGTCAACTGCGCGAGATCACGGCCGGTCACAATACCGAGCCGGGCCGACATCGCTTGCAAGAGCATCGCAATCAAACTAGATAGTAAAACGACACTCAGCAAGGTGTACTTGAACTGCGCACCCCCACCAATCGAGGTGATCCAGTTCCCGGGATCCATGTACCCGACCGCAATCAGGGCCCCTGGTCCAGTATAGGCTAGCAATGTCCGGAAATAACCTTTATTTTCCGGCACTTCAATCGTGCCATTGATTTCATCTAGGCTCTTTCGTTGGGTCCCAGTTTCTTTAATGAACTTACTGGTCTGCTTTTTTTCGTCCGTTTTCGGTTTCAAAACGGTCCGCCCTCTTTCCACATCCAACTCCTGAGGGGTTGATATTTAGTTTTTTTAGTTACCGCACCACAATAACTGAGATAGGTGCTTTTCGTGCTAACCGTGGCCCAATCGCGCCCGCAATCTTCGAGTGTGCAAATTCCGTATCGGCCCCAGTAACTAACAAATCGGGATTAAAATCAGGAATCACTTGCTCCAAAATCACGTCGTCTACATCTCCGCCTTCATAAACGAGCGGTTCAACCTTTTTGATGCCGGCCTTTTCAGCCAATTGGACATAACTTTGCACGACATTTTCCACGTGCTTTCGTTTGGCGTCGATCTTTGAAGGGGTCAGCGAATCAAAAATATTGATATCTTCGCTTTCCATTACTGAGACGATTCCCAGTGTCACATCATAATCGTGCGCTAAGGTCGTTGCATAACGAAATGCCCGTTCTGATGACGTATTATCATCTTCATCCACGGTTAATAAGACCCGTCGATAAATCAATGGATCATTCATTTTACTGCTCTCCATATTTCGTACCTCCGCATTGAGTTGACTTGGTATCTGCCACTGTTATTATAACAGTTTCAACTACGGCTCGCCGGTTTGTTTAGGTCGACCTAACGTGCTTTTGGAATGGCAAGTAACGTCTGTTGCAGCCAGTTCACATAGTAAGCTTCCCGACCAATCGCATGCTGTAAGATCAAATAATGACCGTAATTTTCAGTCTGGCTAGCCTTGGTTGGAAAGACCATTTTTAACCGTGCTTGCAAGTGTGCCAACTTATCTGTGTGCAGCCGTCGCTGTTCATATAGCATCGGTACCAAGCGGGGGTCACGACTAGTCCGAATAAAATACAGCTTCAAAATAAACTCGTCCTTGGTCGCCGTCAAATCCGGGGTGCCATCGCTAATCCAAGTATGCAAGAGCTGTGCCCCGGTAGCCGTAATATGATACAGCTTTTTTTCCAGCTTAGCCCCGCTAATTGTCACTTCATGCGTGATATAACCTTGGTCTTCCAACCGCTTTAGTTGTGGGTAAATTTGGCTATGCTGAGCTTGCCAAAATTCACCGATCTCATTATCGAACGCTTTAGTCAGATCATACCCGGTTAATGGTTGTTGATTGAGCAAACCTAAAATAATAAATTGCAGTTTGTTTTTCTGTGCCATACGAGCAACCCCCTTGACGAAATGTTAACTTCAGTATACACTAACCTTGTTGTTTAAAACATGTCATTAATTACACGTTTTAATTAACCTAATTTAAACAAAGAAGGCTTTGACAAAAATGAGCAAAACATTTAAAACTTTAGACGACTTTTTAGGCACCCACTTTATTTATACTTACGATAATGGCTGGGAATACGAATGGTATGCCAAGAATGACCATACCGTTGATTACCGGATTCACGGCGGCATGGTGGCCGGTCGTTGGGTCAAAGATCAAGAAGCTAACATCGTGATGTTAACCGCTGGTATTTATAAAGTCGCCTGGACAGAACCAACCGGAACCGACGTTGCTTTAGACTTCTTACCTAATGAAGGCAAAGTCAATGGGACCATCTTCTTCCCAAAATGGGTTCAAGAACATCCTGAAATCACCGTTACCTTCCAAAATGAACATATTGATGTCATGGAAGCGGCCCGTGAAAAGTATGCCACTTATCCTAAACTGGTCGTCCCTGAATTTGCGACGATCACTTACATGGGTAACGCTGGCCAAGACAACGATGAGGTCATTAGTGAAGCGCCTTACGCCGGTTTACCAGATGATATTCGTAACGGCAACTACTTCGATGCCGATTACCACCGAATCAAAAAATAATTGTTTCACGTGAAACATCAAAGCGACCGTCACTGATGAAAATTCATCAATAACGATCGCTTTTTATTTTTTAATCGTGTTAGAAATCGTTTATCTACTATAGAAGCTTAATCGTTAGTCACATCGAGTTGGACACTGCCAAGGTTTTGATCAAAATCAGCTTGCCAATGACCAGCCGTTAAGAATGGTGGTAAGACAAAGGTCCCGGAAGAAACCCGTTGACCAGCTGTTAACGATTTGCCTTGCGCCGCCAGTTTGCCCACTAACCAGTGCAATGATTTTAACGGATTGCCTAAAACTTCACTGGCCACCCCATCTTTTAAATGTTCATTATCATGCGTAAGACTGCATTTGACAGTCGCCACCGCATCAACGGAAGCAAACTGCTGATCAGTATCGCGTTCTTCACCATAGACCACTAACCCGCCAACCGCGGCATCGGCCACCACTAAGTTCTTCGGTAAATCTGGGAACCAGTCAGCAAAACGTGAATCTGGTAGTTCCAGTCCCGGTGCAACCGTCGTCTTATGCCGTAACTCATCTAAAGAATCATCCGGTGAAAGCTTTTCCTTGGCTTTAAAGACCAATTCAACTTCTACTAGTGGCGTCATTAACTGGCCTAACCGCACCGTCGTGGGCGCCGCTAAGAAATGATTGCTGAATTGTGCTCCGTACAACGGTGCATGCGCATCAAACATTTTTTGGGTCTCTTCGCTAGTTAACGACACTTTATAACCGCCAACCGGTTGATTCTTGAGAGTGGTCAGTTGCGCTTGGACGCGATAAGCTGCATCCTCATCTGCAACGGTGTCAGTAAAGTCGGCCATGGTTAACGCATGTTGTGTCTGGTAAGCATCAAATAATTGTTGGGCAAATTGTGTTTCTGTTTCAGTAGTCGTTGTTGTCATAAGCGTGATCTCCATTTCTATGTGTTGGTACTTAGTTACTATGCTATGTGTATGCTAAAATATGTTTTTTTCTATGTTCTTTTCTATGTTTTTCATTATGTGTCCGCATGCCGCGGCCTTAAAGTACTATGTGTTGTTACGATGTGAGCGTCTAAATGCGACGCGTTATGTGTCCCGATTAACTTAGTATTGACCTACTATTAACCATCTTTGGAGGACTTGAATCCGCAAAGTTTGGTTGACCAATCGGCTAGCTATCCGACTTACGCCCCTTGGGTAACTAGCCACCCGAATGTCCGATTCCACTGTCCTCACCACCTTTAATTGACAACAAAAAAACGTCCTTCACGAGCTCCATTGAGTTCGTTAAAGGACGTTGATAAAACGGGTTACCACCTTTGTTCGCGTTGACCTCACAGCCAACACCTTAGCGCGTACAGCCAAACGGCGATACGCCGGTACACTAATGGGCACCATCCAGAACCGCCTCCATTGCTTTCGGGGTTCAACTCAAAGGTGATCTTATATTAAGTCGCCATGACTGCCTTGCACCAATCTGCAGCTCGCTAACTAGGTGATCTTAATACCGTTCCTTCTCGAAGTCTTTAATCTAAATTTAATTAATGATTAGAGTTTAGCGCCGGTTTTTCGACTTGTCAAGCTAAATTATTAAAAAAAGATGAGATTGTTTTAAAATCCCAGTTAAGCTTTTCCCGACGCCCCAGCCTTCTCAGACGACTATGATATAATAGGCTGGAAAATATGAGGTGAATAGAAATGAAAAAGAATCGTTTATGGGCGATTATTGGGACCATTGTTGTTGTGGCCGTAATCGTGATCGGGGGCTGGTTAGCAACTAATCAGCATGGCAGCAAGACGACTAAGTCCAGTAGTAGTCAACCAACAACGCAAGCAGCTTTAAAGCCCGCTTACGTTAAGAAGACGGTCCGGGTAACCAACCGTTTATGGTATATTGCTGGTAGTATCAAGAAGCCGAACAGTGGGAACGGCATGGAAGCTTATGACTTCAAAAAGAACGGTAAAGTCGTCATTTATAACATTCCAAAGTTTTATAGTAGTAAAGCCGCTGCTAAAAAGGCTAATAATTTGAACGTCTCTGGTACCGTCAATTACACGGTCAGCCAGAATAAAAAACAACAAACGGTCGTCAAACTCAAAGGGAAGCTCTCTGGTATTGATTTTGCTCAGACGTTAACCTTGAAAAAGACCGTTAACGGCACTAATGGCAAGCTACAATTAACAGGCTACCATGTGGCCCGCGACGTTGATAAAGACGTCACCCAAGCTGTTTTTGTCCGCGTTAAATAATCTCAATCATAAAAAAGTGAGCTGGAAACCCCAGTTCACTTTTTTTGATAGTTAAATTCAGTTTTCTGAACTATCTTGTTTTATACGAATATACTGCTCAGTATGCGTATCCCGCAACGTATAATTTGGCGGTAACGCATCGCGGTCCGCCTTAACAATCTGAAAGCCAACCCGACGATAAAACCGCAACGCCGACTCATTTTCCATCACACATTTCAACGTTAACGGGGCCGTGGCATACTGCCGTAATTCCGTTAGCAAGGCCGCGCCGACCCCTTGTTGTCGAAAGTCAGGGGCGACAAATAGTAGATGAATAAAGTTAGCTAACCGATAAAATGAACTAAAACCGGCCTGCTGACCATCAATCCAGGCCACCAGAATCAATTCCCCGCGACTATCTTGCTCAAAATCAGCTAACTTTGGCTGCGTCACCCAAGGAAAATCCTGTTGCCGATCAATTAGATAGATCTGTGCTAAGGCTGCATAATCTGCTGCCGTTGCCGGTTTAATTTGAATCATTGCCATTATTCAGCACCCCCATTGCGTCCGTCATTGCTTCTTATTATGCGAGTTTGCTGGATAAAAAACAATCTTTTAACGATTAGCCTATCCTTCAAGTATACTAATTAATTTTCCTTAAAACAGACTTTTGTGATACCTCATTCTATAATCGCCTCAGCAGGCTATACTGATTATTTTTGGACTTTAATCAAGGCCTCATAGCTGTCATTTATTTAGCACCTCTGACACGCCCCTTAACTAGCTTCAAACCCGCAGTAGCGGTATAATACGGTAATAATCTGTCATGATGAAAGTAGGGGAACCATGCGAACAGCAATTGTAACCGATAGTGCAAGTTATCTATCAGCAGAAGCTATCAAAAAGTACGACATTCACGTTGTACCGATCACGGTCATCTTTGGCCAACAAACATATTTAGAAAATGTTGAAATGACGTCCAAAGAATTCTACGAACGGATGCGCACTGCGCCCGAATTGCCAACAACGACACAAATCACGTTGGGACAAATGCAACAAATGTACGACCAATTAGCCGCTGAAGGTTACGATGCCGTTATCAGTATCCACCTATCTTCTGGAATCACCAGCTTCATCACGAATCTGGAGAGCTACTTACCCAATATTACGAATATCAAAGTCTACCCGTTTGATTCCTTGATTACTGCGGGCGGTGAAGCGTATATGGCCTTATTAGCCGCTAAGTTAATCGCTGCGGGGCAAACACCTGAGCAAGTCATCACACAATTAGAAGTATTGCGCGACACGACTGAGGTTTACTTTGTCGTTGACAATCTCAGTCACCTCGTGCGTACCGGCCGTTTATCAAACGCTTCCGGTTTAGTCGGGAACCTCTTACGTATCAAACCCGTCCTGACCTTTGAAGATGGGAAAATCGTGGCGATTCAAAAAGAGAGAACGATGCGGCGAGCGTATCAAGCTATCAAGGCCAAGCTAGCGGCGGCCATTGATGCCGCCGATTATCCGCTACGGGTCACTATCGAAAATGGGAATAATCCCAAGATGCAAGCTGAATGGACCGCTGACCTAGAAGCTAGCTTTCCAGGTATTAAGATCGTTGAAGGCGAAATTGGCCCAGTGGTCGGTGTGCATGTTGGCGAAGGCGTGATGGGCTTAATCTGGGCTCGTGATTGGGAACAATGGCCTACTAAATAATGCAAAGCAAAAGAGCAAGCTGACTAAACAGTCAACTTGTTCTTTTTTAAAGCTTACTTTTTCTTTGCTTTTTTCTTTTTGCCTTTTTTCTTAGGTTTAACTGTTGGCTGGGCCTGCTTTGCCACTAACTTACGGGCCTTTTTCAGTAATTTCTGTTGACCCACCGCGTCTAATTGTTGCCACAACGTTGTTAACTCATCATCAATAACCGGCGTGACCGGACTGTCCGTTGTTGATTCAACAACGGGTTCAGTGCCTAACAACCAATCTGGATTAACCGCCAATGCTTGCGCCAAGGTCGTAACCTTATCATGCTTCGCCACATATTTGCTGCTCAACCATTGACTGATTGAGGAGCGACCAATACCCGTTTGCTTTGATAATTGGGCGGAAGTCACATTGGCTTGTTGCATTGCCGTTTTTAACCGATCTGCAAAAACACTCATGGACGTATTCCTCCTAATAGCTTAGTGCAACGGATCCCAAGCTGGCAACCGTTTAGCTGGTTCCGTCAATAATGCTTGAAATTCAGGGGCTAAGAACCGCTTGTGTACGACCACTTCATAGACATAGTCATTAAACCAATCCTGACTCATCACAAAGTAACCTTGATCGCCATTAGCGGTTCCCCAACTATTTTCAACTTTCCATTTAGTTGGCGTATCATCCACCAAGTCAACGCCCGTCAAAGTCATGGCATGGCTGACTTCGCCTTCACCCGTCTGTAGCCGTTGCGCCTTCGTTAAATGATCGTTAACACCAATCAACTTAGCCGTTTCATATAAATGCGCATCTAAATAACCTGCTTTACGATCTAGTTGCCGCAAAACATCATTCCCGAACCAAATAGTTTCGCCGGCTTGTAATTGTTGGACCGCCACATCGGTCAGTACACCCATATCAACGTTCAAGAAGGTAATTTTTTTACCACCGATAATATTGTCTTCGTCTAGTAAACTATACAACTGATTCAGTGGCTTATCCGGCGAGTTCGTGACGACCACATAATCATCCAGATCTGTTGCAAAATAATCCTTAAAGAACGCTTGTGGTGTGAGATCTGCGACTCGGTGATAGGTTTTATCGTCATCTCGGTATTCCAAATCAAACTTGGTCGGTGGTTCGCCGAAAGCATAAACCGCTAGCCGATAAACTTCTTGTAACATCGACTTTTCTAAAGACTGTAACTCAGCTTCACTCGCACCATCCATGACTAATTGCCGTAACTTTAAGCCATCTTTGCGTAATTTCCGCGACAAAACGGCTTGAAAATCACTGGTGTTGTTACTGTTATACGTCTCAGGCATGGCACTAGCGGGAACAACGCCGTATTTTTGTACAAGTCCTGCTGCCATCGCCCATTGACCACCATCTTCACCCGGATTGTCGAACAAGAACTGAACGAGTCGATCATTGATCGGTTGCCGCGCCGTTTGTTCCACATTGCGGTAAAAACTGTTTGCTCGTTCAATTTTATCCCAGAAAAATAAATAGCTTTCTGATAATTCAAAATCCTTAACATGATTTTTAGCGGCAAATTTATGCCGTAACGTGTTCAATAATGAGAACTCCCAGCAACGACCGCTATGCTTCTGATTGCTGACCTTACCAGTCGGCACTTCCACTGAAAATGTCCGGTCTAATCGGCTCGCCGCCGTCTGATCATAACTGGCGGCTTTTAAACCATTCTTGGTAATTGTCCGCGTCAATACTGGCCCCACCGGATCAGTAGCTTGTTTTGCACGCATGGCAGCCAAAGCTGATTGTGTTAATGCTATTGCCATTCTAATGACCCCCATTTTAAGTTTTTCGGCACTACCGATACTTCCCAGCAGCGCATGTTTGTTAATTAACTTGCCTTCAGTTTAGCCTTGTTTTAAAGCGATTTCAATTAGTGACCACAGATTTGTTTATTTATCTAAACAAAAATCGTTCCGCAAACTAACCAAAACGGTTAGTTGCGCAACGATTACGTTTTTAATATCCAATTGCATTTACATTATGCCGCTTAGTCGCGCTTGTATCCCAGAATGGGACCTTCACGACACCTAAAACCTTTTTAGCTGGCACAAAGCCCCAATACCGACTGTCATTCGAGACCGAACGATGATCCCCTAAGACAAAATAACTATGCTTAGGAACCTTCGTCGTCTGAATCGACCATTCATTCTTATTGGACAAGCCTTGTAGGTTCCAGTCACCGGTCCCTTGCGTACGCTCAAATTGGCTAATAAACCTTTGATTGACCTGCTTACCATTGACATAGAGCTGACCATCCCGCGAACTGACTGTATCCCCAGGCATGCCAATCACGCGCTTCACATACTTCACGTTTTTCGAAGTCGCATCCGGATCAACCCGATACGCATTGAAGACAATCACGCTCAAATGCTTGATCGCCACGGTCTTCACAACGGCGACCCGCTCATTGTTTTCCAGATTAGCTTCCATTGACGGGCCATCGACCCGGACCATTGTAAATACAAACCGCCGAATAAGTAACGCAATCAGTAGCCCCACGATGATTGGTATCACCCAGCTCATAATCTCCTTAAACATCTTCATCAACCAAATTCTCCCTTTACCTGCATACAGATTCTCAATTATTATAATCCAATTAATAGTCGTTGTCTGTTAATGCTGGGCCCTTTAGTGAAATTTAGTGATTTACGACTAAATAGACACTACGCTTGGTACTAGTTGAAATTGCCGCCTGCCGGTTGGTTCCTAAAATGCTGGAACGCCATGGGCCATTTTGAAGCCAAAGCTGAGGCGTACCCCAAAAGTTGGAACTTATAATTTAACAGTTTGTTGTTCGAACACTACTGGTGATAAGTCGTTCAGT
>NZ_BJDL01000019.1 GCF_005405125.1 Lactiplantibacillus songbeiensis
CAACTGAAACTGCGCTAAAGCATAACTCCATGGCTGGACTACTTTACTGAGTGTTGCACTTGATTTGACAATTTGGGGTCCATTTTTTTCTATCGTATTGACGAAATTAACTTTAAAATTAAAATACTCAGAATTTACAATTACCAGCAAGATTTTCTCGCTAAAATGTTGCACGATATTACTGATTAATAAAACGGCTCAAGCAGTTTACACCTAACACTGCTTGAGCCGTTCCCTTTAACTCATGTCGATTTCATTCAATCCCATGATCAAACAAGTCCTGATACAACGCCAGTTCTGCCGGCGTGTTCCGACTACTCATAAATTCAATTGTCCGAGACGTCTCGCCAGCAGGTCGCAAAAGTTGACGCTGCGCTAATTGCACCGTCACTTGCCGCGCAATACCTTCATACCCCGTATAAACACGCACTGGGCGTGGAATCTTGCTAGTAATCAATTCCTGAATAAATGGATAGTGGGTGCAGCCAAGCACGACCGCATCAATCGGATGCTCCAGCATCGGGGCCATTAAGTCCGCCAACAAGCTTTTAATCTGTGGTAACCCAGCTGATCCTAACTCAATGCGATCAGCTAGACCAGGACAAGGCAAGGAGTAAATATTAGTCCGCGCGCCAAACTTGGCTAACTGAGCTTGATATTTAGGCAAGCTCAAGGTTAAGGGCGTCCCCATGACTAAAATATGCTGCTCACCAGCATCAACCGCCTCTTTTAAAGCCGGTTCAATCCCCACAATCGGTAATTCTGGGAATTGAGCCATTAATTGTGGTTTAGCGGCACTGGTCGCCGTATTGCAGGCAATGACCACTGCTTTGACGGCCCTAGCCTGTAGTTGTTCAATGACATGGCTGGACAAACGACACACTGTTGTCGCCGACTTCTCCCCATAGGGTGCATTGGCAGAATCGCCATAAAAAATAAAGTTCTCGTTCGGCAAGACCCGTGCTAATGTGCGTAACGTACTAATGCCACCTACACCGGAATCGAAAACCCCAATTGGTGCCTTTTGATCAACCATTTTTTAAACCTTCTCAATTAAATTTAATTTTTGTAATTAATAATATTATATCATGTGATGCCTTCATTTTAGACTAACAAGACCATTGATTGTCTTTTTAACCCCAAAAAGTGTAAACTAAGTAATTGTTGATAGTTAAATAATAGCTCAAAAAATATAACTATAATTTATCAATCTGGTTAGTGCCGACCGTTATCAGCACCAAAATAATGAAACTCAGGTGATTTATCATGGATGCAAAATTTTTAGATGTGATGCAGCACGAAGGCCCAGTAACCATCGTGACGATTAACGCCCACCCAGCCAGCGTGGTCAATACTTGGATGTCATACGTTGACGTTCACGCCGATGACAACTACCTATTAATCCCGGCCGCCGGGATGCACAGTATCGAAGCCGATTTTAAGACCGATAATACCGTCACCTTGACCATGGGCAGTAAAGCCGTCGAAGGCACCGTTGGCCCTGGCGCCGGCTTCCACGTTCACGGAACTGGCGAATTTATCGCCAGTGGGGCAGCCTTTGACACGATGCAAGCCAAGTTTCCTTGGATTCGGGAAGTCTTGAAAGTCACCGTCCATGATATTGAACAAAAAATCTAATTAAGCGTAACGCTCAGTTAATTGGTTTTACACCCATTGACTGAGCGTTTTTTACTAGAAAAAAACGATTCACCACATTATCTGGCAAATCGTTTCCATCACTATTTAACATCTTCAGGCGTGGCTAACGGAATATCCAAGCGGGTTAAATCCGCATAGGTTTCGCGTTGCACAACTAACTGACTATGGCCATTTTCACAAAAGACCACGGCTGGCCGCGGATTACGATTATAGTTGCTGGCCATCGAATACCCATAGGCCCCCGTATCTAGCACGGCTAAGACATCGCCCGGCTTTGTAGCGGGTAGCTTTTGATCCCAAATCAGCATATCACCGGATTCACAATACTTACCGGCAATCGAGGCGACTTGTTCACTTGGTAATGTAGGATCTTTGGCCAAGACCGCTTCATACTTAGCTTCATAGAGCGCTGGCCGAATATTATCACCCATCCCACCATCAACCGCTAAATACTTCCGAATACCCGGAATCTCCTTGCTGGCACCGAGCGTGTACAGCGTCATGCCAGCCGTTGCGACAAGTGAGCGCCCCGGTTCAATCCAGATTTCAAGCATTGGCACATGCTTGGCCTTGGTCTGTGCAATGGTCTCTTTGATAATTGCATCGACAAATTCAGTCGGCAATAACGGCTGATCTTCGGATGTATACTTCACACCAAAGCCACCACCAACATTAATAATGCGCGGATAAAAGTCTAATTCCGTCTGCCAACGAGCAAACAACGTCACCAACTTATCAACGATCATCTTAAACCCATTTAATTCAAAGATTTGCGACCCAATATGACAATGAATCCCAATCAGCTCTAAATATGGCGCAGCTTGAGCCTGCTTGACCGCTTCATCAGCCTGACCACTATTCAGGTCAAAACCAAACTTGGAATCTTCTTGCCCGGTCGAGATATATTCATGCGTATGCGCTGAAATTCCCGGCGCCACGCGCAACATGATCTTGGTCAGTTGTTCTCGTTGCGTCGTCAATTGAGTTAATTGGGCTAATTCATAGAAATTATCCACAATAATACAGCCAACGCCGTAATCCAATGCTTCGGTTAATTCGGCTAATGACTTATTATTCCCATGAAAGGATAAGTTAGCCATTGGAAAACCAGCTTGCTTGGCCGTATACATCTCACCACCAGAAACGACATCACAATGAATCCCGGCTTGGGCCGCCACTTGATACATGGCAACCGCTGCGAAAGCTTTGCTGGCATAACTAATCTGATAAGCCACGTCATTAGCTTCAAAGACTTGCTTAAATGCTCGAATTTCTTGCCGAATCGCACCGGTATCATAGACATATAACGGCGTTTGATACTTTTGTACCAAATCAAGCGTATCAACACCGCCGACAGTTAAATGATGGGCCACATTTAAATCGGCGTTTGTAATTTGTTCGTTCACGATCTAACCTCACTTTTTTCAACAACATGCCAATTTTCAAAAAAACCGGCCGTTAAACTGGCCGGTGGAGACAGACTGCTTATTTAGCAGCTTCGTCACTCTTTAAAACGCCACCAACACTGTAACGGTTTGGTTGCATTTCACTTAAAATCACGTGGATATGTTCAGCGGGCGCACCAGTATTCTTGCTAACAGCGGCCGTTACATCTTTGACCAAGCCTTTAAGTTGGTCTTGTGACCGACCAGCAATTAAATCAATGTGTACGATTGGCATCGTTGTCACACTCCTCTATTATCTTTCTAGAATCTAATCATACCTTAATCTTTACATTTCAGCAACCAAATCAACGAATCAGTTTTTTAACTGCTGGCGCTGCTCGGCTTGCTGGCGTTCGTTCATGAATTTTCCAGTCGTATCAACGGTGTTCAAAATGTTAATAAAGGCATGTGGATCAGCCGTATTAACCGCTGCCTGTAAATCATAGAGTTCATACCGATTTAACACGACCATTAACGTCGCATTGGGTTGCCCGGAATAGGCTCCTTGTGAGGGAATGACTGTCACCCCACGTAAAATAGCCGCTTGAATCGCCGTAGCCACCGGTTTCGCATCATGCGTCACAATCAACGCCGTCAGTTTCTGGTGACGCGTATGAATCAAATCAACCAACCGGGTGGCTGCATAAATCGAAATAATCGTGAATAAGGCGTTTTCCCAACTGAAGACAACGCCAGACATCAAGATAATGATGAAATTAATAATAAACATCAAGCTACCAACTGTCCGACCCGTGGCCCGTTCTAAGACTAAGATAATGATATCAAACCCACCTGTCGAAAAGCCGTAACGCATTGTAATCCCAATACCAATCCCAGTTAAGATACCGCCAAATAACGCCCCTAATAACGGATTATGAGCAATATTTACGACTGGCAGCAGCACTGCCGCCGCAGAGGTTAGAAAAGCGGTGACAAAGCTCATGATGGTGAATTTATGCCCGAGCTTAAACCACCCCAGTAAAGCAATCGGGATGTTGAATAGTAATATGTAATAACCTGTGTTAATCTGCAGTCCCAATGGTTTACCCGCCGAATAAAGAATCTGGGCAATCCCGTTAACCCCACCACTAAATGTATTGGCGGGGATTAAAAATTCATTCAATGCAAACGCTGAAACGACCGCTGAGGCGACCATCACGACCAACTGCCATAAAAAGGCCCACCGCGGATTAGAAATGTGTCCCATCTGTCCAACCTACTTTCTATTATGATTAATTGCACTTATTATAAGCGAAAAATCCCTTTTTTACCGGTTAAATGATAAAATTATCTTATAAAAGTTACCATGTTAGTTAACAGAAAGAAGGAACTTTATGCTGACGCATCAGTTTAACCCTTACTCAGCTTGTACTAGTATTTTAATCGGTAAGAATGCTACGGCCGATGGTTCGACCATGATTGGCCGCAATGAAGATTCGCGGTCGGCATGGGCCAAAAAGTTTGTGGTCCATGCTCACAAAGAATTTGACCAGCCACAAACTTTCACTTCACAAGATGTCGAGCATCCCTTTACCATGACGTTGCCAACAATTCGCGCCAAGTATACGGCAACCCCTGAGTGGACACCAACCTATGGCCTCTTTGAAGAAGATGGCATCAACGAATATGGTGTCGCCATGAGTGCCACGGAAAGTGCCTACTGTAATTCACGTGTGCTAGCCGCTGACCCCTATGTCAAAGACGGCATCGGCGAAGAAGCGATGGTTACCGTAACCTTACCGTACATTCACTCCGCCCGCGAAGGCGTCCAACGGTTAGGCCAAATTATCGAAGCCCACGGCACTTACGAAACCAACGGGATTTTATTCAGTGACGCTGAAGAAGTCTGGTACATGGAAACCGGTGCCGGCCACTATTGGGTCGCTGAACGGATTCCCGATGACGGCTATGCAGTGGTCGCTAATCAACTCGCGATTCAAGAAATCGACTTGTCCGATCACGAAAATTATTTATTCGCGAAAAACATTCGCGATTTCGTCGTCGATAACGATTTGGCAACCAGCGCTAATGGTTTTAACTTTCGGGAAGCCTTTGGAACCCGTGATTTGTCCGATCAACATTACAACACACCACGGGTTTGGGATGGTCAACGGTACTTCAATCCAGAGATCGATCAAGATCCAGAATCTTTTGACTTACCTTTCATTCGGCGCGCTAATCGTTTGATCCATATTGACGAAGCCCAACATTATTTAGCTTCTCATTATGAGGGCACCCCGTTTGACCCCGTTGGCGGTGGCTCTGACGCCGATAAACATCGTTACCGACCAATTAGTCTCGCTAAGACCCAAGAGTCCCATGTGCTCCAAATTCGGCCAGATATGCCGGTTGCTTTAAGCGGGATTCATTGGCTAGCCATGGGAGTAACAGCTGAAAGTGTCTATGTGCCATTCTATGCCGGTGCCGACACGACGCCCACAGCCTATCAAGTCGCTACCAAAGCTTATGATCCTACCTCGGCTTATTGGATCTTCAAACATGCCGGTATCTTAGTCGATGCACACTATCATGACTTGCATCCGCAATTACAGACGGTACAAAAAGACTTAATGATTGCGTTAGGTCATCATGTGATCACAACCGATGCGCAAGCTAAACAAACCGATGCCGTTGATTTAACGGCGTTACTGACCGCAGCCAATGACCAAGCGGCTACATTAACGCTCACTAAGATGACGGCGTTGATTGCCGACTTAATTACGACCAGTACCGACTTTTCACCGCTGAATTATCAAACTGATTTGAATCTATAGCTTAACTGAACGACTGCCAATTGATTGGTGGCCGTTTTTTTCGGCTAGAACATGCGTCTTTACTTGTCACTCTAGTTGTCGACTAGAACATAGGCTAATGTTGTAGTAAAAAACAAAAAAAGAACCATTCCACCACTAATTGTGGCGAGACAGTTCTTCAAAATAACGTTTTCACTTGATGTTCGACGTATTAATCATCGGTTGTGTCCCACGCTCCGATATAATGGTGACCATGAGATTATTCATCAATTGGAGTTTCTTATCATCTGAAATCTTCATACCGGTATCTTTTTCCAACCGTTGAATGGTTTCTTCAGTAATTGAGACGGCCCCTTCAACAATCACTTTCCGGGCGGATAAAATCGCTGAAGACTGTTGCCGTTGTAACATGGCGCTGGCAATTTCAGTCGCATAGGCCAAGTGCGTCAACCGCGTTTCAACAATTTCAACACCGGCAACATTTAAGCGTTCTTGTAATTCTTGCGTTAACCGATCTGACACTTCAGTGGGATTACTCCGCAGCGTCAACTTTTCTTGATCATCAAAAGTATCGTATGGATATTCAGAAGCCACGTGCCGCACCGCGGATTCACTTTGAATCTCAACGAATTGTTCGTAATCATCAACGGCAAACAACGCCATACTCGTATCAACCACTTTAAAAACAATGACCGCTGCAATCTCAACTGGATTTCCGCGTAAGTCATTCACTTTTAGAATCGCACTGTTAAAGTTACGAACCCGCAACGAAATTGAAAATTTATTCGTCAACGGTACCGTCATAAACAGCCCAGAATCCCGGATTGTCCCGATGTAACGGCCGAAAAACGTTAAGACTTTCGCTTGGTTGGGTCCAATAATGGTCAGTGAGCTCGCACCGAATGCCGCCACAATAATTAACAAGGCCCCTAACAAGATGCTAATCATGTTATCCCCGGTACCACCTTGCCAAATCAACCAACCCCCGGCGATCACGAACAAGATTGCTAGAACTAAACCAATATACCCATTAATATGAAAAACTTGTTTTTCTTTCAATTTAAAGTCCCCCTTTGATCACAGTATACACGTCTCATCGATTGGGACCTAATACGATTGTCCCACTCTGAGGCCTATTATAGTGGTACCCTACCGCAAATTCTTGCTTAAAACCTACCTTACTACGCATCCTTAACTAACCCATACAAGTGGTCTATCATCATTAATTGAAGACTAATTAGGCGTAAAAAAAAAGAGCCAACTGATAAACTCAGTCGACTCAATTTCATCTTTATTGTTAACTTACGCTACCAATAAATGATTAATTTACTTGGATTAGTTACGACGACGTTCTGGAATCCGAGCAGCCTTACCATGTAAGTCACGCAAGTAGTACAACTTAGCACGACGGACACGACCTTGACGAATAACATCGATTGATGCAACCCGTGGTGTGTGTAATGGGAAAGTCCGTTCAACACCGACACCGTTACTGATCTTACGAACAGTATAGGTTTCGCTGATACCAGAACCGTGACGCTTGATAACGACACCTTCGAATAATTGGATCCGTTCACGGGTCCCTTCAACAACGCGGGCATGTACCCGTACCGTATCCCCAGCTCGGAAATCAGGAATATCTGTCCGAAGTTGGTCGTTAGTGATCTTTTCGATCAATTGATTTTGACGCATAATTTATTTCTTCCTTTCGCCGATATTCGTGACAACTTGGTCAGCGGAATGTCGTTAATGGGCGTAATAGCCAATAAACAGAATAACATACCCACCAAACCAGTGCAAGGATTCTTTACAAATCTTCAGCATCGGCTTGAATATCAGCCAGCATTTGGCGCGCCTGACCACTAAGCTTTAAATCAACTAACATGTCAGGTCGACGTTCGTAAGTTCGCTTCAAAGCCTGTTGTAGTCGCCAATCATCAATCTTACCGTGGTCACCACTCAACAGGATATCTGGAACCTTTAAGCCCCGGAAGTCTGCCGGCCGGGTATATTGTGGATATTCAAGTAAGCCACTTGAAAATGAATCACCTGGCGCCGATTCCGCATTACCCAAGACCCCGGGAATCAACCGGACCGTGGCATCAATCATCACCATCGCCCCTAGTTCGCCCCCGGTCAAGACATAGTCGCCTAATGAGACTTCATCCGTCACTAATGAGCGAATCCGTTCATCATAGCCTTCATAGTGACCACAAATAAACGTTAAATGGTCTTCTTTGGCAAAGTCTTCCGCAACGCTTTGATTGAATTGGACACCAGCTGGGTCTAACAAGATAACGCGACCTTTCGCCGGATGCTTTTCCTGCACGTCCGCTAAGGCATCAAAGATGGGTTGGGGTTGTAGTAGCATCCCTGCACCACCACCATAAGGATAATCATCGACATGGTTATGCTTATCCGTTGTATAGTCGCGAAAGTTAGTGACGCCAACGTCAATAACCTTATTTTCAATCGCATTACCGATCATTGATTCATGCAACGGCCCATCGAACATCCGTGGAAATAAGCTTAAAATATCGATCCGCATTAGTCGATCAGTCCTTCCATCAATTCGACCGTGACCGTCCCCGCAGCCAAATCAACGGTTTTAATCACTTGAGGAATCTTTGGCAATAACACATCGCTCTGCCCATGGTCGCGTTGGACGACCCAGACATCATTCGCGCCCGGTGACAAGATTTCTTTAATTTTACCCAACGTTTCACCATCAGTTGTCACCGCGGTTAAGCCGATGATTTGGTGATAATAATATTCGCCAGCTGGTAAGTCGTGCAACGTTTCCGCAGCGACTTTAATCGTCCAACCTTTATATTTTTCAACGTCGTTTATATTGTCTAGCCCTTTAAATGTCAGAAAAAAGAGCCCTTTTTGCGTCCGTGACTTGTCAACCGTCACTTTGACACTGCCAGTCGTGGCATCGGCGTCCTTAAATAAAAGCAGTTGTTGTCCTTTGGCGAAGCGTTTTTCTGGGAAGTCCGTAATCACAACGACTTTGACTTCACCGCGAATGCCATGCGTATTCACTAATGTTCCAACTCGATAATAATCCATATCTGCTACTAAGCCTCCTAGTATGATTGTAATAAAAAAGCTCTTAAACAAAACATTGCTGCTTCGCTCAAGAGTTTTTTTTCTGTCCATCTTCGATCGTAAGACGAACTCGTTTGGGTCCTGAAACCCGAACACTATACACAATCGTCCGAATTGCTGATGCAACCCGTCCCTGACGACCAATAACCCGACCGATATCCTCGGGATTAACCGTTAAGTTATATTCCAAGTAACGATTGGTTTCTTTGAAACTAACCGTAATATCATTCGGATACTGAACGAGGGGCGTGACAACCGTGGTGATTAAAGCTTTAATATCTGCCATGATCTATTACCGCTTTATTATTTAGTGAACTTAGCTTCATGATACTTCTTCATGATACCGGCTTTGGATAAAATATTCTTAACCGTATCTGAAGGTTGAGCACCATTGTTCAACCAACCGAGGATATCTTCCTCTTCAAGTTTGACTTGGGCTGGTTCTGTAAGTGGGTTGTATGTGCCGACTTGGGCGATAAAACGACCATCACGTGGTGACCGTGAGTCTGCAACGACAATCCGGTAAAATGGATTTTTCTTAGAACCCATCCGCTTTAGACGAATCTTGACTGACATTTAAACACCTCCCGAATTCTTTAACAGATAATAATATACCAGTAAATCAATAGCTTGTAAAGGTTTTTTTCTTGACAGGCTAAAAATTGTTTCAGCTTAACGCTTGCGACGACGCATTGCCTTGGCTAAACGCTTCTTTTTTTGCTTTTTAGTTTGACGCACCATCCGGTTCATCGCCATCTGCTGCATCTTGCCGCCAATACCTTTACCGCCACCAGCACCGCCCATCAAACCTTCCATGCCAGCAAAGTTACCTTTGGACATTTGATTCATCATCTTTTTAGTCTGGTTGAACTGCTTGATCATCCGGTTAACTTCATGAATTGGCCGACCAGACCCTGCTGAAATCCGTCGCCGACGTGAAGGATTCAAGACATCAGGATCAGTCCGTTCTTGCTCGGTCATCGAATAAATGATAGCACGGATATGAGCCATGTCTTTTGGATCCATGTTCATATTCTTCATTGCGGGATTATTCGCCACACCGGGGATCATCTTCATGATATCTTCCATGTTCCCCATCTTGTCAACTTGATCCAATTGGGCAATAAAGTCGTTAAAATCAAAGCTGTTTTCCTGAATCTTGAGATTCATTTTTTCAGCTTCTTTTTCATCGAACTGTTGTTGTGCCTTTTCAATCAAGGTGAGCATGTCACCCATGCCCAGGATTCGGTTGGACATTCGATCTGGATGGAAGACATCCAAATCAGTCATCTTTTCACCTTGCCCGATGAACTTGATCGGTTTCCCGGTCACTGCTCGAATTGAAAGTGCGGCCCCACCACGAGTATCGCCATCTAACTTCGTTAAAACGACCCCAGTGATATCTAGCTTGTCATCGAAGCCTTGTGCAGTGTTGACTGCGTTTTGCCCGGTCATCGCATCAATGACCAGCAAAATTTCATCAGGATGCGCTAAGGCCTTAATATTGGCCAATTCATCCATTAGCTGTTCGTCAATCTGTAATCGACCAGCGGTATCAATGAAGACATAGTCATTATGGTTGGCTTCGGCTTCAGCTAACCCTTGACGGACAATTTCAACTGGATCAACATCGGTCCCTAATTGAAAGACCGGCACGTCGATTTGATCACCGACTTGTTGCAATTGTTGAATCGCAGCGGGCCGGTAAACGTCGGCCGCAATCATTAACGGCCGCGCATTTTGTTCATTTTTAAGCTTCAGGGCTAACTTACCGACCGTCGTCGTTTTCCCGGCCCCTTGTAGCCCAGCCATCATGATAATCGTTGGAATCTTAGCGGATTTATTAAGAGGTACCGCCGTTTCCCCCATCGTCTTCGTTAATTCTTCATCGACAATTTTAACAATTTGTTGGGCCGGATTTAATCCATCAAGGACTTTCGCCCCAAGTGCCCGGTCACGGACCGTTTTAACAAAGTCTTTGACGACCGTAAAGTTAACATCGGCTTCCAGTAAAGCCAAGCGGATTTCCCGCATGGTCTGCCGCAAGTCACTTTCCGAAACCTTACCTTTACGGCGGAGGTTGGTCATTGCTTTTTGTAAACGTTCTGTTAGGCCTTCAAATGCCATTAGTGTCACCTAACCTTTATTATTATTCTGAGTCAGCTTCTAAGTTGACTAGTTGTTGAATCATCTTGGTTAACGTTGCATCACCGTGGTAATGCTGCTTGATGTAGTCGGAAATCGCATCGACTTCATGGTTACGTTCCACAAACGCATGGTATAAGTGTAACTTAGTCTCATACCCTTCTAAAATCTTCTCAGTGCGTTTGATGTTATCATAGACCGCTTGCCGTGAGACTGAGAATTCCGCAGCAATTTCGCCTAAAGAATAGTCGTCACCATAATAGAGCTGGATATACGATTTTTGTTTGTTCGTTAATAAGGGCTCGTAAAATTCAAACAACGAATTAATACGATAATTTTTTTCAATTTCCATCAGCAGCTCCTCAAGTCCATTCCGTCTGACTACATACTAGTTAAGATTACCGATTTTTCAGTAATCCGTCAACTAACTGTTGCCATTTCTGATGAAAAAATAAAAACGGTCTTCCGTCACCCGAAAAAACCGTTTCATCACCGTTTAACCGGTAATCACATCTTTAAATAAGCCATAGACAAAGTCATTGGCATTAAATGGCCGTAAATCAGTTACTTTTTCGCCTAAGCCGACATACTTCACGGCTAAATGGAGCTCGTTACGAATGGCTAGGACAATCCCACCACGGGCGGTCCCGTCCAGTTTGGTCAACACGATCCCGGTAACCGCTGTCGATTGTTTGAACAACTTCGCTTGATTCAAAGCGTTTTGACCAGTCGTCGCATCTAAGACTAATAAGACTTCTTGCGGTGCCGCTGGGATCTCACGCGTAATCACCCGTTTGATCTTTTCCAACTCATTCATCAAGTTCACTTTATTCTGCAAACGACCCGCGGTATCCACGAAGAGAATGTCATAATCTTCAGCTTTCGCTTTCTTGACCGCATCAAAACAAACTGACGCTGGATCACTTCGTTCGGCACCGGCAACCACGTCGACGCCATCACGTTGACCCCAAACTTGGAGTTGTTGAATGGCTCCGGCTCTAAACGTATCACAAGCTGCCAATAAGACCTTTTTGCCTTGTTGCTTATACATGTTGGCCATTTTACCAATAGTGGTCGTCTTACCAGCCCCATTGACCCCCACGAACAAGATCACCGTTGGCCCGGATTCAGCCAGGTGAATTGAATTATCTTCACCTTCACCAGCTTCACCATACATATCGACTAACTTTTCAACAATGACACTCGAAATTTCTTTTTTGCTCTTAGCGTTCTGAAGTTTCACTTCGTCCCGCAAATCTTCACTGATCTGCATCGCCGTCTCGTAACCAACATCTGATTCGATCAACGTATCTTCCAAATCATCGAAGAAGGCTTCATCAACGTGACGGAAGTTAGCCAAAAAGGCATTGATCCGATCGCCAAAGGTCTTCCGTGATTTCTTCAACCCTTCATCATAACGTTGGGCTTCAGTTGGTTCGGCCTTAGCTACGTCAACAACGGCTTCTGAAGTTGCGGCTGAGTCGACGTTGGCTGCAGCTGAAACGACTGATTCCGAACTAGCACTCGGGGCGTCACTAGTTACCGGCGTGGCCGCTGCACTGCTAACAACGGCTTCACTATCCGCAGTCGCTGCTAGACTAGCTGTCGCACTAGCGATACTGGCTTGTGCACTTTTAATTCGGGCTGCCATACTCTCCGTGGCCGTCAATTCATGGCTAGCGGGCTCAACTGCGGTACTCGTTGCGGCTGATTCACTGGCTTGACTCGTTACCGTCGCTGAACTAGTGTCACTCGCTACAGTTGCCGATACCGATGCAGCACTAGGCTGGGATACTGGCGCTACTGAGGAACTAGTCGGTGTTGCGCCAGCTTCACTAACGGCTGCCACACTGGTAGTCGCCGAAGCTGGCGCACTAGTCACGGCCGCTGCTTGGCTGGCAACGGTACTCGTCGCACTACTTTCAGCGGCCGCTGCTTGGGAAGGTTCGGTTGACTCTGGTTGACTAAAAGCCTGTTTAAGGCGACTAAATAATCCCATTTTTTAATTGCTCCTTTAATTAGTTTTCGTGGTCTGATCCTTTAAATCATCTAAAGAAACCGAGACCATCTTCGAGACGCCGGATTCTTCCATTGTGACCCCATACAAGACATTAGCATGTACCATGGTGCCTTTTCGATGGGTGATAATAACAAATTGCGTCCCCGTTTGGAAATCATTCAAATACTGGCTAAAACGATCCACGTTCGCATCGTCCAACGCGGCTTCAGCTTCATCTAAAATACTGAACGGAACTGGTCGCACGGCTAAAATTGCAAATAATAACGTAATGGCAGTCAGCGCCCGTTCACCACCGGATAAGAGGCTTAGTCGCTGGAACTTTTTGCCCGGCGGCTGTGCCATAATATCGACCCCACTGGTCAATAAATTGTCCGGATCCGTCAAGATCAGTTCAGCTTTACCACCGCCAAACATTTGGACAAAGATCTGACTGAACTCTTGCGCAACTTGATCAAACGCGGTCTTAAAGCGAGTGGCAACTGTTTCATCCAAATCAGCCATCGTTTGTAGCAAGTGGGCTTTAGCCGCTTTTAAATCAACGGCTTGGCTATTTAAAAAGTCATAGCGTTGCGCGACCCGATCAAATTCGTCAATTGCGCCTAAGTTAACTGTCCCAATCTCATCTAACCCGCGTTTTAACAGCTTTAATTGTTCGGTAATTGCTGGCAAGTCTAGCTCACTCACATCAGCTTTAGCCGCAGTAACCGTTAATTGATACTTTTCATTCAAATCAGCAGTCGCATGTTCGACTTCACCCGTCAGCTTCGTTTGACTTAGCTCCAGGCGACGATAATCATCAGTCGCGGCCGCCGTTAATTGTTGCGTCCGAGTCTGCTCATCACTCAATTCAGCGACAGCATCATTCAGGTCCGTTAAGGTCGCTTGAACTGTCGCTTGTTGGGCCACGACCTTTTCTTGATCAGCCTGGGCATTCGCCAGGAGTTCAGTCCGTTCTTGTCCCGACAATTGTTGGCTGCTCAACGCGTCTTTAACGGTTGCTAATTCTGATTGTGCTTGCGTGACGGCCGTTTGTTGGCTGGCTAATTGCTGGGTACACTGACGCACCTGTTGCTGGGTCTGCTTACAATGCTCAGTTACTGTGACTAAAGCTTCGCGTTGCGTTTGTAGCTTGCCAGCTTGAGCTTTTTGATATTGCTCATAATCGTTTTGTTGTTGCTCAACCGTATGCATCTGTTGTTCATAATCAGCTAACTTGGCCTGATTATCAGCTAAAGCTTGTTGGTTACGCGCCACTTGATCCGCATAGCTATCGTTGGCATCGGCCCGTTGCCGTTGTTCATAGCGCAAGGCTTTAACTTGACGGGCCAACTGTTGTTGTTCACTTTGAACGGCCTGCAATTGCCCTTGAGCTTGACTATAACGATCCTTCAAGTCACTCAGTCGTTGCTGGGTGGTCTCAACTTGCGCCGTCAAATCTTGGGCCGTTTGCTTAGCTTTAGCTAGAGCTTGCTCATGGGTAATCAAGGCCGCTTGCATCTTGTCAATATCGGCCGCTAATTGTTCACTGCGTTGTTGCTGCTGCAAGAGACCCTGATCATCATGCCGCGTGGCGCCACCAGTAATGGCTCCACTCGCGGCAATCGTTTCACCGCCGACCGTGACTAACTTGCAACGAAACCGCCGCGTCCGTGATAAGGCCAATGCATGATCTAAAGTATCAACAATCACCGTGGTGCCAAGCAAGTAGCGTTTGATTGCGACGTGGCGATCACCACACTTGACAAGTTCACTCGCAATCCCTAAGACACCCGGTTGCTGCTGTAAATCGCGAACAGTGTTAATTGGCAACTGCCGGGCTTGAATCCGATCAATCGGTAAAAAAGTTGCCCGACCATAATGTTGCGTTTTTAAGAAGTTTACAACCGTTTTAGCGACTTGCTGCGTTTCACAGACGATATTTTGTAACTGGCCGCCTAACGCCACTTCAATGGCCTTAGTGTACTCACTTGGTACCGTTAAAAGTTCCGACACTGCGCCATCAACGCCGGGAAACTGTTGTCGATGTTGTAAAACGGTTCGCACCCCGGCATAAAAGTTCGTGTAGCGTTCCTGAACGGATTGCAAGGTTTCCAATTGTGACTTAGCCTTTTCCATCATCCCAGCGGCCGCCAACCACCGTTGTTGTTGGTCATCGGTTTGAACGGCATTCGTTTTCAGCTGCTCGCGTTGCTGTTGTAACAGCGTTTGCTGCGCCGTGACTTGGTTAGCGAGCGCACTTTGATCCCGATTTTGAATATTAACCGTCGTCTCCGCTTGCTTTAATTGCGTTTGTGCCGTGGCTAACCGCTGCGCCAACGCATCACTTTGATTGCCAGTTTGCTGATGTTGTTTAGTTAAGTTTTTAGCTTCATTGTTCAACGAGGCTTGGACTTGTTTTTCATCAATAAACGCATTGCGCAACGTCGTTAACTGGTCGGCTAATTGTTGCCGGCCTTGTTCACTAGTCGCCGTGGTCAATTCATCGACCGCCGCTTGCTTTGTTTTGACGTCTTGTTGTTGTTTGGTTAACTGCGCCGTCAAGTCATCACGTTGTTGCGTCAACTGATTGACTTGCTCAGTCGCCGTCTGTAAAGCGGCAGTTACCCGAGCTTGCGTGGCTTGTTGATTTTGCCGCCGCTCCGCATCAACGCCTTGTTGACCTTGGGTGTTTTCAATGGTTTTAGTCAAGGCCAAATTACGGTCAGCCAATTGATCTTTTAGCTGTAATTGCTCAGCTTGTTGCGCCTTTAACTTGGCTAGCTTCGTTGCACCGACTTGCGCTTGCTGTTGATAGTCTTGCATCAAGGTCTTCGCTTTGGCTAATTGGCCATTGACCGTCACTAACTGGTCATGCGCGATGGTCACCTTTTTGACCAAGCGTGACCGGTCTAAATAATCATACTTCTGTTTTTGATCCTGATAATCGCGGGCTAGACTAGCTTGTTCTTCCAGTGGTCCTTTTTGTTGGGCCAATTCCGCAATAATATCGTTGACGCGATCTAAATAATCCGTCGTTTCGGCGAGTTTTGATTCAGTTGTTAATTTATCTTTTTTATATTTTAAGACCCCGGCAACATCTTCAATAATGCTACGGCGATCTTCTGGTTTCGCGTTAAAAACGGCTTCGACCCGGCCTTGTGAGATGACTGAAAACGAATCTTTTCCTAAGCCAGTGTCGGCCATTAGCGTAGTGATATCTTTTAAGCGGCAGCTCTGATTATTAATTAAATAATCACTATCGCCGTTCCGAAACAGCTTCCGCGTAATGCTGACTTCGGCGTAATCCAGTGGTAAAAAGTGATCACTGTTATCAAACGTGATGGTGACCTTAGCGAGGTTCAATGGTTTACGGTGAGCGGAACCGGCAAAAATGACATCGGTCATCTTGGTGCCTCGTAAACTTTTAACGGCTTGCTCGCCTAAAACCCAGCGAATCGCTTCGATAATGTTACTTTTCCCACTGCCATTCGGTCCGACAATACCGGTCATGCCCGCTTGAAAATCAATTTTGGTTTTATCGGCAAAAGATTTAAAGCCGCTGATTTCTAATGATTTAAGTTGCATTCGACCCAAACTTCCTGTTAATGATTAATCGTGACGTTGTTGTAGTTGTGTATATGCCTGACGTGCAGCACTTTGTTCGGCTTCTTTCTTGGAATGCCCCCAGCCTTCACCAATCTTTTTACCATTGGCAGCGACCGCAATTTCATATGAGCGTTCGTTAGCGGGACCATCTTGTTCGACTAATTGGTAGTCAATCTCAACGTCACCAGATTGTTGTAAGTATTCTTGTAACGTGGTCTTATAGTCAAAGACCCCATCAAAACGACCTTCATCCAGTTTAGGAAAGATCACCGTTTCAACAAACTTTTGTACGGGGGCACGGCCTTGGTCCAAATAAAGGGCACCAACAAAGGATTCAAAAATATCACAAAGTAATGAATCTCGTTTCCACGCCTGGGCTTTTTGTTCACCCTTACCGAGGCGAATGTACTGTGGAAAGTCACACTCACGGGCAAAGCTAGCGAAACTGTCTTCACAGACCATCGCTGCCCGTAAGCGAGTCAACTTACCTTGGGGCATGTCTTTATACCGTTTGTATAAATATTCGGATACGATCAATTCCAAAACGGCATCCCCCAAAAATTCGACCCGTTCGTAAAACTTCAACGGTTGATCTTGATGTTCATTGACATATGACGCTTGTGTAAAAGCTTCCGCCAATAAATCAGGGTTCTTAAAGGTAATACCAAAGCGTTCTTGCAGCATTGCTGCTAATTCTGTAATCATGGGTAGCATCCTTTCATAATTAAAATACCGATACGTTAAACTATTATACTATGATTGTGGTTTCATTAACAATTTTATCCGGGGAAAATTAGGATTTTGTGTCACGGATTGGTTAAATTTGTCGCTACGGTTGGGCAGGACTGACACTGGAACGTGGTGGCCGCGTTTGGAAACCATAGTGCGGTCTTCCAAGCCGGGCTTTGACTAAGAACGGGAAAACCCACCCGCTCTAAGTCAAACGACACCACTGAGCGTCATCCTGCCCGCCCTACGCTAATGACGATCATGTCTTTGGCTTAGACTTAATTAAAGACCATTTTACTTGTTTATTAATCACTAAGCATGTTAGGACAACATTTATAAATCACCACATCGATGCTTTTCGATTAGGTGACCTCATAACAACAAAATCAGACAACTAAAAATCAGGTGTTCAGTTAGACGCTCACCATTTTTAATTTCAAGCCTAATTAACAATAAATCCATTAACTAGCGTAGGACGGGCTGGGTGATGCTCAGTGGTGAAATTTTACTTGGTTGGGGTGAATTTTCCCCGGCCTAGTAAAAGCCCGGCTTTCGAGACCGCCCTTCGGCTCGAAAACGCGGCCACCACGTTCCAGCATCATCCCAGTCCGTCCGGAGCGCCACGTAAGCACCATTTCCCATCACATATAAATCAGTGCAAATTAAAAGCAGCGCCTACGAAAGGGCTGCTTTTGCACTTACTTATTTAGCTTGATGAGCCGCCACGTAATCGACAACTTCACCAACCGTGTTCAACTTTTCAGCATCTTCATCAGAAATTTCACTACCGAAAGTATCTTCAAGTTCCAAAACAAATTCAACGAAATCAATCGAATCCGCGTCCAAGTCTTGTTGTAGGTTCATTTCGTTAGTGACCTTACTCTGGTCAACTTCAAAGCGGTCGGCGATGATGCCGGCAATTTTGTTAAAAATTTCTTCTTTTGTCATTCGAATATCCCTCGCTAACTTAAATTCACTAAAGTATTCTAATCGTTTTCGGCCGGCTTGTCTACACCTGCCGCCTGATTAGCTTGTTGGTTAGCATAGTAATCGGCCACACCTGGGACGATATCCGTGCTGACCATTTGGCGAATTTGCCGAATCGTATTCACGATGGTTGGCGCCTTGCTAGAGCCATGCGCTTTGACAACCGGCGCTTTCAAGCCCAACAAGACCGCCCCCCCATATTGGGAATAATCCATTTGTGAGCGAATTTGATTGAATCCATTTTTCAACAATAGGCCGCCCAATTTACCGCCAATACCGGTATTATAAACCGCATCTTTGACCAAGCCGAGCATTGAACGAGCTGTCCCTTCGATACTCTTTAGGACGGCATTACCCGTAAACCCATCCGTGACCACCACGTCAGCGACACCATTTAACAAGTCGCGGGATTCCACATTACCCACAAAGTTAATGTCGGCCGTTTGTTGTAAGAGATCAAACGCCGCTTTATGCACCTTGTTCCCTTTGTCATCTTCGGTCCCGTTATTTAATAAGGCCACGCGCGGATGTTTGGCATACATCATCCGTTCAGCATAGTAGGTCCCAAGAATCGCATATTGTTGCAAATTAGTCGGCTTGCTATCAGCATTGGCCCCAATATCCATCATGACAAAGTTCGATTGATTGGCATTGCGAACAACTGGCAAAGCTGTGACTAACCCTGGACGATCAATCCCTTTGATCCGACCAACAATAAATAAGCCAGCTGCTAACACGGCCCCCGAGTTACCGGCCGAGAAAAAGGCATCCGCTTGACCATCTTTAACGGCTTGCGCAGCCATCACGATCGATGAATTTTTCTTACGCCGAACCGCCCGGACTGGTTCATCTTCCATGGTAATCACTTCATCGGCGTTGATGACTTGAATCCGGTCACGCTTCTTCAAATATTGATTGATCACATCTCGTTTGCCATACAATAAGAAAATCGTATCTTCAAATAAATCGCGGGCTTGTTCGACCCCTTCAATGATTGCTTGGGGTGCGTGGTCGCCACCCATGGCATCAATTGCAATTTTTACCATTTTTGTCACCAGTTCCTCTCAATGTCAGTCATAGGCGCTTAATCTAAAGTTCCCACGGCTGCTAATTTCGTTTTTAAAACTTGGGCTAACGCTAAGTTGTCCGGTTGCTGTGCCCAATCTGGCGTCGCAATTAACGCATGGGCATCTTGTTGCGCCACTTGTAAGACGGTTAAATCAGCAATTGGATCGCCCACTTTGAACGTCGGCATTCCTGATTGCTTGACCCCAAGAACTTCCCCGGAACCACGGAGCTCTAAATCTTTTTGCGCTAAGACAAAGCCATTGGTGGTTTCCGTCATAATCTGCATCCGCTCGATACCTTGCTGATTTTTCGGATCAGCAACCAAGATGCAATACGACGCTTTGCTGCCACGACCGACCCGGCCACGTAACTGATGCAATTGGGCCAAACCAAAACGATCCGCATCATAAATCATCATCACGGTCGCATTTTTGACGTCCACCCCAACTTCAATAACCGTCGTCGATACCAATAATTGAATTTTATTCGCTTTAAAGTCAGCCATGATAGCCTCTTTTTCATCCGGCTTCATCCGGCCATGTAATAAACCGACTTGATAATCTGGCGCAAAGTATTCTTGCAAATTAGCCGATAACGCTTCGGCATTTTTAACATCCAGCGTTTCCGATTCTTCGATCAACGGCGTGACCACATAGACTTGTGAGCCCGCCGCTAACTGCTTACGCACAAAGCTTAATGCTGAATTCGCCTGATTACTCCGCACCCAAGTCGTCTGAATTGGCTGACGCCCAGCTGGCAGTTCGTCGATTTCTGAAACATCCATCTCCCCATAGGCCGTGATTGCTAAGGTTCGTGGAATCGGCGTGGCGGTCATCGCCAAGGCATCTGGTTGATGACCTTTTTGCCGAAATTCGGCGCGTTGATTAACCCCGAAACGGTGTTGTTCATCAGTAATGACTAAGCCTAAATTCGCATAATCCACGCCATCTTGGATGAGGGCATGGGTTCCAATCAATAGGTTTATTTCGCCATCCTTCAAAGCAGCCAGCAAGTTTTTTCGTGCGGCCGGCTTAGTTGACCCCGTCAGTAGTGCCACATTGACCGGTGTTTCCGCAAAGACTTGCGCTAGGTTATTGGCATGCTGTTCAGCCAAAATTTCCGTTGGCGCCATCAATGCGGCCTGATAGCCGGCGGTAATGGCCGCATACATAACAATCGCGGCCACAATCGTTTTCCCAGATCCTACATCACCTTGTAGCAAACGATTCATATGTTTAGGCGACTTCAAGTCCAGACAGATTTCGTTAACCACCCGTTTTTGTGCGCGCGTCAATTCAAACGGTAACGTCTTGATAAACGCCTTTAACGCGTCGTTATCATAATGAATCGCAATCCCATCGGTCTCACGGTCAGCTTGTTTCAAAGCTTGCATCTGCATCTGGAATAACAAAAATTCTTCATACGTCGCCGAACGCCGGGCCGCTGCGGAAGCCGCTTGACTGGCCGGAAAATGCATATCATGAATCATCTGCCGTCGTGACATCAACCGGTACTTCTCAATTAACGGTGCCGGTACAATGTCGACAATTTGGTCACTATAAGTGTCATAAGCTTGTTTAATTAATTTTTGTAACGTCCCTTGCCGGATTGACTTACTAGCCGGATAAATCGAGCCAAACGCTTGATCCGCCTTGTTAGGATTGATGATCTTCATGCCAGTCATACTGTTACGGGTGGCATCCCACTTCCCGTAAACCGCCAAATTCTGCCCAGTCTCAATTTGTTTCATCAAGTATGGCTGATTAAAAAACGTAATCATGTAGACATCGTGTTCAATCAGCAGACGAAAGTTCAATCGATTCTTTTTGCGTCCAAAACGAGCTAAGACCGGCTCGGACGCCACCGTTCCTTTGAGCGTCACTTTTTCTTGATCCGCAATTTCATTAATATCTTTAACTTGTAAATCTTCATACCGAAAGGGGTAATAAGTCAGTAGATCAGCCACGGTATTAATCCCTAGTTCAGCCAAAGCTTTTTGTCGCGTTGGCCCAACCCCAGTCATAACTCCAACTGGATCTGATAATGCGATTGCCATCATGTGGCCCCCTTTCTGTAATTTTAGACTTATCTTGTGGTGCTAATTAAAATGCTGCCGGTTAGTTCCTAAAACGCTGGACCAACCAGAGTAGCAATTTAAACCAACTCGTAATCAATGATTACTCTAATCCATAATACGTTTATTATACCAAAATCTCACGCGATTTGCGTTGCTAGCTCATCAGAAACTGGACTACAGGCAAGTTAAAATGGTCGGTAATAGCTTGGGCTGCCCCAAGTATTACCGACCATTTTTGACTGTTTTATTGACTAAATCAGTTAAGCGCGTTATTCGACCGAAATCAAGAATGGATAGACAGGTTGGTCACCTTCATGAATTTCAATCTCTAATTCATCATCCAAGGCTTCCACGGCAGACGCTAACTTGTCAGCATCTGCTTTAGTCGCATCCGCACCATAAAAGATCGTGACTAATTCACTATCTTCATCGAGCATCTGTTTGACCATCTCAATGGTTGTTGTTTGCCGATCAGCATCGGTCACCACAATCTTACCATCAACTAAGCCCATGAAATCGTCCTTATGAATTTCCAAGCCATCAATCGTCGTATCACGCACGGCATGCGTCACTTGACCACTAACCACTGTATCCAACGTATCTTCCATTTCAGCTTGGTTATCAGCTAAGTCGGCTTCTGGATTAAATGCCAACATGGCAGTCATCCCTTGCGAAATCGTCTTGCTATGCACGATTTTAACTGGAATATCCGCAACTTCCGCGGCTTGTTCTGCAGCTAAGAAGATGTTTTTATTGTTTGGCAAAACTAACGCCTTGTCCGCGCCACTAGCATTTACCGCTTTAACGATATCCGCGGTACTAGGATTCATCGTTTGACCACCAGCAATAATATCCGTGACCCCAAGGCCTTGGAACAACTTACCAATCCCGTCGCCAGATGAAATCGACACAATCGCATAACCGTGCATATCTGGTTTGGGTTCAGCTGGTGCCGTTACGGCTGCCGCTTGTTCCGTTTCATCATGTTCCATGATGGTTTCTTGTTGCAGCCGCATGTTATCAACTTTGACTTTAATCAAAGCCCCAAAGCGTTGGCCCCAAGTCATCACATCACCAGGATGTTCCGTATGCACATGAACTTTAACGATTTCATCATCGTTAATCACGAGTAAGGAATCACCCAATTTAGCTAAGTAATCATAGAACGTATCATAGTCGAATTTTTGATCAACTAATTTACCATCACCGATTCGAACCATGATTTCAGTACAGTAACCATACTTAATATCATTCGGATCTAGCTTACCTTGCACACTCTGATGATGAGCCGCATCAATCATTGAATCCATCTCAGCATCGTCTGGCTTGTAGTCCGTCGATTCATCGACTTTCCCACTTAAGGCGTCACTAAAGGCTTCTAAGACA
Source organism: Lactiplantibacillus songbeiensis (assembly GCF_005405125.1). Lineage (GTDB taxonomy): Bacteria > Bacillota > Bacilli > Lactobacillales > Lactobacillaceae > Lactiplantibacillus > Lactiplantibacillus songbeiensis. Next base: position 22,966 of record NZ_BJDL01000019.1, read on the forward strand.
AAGGTTAACCCTTGTCCACCAGAATCCACGACCCCAACTTGTTTCAAAACGGGTAACAAGTCTGGCGTTGACTTCAAAGCAGCTTCCGCAGCGGTAACCACTTCAGTCATGACTACGCAAATATCATCCGTCTGCTTAGCGGCATCTTTACCGGCACCAGCAGCTTTCCGAATCACAGTTAAGATAGTTCCTTCAGTTGGCTTCATAACGGCTTTGTAGGCCGTCTGAGCACCTGCAGCGAAGGCTTCCGCTAAATCGTTGGCATCTAAAGTCTCCTTACCAGCGACATTTTTAGAAAACCCCCGGAAAATCTGGGATAAAATAACGCCGGAATTACCCCGCGCACCCATCAACAGTCCTTTAGCTAAGGCTGACGCTAAGTCGCCAACTTTGGTACTGGTTTCGTCGCGTTCATACTTCGCGCCACTCGCCATTGATAAACTCATATTGGTCCCAGTATCACCATCTGGCACTGGGAATACGTTTAGAGAATTAATAAATTCAGCGCGTTGGTTCAGCTTCTGTGAAGCCGCCTGCACCATCTTGCCGAATTCAAGATTCGTTATCTTGGTGATTTTCAATTTCAAAATTCCTCCTTGGCTCACACCAATTTCGATTAGTCGTTCATTACCCGAACACCTTGGACAATGACGTTGACCGAATTGGCCGCAACGCCAAGCATGTTTTGTAAGTTATATTTGACCTTGGCTTGCACGTTCCGGGAAACTTCTGAGATTTTGGTCCCATAGCTCACGATAATGTTGACTTCAATCGCCACCCCATTATCTTCTTGCCGGACAACCACACCTCGTGCAAAGTTTTCGCGGCGTAAAATTTCATTTAAGTTATCGCGAATTTGGTTACGACTAGCCATACCGACGACCCCGTAATTATCCGTTGCCGCCCCGCCAACTACCGTTGCAATCACATCGTTATCAATATCGATTGTGCCAAATTGCGTTTTGATTTTGACAGCCATGAAAATAGCCTCCTTGTTTTAACGCCTTCATTTACGATAGTTTATCATAGCACAACAACCAACGAAAGAAAAATTAAGCGCCTGCCGTATGAAAGCCCGAAATGACCGAATTTAGCAGTAAAGTAAAATTACTTGATAGAAATGTATTGCAACCTTTATTAATCTATGATAAATTATTCTAGTGAATGATAAAGCATCGACCTTTTATCAATGATTACCGAAGGAGGCAGATCAACATGGCAAAAGACTTCGTTACAGGCAAACGGACGCACTTTGGTAACTCGCGTTCTCATGCTTTGAACCACAGCCGCCGCAGCTGGAAAGCTAACTTGCAAAAAGTTCGCATTTTAGTTGATGGTAAACCAAAGAAGGTTTGGGTTTCAGCTCGGACTTTGAAATCAGGTAAAGTAACGCGCGTTTAGCGCAACAAAGCGGCACCGCAAAAATTTTGCGCGTGGCGTTTTTTGTTACCCAAATTCCAGCATTCAGTCCCAACTTTTTATAAACTTTAGAAAACGACCCGTTGATTTTTTAAAATCAGCGGGTCGTTTTTGATTTAATTCATGCTGATTACACTTGGTGCTAGTTAAAATTTCTGCCTGCCGATTCTGGCCCAACCAGAGTGGCAATTTAAGCTAACTAGCACTAAGCGCACGCTGATTACCCAAATTAGGTCAACGCCTTCAAAATAAAAATGATCAGTAATGACTAGGAACTGAAAAAGTGCCCAACATTACCAATCATTTTTAATTTTAACTATTTTTTCGCATCACAACTCTGAATCACGGCAACGACGCCTTGATCAAAGCTAAAGTGACTCGTGGTGCCCACAAATTCATTGCTGGCCCACGAGATTGGATAGTCATTATAGGCTTCGTGTAGTTGATACTTAGCATCACGCAACGTTAAGTGCGTCGGTAACATCGGTACAAACGCCAAATACTTTTTATTGGCCTCTTTTTTCAGCGTATAGTCCCCTGGTAAAAAGAACTGCACCGTATTTTGCAAATCAACCAATTTTATTTTAGGCGCCCAATCCCGAAATTTTGGATCTAACACTAACCATAGATTCGCTAACAAATGATCCAGTCGACCACCCGTGGCGCCATAAATCACGAGTTCATCGGGTTGTAACCGGTTAAAAATCGTCTTAACTGCTAATTGCGTATCAGTTTGATCTTGGTCTGGTTTAACCACGACCGTGCCCGTTAAGGCCTGCTTAACCGTGGCTAATTCGCCGGCATCGATCGAATCAAAGTCCCCGACCGCAATCGTCGGCTGAATACCTAATTTCACTAATCGCAACGCACCACGATCTGCCCCCACCCAAGGACCGGGTAACTGGGCTAGATTCGTTGGCCAACTCGTAGTTGGTCCCCCGACTAACAATCTAACCGTTGTCGTCATTAGTTCGTTGCCACCTTTAAATCTTGAATCCGTTGTTCTGGTTCTGGGCTGTCATAAATATAAGATCCGGCCACAGCCACGGTTGCACCCGCATCATAACATAATTTGGCCGTCTTTTCGTTAATGCCACCATCGACCTCGATGTCAAAGTCATAACCGCCTTGTTGCTTTAATTGTTCGAGGGCTTGAATCTTTTTCAACATTGGTGTTAAGAAGTGTTGACCACCAAAGCCAGGATTAACCGTCATCACTAGTACTTGATCGACTAGTGGCAACAAATCCACAATCTGACTAATTGGCGTTCCCGGATTAACCACAACTTCGGCTTTAGCACCAGCCTGGCGGATTAACTGTAACACGTGATAAATATGGTGCGTACTTTCAACATGTACCCCAATCAAGTCTGCGCCAGCTTGGGCAAACTGTTGGACAAACCGTTCCGGTTCAACAATCATTAAATGACAATCTAATGGTAAGGAAGTCACTGGGCGTAACGCCGCCACCATGCTCATCCCAAAAGATAAATTAGGCACAAATTGACCATCCATGATATCAATGTGCAAGGCATCGACGCCTGCTCGGTCAACCAGCTCAACATCACGTTGCAAGTTAGCAAAATCAGCACTTAGAATTGAAGGGGCAATTTTTATCATTAGTCTTCACTCACTTTTTAAATTACTTTTTCTTGTTATAAATCACTTTTTTATTTTTAATCGTTTCATAGAATTGTAAATAATCATCGTAACGTGACTGCAGGAGTTCACCAGCTGCCAAAGCGGCTTTAACCGCACACTTTGGTTCATTAATATGCACACAGCCCCGGTACTTACAATCAGCACTTAGGCGGACGTATTCTGGGAAATAATGCGTCAGTTCGTTAGCGGCGATATCAAAGACTTCATAAGATGAAAATCCTGGTGTATCCGCCACTAACCCATCAGCAATCTCAATCAAGCTAATCTTCCGGGTCGTATGTTTCCCACGGTTTAAAGCCTGTGAGATTTCACCAGTCGCTAAGTCCAGGCCGGGCCGTAAATGATTCAACAGGGTCGATTTACCAGCCCCGGTCTGACCCATAACCACGGCAACGTGACCCGCCAATGCCTGTTTAATGGCGGTCATCGCACTAGGTGCAAATGCGGCGCGGTCCATGACGACTTGATACCCAATGGCTGCATACGCGGCGGCCAAGGTTGCACGCTGGGCGTACACGGCATCGCTGAGTAAATCAGTCTTGGCCATGTAAATGACTGGTTGAATCCCAGCCACTTCTAAGGCCACTAATTGCCGATCAAGCAAGTTAGTTGAAAATTCTTGTTCGGTCGTGGCCGTCACCACGATAGCCAAATCAACATTAGCGACTGGCGGCCGTACCAGTTCGGTCTCACGCGCTAACACTTTTAAAATATAGCCCTCTTGAGGCGTTGTACTATCAAACTCAACTTGATCACCCACTAATGGCGTAATCCGACGCTTCCGGAAATTTCCTCGCGCCCGGGTCCGATAGAGTTGGCCATCCGCATACACGTCGTAAAAGCCGCTCAGGGATTGGCGAATTTGTCCAATTTTCAAACTAGCACCACCTTATTTTTTATTTGGTACGGTCCACTTTTAACTTTATAACCTATTGTACCAAAGTTAATCTAAAAAAGTCATGCCGAAGCATGACTTTTTTAGTGATTCATTAATTTGCAGCATCTTTATTAGTAACCTTTAGATTCTCATCAACCACCGTTCCGTTGCAAACAATCCGGTATTGGCCGATTTGTTTACCAGATAACTGGAATGGAATACTTAGGCGCGTATCCCGCGTAATGGTAAGATCGCGATATAGTGACGAAATCAGATGACTATCATCTTGAATATACACTTTGACATCGTTTGATTGTGACGTCGCCGTGGTCAAGGTCTGATAAGGGACCGTCGTTTTGACATAAAAGCTCTTCGTCGGCGTACTACTTGTCGGCCGATTACCCTTGGACATATTGACCGTAATCGTCGCGCCAGCTCGCACCTCAGTCCCACCTTCTGGCGATTGTGAGTACGAGTAGCCCGCTTTTTGTTCGTCCGAATAGCCCCGTTTAAAGTCAACGTTCAATCGATTACTATGCGCATAGTCCAAAATATCACTACGGCTTTCACCGGTTAAATCTTTCAACGTCACTAAGCGACTACCGGAACTCACCGTAAAGGTCACGGTCGTTTTGCTAGGCAAGACTTGACTATTGGCGACGACGTCTTGGCTAATGATTTGGCCGGTCGCAATCGACGACGTACTAAACCGTTCTTTGACCGTAAAGCCATCTGCTTCCAGATCACGTTTAACTTCGGCATAAGTCTCATTGACATAGTTGCCAAAACTAATTTTTTTCGATCCATTACTGAGTGTCAGATTAATTCGCGACCGTTCTTGCACCGTTGACTGGGCCCCTGGCAAACTTTTAATTACATGGTTTTTGGCCACGCGATTACTTTTGACGCGTTTGACCGTGCCAACTGACAAATGATGCTTAGCTAATAACTTCGCCGCAGATGCCTGCGTCAGGCCTGAAACACGTGGCACCGTGGTTTCTTTGGGCCGACTGAGTTCTAAGCCAACACCCAAAGCGCCCAACAATAGCAATACAATTGCCCCGATAATCAATAGTTTACGCCGAAACGGATGGCGTTTGGACCATGAACGTTTGGGTAGTGGCGCCTCATCAGCCGACGTTGGTTCCGGCTCAGTCGGTGTCGTTGCTGCTTGTGAAGACAACTTAGGCATCGCCTGAGTCGCTTCAGCCTGCCGATGCGCATCAATTGCGGCTGCAATCTGGGCACTCGGCATGATCTTCGTCTCATCATTGCCAAAGTCTTTAGGTTCAAACCGTTTTTCACCGGTTCGCAGATTAGACAACGTGGTCAAAAGGTCATTAGCCATATCTTCCACCGTGGCATAACGATCCCGCGGGTCTTTCGCGGTGGCTTGTAACACCACGTTTTCTAACGCTTGCGGAATTTGACTGTCGTAGTCGCGGACCGATGGCATCTCACTTTGAAAGTGCTTTAAGGCAATTGAGACGGCCGTTTCCCCTTTAAAGGGCACTGACCCGGTCAACATTTCATATAAAATAATGCCCAGTGAATAAATATCAGATTGCTTGGTAGCCATGCTACCACGGGCTTGTTCCGGCGATAAATAGTGCACGGACCCTAAGATCGTATTCGTTTGGGTCATCGTATGTTCAGATAAGGCAACAGCAATCCCAAAGTCCGTAATTTTAGCATTGCCATTTTCATCAATTAAAATGTTTTGCGGTTTTAAATCGCGATGAATAATGTTATGCGCATGCGCCGTGGCGACCGCACTTAATATTTGTTCCATGATGTCAATGACTTGCTGGAGCGGCAACGGGAAGCGTTCCTTGATGTAATTCTTCAAGTCCATCCCTTTGACGTACTCCATCACCAAGTACTGCATCCCATTTTCTTCGCCGACATCATATAAACTCACGATGTGCGGGTGGACGAGCTCCGTGGTGGCGAGGGCTTCACGCTGAAACCGCTTGATGGTCTTCGGATCATCACGCAAGTCTAGTCGCAGTAGCTTCACCGCCACATCACGGTCCAATATTAAGTCATGCGCCAAGTAAACATTCGCCATACCACCTTCACCTAAAGACCGGATAATGCGATACCGTCCGCTAAGTGTGTAGTTGGGTGTCATTTACTGGCCACCTCACCATCCACAGCCACAATCAAGGCCGTGATATTGTCGTAACCGCCAGCTGAATTCGCCAGTTTAATCAAGGTGGCACACTTGTCAGCAGCTGGTTGATCCGATTGTAAGACTGTTGTTAACTGCTGATCAGTGACCATGTTTGTTAATCCATCTGAACATAAAAGTAACTGGTCACCCGGAGCCATTTTATACAGATTCGTATCAATATCGGCGTCCGGCGAAATTCCGAGCGTTCGCGTAATGATATTTTTTTGTGGATGTTGACGCGCTTGCTCAGCGGAGATTTCCCCTCGCTTCACCAGTTCGTTAACTAACGAGTGATCTTCCGTCAATTGTTGCAACTGACCATCGCGGAATAAATACCCCCGACTGTCGCCAATATTGGCCATCAAGAATTCATCATTAAACATCAAGGCTGCGACCATCGTCGTCCCCATGCCATTTAAATCTGAAAACTCACGCGCCTTTTCAATAATATGCTGATTTTCATCTTGAACTTCGGCGGCTAACCATTTAACGGCATCCGTTGGGTCGCTAAAGGTTGTATTTTCAAACCGATAGCCCATGTGTGAGACCGCCATTTCTGACGCCACATCACCACCTTGATGACCACCGATGCCATCCGCAACAATGGCAAAATTAATCCCCGCGGTGTTTTTAAAAACCCCGACGTAATCTTCATTTTCTTTGCGTTGTTGGCCGATATCAGACCGGTATGCAAAATCCACGGTTTATCCACGCTCCACTATTATTTTTTTCGTAAACAAGCAATAAAGAAGCCATCTGACAAGTAGTCATCCGGATAGATCGATAACGTCTTGTCAGTCCGATCTGCTTTTAACTGATTAGCAGTCGGTGTTTTAACTAGTTCAAAGTCTGGGTGATCAGCTAAGAAAGCTTTAACCACCTGTTGGTTTTCTTGTTCGAGAATGGTACAAGTGCTATACGTCATGATACCACCTTTTTTCAAGGTTGGGGCCACAGCCGTTAAAATTGATAATTGGACTTTTTGTAAGTTCAAACTATCTTGTAACGACTTCTCGTACCGAATTTCTGGTTTCCGGCGAATTAGGCCTAAACCAGAACAAGGTGCATCGACCAAGATCTTGTCAAAGTGGGCTTCGCCAAACTCAGCTTCGGCCTTGCGGGCATCCAATTCGGTGGCGGCAACCCGATCAGCGACGTTCATACGGGCCGCATTCTTACCGATCAGTCGAACCTTGGGCGCATGAATATCTAAGGCAACCACTTGACCACCCTGATCAACATCTAAATTAGCCGCAATTTGGGTCGTCTTCCCACCAGGGGCAGCACAAGCATCCAAGACCAAGTCATTTGGTTGAACATTCAAGGCCGGCACCACCAATTGCGCACTTTCGTCTTGAATCGTAAACATTCCATACTTCATGGCACTGGTATTGATGGCTTGACCTTCATTAACAATAATCCCCACTGGTGAAACTTGACTAGCTTCAACGTCTAAGCCTTCGTCAGTCAATACGGTCGTCACGCCAGCAACATCGGTCATGGCCGTATTGACCCGCAATGATTGTTTAGCCGGTTGATTCAAGGACGCAATCAATTGTTGCATCTTGTCGGCCCCTAATTGGCGCCGTAATTCTTCGATCAACCAGATTGGCATACTATAGGTGATGCTTAGCCGTTCATCAGGATTTTCGATGGCACTAAAGTCGGGCAAACCACGCCGATCCATTTCGTGTAAGACCCCGGTCACAAACCGACGAATCCCAGGATGGCCTTTCACCTTCGCGATTTCAATCGTTTCATTGAAGACAGCGCGCTTAGGAATCTTATCCAAATATTGCCATTGGTAGAGTGCACTCAAAAGTAATTCATGCACCCAGGGATCGAGTTGATGTGGATGGCGTACAAACGGCTTTAACCAGTATTCCAAGGTCAAGCGATGTTGAATCACCCCGTAGACCATGTTCGTTAATAAGTTAATATCCCGTCGATCCATGGAATGTTGATTAATTAATTGATTTAATTGTAGATTTGAATACGCACCGTCTTTGATCTTTGCTAACGCTGAAACCGCTAACCAACGGGCACTATTGCCGACTTCACTCATTTTGTAATTACCTGCTCTCCAGTATTAAATTTATCCACGGCACCATTTAAAAAGGCCGTGATGGTCATCTTAGGTTTCCCAGCTGGCTGCAATTCCTGCACTGACAGCGCGGTCTGATGAGCCGCCGCAATCACTAATTCATGCTTGGTCTTGCGGACAACTTGACCAGGCGCTTGCGTCACCGTTTCAGTTAACGGGGTGACTTGCCAGAACTTAGTCCGCTTACCATCTAGCATCGCATAGGCAATTGGGGCTGGCCGTAACCCGCGAACTTGGTCATCAATCTGGGCAGCTGTCTGGTTAAAGAAGTCCAATTGTTCTTGTTCCGGCTTGATAGTTGGCGCAAACGTCACTTGGTCTTCCGCTTGTGGTGTAGCTTCAATCTCGCCAGCAATCAATTTAGGTAACGTTTCGAGCAATAAATCACGGCCGACGAGACTCAACTTGTCAAACATCGTACCTGTATCATCGTTAGCTTCGATTGGAATCGCTTGTTGCGCCAACATATCACCAGCATCCATCTTTTTGACCATATAAATGATCGTAATCCCGGTTTCGGCTTCGCCATTCATGATTGAGTACTGAACTGGCGCGCCACCCCGATATTTCGGTAATAATGAGCCATGTACGTTAACGGCCCCAATCTTAGCAGCTTTCAGTAACTTGGTTGGTAAGAATTGACCAAAGGCGGCCGTCACGATTAGATCCGGCTGCAAGTCGATGATTTGTTGCATTTCCGGACTGCCACCGATTTTTTCCGGCTGCAAGACCGTAATGTCATGCGCAACCGCCACTTGTTTGACTGGTGAAGCGGTTAAGATATGTTTTCGACCGACTTTGCGGTCTGGTTGGGTTACAACGGCTTTTACGTCGTACCCGGTTTCAATTAAACTCGTTAAAATAGGCGCCGCAAATGCGGGCGTACCCATAAAGACAATGGATGTCAATTTGATTTCCTCCAATTACATAAAATGCAAGGGTTCGACGTCAATCGCAATTTGCAACCCTTGTCGTTGTTGGACCTGGGTCTCGTGCAATAGCGTGGTTAACGTCGCGGCCAGATTCGGCTCGCGCTTGTATTTAATGACGATTTGATAGTAGTAGCGGCGATTAACCCGCGCAATCGGCTTCGGTGTTGGACCCAAGATTTGCGTTGATGGGGTTAATTGCGGTTTAAGCCACTGTAATAACTGGTACATACGTTTAGCGGCGACGGCTTCATCTAAGTCGCTCGCAGTAATTTGAACCGTAAAATAGTATGGCGGATAGCCGCCTTGATGACGCATCCGCATCTCATACTTAAAGAAACCTTCATAATCATGGTGCTGGGCAAACCGAATCGCATAGTGGTCTGGGTTAAAGGTCTGAATATAGACATGGCCGCTCTTTTCAGCTCGGCCAGCCCGACCACTAACTTGTGTTAACAGTTGAAAGGTGCGCTCGCTAGCCCGAAAGTCAGGCAACCCCAAGGCCGTATCGGCGTTCAAGACCCCCACTAAGGTCACATTAGGAAAGTCCAACCCTTTAGCAATCATCTGCGTACCGATTAGAATATCAGCTTCACCACTGCCAAATTGTGACAATAAGCGGGCATGAGCGCCCTTCTTACGGGTTGTATCATTATCCATCCGAATAATCCGAGCATCCGGTAACAAATCCCGCAACTCTTCTTCGACTTTTTCCGTCCCAGTACCATAGTAACGGATCTGGTGACTGTGACAGTTCGGACAAATCCGCGGAATTGCTTCTTCATGGCCACAATAATGGCACTTCATCGTATGTGTATCCATATGCAAGGTCAGCGAAATATCACAGTTGGGACATTTCAAGACAAACCCGCAATCCCGACACAGTACAAAAGACGAATAACCACGCCGATTCAGCATTAAAACACTCTGTTCGTGGCGATCCAACCGATCTTGTAACGCCACTAATAGTGCTTGGGAAAAGTTACTCTCAGCGTGCTTTTGCAGCTCGGTCTTCATATCAATAATGGAGACTTTTGGTAATGGCCGTTGATTGACCCGATCAGCCAACAGTAACCGCTGATACACGCCCTTTTCTGCTCGTGCCCGAGTCTCTAATGACGGCGTCGCTGAGCCTAAAACGACCGGGCAATCATGATACTGACTGCGCCACAAAGCTACTTGCCGGGCATGATACCGTGGCGCATCGTCTTGTTTATAACTACTTTCATGTTCTTCATCCATAATAATCAAGCCCAGATTAGTTAAGGGGGCAAAGACCGCTGACCGCGCGCCAACGACCACTTGGGCTTCCTGACGCTTGATACGGCGCCATTCGTCATACTTCTCACCACTAGACAAGCCACTGTGCAGGACTGCTACGGCTTTACCGAACCGGCCTTTGACCCGTTGGACCATCTGTGGTGTCAGCGAGATTTCTGGTACCAGCATCAGCGCCGTCTTACCTTGAGCCAATGCTGCCGCAATCGACTGTAAGTAAACCTCAGTCTTCCCGCTACCAGTGACCCCTTCAAGTAAAAAGGTGGTCTTGGCGGACTTTTGAACGGCAGCCACAATCTGATCCACAGCGACTTGTTGTTCATCATTAAGCTTCAGTGACTTGGTCGCCTTAATATCAGCGGTCGCATACGGATCACGATAAACTTCGATTGGCGTCTTTTTCAGCCACCCTTTTTGTTCACCCGTCCGAATAACAGCTTCACTGACACCAAATTGATCACTGAACTTTTTTTGCGCCAACGTTTCACCGTTAAGCGTCTGCAACCCTTTTAATAAAGCCACTTGCTTCGCAGCACCAGCCCGGACCGTCTTTTCAGCTTCAACTAACTCGGCTTGATCCAAGACGGCCGTGATGCCAACCACCGTTTTATGCCGGGCTTGATTTTTAACTTGAAAATAAACTTCTACGGCCCCGGCAGCCTGCAAACGTAACAAGTCACTCACTTGTGCGGGTGTCGTGGCCACGTCATCAAACGGGACACTCGATTGACCATGAAAAATCGTCGTTTGAATGTCCGCGGGCGTGGTCGCCGTCGTTCTTAATAGTTTCACATACTTGGCACGCATCACGGCTGGTAGCATCGTCTGCGCACAGGTAATTTGAAATGAAAAAGTACTATCAGCTAACCATTTGGACAGTGCTAACGCTTCAGGATTCAAGACTGGTGCTAGGTCGACCACGGTATCGATGGCCTTTAGCTCACCATCATAGGCCGTTTCATCGGCATCATTACAAGCCAAGACGAACCCTTGAACACGGCGTTTACCACGGCCAAATGGCACCACTACCCGCATTCCGGGCTGGACTTGTGAGCGCCAAGCCGCTGGAATACGATAACTATACGGTCGATTGGTTTGCATCGTTGGCACATCGACCAAAACTTGTGCAATTTGTGCCACCGTCAACTTCCTCTCTTAACCCCACATTGATCTAGGCACCGCGATTAATCGCCGCGGTCAAGACACTGTGGGCAATCTCAGTTTTCGATAATAAATTGGTCGTCACCGGCGTACTGTTCGGCGTTAATAAGGTGACCTGATTGGTATCCCCATTAAAGCCCACGCCCGGTTGCGACACATCGTTAGCAACTAACATATCCAGTTTCTTTTCAGCCAATTTCTTTTCGGCATTCGCTAATAAATGTTGGGTTTCAGCCGCAAAGCCGACCACAAATTGATGCGTTTTTTGGGTCGCTAGCAATTTTAAAATATCCGATGTTTCCGTTAATTCTAACGTCAAACCAGTTTGACCAGGTTGTTTCTTAATTTTTTGATCCACCGCTTGGACGGGTCGATAATCTGAAACCGCCGCGGCCATAACTAATAAGTCGGTAGCCGCAAATTTTGCCGTCACCTGGGTTAACAGTTCTTCCGCTGATAAGACTTCAATATATTTTACCCCGGATGGCCGCGTTAAAGCTGTTGGTGTACTGATCAAGGTCACGGTGGCCCCTAATTCACGAGCCGCCGTCGCAATCGCGTAGCCCATCTTACCGGAAGACCGGTTAGAAATATAGCGCACGGGATCGATCATCTCACGCGTCCCACCCGCAGTAACTAAAACTTTTTTGCCATGTAGCGGCAAATCCGTTTGCTGGTCGATTAAGATTTGGGTCATCCAATCAACGATCTCAGTCGGTTCTGGCATCCGCCCACGGCCAACATAACCTTCTGCTAACATTCCGGTAGCCGGTGTCAATACACGTAACCCATCGGCTTGTAACTGGGCTAAGTTGCGTTGGGTCGCTGGATTGGCATACATATGTGAGTTCATCGCTGGCACCACGAATTTGGGTGCCGTAGTAGCCAGAATCGTTGTCGTGGCCGCATCGTCGGCAATCCCGTTAGCGACTTTGGCGATCAAATTAGCCGTGGCCGGTACCATAATCATTAAGTCCGTCCAGTCGGCTAAAGCAACATGCCCGACATGCTTAGGATCTTGCATGGTAAACTCATCGCTAAACACCGGTTGTTGCGTTAACGTTTGAAAGGTCAACGGCGTCACAAATTCAGTCGCATTTGCTGTCATCGCTACCCGCACTGTGGCACCTTGTTTCATCAATTGCCGAACTAAATAAATGGCTTTATAACTCGCAATCCCACCACTCACAACCACTGTCACATGTTGATCTTGCCAAATACTCACACCAATCACACCCTTTTTCAGTCATGTTTAGACGACTGATAATTTTTTTTTTTTGTTTTGCCACTCTGGTCGGCCCAGAATCAGCTGGAACACGGTGGCCACGTTTTCGAGCCATAGTGCAGTCTCGAAAGTCGGGCTTTATCTAAGTTGAAAACCACGACTAAGATAAACGCCACCACTAAGCCAATTTGGGACCTCCCGACGTTAATTAACAGGTATTAATAAACTTAATGATTAGCTATTTTTAACTCAGTAGTTTATCCGAGAGATTAGTTCCTAAAATGCTCAGCCGTAGCGTTCCAGTATCTTAGAAAACAACTGGTAGACGACAAATTTAATTAATACCAATCGTACCTATATATAACTGTATGACAACCCATTCAAACATCATTAATTAACTACCAGTTAACTAGCTGAGCCGACTGGAGCGACAATAACAACACTTATGAATAATTTTTAAACACGCGTATGTTAATTGTATCAAGAATCAACAGTCACGTGAAGCGTCAAGACCGATGACAGAAAAAAAGCGCCAAGGCACACGGCCTCGACGCTCTTGGTCATCCTAGTCTTTATCGGTTTCGTCCGGGTCAATCATTAAGTCGCCCGCAGCGATTTCTTCCAAAGCCCGACCAATCGTCTTAACAGACTTGTATTCACTTAACATGGGAGCCGCGCCAGCGTCCAATTCATGGGCACGCTTGCTAGCTAACATGATCAATGAGTAACGAGAATTAACTTGCTTTAATAAATCATCAACTGATGGATATAAGATCAAGATTCTGCATCTCCTAACATTTCTTCATACTCTGGCATCACTCGTTTGACACTGAAACGTTCACTGCGAATAATCGCTTTGATCCGTTCAGCAGCCAAAGGAACTTCATCATTTACCACCGCGTAATCATAGTTACGCATCATCTTAATTTCACCAACCGCTTTGGCCATTCGCTTATTGATAACGGCCATATCATCAGTCCCACGACCAATAATGCGGTGCTTTAATTCCATGAGGTCTGGAGGCGTTAAGAAGATAAAGACCCCGTCCGGCATCTTTTCACGCACTTGCATCGCACCGTTAACTTCGATTTCTAAGAAAACGTCTTTGCCAGCTGCTAAAGACTGCTTAATATATTTTAAGGGCGTTCCGTAGTAGTTGTCAACATACTTGGCGTATTCCAGCATACCGCCACTCTTGATTTCATCCTCAAATTCATCTTTGGAGACAAAATAGTAGTCCTTTCCATCAACTTCACCCGGCCGCATGTGCCGCGTTGTCATCGAGACTGAATATTGAAAATCATTATCATCTGAGTCAAAAATTTCCTTCCGGACGGTACCTTTACCGACACCAGAGGGACCTGATAAGACGATTAACATGCCTTGTTTCGCCATAATCGCAAATTCCCCTTATTAAATATGTTTTAAAGATTATTTTGCACTTTTTACCGCGTAATTGCAAGTGTTATTAGGCCTGCCACCATTTTTCGCTATGCTGACGAAAAACTTTTAGTCGAAAACGGAAAATATTGCTTGCTTTTCAGAACGTTCGTTCGTATAATAAAAACACAAACAAATGTTCGAGGTGGCTAATATGCAAAATAAACAAACGCGTCTACAAACTATTTCTAAGAATTTCCAAACGTCGTATCGTCAAATTTTCGACGAGATTACGACCGCTGCTGCAGCCAATGCGCCCTTGCTTCCGCAAATGCCCGCCTTTCAACGGACATTGTTTTTGGAGCAAGCGCAGCAACGGCATTATCAAGTCATGTTGCAAATGCAGCCAGCCTTAACGCAAACGCACCCCTACAATATTCATGGGGTCTTAAAGACCCTATCGTCCGGACAACTCGTGTTAATCAACCGTGAAAAGCACCTGACCCATTTAATTAACTTAGATCAAATCCGTTATTTACAACGGGCTTAAAACTTCATAATTCCTTGCATCAAAAGATGTGATCAGCTTCAATCAAACCTTGCCGATTGAACTGGTGTTTTTGATGCAAACAAAAAGATTGATGTTACAGTTCAACTAGCTTCCCTGAATGAGTTAGAATTGACGCCTGTAAATCAATCTTTTTTTATAACTTTTATTTCTGAGTTGGATCAGCTTTCTTTTCGATCCAACCTAAGATCAAGTCGGAGATGATCGCCATCAACGCCGTTGGTAAAGCCCCGGCTAAGATAATGGCGCCACCGTCCGTCGCATTGGTCCCACGAATAATGATATCACCTAATCCACCGGCACCCACGAAGGTTCCGATTGCGGTAATCCCAATCGCTAACACTAACGCGTTCCGCAACCCCGCCATGATAACGGATAAGGACAAAGGTAATTCCACGATCCGTAAAATCTGCCAACGGGTCATGCCCATCCCTTTACCAGAATCCAAGATTGTCGGACTGACATTTTGCATCCCAGTATAGGTATTCTTAATGATTGGCAGTAAGGCGTACAAGAAGACCGTCACAATAACGGTATTAACGCCTAATCCTAAGCCAATCATAATGATAGATAGCATCGCCAGCGATGGCACCGTCTGAATGACGTTTGCAATCGCAATCACTGTCGCACTCAACCGACTATGATGCGCAATAAAGATCCCAATTGGAATCCCGATAATCGCCGCAAAAAGCACCCCGTAGATTGAAATCAAGAAGTGACGAGCAAATTGACTTAAGACGTACGCGCCGTTTTGTTGATAATAGTAAATCAATTGTTGCAGCATGTTCATATGAGCCATTATTTGTCACTCCCTTCAAAATAGTTGTGTTGTTCAAGAAATTGCTTAGCAACGACTTCAGGTTCGACCAAGTCATTATCGACTTGATAATTCAAGTTTTGCATCGTCTTCAAGCTAATCTTACCGTTCAATCGTGATAAGATCGGCTTTAATTGCGGATGCTGCTTCAAGATGGCATTCGTCGCAACAGCACTAGCATTGTATGGTGGGAAGAAATTCTTATTATCTTTTAAGATTGTCAGATCATAACTCCCAATCCGGCCATCCGTCGAATAACCCAGAATGGCATCCATCTTACCGGATTCCAAAGCATCATAGACTAACCCAATCTGCATCGGATAAGTCTTACCGAACTGGTAACCATACAGCGTTTGAAAGGCATCGTATCCGTCACCTTTTCGTTCCAACCAAGTTTGATCCAACCCGACCGTTAACTTAGACGCAACTTTCTTCATATCACTAACCGTTTTCAAGTTGTACTTTTTGGCCGTTTGCTTCGTCACCATAAAGGCATACGTATCCGCAAATCCATATGATGGGAAGTAGTGCATTTGATATTTGGTATTAAACTGATCTTTAACTTTTTGGTCAGTTTCCTTGATGTGGGCCCGGTCGACTTTTTCACCTAAAATCGTGGATAAGTCAGTCCCGGTATACCGAATCGCAGAGATATCAGCTTGCTTACTCTTCAGTGCATTGAAACTAACCGTCCCAGAACCCAAGTTGTTAATAATAGTCGTATTCAGCTTAGAATAGTGCTGAATCATATCTTGGATCATATAGGCCATAATCTGTTGTTCCGTCGTGTTTTGTGAGGCAATCCGTACCGTATCTGATGACGTACCGGCTAAGCCTGGAAAGCCACATCCCGCTAAGACAAAGACACTGGCAACCGTGGCAACGGCACCTAAAATCCATTTTTTAATCTTTCGCATGTCGTTTCCCTCCTTACGCCTGTGACGTCCGTGGGGTAACAACGGCTTCTAATTTACCCAATAACCAATCAACAATTAACGCTAAAATAATCACGGGAATCGAACCGCCCAAAATCAAATCAGTCCGATACAAGTTTAAACCATTGAAAATAAAGTCCCCTAAACCACCAGCACCAATATAAGACGCCAGAGCGGCCCAAGCAATTACATAGGTCGCGGACAAACGAATCCCGGACATGATCACCGGAGCAGCCATTGGCACTTCCACTTTAATAATGGATTGCCACCCGGTCAGTCCCATCCCTTTGGCCGCATCAATCAGCGACGGTTCGACATCTTCCATCCCCAGATACGTATTCCGTAAAATGGGTAACAATGAATAGATGAACAACGCCACAATGGCTGGAATGGCGCCAATCCCGAAAAACGGAATCATTAGGGCTAATAAGGCCATTGCGGGAATCGTCTGTAGCATACTGGCAATTGCCATCACGACATTAGCAATCTTTTTAACGCGTGTTAACAAAATGCCCAGCGGGACCGCCACAATAATCCCTAACGCCAACGCAATCGCTGAGATGTAGATATGTTGCCATGTCTTCATCAGCAGTTGTGTGCCGTATGTTTGTAAGAACGTGATCATTGCTGATCACCGCCTTCAGCGCCAGTCTGATCATTGGCTTTAGCCTTGGTGGTATCCTCTCCGTGATGAATGTTATCGGATTCTTCATCTTCTTCTTCGTCACCCCAAAGGGCATCATAAACAATATCGACCAAGGTCGCCCGGGTGACAATCCCAACTAAACGATGTTGATCATCTACAACCGGAATATTCTTAAACCCGCGTTTCAAGATCCGTTCAACCGTATCCCGAATCAACGAGTTTGACTGAACATAGAAGATATCACGTTTCATAATATCATCCACACTGGTGGCGGAATTAAAGCTGTAATCCACATCTTCAATCCCAATCATGCCCTTAAGAATACCAGCTTCATCGGTCACTAAGAGTGAATCGACCCGCTTGTCATGCATTAACCGTAAGGCCGCTGTTAAAGACTTACCAGGAGTGGTTGCGATTGGACTCTTTAACATGACTTGTCCAACCGTCGTGATACTTGGACGGGCTTGAATCAAGCGGTCTTTCCCAATCAGATTCTCAACGAATTCGTTAGCGGGATGCCGTAAGATACCATCGGGTGTATCCACTTGCATAATCTTACCGCCGTCCATGACGACAATCCGCGTGGATAATTTCAACGCTTCATCCATATCATGAGTGACAAAGACGAAGGTCTTGCCAAGTCGTTCTTGCAAATCTTTAACTAAGTCTTGCAAGGCTTCGCGGGTAATTGGGTCCAACGCCCCAAAAGGTTCATCCATTAAGACTAAGTCCTGATTAGCGGCTAAGGCCCGGACAACCCCGATCCGTTGTTGTTGCCCACCAGATAGTTCGGATGGATAACGATCCAAGTAATCTTCTGGCAATTCAACTAACTTAATCATTTCTTTAGCCCGTTCATTCATCTTATCTTGGGGCCACTTTAATAATTTCGGTACCATCGTAATATTGTCGCGAATCGTCATATGTGGCATCAAACCAATATTTTGAATGACGTAACCAATCTTGCGCCGTAACTTAACGGGGTCCATCTGGCCAATATCTTGACCCTCGAGCTTAATTGTCCCCGAAGTCTGACTCAACATCCGATTAATCATTCGCATCGTAGTCGTTTTCCCTGAACCAGACGTTCCGATGAAGCAGACAAATTCACCTTTTTCGATTTCCAAATTAAAATCTTCGACAGCAACTTTGCCACCGGGATAAGTTTTGTTCAAATGTTCCATTGTCAGAAACAACCTCATCACTCCAATCTTTTTATTATTATAAATTACTAATTTAAAGCATTACACATTAAATGATAACTTATACTGAAACCTAATTGCAAACAACTCGTCATACAATCATTATATTTATCATTATTTTTCAACGTCGAAAACCTAATTAGACGCCAAAAAGAGCCTGCATGAAAAATCTCAGGCTCTATCACGTTAGACGGACATTATTCAGCTTTTTCTTCGCCAGCCAGCCGTAACAGTTCTTCCGCATGTTCCAGCGATAACTTGGTCACTTTGGTCCCAGCTAGCATCCGGGCTAATTCTTGAACCCGTGACTTTTGATCCATCTTCGTGACGCTGGTCTTGGTCCGCTGACCCGTAATCTTCTTGGCGATAAAGTAATGATGATCGCTCATCGCCGCTACTTGTGGCAAATGAGTGATACATAATACTTGTGAGAATCGGGCAATCCCACTAATTTTTTCAGCAATTGCCTGGGCCACACGCCCACTGACCCCAGTGTCAACTTCATCAAAGATAATACTGGTAATCCCTTGTGATTCTGAGAAGATCGTCTTCAAAGCCAGCATCATCCGCGACAATTCCCCACCTGAAGCAATCTTCGCTAATGGTCGCATCCGTTCACCGGGGTTGGTCTGGATGTAGAATTCGACACTATCTAAACCACTGCGAAAAATTTGCCCCTTCGTTGGCTTAAAACGAACTTCAAAGACGGCTTTATCCATATATAAATCTTTTAATTCTTGATGAATTTGGCGTTGTAATGTCTTGGCACAAGTTCGCCGCTTATCTGATAATTGCCGACCAGTCGCTAACAAGGCATCCTTTTTCTCGGCAACCCGTTGTGACAGGCCTTCACTATTTTCTTCCGAATCCGTCATCTTTGCTAGTTCAGCTGAGATTTTCTTGTAGTAATCCAAGACCTGCTGCTCAGAATCACCATACTTACGTTTCAGTTGGCCTAAGACATCTAGCCGTTGTTCAATCTCATCTAAGCGCCCTTCGTCAAATTCTTGCAAGTCTAATTGATTCGAGATCTGACCCGCCGCATCTTGTAACGCATAAAAGGCATTTTTAACATTCACTGTAATTTCGTTAAAGGCGGGGTCTAAGTTGGCAATTGTCTCAAGCGCATTCATCGCCGTCCCAACTGTATCGACTGCCCCCGGCGTTTCTTCCCCATCAGCTAATAAGGTATAGCTTTGCCGCAAGGCTTGGTTAATCGTTTGATAGTTGTCTAAGCGATCGCGTTCGGCCGTTAATTCAGCTTCTTCACCAACCCGCACTTGAGCTGCTGAAATCTCTTCCACTTGGAAGTTCAGCATGTCTAAGCGCTGAGCCCATTCTTTTTCATTCGCGTTTTTTTGACGCAGTTCTTGATTTAACTGTTGATAATCTTCATATTGTTGCCGATATTTGGTTTTCAGTTTGCGAATCTTGCCAGCCGCAAATTCATCTAACAGCCCTAAGTGTTTATCTGGTTGCATCAGTTCTTGGTGCTCATTTTGACCATGAATATCGACGATGGTCTCGCCAATCCGTTTTAACGTGGTGGTGTTGACTAGCATGCCGTTAATTCGACAAGTATTACGACCACTTTTGGCAATCTCGCGCTGCAAGATCACGGTATTGTCCGCGTGATCAATCCCCGCTTCATCGAGCAACTGCGCAGTCACGCCATCAGCTGGCAGAATAAACATCCCTTGTAAGACCGCTTTATCGGCGCCCGTCCGGATGAATTCTTGTGACCCGCGACCACCAGCTAATAACCCGACCGCATCAATAATAATTGACTTACCGGCCCCCGTCTCCCCAGTCAGAACGGTCATCCCATTTTCAAAGGCAATATCTAAATGTTCAATAATAGCAAAATTAGTAATTGAAAGTTCTTGTAACACCGCGATTCCTCCCTAAAAAAAACGACCCGCCACAGAAACTGTGCGCAGGTCTGTGATAACCATCCAGTCAACCTTAGTTATCGCTTAATAGTCGCTGAAGCGTTTGTTGTAAATCCAAGGTGGCATCCAGCGACTTGCCGATGATTAATACAGTATCATCATCGCCTAACGTCCCAAAGACATTGTCATAGTGCATCGCTTCAATCAACGACGCTAACGCGGGTCCGTTTCCAGGTAAAACCTTGATCAACACGAATTTATCTTGCGTCGCATAAGACACGTAAGCATCCTTTAACGTCCGCCGCAACTTCTTTTCCGTATCCATCTTCTTTTGGACCGGCATACTATAATGGTAGCCGCCCGTCACCGAGGGCACTTTGACCAGTTGCATGTCTTTAATATCTCGCGAAATTGTGGCCTGCGTGACATCAATATTCTCGGCACGTAATAATCTGACAAAGTCTTCTTGTCGTTCAATTTCGTTTGAACTTAACAATCGTTTAATATAGCGTTGGCGTTCTTGCTTCTTCAAACCGATCACCCCCGGAGTCTTTCTGATAACTTTATAGTCATATGATAAGCTATTATGCATAAATATGAAAGGCTCGTTTTAAAATCGCTTACTTATTCAATTGATCGTAAGCATTTTGTTGGGTCTGTTCGATCGAAACTGTCGGCGCAATCGTCGCAGTCTGGTCAGTCGCTTGCAAATGAATCAAGAATTCAATATTGCCTTCGCCACCCTTGATTGGTGAATAATCCAACCCTAAGACGTTATAACCGGCCGTTTGGGCGAAGGTCACAATATCCGTTAAAACGCCAGTATGCACACTGTGGTCACGTACAATCCCATGTTTGCCGACATTTTCACGACCAGCTTCGAATTGTGGCTTAATCAACGCGACCACTTCACCACCGTTTTCAATAATCGCATGTAATGGCGGTAAGATGAGATGCAGCGAAATGAAAGACACGTCAATGGACGCAAAACTTGGTTGGCCACGCGTAAAGTCCGCTAACTTGCTGTAACGGAAGTTCGTATGTTCCATGACTTCAACGCGTGGGTCTTGCCGCAGCTTCCAAACAAGTTGATTGCTACCGACATCTAGCGCATAGCTCATTTGCGCCCCATTTTGTAACATCACATCGGTGAAACCGCCCGTGGAAGAGCCAATGTCCAACACAATACGATCACTAACGTCAATCTCAAAACTCTTTAACGCTTTCTCTAACTTCAAGCCGCCCCGTGAGACGTACGGCATCGGCTTGCCTTTTAAATGTAATTCAGTCGTGACTGGAATCTTCACACCCGGCTTATCCAGCCGTTCTTCATTGACCCCTAAGATTTCACCAGCCATTACTGCCCGCTTGGCTTTCTCGCGTGTGTCAAATAACCCCTGTTGTACTAATAAGACGTCGATCCGTTCTTTTTCCATCTAATAATCCTCTAATTCGTAAAATACGTTAAAAATGATGCTAATAACGCGGTATCTGTCTGACTTAACGCTTCCGTGCGGTCGAGGGCCGTTTGCGCACTCGCCACCGCCGTTTTCAACGCTTGTCGCGCACCGGCAAGCCCCAACAAACCGGGATACGTATTCTTATGTTCACCAGCATCCTTATGCGTCGCTTTTCCAAGTTGCGCCGGCGTACTGGTAACATCCAAAATATCATCATAAATCTGAAAAGCTAACCCAAAAGCATCGCCAAACGCGGTCAATGCGGCTTGAACTGGTTCACTAACACCAGCCTGAATGGCTCCCGCCAAGACGGCATAGTGAATCAAGGCCCCCGTCTTTTCGCGATGTAATTGTTGCAAGACGGGTAAGGTCAATTGCGTCCCCGTCGATTTAACATCAGCGACTTGACCGGCAACCATCCCTTGTGGCCCTGCGGCTTGCGCCAAGCCTAACGTCAGCTTAGCCAGTTTGTCCGCTGGCAAGCCGCTATCAGCCAACCATTGAAAGGCTAATGGCTGCAGCGCATCGCCCGCTAGAATCGCCAAGTCTTCACCAAACTTGACATGACTGGTTGGCTGGCCACGGCGCAAGGCATCATTATCCATGGCTGGTAAATCGTCATGGATTAACGAATAAGTATGCATTAACTCCAGCGCCACACTAGCCCGTAATTCCGCGGCCGTAATCGGCTGGTTAAACGTGGTCAATACCGCTAAACTCAATAGCGGCCGCAACCGTTTGCCACCAGCTAAGACCGAATAACGCATGGCAGCCGTTAACTCAACGCGATCACTGACCTCACGTAGATTCTCATCTAAGTAAGTATTCACACGTGGCACCCAAGTTGCTTCAAAATCGGCTAATAACTGCCTATTCATTGACGTCAGGGGCTTTCGGTTGTTCAAATGGCACTTCATTGCCATTTTCGTCCATCATCTTTGTTAACGTCTTTTCGGCTCCAGCAAGGGTGGCTTGTAATTGTTTACTCAAAGCGACGCCCTTTTGGAACTGGTCTAAAGCTTGTTCCAATGGGACATCGCCGCTTTCTAATTGGTTTACGATTGTTTCTAAACTGGTTAAGTTTGCTTCAAAAGTTGGTTTATCAGCCATTTGTTTTTCCTCCATCGACCTTACTAATTTTCGCCGTTGCTTGCCCATCTGCCAAGTGAATCTGGACAGTCTGGTCTGGCGCTAAGGCAGTTGCCGAACGCACAATCTGATCATCGTGTGTGACAAAGGCATAGCCCCGCCCCATAATCTTCAACGGACTCAATAGATCCAGCGATTGAATGGCACGTGCCAGCTGTTGCTGCTTGGCGTTCATCAATAGCGTGGTCCCGCGATTAAGTCGTTGTTGCAGATTGGTTAATTGGGTCTGTGCTTGACGAACCCGATGAATCGGGGTCTGCTGAGCCAGCCGTTGCGTCACTCGTTGCGCTTGTTGTTGCGCCTGTGCCACATTTTGTTGGCCAGCTTGCTTTAAACGTTCATTTAAAAAATCTAATTTCTGTAAATAGCCTTCATACAGCCGATTCGGTTGGGTAAAGACGTAGGATGCTTGTAGCTTAGCGAGACGTTGCCGATCATGTTGGACCAGGTTCTGAAAAGCATTGAAGACTCGGGTCTGGTCCTGATTAAGTTGCAGCATAACTTCATTGAAGACTGGCACCGCAAGTTCTGCGGCCGCGGTCGGTGTCGCCGCTCGGACATCCGCTACAAGGTCGGCAATCGTCGTATCGGTTTCATGACCGACTGACGAGATCACGGGCAAGGCACTGTCCGCAATCGCTCGCGCCACCACTTCTTCATTAAACGGCCATAAATCTTCGATCGAACCACCCCCACGCCCAATAATCAGCGTGTCAAAGTTGCCCGCTTGATTAGCCCGGGCGATTTGTCGCGCAATCTCTGGTGCAGCCGCATCACCTTGCACTTGGGCGGGATACAGCACAATCTGTGCAATTGGAAAGCGGCGACGCGTGGTCGTGATAATATCACGAATAACCGCCCCGCTTGGACTAGTCACCACAGCGATTCGTTTAGGGAAACGCGGCAAGGGCTTTTTAGCCGCACTAAATAGCCCTTCCGTTGCTAACTTCTTTTTTAATTGTTCATAAGCTTGATACAAGGCCCCCACGCCATCGGGTTCCATGCGTTCAATATAAATCTGATAGCTACCGCTGGGTTCATATAACCCAATCCGGCCAACGACCATGACTTTCATCCCAACTTCTGGTTGAAATTTCACTTTGGCAAAAGCCGAGCGAAACATGATGGCTGAAATCTTGGCATGGTCATCTTTGAGACTAAAATATTGATGGGCATTCGCCCGCGGACGATAGTTAGAAATCTCCCCCGTTAAATAGACTTTGCCTAGATACGGATCAACTTCAAATTTACGTTTTAAATATTGGGTCAACGCGGAGACTGTCAAGTAATCTTGACTGTTACTCACTCAAATCACTCCATTTTGCTAATTCAACGGTCGTCTGCATCAAAGTGGCAATCGTCATTGGACCGACACCACCAGGGACTGGGGTAATCAACCCAGCTACCCCTTGGGCCGAATCAAAGTCAACGTCACCGACCAACTTACCGTTTTCATCACGATCCATCCCCACATCAATGACCGTCGCACCTGGCTTGATATCGGCACCCGTAATCAGATGGGCAATCCCCGTAGCCACGACTAAGATATCCGCAGTACGTGCTAAAGCTTTCAGATCTTTCGTCCGACTATGCGCAATTGTGACCGTCGCATTGGCATTCGTCAATAATGCAGCCATCGGTTTCCCGACAATCGTACTACGCCCAATCACGACTGCGGTCTTACCAGCTGGATCGACATCATAGGCATGTAGTAAAGTCATAATGCCCCGTGGCGTATTGGCCACCGGATAGTTGCCAGGGAAGTTGGTAATCAGCTTGCCCATATTGGTGGGATGGAACCCATCAACGTCTTTTTGCGGATCAATGGCCAAGGTAATCAGTGGTTCATTGATCTGCTTAGGTAATGGCGACTGAACCAAAATGCCGTGAATCTGATCATCAGCATTATATTCAGCAATGATTGATAGTAATTCCGCTTGGGTCGTCGTTGCCGGTAATTCCCGAACAACAGAATGCATCCCGAGCTTAGTAGCCTTGCGATTCTTATTCCGTACATAAATTTGACTAGCCGGATCGGCCCCAACAATAATCACTGCGATGCCCGGTTGGACACCCTGCGCAGCTAATGTCGCAACCTCATTTTGAGTGGCTTCATTGACTTGTTTAGCGACTTGTTTACCATCAATAATTGTTGTCACACCTGTCACGCTCCTTCGTTTGTCTTTTCCCATTTTATCATATTCTAAGCGGTGATAAATAGCGGGTTTACTTAGAAAGTGTTAAAAAAAGCCTGGCAATCTGCCAGGCTTTCAAGGTTGAACATCATATTGTTCGGTTTTAGACTAAATCGTATCGTGGGTAACGGCCTTACCTAAGACCCCACTCACGAACTTCCGAGATTGATCATCACTGAAAGCTTTCGTTAATTCGATTGCTTCATTGACAGCCACTTTACCTGGAACGTCATCGACATAATTCAATTCATAAAAGGCAATTCGCAAGATGATTAAATCCGTCTTGGCTAGCCGGTCAAGTGACCAGGTACTGCTTAAATAAGGTTGAATCAAGCCATCTAATTCCGTCTGATGGGTCAACACTCCCGTCACCAACGTGCTGAGGTAACTGGGAATTTCTAATTCATCAGTTTCATCAGGATTTAGTAACTGTTGATAAAGCTGATTTTCATCAGCTTCCGGATTGGAGTTCAAAGCAAAGAGTGCTTGGAACGCCTTTTCACGGATTTCATGACGCGTTAAACTCAAGATTCTTCACCATCTTCATTTTCATCAGCTTCAGGGTCAGCATCGCCGAAAAGATTATTCGGATCAATGGCGCTTTCCGTCTTTTCGGTAACAATCCCAGTAATGTGAACGTTAACTTCACTCAATGCCAAATCAGTCATGAATAAAATCTGTTGCTTAATCTTATCCTGAATCGCTAAAGCGACTTTTGGTACGGACACGCCGTAATCTAAGTAAGCATAGACATCCACACTGATCTGATCATCGACAATCGTTAACTTAACACCTTTACCAAGACTCTTCTTGCGACCGAACAACTCATTTACACTGGAAGAAATCGAGCCGCGCATGCGGTTGACGCCATCAATTTGGCTTACCGCGATACCAACGATTATCTCAAGCACTTCAGGTGCAATTTGAATTTGTCCTAAGCTGGGTTCTTTACTTTGTAACGTAATGTTGCTACTTTCAGCCATTTTGACATTCCTCCAATTCCATGTTTGTCGGTACTAGATCACCTTAAGCCCGAGAAACGTAAGTGCTATCAACGGTGTTGACGATTAACTTGTCGCCCGCCTTAACGAAGAATGGCACTTGGATAATCGCACCAGTTTCCAACGTTGCTGGCTTGGAACCACCAGAAGCGGTGTCCCCTTTAATGCCAGGTTCCGTATCAGAAACTTCAAGCGTAACGGTATTAGGTAATTCGATGCCTAACACTTCGTTGTTATACAAGGTTACTTGAACTTCCATGTTTTCCTTCAAGAACTTCAATTCAGTTTGAATATGGTCCCCAGGAATTTCAATTTGTTCGTAAGTATCCGTGTTCATGAAGACATAGTTGTCACCGTCTTCATAAAGGTATTGCATCGTGCTCTTTTCGATTGGTGCTTGTTCCATCTTAGCACCGGCACGGAAAGTCTTATCTTGAACGGCACCCGTCCGCAAGTTCTTAAGCTTTGACCGTACGAAGGCACCACCCTTACCAGGCTTAACGTGCTGGAATTCCACGATACGCCAAATGGCATGGTCTACTTCAATTGTTAAACCGTTTTTAAAATCTGCTGTTGAAATCATTTAAAGTCCTCCTATGAAGATATCTTTATTACTATAACAAGTGAGCGCCGTTGTGGCAACTGTCTTGTTACAAAATTAGTAAATTGCGGGTCGCTTGCGTTAACCGCTCGTGACCAGTCGCAGTAACTAAAATGTCATCTTCGATTCGCATGCCACCGAGATCTGGGAAATAAACGCCCGGTTCGACGGTCACAACACTATCGGCAACTAACATTTCAGGACTGCGTTTTGAAATTAACGGCGCTTCGTGAATCGCTAAACCAATCCCATGGCCCATGCCATGGTTAAAGGCCTCGCCATACCCAGCTGCCGTAATTAAGTCGCGGCCAATCTGATCAAGATCCGCCCCAATCGCACCGGGACGCACTTGGTCAATCACGGCCTGTTGCGCTGATTGCACGACTTGGTAAGCTTTTTTGAGCTTCACATCAGGTTCACCGAGGGCAAAAGTCCGCGTCATATCCGAGGTGTAGCCATTTAAAAAGTAGCCAAAGTCCAAGGTCACTAGCTGACCAGCTGTCAGCCGGGCTTGCGAGGCCGTACCATGAGGTAACGCGGCCCGTGCGCCACCTAACACGATTGTCGTGAAAGATGGCCCACTGGCGCCACGTGACCGCATAAAGGCATCTAGCAAGTTGCTGACATCAATCTCACGCATTCCTGGCCGCACGAGACTGGTGACATACTCAAAACCAGCATCGGCCAATTGGGCGGAAGCACGTAAGGCGTCAATTTCGGCGGCACTTTTAGTTTCACGTAATTGATCGACCACTGCCGGCAAAGCAACGAGGTCACTGGTGAGGTTCTCATCCAGATAACTATAGGCCTGATAAGGCAAGTCATCTTCAAACCCCATCACACCGGTCTGGGTCTGCGCAATCACCTCACAGACCGCGGCAAGGTAGTCACGGGTGATGATCAAGTGCTGATCGTCATACTGATCTGCAAACGCCGTCTGATACCGAGAATCGGTAATCAAGTAAACGGTATCATGCAGGACCAATAAATAACCGGCACCTGCCAAATCCGGCATGGCGGTTAAATATTGTAAATTGCTATCACTGGCGACTAAAAAGGCGTCAATCTTAAGCTGGTCAAACTTGGCTTGTAAGCGTGCAATTCGACTTAACATGTTGTCACTCCCATCATTAACACCGTCCATTATACCAAACTTCGGCAATAACGCGCAGTTTCGTTAAATTTGGTTGTGCCAAGCGTTAAAAAAAGAGCCTCACGCAGAGGCTCTTTCAAAAAATTATTTTGCTGGGTAAACTGAAACTTGGCGCTTGTCGCGACCTTTACGTTCGAAACGAACGACACCGTCAACCTTTGCAAATAATGTATCGTCGCCACCACGGCCAACGTTAACACCAGGGTAAATATGCGTCCCGCGTTGACGGTAAAGGATGTTGCCACCTTTAACAGTTTGGCCATCAGCCCGCTTGGCACCTAAACGCCGACCAGCTGAGTCACGACCGTTGGCAGTAGAACCGCCACCTTTATGGTGAGAGAAGAATTGCAAATCCATTTTCATAGTAAGTCCACCTCCGAAATGTGGTTATCGTATTTGCTCACGAACGCGAATATAATCCGCATAGTTCGTGGCCACATCGTTTAATCCGAGTGTGAAACTCGCCAGCAACGTTTGTAATTGCGAATTTGCTAAGTCGAGCTTAGTGAAATCTGCAATTAACAACCCGCCGTTAGTCTCATCACTTTGAATCGCTGGTTTGAGGTGCGCAACTTGTTCAATCCCATTGATTGTACTAATTGCCAACACCGAAACCGCTGCGCAAACGATGTCTTGTCCATAAGCACCTGAGTCAGCATGACCCGTCAAACGAAAGCTGGTGACTTGACCAGCTGGGTTGCGAGTAATCATGGCCTGAATCATAAGTATGCCTACTTTCTTATTTATGCGTTAATTGAGTCGATCGTTACCTTGGTATATGGTTGACGATGACCTTTCTTAGTATGTTGGCCCTTCTTAGCCTTGTACTTGAAAGTAATCACTTTACGTTCGCGGCCTTGTTTTTCAACAGTACCTTCGACCGTCGCACCATCAACAGTAGGGGTACCGATCTTGGTTGAATCGCCACCGACAAAGACTACTTGATCAAAAGTAACCTTTTCGCCTGCAGCAGCATCAAGCTTTTCTACATAGATTGCTTGGCCTGCTTCAACTTTATATTGTTTACCACCAGTTACAATAATTGCGTACACGTTTGTGCACCTCCTTAAATTATGAATCACTTAGACTCGCCAAGTTAAGCGTCATCGCTGAACTTAAGACTCAACTCGTGCGGTTGTAGCTGCAGAAGTCCACAAATACAACATGAAAATATTATCAAATTACTGGCCAGTAGTCAAGCTATAAATGCTACTGCACAAAAAAATCAGTGAAGGTAATATTGCCCACGGTCATTAGATGATGTAATTTTTTGATACATTTGGTTAGATATCGTGGCGTATAGATCATGTCATTTGCCAACCAGTCGGTAATTAATCCAACCGTTGAAGACACATAATACGCAATTTGAATGCTGACTGGAACTTCCAAATCAGCAAATTGATCCTCAAAATCACGGTAGAACCGTTGCATCCAATCCCCTAATTGCGCTGTAATTCGCCGATTAACGGCCAGTTGACTCTGATTAAGCAATAGCGTCTTAAACGCATCAGCATGCTGGTCAATGTACGTTAAGGCCTTTGATAAGGAAAGCACTTGGACACGTCGTAACGGATCAGCGGGGTTCGTAATCACTTCGCTAATCGCTACCGTCACAATCGCTTGTTCAAATAATTCCGTCACCAAGTCATTTAAGGCATGGTTCACAAAATCAGATTTATCTTTATAATGTAAATAAAAGGTTCCGCGGGTCACCTCAGCCGTTGACGTTAATTGTTGAACCGAAATATTTTCAACTTTATGGTCTTGCAGCAACGTGATTAGCGCCTGTCGCAACCGCCGCCGGGTTTTATCCACGCGCGGATCAATCTCATGACTCATTCGACTTCCCTACTTTCTAAAATAAATATAACATCAAAAGTAAAAGTCGTCTATTTATTGCAATAACCAAGACGGAAAAGGATAAAGCGTCCATCATTTAGCAATTAATTTCAAAAAAAATCGATTTTTTGTTAATTTTAGTTGCAATATATGTCGTTTATGCTTTACAATAATTATCATTGGACTAAAAGAAGGAGGAATTTCTCTCATGACTGAAGTACGTAAACCATATAACACATGGGCAACACGTCGTCCAGTTGCTGACAAGCAAAAGCGGATTCGTCGCGAAAAGCAAACTGCTGCGATCCAACGTTTTGCTGCTGGTAAAACTGAAACGATCGAAGCAACCCCAAAAATCAAGTAATCAATCAAAAAAAGAACTGGCCAGTTAATGGTCAGTTCTTTTTTTGATTGTTTGATTGTAATTAACGTGCACGGTGTGCGGTTACTAAAGAAACTCCCGAATGCCTAGCGGTTATTACGGGAGGCGGTAAAATGTTTACTGCTTGCATTCTCCTTAGCAACAAAGTTTGTATAATATTGCACGCCACCGGCAATGGCAATAATGCCGACAATTGCTAATACTGGACCCATAAGCGTTTCTCCTTCCCTGTTACATTTATATTATCGTTATGTTACAGGAATATTTCAAGGGAAATGCACTAATTTTTTGTTAGTTTTGGGGAATTTTGGGATTCTTTAGGCTTTCTTAAGTTATTAAATGAAAACGATCAATAAAAAAAGAGACTGTTTATCGATTCCAGCCTCTTCACCTGATCTTCTATTTTAAGTTCTCCATTAAACCTGCCATCACATCCGCAATGTTTGTCATTTTTGAATTAACTAAGTCAACAGTGTCATCATTAATTGACGTATTACTCAAATCGTCTACCATTGCATTAAGATTTGCTTTTTGAGTAGTCGTGAAGTGAGATTTAAACAAATCATATACTTCTAACAGCACTTTTCTATTCTTAATAGTTTGGCCTACATCGAAACTGAGAGGACCAAAATCCCATTTGTAACTAATATCACTGCCTATGTCACCGTAACCAGCGTTTACAGATAAAACGCCACTACTTTGAATATCATCCCCGGCACCCGTTAAATATTTATTGTATTTCAAGACTTCATTCTGACGAATCTTTGCAGTATTAACTGGCGCCTTCCCAGCAGTCAAATACTTACTATAAATCCAGCCATGTTTCTTCCCAGCTTTAATATAAGTTAAAGAAGCTTGCTTCTTACCAGTCTTCTTAATCGTTGCTTTCTTAGTACCGTACCAAGTAGTGTACTTATAATTTCTCATATTATGCTTTTTCTTAGTCAATTTGGCACTACTGTAGATATACCCTTTTTTACCATGATAAGCCGTCTTCGCGATGCCAGTCGTCGAAACAACCTTAACCTTGCTAGCTGCGTTAGCCGGGGTAGTCATGCCTGGTGCAACTAATGTCAAACCTAGTACCAGCATTAAGCCAGCTTTTACAAATTTCTTCATCTTAAAACTCCTCCTTTTTTATAAATCTTATTATAGCATCAATCATTTACCCGTCATCGGACTATTGATGATCCTCACGTTGATGTAAACCCAATTTGCTGTCGTGCATTGGTATTTGCCATATTTATTTATATTAATCCACAATTATTTTACTAGCATAACGTCGTCATATGTCGCTCATACTTACCAGGATTAAACGACAAAAATAATTAATTTTTGGTAAAGAAAAATGTATCTCTATCGCTCTCAAAAATATTAGCAACTATAAACAAATTTCAGTTGCCTTGCAGAGACAGCTCATTCTATTCAGTAAGAAAAGTTCTGAGAACTATTGTCAATAATTTATTGCTAAGGTATGCTTTAAATGAAGGCTTGGTTTAGAGGTACAAACTAATTGAATTTGATAGTTATGCAAATTCAAAATGCTGTTATATCAAGGATCTTTTAGTGTATTCCCCACGTATGTAGGGATGATCCCCTGTCTGTGACTCTGAACCGTCTGTGATTAAGGTATTCCCCACGTATGTAGGGATGATCCCGCGCATTCGCCGCTTGATAGATCAGTGTCTGCGTATTCCCCACGTATGTAGGGATGATCCCCAACATTTGGATGGAAAAACGTACACTGAAACGTATTCCCCACGTATGTAGGGATGATCCCACATAATCTTCATTATCTAACGCCATTTAAAAGTATTCCCCACGTATGTAGGGATGATCCCAACTTGGTTGGTTTCTCGTAATTAACGTAGTTGTATTCCCCACGTATGTAGGGATGATCCTGATAAATTCATCGCTAAAAAAGTTCACCGGCTGTATTCCCCACGTATGTAGGGATGATCCTGATGGAACTAGTTTTGATTCTGTTGATCAGTTGTATTCCCCACGTATGTAGGGATGATCCCCAGATGACGGGCAGAAGGTAGGCAATTGTCATGTATTCCCCACGTATGTAGGGATGATCCTAACAGATGGTTTCACAACCCTGAATGGCTTTCGTATTCCCCACGTATGTAGGGATGATCCTATCTGGCGGAAATGTTTTAACCTCACGGCCATGTATTCCCCACGTATGTAGGGATGATCCCCAGACGTGTAAACACGGTCATAATTAAGTTTCGTATTCCCCACGTATGTAGGGATGATCCCCTTCATAATAAAGGCTATCTAAGATACTCCCAGTATTCCCCACGTATGTAGGGATGATCCTTTAAAACGGTACAAGAAGAGCCGGGAAGCGTCGTATTCCCCACGTATGTAGGGATGATCCTAATTATAGATAGTGGTGATGAGGTTCAGAACCGTATTCCCCACGTATGTAGGGATGATCCCGTGAATAAGGATGTTACCAGCATCTTGGAATCGTATTCCCCACGTATGTAGGGATGATCCTTAGAGAATATGGAGATTTTCAAATGATTAAAAGTATTCCCCACGTATGTAGGGATGATCCCTAAAAACTTGTCTGGCGAGTTACTCACTTGGTGTATTCCCCACGTATGTAGGGATGATCCCAACCTTAGGAGGTACTATCATGAACTTAATTGGTATTCCCCACGTATGTAGGGATGATCCTAACTATGCAGCAACTAAGGCCACACGCGCCGAGTATTCCCCACGTATGTAGGGATGATCCCCTGTCGATGGGGATACGAGACTTCCATTTAAAGTATTCCCCACGTATGTAGGGATGATCCTCTGAGCATGAAAAAACCACCGACCGAGTAGGAGTATTCCCCACGTATGTAGGGATGATCCTGAAGCCGATTGGAACGTTTGCGTATTGGCGTCGTATTCCCCACGTATGTAGGGATGATCCTTTCTCTAACTAATTTCTGGTCCAATCCCATCGGTATTCCCCACGTATGTAGGGATGATCCCGCCAGTGGCTACAACCAGTCCTAAGACTGATGGTATTCCCCACGTATGTAGGGATGATCCTTCACTAATCTATGCGATGGTACGAAGCGGTGGGTATTCCCCACGTATGTAGGGATGATCCTGACAATCGTTGACCGAGACTTGTTCACGACTAGTATTCCCCACGTATGTAGGGATGATCCTGACATGGTTCGTTCACATCTTTCATAGATTGAGTATTCCCCACGTATGTAGGGATGATCCTAAATGATTAATCCACTCTTAAAAGAAGAACTCGTATTCCCCACGTATGTAGGGATGATCCTCTTAGTTTCAGCGCCAGTCGTGGCCTCAAACAGTATTCCCCACGTATGTAGGGATGATCCCTGTAATACAGCGGTGTGTAACCCGCTTGCTTAGTATTCCCCACGTATGTAGGGATGATCCTAGGAAAATCCCACGCTGACCGGAAATGGTTGGGTATTCCCCACGTATGTAGGGATGATCCTCAGGCATTTGCGAGTGATAATCGAACTCTATCGTATTCCCCACGTATGTAGGGATGATCCTTATACGGACTATCTATATTATTGGAGTGGTTAGTATTCCCCACGTATGTAGGGATGATCCTGCAGAAACCAATCCTAGAAAATGCGACAGCATGTATTCCCCACGTATGTAGGGATGATCCCATTATGCCCATGGGGAATAATTGCCGGTTGACGTATTCCCCACGTATGTAGGGATGATCCCACATGACGGAAACCAAACCAGAAGTCGATGCAGTATTCCCCACGTATGTAGGGATGATCCGGTATGACTGTGCATTATTTGATAACAGCGTGTATTCCCCACGTTTGTAGGGACGATTTTTCCGATGCAAGATCTAGTAGAAAACAAAATTAATTATGTCTCAAATAATACTACTCACATGAGCTAAAAATTCGTCTTACAAAGCCTTACCACCGCAATTGTTTTTTTAAATAAAAATTGACAGTCTGAACGTTCTTATCTATAATTGTATCTGTTGTTGTCATGGTAGCTCAACTGGATAGAGCATCCGCCTTCTAAGCGGAGGGTTGTGAGTTCAAGTCTCACTCGTGACATATTCGCATAAATTGAAACATTCTCAAAACCAGAAATCATCGTAAACGTTGATTTCTGGTTTTGTTTATATTAAAAAGA
Organism: Lactiplantibacillus songbeiensis; assembly: GCF_005405125.1. GTDB lineage: Bacteria > Bacillota > Bacilli > Lactobacillales > Lactobacillaceae > Lactiplantibacillus > Lactiplantibacillus songbeiensis. The sequence goes on from NZ_BJDL01000019.1 coordinate 57,181, forward strand.
AACTGTAATGTAAAATAATTTTTTGCACAAAAAACAACCCTCCACGAACAGCAACAATCATTGACCCATACACACTTATTTAGTTTTAAGTAATCTTATAACTTGTTCAAGTCATTAGGTCAAACCCTAACCCCATAAAAAGACGACCGTCCAGCACGGAACGGCGTCAATATGAATTACTGCTATTTTTGTCGATTTTCCAATAACTCCTTATCAAAAAAGTCCAATAGTGAAATAATCACTACTAGCCCAATAATAATTTGGAATCCCAGTATTTAATCTTCATCTTCTTCAAGATTATAGGCTCTATCATAAAGATCCTGTAATTTTACACCCACTGGCGTCAAGTTTTCTTGCTCATCGTCCATACCTAAAGTTGCTTCCATATCGTTTAAATCTGCCATAAAAGAATCAAATGTCTCAAAGTCTTTAAAATGGATACAAACGGAATCGTCTTGTTTTTTTATCCAGTCGACACCATCCATTATTTCTGCGTCAAGCCCCTTCAATAGCCGATACTCACTTGATGTGATAATAAATGTAAACATTAGTTTTTCCTCCTTGGATGCTGTGGGTTGCCTTAAACTGCATGAGGTCTGCTTCACTCTTACCATCTTGTTAACCAAGGTAATGGCCATTTAAAGTTGAATCGTCGGTCTTTTTCATCACTCTAAAAAAGTGCCACCAGCCCCAGCCAGTCGCACTCCCCTTTAATAATTATTTTCTTGTCGTTCTTCATTCACTTGATTCTTAGCTTCAAAGGCCGCCTGAATCTCATCCTGCTTAAAGCCGAAATCAACCAATCCAATCTTCAAAAAGACATGCCAAGCATGCTGATAACTCACTTGACGATGATCAAAATAAGCATCATACAACAAATGTTTAATCGCCAAATACTGCTTATTTAAATCAGTCGCCTTTTTCTCACCCAGCTCAGCCAAGGCATCGGCGGTCATCGGCATCAAATGCGTCCACTGCTGAATCGCCGCAACTAAGAAGAAGAAATCCATCGCATCGACGTATTCATTTAAAAGGGTCTCACGATGCGTCTTACCCGCATCGGCCTTGCCCTTATGAATCTTCCAAACTTTGAACCATTCGGACGTGTTGGCCATTTCAGCCAGCTCAACGTCTAACGACACCATCGCATTCTGTAACCGTTCGGCTGGCCGCCAGTGAATCGCTTGTTTGGCCGTAATGTCTTGGTCTAATCGAATCGATTGTTGTTGTAATTTCGTTAAATCTAACATCAACACACCTCTACGCAAAAACTAATGGGTCGGCTTTAATCGCCAGCGACTCAATATTTTCTAAGTACCAATCACGCATGAAATCAAAGTGCAATAAAACGTCAAACCACGACACCCGTTGCTCATCATCATGGACGGTGATGACCCACTTAGCAGTCCCAGCCGACCCAGCATCAAAGATATCAATCAACAAGTCTCCTGGTAATTGAATCTGCGCGCCATGACCATGGGGTGAATTCTGCAACATGTAGTCATTCTTAGCAGCCGTCACAAACAACTTATCAACGACTTCTCCACTCAAATCAGCCTCATGTAATTCGTACTTCGCTGCATTAGCCACATCCAAGATATTGAAGTCGACGTTAAAGCCGAAGTCATCTTGTAAATAATGACCAAAGTTAATTAACGTGGCAAGCACGGTATTAATTTGGTCAACGCCAACACCTTTTAACAATAATTTATTAATAAATAAATTTGTGAAAGCGGTACTATTAAATCGCAGCAACCGGCGTTCCAAGTGAATATAGAACAAGTTTTCACCAGTCGTTTGTTCATGATAGTAAGCCCCACCATTATCATTATCGACGACTTGGTACAAGAATGTATAGTCATCAGATAACTCATTGAAGACATGGTACAACGATTCGCTGTGCGCTCGGGTATTTAAGATCGCATGTTCATCATCATGCATTCCTAAGAGCCGACTCATAAAGATCAGATAATAGTCTGCATTCTGGTATTGATGTGGGAATGTCACATAAGCGGAGTCCAGCTTAAAGTCAGACAATTCCTTAGCCGCAGTTAATAAGGTCTCACCATCGTTTGTATCAATCAATTGATCCATTAACTTGGTGAACTTTTGACCGTTCGCTAAGCCGCTTTTAAGACCCTCGTTAAACATCGACAACTTTCCATGGGTACTGAGCGTTGCCGAGTCAATCTTTTTCGCATCATTCGTCATCAGCATTGACCTGTGCCTTTCCAATCAGCGTGGTCAAGTAGTCGACGTAGAGACTACGATTACGCTCATTAAAGTTTTCAAAACTCTTAAAGGATTTCTCAATGGCTTGCTTTTCATAAGCCAAAATCGTGTCCTCCTTAGAAAGGGTCAAAATCTTGGCTTCGTTATCCTTCATGGTGGCATGGGCATTGTTAGCTTGTTCATCTTGTTCAGCAAGCTTAGTTAACTGATCAATGATTTGTTGACGTTCATCTTTAATCCGGCCAGAATCAAACAATGAGTTCCGTTGGCCATTTTCTTTTAGTTGTTGCCGTAACTTATCTTTTTGTTGATCACGGTCGCCTTGAGCATCAATCAAGGCTTGTAATTGATCATTAGCTGCCGAAATCCGTTGAATGCCATCCGTATTGAACCGTTTATGGCTAGCCGCCAATTCAAATGTTTTTTGTAACTTATTGAATTCTTCTTGGCTGAACTCAAAGGCGACTTTTAAGGCATTGAGCTTACCAAACCGCCGACGATCCCACCAATTTCCAAAGTAAATCTGGAATTCGCCGAGCTGGGTCTCTTCATAATAAAAGAATGGGTATTCATGGGCCAAATAATCAATGAGCTTAGTACTTAAATAATGGCTGATTGCTGGATGCACATCCGTAATTAAATTGACCTGCGTATTGCGGGCGGGATTTGGTTCTTCATTTAATAAGGCTTGGTGATAATGGTCACCATCGATCAATTCGTAGATCAATCGATCATCACCAGCCGAAATTGCTTGGCGCAGCGTTGATAAATAGTCCAGTTTTTGCTGTAAGCTATCCGTTAGCTCGCGCGTAGGTTGATCTTGTTCGTTTTGTTCAAGATCAGGCTGACTTTGTTTTTCCATGATAATCTCCTTGCAATCAATTGATAATTGGCAAATTGCTGAATTGCGTTTCTAATACTCATGTTACCGAAAAACCAGCCAATAATAAAGGTTTGTGCTGGTAATTTTTCAATTTTATAACAAGTTACGTCGATTTCGATTGCCATTTAACCAATCCGAAAAAAAGAAGCCCCAACAGGACTTCTTTTTAATCAAGTATCAGTTTAATACAATTCCATGTATTGTTCGCGTTCCCATTCACTAACTTGTTGACGATATGACGCCCATTCTAAGCGTTTCGCTTCCAAGAAGCTTTGATAGATATGTGGTCCTAACGCCTTCTTCATGGTTGGGTCAGTCTGGAATTCCTTCAACGCATTGTGCAACGTTGATGGTAAGTCTTCAATTCCAGCCGCTTGCCGTTCGTCTTCGTTCATGACGTAGATGTTACGGTCAATACTCTTCGGTGGTTCGATGTTGTTCTTAACCCCATCCAGACCAGCTTCCAAAACGGCTGCAAAGGCTAAGTAAGGGTTAGCTGAGGCATCAACACTCCGTAATTCCAAACGGGTGGACAAGCCACGGGCACTTGGAATTCGAATCATTGGTGAGCGGTTAGACCCAGACCAAGCCACATAAACTGGGGCTTCGTAGCCAGGCACTAAACGTTTGTATGAGTTAACGGTTGGGTTGGTTACCGCCGTATAACTACGGGCATGCTTCATCAAGCCGCCTAAGAAATGATAGGCATCGGTTGATAATTGTAATTCATCTTGTTCGCTCTTGTCGTAGAACGCATTGCCTTGATCATGGAACAAGGACATATTCACGTGCATCCCAGAGCCATTGACACCATTTAATGGTTTTGGCATGAAGGTTGCCCATAAATTGTACTTGCGCGCAATCGTCTTGACGACTAATTTGAACGTTTGGATATGGTCAGCGGCAGTTAAAGCGTCCGCATACTTAAAGTCAATTTCATGTTGGCCAGGAGCAACTTCATGGTGACTGGCTTCGACATTAAAGCCTAAGCGTTCGAGTTCCAACGCGATATCACGCCGACAGTTTTCACCTAAGTCCATTGGGGCTAAATCAAAGTAGCTCCCTTTATCGTTAAGTTCGGTCGTTGGTTCGCCTTTATCATTCATCTTGAATAAGAAGAATTCAGGTTCAGTCCCGATATTAAAGGCCGTGTAGCCGGCATCACGCATGTCGCTTAAGACCCGGATCAAGTTGTTACGAGGATCGCCTTCGAATGGTTGGCGGTCGGACGTGTAAACTTCACAGATGATCCGAGCAATCTTCCCATGTTCAGTATTCCAAGGCATGATTAACCAAGTCGATAAGTCTGGATATAAATACATGTCACTTTCTTCGATGCGAACGAAACCGTCGATTGAAGAGCCATCAAACATTAATTTATTATCTAATAACTTGTCCAGTTGAGAAACCGGTACTTCAACATTTTTGATGGTCCCAAATAAATCAGTGAACATTAAACGTAAAAAGTTAACGTTCTCTTCTTTAACAATCTTACGAATGTCGTCCTTTGTATATTGCTGTTTTGCCATGCAAATCGCTCCTTAAATTGATTGACTATATGGATGCAGACGAATTAATGAGTCGGAAATTCTGGACCATGTTTGGACTTAAAGCCCCCGATATTCAGAAACTCGTCATGTAGGATCTGGCGTACATCGTTGTCAGTCAGCGGCCGCGCTAAATCAGCGGCCTGTTGTTTGGCTTTTTGCTGTTGCTGAGCATAAATTTCTTTAATCCCAGCAATATTAATCCCAGCAGCTAAATAATCCTTGATCTCTAACAAGCGATCAACATCGTTTAATGAGAACATCCGCCGATTACCGGCGTTGCGTTCCGGATGACTCAACCCTTGTTCTTCATAATAGCGAATCTGCCGGGCGGTCAAATTAGCCAACTTCATAACTGTACCAATTGGTAGGACAGCTAACGAACGACGCAATTCCTTTTCCTTCATGACGACCCTCCTCTTTAATACATGCTTAATATTAGCAATGTCATACCAGAATGTCAATCATACATGTAAGAAAATATCACATCATTTATATCGGGTATACCAATTTATTTTTAGTTCAACCAACTAGCTAACTGGGCTTGGATATCTTGTTGCTGGTCGGGGTGTTCCAATAAGTTGAACCAGTCCACACTCATCTTATTGCGAAACCAGGTCAGCTGGCGCTTCGCATAGTGACGCGAATCTTGCTTGATCAGTTCAACTGCGGCGGCCAAGTCCGTCTGACCTTCAAAATACGGAAATAGTTCATGGTAGCCGATGCCTTTGCCAGCTGGCAGTTCGCGCCCTCCTTGATCATAGAGCCATTTCGCCTCGTCAACTAGCCCTGCCGTCATCATCTGATCAACCCGCTGATTAATGCGGTCATAGACGAGCTGGCGATTGGCCGTCAGACAAAGCGTCAGCGCATCTAACGCGGTTGTTGGTGTATCGGCCTGAGCGGAGAATAGCTGGTCACTCGTGTGTTGATATTCTAACGCGCGCACAACGCGGACGGTATTCTGCGGTTCAATCGCCGCTGCCGCCGCTGGATCAATCGTTTGTAGCTGCTGCCACACAGCGTCCGAACCCTGCGCAGCCGCTAAATCAAATAATTGTTGCCGATACGCCATATCTGGCGCCGCCTTAGTTGGCCCAAATTGATAACCAGCTAACAATGACTGTAGGTAAAAGCCAGTTCCCCCAACAATAATCGGCAACTTGCCACGGGCTTGAATCTGATTAATCAGATCCGTGGCCCGTGTCACAAACTCTGCGACCGTAAAACGCTGATTAACGGCCTTAATATCAATTAAATAATGCGGAATGCCCACCCGTTCTGCTGGTAAGACCTTGGCCGTGCCAATATCGAGATGGCGGTAAACTTGCATCGAATCCCCTGAGATGATCTCCCCATTAAATTGCCGCGCTAACGTTAATGAAAGCGCCGTTTTGCCAACGGCGGTGGGGCCGGCGATTAATAACACTTTTTGATTCATGATTAACCTCCCTGCATCTTAAGCCGCAACCGATACGCCAAGCCGGGATAATCGGTAATTAAACCAGCAAAGTGATGCCGATAACAAAACTTCATATCACGCTCAGTATTTACCGTCCAAGGCCGTAACTGTACCTTGGGCAACAACAGCCAGTGACGCCGCACCCAGCGAATATCTGGGTGGTAGCCGATAATCACTTGTTCAGCATGCAACCGTTTGGCCGTTTTGAATTTCGTCTGAAATAAGCTATCAAATTCGGCTTCAGGTTGTAAGGCATGCAAGCGTTCAATTGATTTGCCATAAAAGCTCGAATAGACCAATTTGAACGGGACATGATGATGATTAAAATAATCAGCGACCATGGCTTCAATCCCGTCATAATGAATCTTATTCGTCTTTAATTCTAAATTAAAAATACCCGTGAACTTTTTATCAATCAGTAACTGCACGACCTCATCCAAAGTTGGCACCCGTGTTCCGGCATAACTGGCATCAAACTTTATCCCGGCATCAAGCTGTTTAAGTTGTGCCAACGTCAAATCAACAATCCGGCCTTCACCGTCAGTCGTTCGATCAACGCGTTCGTCATGCATGATGATCAGATGACCGTCTTTTGATAAATGGACATCGGTTTCAATCCCATCGGCCCCATCCGCTAGCGCCGCCGCAAAGGATGGCAAGGTATTCTCTGGTCGAGTTCCTTTGCTGCCGCGATGGGCAATAATCTGTGTTAACATGTGACCACCTCTACTTACCCCAAAATATTTCAAGCTTTTAATATTGATATCTAATCGCAAAACAATCATAATGAAACTAAGAACTTACTAGGAGGGTCTAACTATGAAATCATTTACACGCGGTTTCTTATTCGGCGTTGTCGCAACTGCCGGCGCCGTTATCGGTTCCGTACTATCGTTCAAGAAGCAGGTCGTTGATCCAATTGAAGACCAAGAAAACAAATTCGAAGAAAACCGCAAACGCGCGTTACGCAAAAGTCGTAGTGCTCATAACGGTTAAACTAAAAAATGGTGGCATGAACAAGAGCATTGTTCTGGCCGCCATTTTTTTAATACTTCGCTTTTTTCGTCTTACCTTCCCACTTTGCATAGCCGGGCTTCAAGATATATAACTCTTTGTAGCCTTTTTTAGCTAACAAAACCACGGCCCGGGTACTCAAACTATGAGTCTGATCGTAAAGATAGATTGGCATATCTGCCCGTAATTCATTCATTCGCATTTTTAAAGACGTGAATGGAATATTCCGAGCACCTAAGATGTGACCCGCGTCAAAATCTTTCTTTTCACGCAAGTCAATCACTTGAGCCTTACGCATCCCTGCTTGGAACTCATCTTCTTCTAACATCTGCGACACTTGCCGCCGCCGAATATAATTGTATAATGACCAAATAAAATAAGCCGCAATTAAGACCAGCAAAACGATGTTGACATAAGTCAAACCACTAATCGCACCTAAAACCACAGTATCCCTCCTAATTTCTACTTCTATATTTTACACATATCTTGCAGCCCTGTAAACCGCGGTTTGTAAACCCTGACATTAATTACGCTTGAACAATTCAAGACAGTGGATAAACTTGCTGATAGTGCCGCTCCGGTTGGTCTGGATTGATGCTGGAACGTGGTGGCCACGTTTGTGAGCCACAGTACGGTCTCACAAGCCGGGCTTTCACTAGACCGGGAAACCCACCCGATCAAGTGAAATTTCACCACTGAGCATCATCCAGCCCGCCCTGCGCTAAAGTGATGGCTGATTATTTTGTTGGTTACGATCAAAACCTGTTTTCTAAATAATTAGATAATTCGTGAAACATGTTCATATTGTTAAACTCATTGAGTCCATCAATCAACTTAGACTTTTTGATAACGAGGTAACTTCTTAACTCCACTTTTAAACTGCAAGTCAGGCCTATTGTAAGAGTACTAACTCCCGAAACCTAAGTAACAAGTGTTAGAAATCATTTCAAGCATCATATCTATTTTCAATCACCATCAACAGTCGGAGTGACCAGGTCATTCGCCGTGTCGAGCCACTTAGATCGACGGGCTTTCCAACCTTAGTGGCTGGGCCGACTTTTGAGACGTGGGTTGCGGCTCAAAAGCGCCCTGCAGACCGCTCTATGGCTGCAGGTCTGCCCCACCGCGAATACCCTGGTCAACGCAGACGAGCAACTTTAGCAAGACCGTTTTTAGTCCCTTAACCTTTAATCCTAAACACGAAAAAAGCCTGAAGAACTCAATCTCCAGACTTAATCAATATTTGTTTTAAATAAACCGTTGCGCTAATGAAGCCGCACCGATAACCCCAGCATCGTTACCTAACACAGCTAACTTCAATTCAGTCGTGTTACGAACGGTTGGGAATGTGTTTTGTTTGAAGTAATGGTCGACTTGACGTAATAAGAAGTCGCCGGCTGCGGAAACCCCGCCACCGATAATGATAGATGATGGGTTCATCGTGTTACCAACGTTGGCTAAAGCTAAGCCTAAGTAGAAGCTAACCCGGTCAACGACACTTTGTGCTAAGATGTCGCCTTCTTTAGCTAAGTCAAAAGTAATCTTAGAACTGATTTCTTCACCGTTATCTAAGAGTTGCTTTAATTTTGAGACGCCAGAGAATTCTTCAGCCATATCACGAGCCACATGGACCACCCCGGTTGCGGATGCATATTGTTCCAAACAACCGCGCTTGCCACAAGTACACATATAGCCATCTGGCTTAACGGTCACATGACCAATTTCACCAGCTGCGCCAGCTGCCCCGTGTAATAAGTGACCGCCAGCGATGACACCGCCACCGACACCAGTCCCAAGAGTTACAAAGACCACATCGTTACCATTTTCGCCAGCACCCTTCCAGCGTTCGCCTAAAGCAGCGACGTTGGCATCGTTATCCAAAGTAAATTGAATCCCGGTGCCAGCTTCAATCTGCTTTTTAACGGGTTGTAAGGTCTTCCAGTTCAAGTTGTAAGCGCCGATAACGGTCCCAGCGTCTAAATCAACTGTCCCAGGAGTCCCCATCCCAATACCGACAAAGTCTGACTTATTCATCTTGTATAAGTCGATGTGATGGTTAATAGAGTCGATGATGTTTGGCACGATATGTGCGCCTTCATCTAAAATCGTTGTTTCGATGCTCCATTTTTGTTGAATGTCACCATTTTCAGTTAAAATAGCGAATTTAGTGGTCGTCCCACCAAGGTCGACCCCGATTAATTTGCGATCCATGTTACAAAATCCCTCCATCTAAGTGATGCGACTGAATCAACCAGTCGTGTTGGTTATTGCCGAATATCAACTTACTCAAAGCCCTAGTTAACGGTGCTCATCACCGTCAGCTGATTGCTCACGTGCTGCTTCTATCCGGTGCTCATGATTCAAGACGACTTTTACGCGAGCGTACAACTTGGCGTCAATGACCCCAGCTTGATACAAATGATCAATCTCGATGGCCATTAACTCAATATCCCAAATCCGCTTGCCCACGTAGACATAAACACCGAATTTCTTCAGTAATTGTTGGACATCGTAAAGTGTCTTCATGTGCATATCCTCGATTAATTATACAGTTTATTGCCAGTTTGTAAAACCTAATTTTACTAGTGCAATCCATGCGATCACTAAGGTAATTCCCGCTAGAATTCGTTTCATCCGTGGAATCTGACCAATCCGTGGCACACCGACAACATAGGCCAATAAGAAACCGCCAGCTAATCCGCCGACATGGCCCCAAATATCGATCCCCGTTGAGAAAATATCAAAGACCAAATTCATAACTGTCAGGAGTAGGAATTGCCGCGTTAACTGGCGAATCACTGGATTCTCCCAGAAGGACTCCCCGACCATTAAGAACGCCCCAAACAGGGCAAAAATGGCGGTACTAGCACCAACTGATTGGTTCGGTGACAATGCAAAGCTCATCACGTTCCCGCTCACGCCACCAAGCAGATACAGTAACAGCATCCGCCAATGGCCAAATAACGCTTCAATCTGCATCCCCATAAAGTAAATCACCACGCCATTGACTGCAATATGCATCAAGCCCATATGTAAGAAAATCGGCGTGAACAGGCGCCACCATTGACCAGCAATAATCGCCTGATCATTTTTGGCGCCCAACATATATAGGACGTAAGAAACCGTACTACCGCCTAATAGCCATTCGACTAAAAAGACAGCAATGGTTAAGCCTAATAAGATATGGGTCACCGCTGGCTGAGTTTGCCACCATCGTTTAATCTCTGTCATTAACACCATCCTCTGCTACTAATAAGTCATCTAATAAAATATCATACGCATCGACTGGCCACTCGGCATGCGCAAATGCCATCTCACGGTAAGCCAATGTTAGTTTAGTACCCGGATAATCTGCCAGGTAGCGGTCATAGTACCCGCCACCAAACCCGATCCGAGCATGATCCGACCGACTATACCCTAATCCTGGTACTAAAATCAGGTCAATCGCGGTCTTAGGCACGGCGTCACCCGTGGTCGGTTCTAAAATGCCAAACTTAGTCCGCGCTAACTGACTGGTCGCCGTATACGGGATAAAGGCCATCTGTCGCTGTGGCAAGGTCTTGGGAATCACGACTTGCTTACCAGCTTGCCAGGCCGCTTCAATCAATGGCTGCGTCGCCACCTCAATGGCGCTACTGATCGTGATTGCGACCGTTTGTGCTTGTTGCCAAGCAGTCGTTGCAAACAATTGTCGTTGCAAAGAGGCGTTTTGCTGGTCACGATCAGCGTCAGTAAGCTGACTTAATCGTTGAATCTGTTGTTGTCGAAAGGCTTTCTTCTCCATCTGCCAAGTCCCCCAATGTTATTTAGGTTAAAACTAAAAAAACTCATTCATCAACAGGCGGATTGGAAGACCAACCCGCATTTGCCAACAAATGAGCGTCACATTGCCAGATGACAATGTCGCAGAAAAAACAACAGGTTACCCTGCTGTTATTTCGTTTCACGATGTAATGTTACTTTATGATCCCGTGGACAATACTTCTTAAATTCAACCCGATCCGGATTGTTCCGACGGTTCTTTGAAGATAAGTAGTTACGTTCATGGCATTCTGTACATTCAAGTGTAATGTGTACCCGCATGTTGTTGACCCTCCAAACTCATTCGCATAATACAGGGCCGGAACCCTTAACTTGAATTACTATACCATTAATGGTTAAAAAATGCCAGTATCAATTAAGATACTGGCATTAAAAACAATGATTTTTTATTTAGAATAATACTTCCAAAACTCTTTGTAGATTAACTTAGCTGTCGTGGTGTTAGCAACCCCGCCACTAGAAATCCCTGGGAAGACAATCGCCATAGCAACTTTAGGATTGTTGTATGGTGCATAAGTCGCCAAACTCAAGGTTTCCGTTGAAGTCGATCCATGGAACGTTTCGGCCGTCCCAGACTTAGCGGCAACTTGTGGTGACAAGCTAGCTAAATCAGACCCCGTCTTATAAGCACTCGTCCCATGAACAACTAAATAGTACCCTTTTTGAACCACATCAAAGTATGATGACGGGACATCGACGGTATTTAAAACGCGCGGCGTCACGTTGGTTTGCACTTTACCTTGCGAGCCATCCGCGTTAGTCCCAGTAATCGATGACACGATATGTGGCGCAATACGTCGGCCACCGTTAGCCATCGTGGCAATATATTGGGCCACTTGAATCGTGGTATACGCATCGTAGTTCCCAAAGGACAAGTCTAACGCTTTACCAATGCTCTTACGACTAGAATCCCCTTGGAATCCAGTGGCTTCACCTGGTAAATCAACCCCGGTCTTCACACCAAGGCCAAATTCATTGAAGTAACCCCGCAATTTTGAGAAGACTGACGTGGACATCGTCAAGCCTTTACCAGAAGCATAATTAAAGTTACCTTCCTTCATGGCCAACTGCATCATATACGAGTTAGAAGAAACTTCCATCGCTTCTGAAGCGGTCAATGGAATGCTGGCACTCCCGGACTTATTGAACCAAGAACTCTTCGTCGCAGTTCCGGCCAACTTAATCGGGGTATCCGTCATCGTACTGCTAGTTGGCGTGATGACACCAGACTGTAGCGCGCCCATAACTGTGGCACCCTTAACAACGGATCCCATAACGAAGGTCTGGTTAATCGTCCCTAAGGCATTTTCAGTAACTTTACCCGTCGACAGATCGCGACTGGCCCCCGCCAAGGCATAAATCGCCCCAGTCTGTGGGTTCAAGACGACTGCGTAAGCTCCGGGTAGATATGGATTACTACCACCAACGGACTTAGTTTGTGACATCATAATACTTTGAACGGCTTTTTGGAACTTCGAGTTGATGGTCAAGCTCAGGTTATCACCCTTTTGACCACCATATTTCTTAATTTCTTTTTGAATCACACCATCTTGGGTCTTCACCTCAGTTTGAGATTTAGTCCCCTTTAAGACGTTTTCATATTGCTTTTCCAATTGACTCTGGCCCACGGAATCATCCCGCGAATAGCCTTCTGCCAATAAGGTCTTGACATCATCACTTGGCAACCCTTGCTTTTCAGTCGTAACTGACCCAAGCACACTACTCAAGCTGGTCCCGTTCGGATAACTCCGCGTCCAACTCGTCCCAACCTTGACCCCGGGCATTTCGGATTGATGTTCCCCAATCTCGGCCAATTCAGTATTTGAGACCCCGGTTGACTTCAGATTGACAGTCGATAAGGAATAGGCGCCGCTCATCTTCGCGTAAATAGCCGCCGCATTCTTTTCACTCGACGTCATCGACTTAATGAGGTTTTGCTCCGTATATTTTACTTCGCGATCATACAAGACATCAGAATCAGTCGATGTCTTAACGTGCTTCGCCACCGCCTTTAAGTTGGTTTTGTTAGCTAAGTAATAATCCGCCCGATTACGGTCCGTCAAGCTCGACGTCGAAATCGTCAGGTATTGGCCTAGCTTAGTGGCAATCGTATACATCTTATCGGAAGCCACATTCAAGCCTTTGGTATATTGAATCGCTTGATGCGATTTATTCCCAACTAAGACCCGGCCGGTTGAATCATAGACCGATCCCCGTTGCACACTCGCCGTGGCGGTCGTGTTGTTAGCGGAGTTAACTTCGGTCGCAAACTTCTGACCATAATCAACTTGTAGATAGGCTAACTGACCAATCAAGGCTGCAAACAACAGAAAGACGATGAAAAATAAAAAATTCAATCGAAAAGGAATATGTGACTTATTAGGGTCACGGTTTGCAGAAATCTTTTTAAACAGTTTCAATTCTCAAGCTCCCGTTCTTAAACTTTAGTAAACATTTAACAAAATTTCGTCAGATGCCCCTAGCAATCCTAAATAATTGCGCTACTTATGCTATTCTATACGATAGGCATAAAAATTTCAGCCGTTATTCTAGATTTTAATGTTTTTTTGATTTTTCTAAATAATTGGCTGAATATTTTAAAAAGATTGAGGTGGCATTTTGAAAATCCGTCGTATTTTTGACAAGCGTACTTGGCCGCTTTGGCTAAGCTTTTGGCTGCCATTAATATTAATGACCGGCTATTTTATTTATCGACACATGGCGCCCTTTGGTTCCAGCAGCTTGCTGACTGTCGATATGGGACAACAATACGTTGATCTCTTCTCCTACTTCCGACACACCCTCTTGCACGACCCGAGTGCGTTCTTCTATTCATTCTCGAAGACCATCGGGGGCGACATGATGGGCGTCTGGGCCTACTACTTAATGAGTCCCTTTAATTTAATCTTACTGGTCTTCCCAGGTCAATCGATTACCGTTGGGATCTTCATCATTACGATCTTAAAGTATGGTTGTGCCGGTTTAGCGTTCGGCTGGCTCCTAACTAAGACCCACACACAACGCGGTTGGCTCGTGCCAATTTTTAGTACCGCATATGCGATGATGGGCTGGATGATTGCCAACCAGTTAAACTTAATCTGGCTCGACACTACTGCTATTTTACCACTAGTTATTCTCGGACTTGAGCGTTTATTTAAAACCGGCAAGATTCGTTGGTTTGCCGGGTGGTTAACCGTCATGCTGATTGACAACTACTATATGGGATACATGGTCATCCTCTTTAGTTGCCTTTACTGGCTTTACGCCGCCACTAAATATTGGCAAAACTTTAAAACGATGTTGATTCAAGCGGGTAAATTCGCTTGGGGCGGGCTACTTTCAGTCCTGCTATCGGCCTGGTTATTGCTACCAACGCTGTACGCACTACTACAAAGTAAAGCGCAATATAATGTCACTAAGATCAGTTGGAAATTCGAATATCAGCCGTGGAAGATGCTTGCCAAGTACGTCATTGGCAGCTTTAACTTCGACCAGATGCCGTCTGGGCAACCCAACGTTTATATTGCCTGGTTAGCCATTATTGGCTTTATCGTCTTTTTCTTAAGTCGCCAATTCAACTGGCAATTAAAACTCAGCGTCGGTGGCATCACCGCGTTTTTACTCTTGTCATTTTGTTACGGACCATTGGACTTGTTCTGGCATGCTGATCAATTTCCAGTCTGGTATCCGTACCGTTTCTCCTTTGTCTTTAGCTTCTGGGTCGTCTGGATCGCCGCCCAAACGTTGACTGAGAAATTAACGATCAAATTATGGCAGGCGGTCGTCGCTTTAGGCTTAATCGCAGCCGCCTTCATCACCGTTGCGTTAAACCTAAAACACGTGACTTATGTCGATGCAGCCAATCTCATGATTACGGTTGGTTTAGCCGCCATCTCATTAGTCCTACTCGTGTTGCCAAAAGAACGGCGACTATGGCTCTATCAAGTTGTTGCATTATTATTGGTTGCGACCGATATGACGATTAATGCGGTGGCATCGCTAAATAATATCTCTTACGTGTCACAAGCCGAATTTGGCCAATACACGCAGGCATTAGACACGACTGTCAGCGGCATTCAAAAACAGGACAGTGACTTTTATCGCATCGGCAAAACGTTTACCCGGACCAAGGATGATCCCTTGCAAGCCGCTTATAACGGTGCGGATCACTTTAGTTCTACTTTTGAAAGTATCATCCCGAACTTCTTTGGCTCGATTGGCCAACCGGATGGTGATGGGGTCGTCACTTATTCTAACGGCACTTTGATTACCGACTCATTACTCGATATGCACTACTTTATGGATAAGACCGTCCCGAGTGCCCAAGCAGATAATAATAACTACAATAGTTATATTCCCGTCACGAGTACTAAGCCGGACTTGCAACATTATACGAAGCAACCCAGCTTGAGTAACAGTCAGGCTACCGTCTACAAGAATCCCTATGCACTGGGCCTAGGCTTTGGTGCCGCTGATAAGATTCTCAAGCTCAAAGTTTCCAAAACGACCGGGGATCCTGTAGCCCGTCAAGAACTGCTCTATCAAACGTTAGCCAACCGGTCACCATCCGCCTTGATTTCAGCCGAGAACTTCGACCAAGTCGTCTTCCAAAACGTGAAGAAAGTCGTCACATTAACTGGATCAGTCGTTAATAAGCAAAACTTGGCAAAGACCGGCTCGATTTACTTTAAATTCACGCCACAGACGAATGATTCTTACTACATTACCCTGGGGCAGAATTTGACACCGTCAAATGCCAGCTTCTATCTGAATGGCAAAGAACTCAAGCAATACCCAACTTACCGCCATACGATTGCGGTCAATGTGGCGACGAATAGTAAGGGGAAGACGGTGACCTTTGGGATTCAAATGAAGAAAACATCCTTGTGGTTGCAAAACTTCACGCTCTACAAACTTGATAATCCACAATTCGTTAAGTCTGCACGGAAGCTACAACAGTCGCCATGGACGATCACCAAACATTCCAGCAGCAAATTAACGGGGACCATCAACATTAAGCAAAAGCACCAAGTCTTAATGACGACGATTCCCTACTCCGCTGGCTGGCATGCCAAAGTCGATGGCAAGACGGTTTCAACTAAGAAAGTCATCAATACCTTTGTGGCGGTACCGTTAAGTCAAGGCAAGCACAGTGTGACCTTGACGTATCGGCCACCTTTACTAGTTCCTGGCTTAATCGCCAGTGGGATTGGGATTGTTGGTACCCTTGCTTGGTTTGGTATTAAACGCCGTCGTAAAACTGATTAATAGCGATTAAAAAAGTACGATACAAAATCAATGATGATTTTGTATCGTACTTTTTATATTTCTAAATTTGCCACTCTGGTTGGTCCAGAATCGGCTGGAACGTGGTGGCCACGTTTGCGAGCCACAGTGCGGTCTCACAAGCCGGGCTTTGACTAAGCCGAGCAGAACACTCGACTAAGTCAAACGACACCACTGAGCCAATTCTGGACCGCCCGACATTAAACGACCAGTCTTGATGATTGTTCACTTTGACCAGCAAAACTGGCTAAAATATTCAGTCACGTTGTTGACCTTAGTACAAACCTTTTCAAAATCAAAACCAACGATAGTTTTGAAAACCCACCAATTAACTAGTTCTGAAACCCAATTTTAGTCGTAGTGACCAGCGGGTTCGCCGTGTCGAGACCCTTAGCTGGGTGATTTCCCCAGGTTAGGGGCTGGGCCGACTTTTAAGACGCGGGCTACGGCTTAAAAGCGCCCTGCAGACCGCCCTATGGCTGCAGGTCTGCCCCACCGCGAACCCGCTGGTCAACGGAGACGGTCAACTAATTCCAATTTAGCCTTCATGATTTGCAAGATATTCATATTTAGGCCCATCGTTATCCGCATCGTAATCAACCGTTAGATCATAACCTTTAAAGAACCATTCATCTCGGTCATTGACATAATACGTCACACCATCTTTAACCGTCGTGGTGATTGGCTTGTGCGGGTCGTCATCGCGCATGACACCAATTGAAAAGCCGCTATGGACTGCGGTCTTCCCATAAGTTTTGCCATAAAAGCGGACCCCATTACCCGTAGTCACGCCCATGTCATCATGAAACCATTTGCTAGCTGCATTCGTAATTGTTATTTGCATGTTGTCACCCCATCAGTGTAATCGTTTACAGGTATTGTCACCTATTCAAGGCTAAAAAGCAACTTTGCCGATTACTGCACAAAGCTAGTGACCACTTATGCACCGTTAATGACCACTCAGGCCAAAAATATTTACAGGCTACTCAAACTATGGTGTACTAATAACACCAAGGAGGTGGGACGCTTGCAATTGCACATTCAGGTCGACCCGCAAGTAACGGAACCGACACTGACGTTGCACGTTCCTAACGCCGAAGCGGCATCCGTTGAACTGGTCGAAGCCCTTAAAAAGATTGGGCAACCCCCAGCTACGTTAACCGTTTCACAGCGCGGACAGACCATCCAATTACCACTAACAACCATTTTATTTTTTGAAGCTGATGGACACGTGGTTCGGGTACATACGACAACCGCCGTTTATACTACGACCACACGCCTCTACCAACTCGCCGAAGCGTTACCGGCAGCATTTTTGCGAGTTTCTAAATCAGCGATTGTCAACACGACCGCAATCTCCGCGTTGACGAAGTCGTTAACGGGAAATCTGATTAGGCTTCAAGATTCACCGAAACAACTTTATGCGTCACGACGCTACTACAAACAAATCAACCACGCCCGTTTAAAACCGGACGCTTGTGAGAACCACACCCCCTGGCATGGCGACCACAATTTGCTTAGATACAGCGTTAGCCTACGAATAGGACTTATCCGCTAATTACCAAAGCCTTTTAGGTCCGCAGGTTGCCAGACGGACTTGCTTCTTACAAGGTTGCTAAACCTTTGGCTAAAATGTTCTTAGCTGCATTATGATCACGCACATGAAGCGTGCCACAACTAGGACACGTCCACTTGCGGTCAGCTAACGTCAACTTACTCTTGCCAGTCATGACATGTCCACAGTGACTACAAGTTTGCGTCGTATTTCGGGGATCAATCGTCAAAAATTTTCGGCCGTAAAGGTCAGCTTTATAAGCCAGCATGCCCAGTAACGTTCGCCAACCGACATCCGAGATGCTCATTGCCAAGGCGTGATTTCGCAACATATTTTCACTTCGCAGTTCTTCAGCTACGACTAAATCGTGATTTTTGATTAAGGCCGTAGAGACGTGGTGCAGGAAGTTTTTACGTTGGTTGGCAACTTTAAGCTGTAGCTTGGCTACTTGTAGCCGTTGCTTTTGATAATTCTTTGATTCTGATAAGCGTCGTTGGGCCTTCTTAGCTCGTCTGGCTCGCCGTGACAATTTCCGTTGGGCTTTAGCTAGCTTTCCTTTAATCATTCGATAGTAACGGGGATTCTCAATGACTTGTTCATTGGAATCTGTCAGAAAATTATCAAGATTCAAATCGATGCCGACTTTAGATTCAATCGCGTGTTGCTTAGCAACAAATGGATGTTCCGACCCAATCTGCAGGGATACAAAATAATGACCCACAGCGTCCATTGAAACCGTTGTTGTTCCAATTCTGATGTCATTAGCTCGCTCTAAAATCTTTGGTGGAAGCCCCTTGAATCGGAGACGTCCCAACTTGGGTAACCACAGGTGGTGGGTATCAGTTAATCTGACGCTTCCATTACTCATAGCTGGCTCCAATACCTTGGCCCCATAGAGGCAGGACGTTTGATAAGTCTGAGTATAACCGCGCTTATGAAACTTAGGCGTCCCCGCCTGATGAACCTGGTGGAATAGTTTCCAGGCGGTCTTGTAATTCTTGATAGCATTCGCCTTCATCAGACTGTCAAAATCCGGATGATTGAGCCAACCATGGCTATTGGAAATAGCAGTTGATGGCTGCTTCAGCCGTTCAGTCAAATCAGCGATTCGATTCAAGACAATTGTAATTGGAATTTTCACTTGCTTTAACCAGAATAGGTCCTTGTTCATCCCGTTCATTTCGTTATAAATGAAGCGACTAGCATCACTGTTACGCTTAATTAGCCGCTTCTGTTCGGTTGAAGGAAAGACCCGGACCTTAACCCCATAATGATAAGGTAATTGTGCCATCGTTTTTGTCATAAACTGCCACCCCCTTTGCTTGATAACAAGCCTATCATATGAGTATACTATATTCATAGAGAAGCGTCTTATAATAATATTTATGGAGGTAACATATGAGCAAAAACAATGGCGGAGAAATCCACGAGCGAGGCTATGTTTACAACTTTCATTTTCACTTGGTCTGGGTCACTAAATACCGGCATGCAGCATTTACAACGCCTAAGCTAGCCACTGAGATGGCCGATATTCTAACGAAGATAGCCCGGCTAAACGAAGTGACCATTGAGCAGATGGCCGTAATGCCGGATCATATTCATTTACGACTAAGCTTTAAGCCTAAGTATGCCCCAACCAATGTTGTCAAAGCCTTCAAGGGCGGTTCAGCTCGCCTATTCTTTGAACGACATCCAGAGATAAAAAATCAAAAATTTTGGGGCGGACATCTCTGGTCTCCAAGTTACTTCATGAGTACTCTTGGTGATATGAGCAAGACGACCGTAGAAAACTATATTGCTAATCAGCGAAAAGCATAATGGCATTCATCCCTTGTTTGAAAGCAAGGGAATTCTGCCAAATTTATATTAAAACAAACTTTAGAGAAAAAGAGGTAACGCTTATGCAACCACGATGGTTTTGGGGCGGTTTTTTAATTATTGGTGCCGGGCTGCTCATTACGAATCAATTAGGTTTACTAGCCATTAATGTCAATCTGTTCACCCTATTTTTAACTTTAGTCTTAGCAGGCTTTTTAATTAAAGGGCTCCGCTACTTAGACTTTTTCAGTATCATCATGTCATTAACCTTTCTAGCTGTCATTTACGCACGCCCACTTGGAATTACAGCCTTAACCCCTTGGACAATAATTGTCGCGGGACTACTATTAAGCTTTGGCTTAACGTTACTCTTCCCCCGGCGTTGGCAACATTGGACGCGTGGTCACAGTTATCACCACCATCATCATCGTCAATTTCATGACGACCATGCTGATCAGGCAACCATTAATGATGATATCGCGTCCATCAACGTCAGCATGACGAATTCTATTCGCTACTTGCACAGTGCCAACTTGAGTGCCGCCAATATCAACGTTTCGATGGGCGGCGTTAAGATCTACTTTGACGATGTGCAATTGCAGGATAATCAAGCGACCATTAAAATCGATGTTTCACTCGGTAGTGCTGAACTCTACATCCCACAGAATTGGCAAGTTAAGAGTGATCTCGATGTTAGCCTAGCCACCTTTGATGATGGCAAGCCCGCCACGGATACCGTTGGCCCAGTTATTTACCTCACTGGTGGGGTTTCATTAGGAAGTATTGCGATCATCTACATTTAAACCAACCAGCAAAAAAGCGTTACCCAGTTAGCTATTAAAGCTAATTGAGTAACGCTTTTAACATTCAAGTTGTCAGCTAAACTTAAGCATTTTCAACTTTTAAGATTTTAACCTTCATTGAACCAGCTGGAATACTAATATCAACTTCTTCATCAATATGATGGCCAATTAAGCCCTTAGCGATTGGTGAATCGTTGGAGATTTTACCTTCCATCGGATCAGCTTCGGCCGCACCAACAATGGTGTAGCTTTCAGGTTCTTCGTCTGGTAATTCTTTAAACGTGACAACTTTACCAACTGAGACTTCAGTAGCATCGATCTGATCACTATCAATGATTTCAGC
Organism: Lactiplantibacillus songbeiensis; assembly: GCF_005405125.1. Classification (GTDB taxonomy): domain Bacteria; phylum Bacillota; class Bacilli; order Lactobacillales; family Lactobacillaceae; genus Lactiplantibacillus; species Lactiplantibacillus songbeiensis. The sequence continues at coordinate 77,946 of NZ_BJDL01000019.1, forward strand.
ATATTGTAACATGTGCTCAACCGTCTTAATCCGATTTTCAAGCAAACTTTGTTCATTCTTTGCTGATTCATATTCTGAGTTTTCGGATAAGTCACCGTAACTCCGCGCAATTTTAATGCGGTTAATAATTTCTGGACGTTGGTTAATCTTTAAATCTTCAAGTTCATGTTCAAGCTTGACTTGCCCTTCTTCGGTCATTGGGTATGTTTTATCTTCAGCCACTTATTTCCACTCCTCTATTTCTTTAAGTCGTTAACATTGACCAGCCTACCATGCCGGATTTTAATTGTAAACTCTAAAAGCGAAAATTCGGCTAACGGTTCACTTTCTTTATAGAATTGAACGCACTTTGGTGGTCAGTAAATCAATCGCCACTTCGTTTTCGCCGCCTTCGGGCACAATAATGTCAGCGTAACGTTTCGTTGGTTCAACGAACTGGTGATACATCGGTTTAACGGTCGCTAAATATTGTTCAATCACCCAATCCAGCGTCCGCCCACGTTCCTTGATATCCCGCTGAATCCGGCGAATAATCCGAATATCATCATCGGTATCGACGAAAACTTTAATGTCCATTAAATCACGCAACCGTTGATCATCTAAGATCAAGACCCCTTCGACAATGATGACATCACGTGGTTCTTGATGAATGGTTTCACTGCTACGAGTAGATTGTTCGTAATCGTAGACTGGCTTTTCAATTGGTTCATAGCGTAATAGCGCCTTGATTTGTTTAATCATCAAGTCAGTGTCAAATGCCAACGGATGATCATAGTTAACCGCCCGGCGTTCAGCCATCGTCATGTCACTTTGATCATTGTAGTATGAATCTTGTTGCAAAATCAGTAACGACTGACCTGATAACTGGTTATAGATGGCCTTGCTGACAGTTGTTTTCCCACTACCAGAGCCCCCGGTCACACCAATAACGATGGGCCGGCGATGTTTAGTTTCACTCATTTGATTAATTAGCCTCGATTTTAATTACTAGATTCATTGTGCTTGGCAACTTTTTGAATATTCGCTGCATGTCCCGCTGCATCCTTGGCGTAGTAAACTTTACCCGTCTTCAAGTCAGCCACAAAGTACATGTAATCCTTACTGCGTTTAGCTGGATCTAAAACAGCTTTAATGGAAACTAAGCTAGGACTATTGAAAGGTCCGGGTCCATAACCCAAGTGTAAACGGAGATTGTAAGGCGATGTTGATTGGAGATCTTTATTCGTCAACGTTGACTTTGTTGAGTTAATCGCATAGAACACTGAAATATCAGAATCTAGTCGCCACTTTGCATCTAGCCGGTTCAAGAAGACTCCCGCGATAATCTGACGATCCTTCGTCGTGCTACCTTCACGTTCAACCAATGAAGCTAACGTCATGATCTCTTGAACGGACATCTTCGACTTCTTGATCTGCTTGTAATATGGTTCCAGTTCCGCATCGGTTTTGCCAACCATTTGCGTCACCAGTTGCTTTAACGTCGTCTTCTTATCAGCACGATACGTTGCTGGGAATAAGTAACCTTCCAAGCGATATCGAACATTTTTGGCTTGCATCGCAGAACCTAACAACTTCGGATATTTCTGCGCCAAAGACTTGATGAAGGCCTGATCCTTCATCAACGCCAAAAACTCTTTCGACGTAAAGTCGGTCTGCTTTTGAACGGTTGTCGCAATCGTCTTAATCTGACTACCTTCAACGATTAACACCCGCCCCGTTGAACTCTGAATTGGTTCGGATGACCCGCCTTTATTCAAGGCTTTCGCCACTTGAGCCAATGACATTGACGGCTTTAATTGGTAATAGCCGGCATGGAAATTCGACAAGTTATGGGCTTTCGTCCAATAATCAAAAACAAAGCCACTCTTGATAATCTTCTTGGATTGCAAAATTTCTGCAATCTTTTTGCTGTTAGCCCCAAAAGGAATATCAACTTGAACCACTTGATTATCATTTTGATTATACGGCTGGGTCGCATTATCAAAGTATCGGTAACCTAAGAAGCCGACAATGATTAATAAAATCACTAAAATTCCAATAACGCCACCAATGACATGCTTGGAAAATGATTTACGTTGTTTCTGGACCACCCGTTTGGCCTGTTCGGTCGTGCCGTGGTCTTGCGGATCAGATTGATCCGGTTTGTTCTGGTCGTTATTCAAGTTTCGCCCCTCCATCTAATTATTCATCTTTTCAATTATACAAAAACGACCGGTGCATTGCACGAACTCTTCAAGACTTTTAGCTTTTTTTAGCACTATTGTAATCTAAGCAAACAGCCCGTAACCTCATCGTTACGAGCTGCTGCTTTAAAAACCTATTTTAAACTCATTTGAAACTAGGTGATTTCCACTTGGTCGCCAGAACATGGAGCTATCAACGCCATCGCTAAACAGTTTAAACATCAATCTCTCAGCTTAGTCAAAGCCCAGCTTATGAGACCGAACTTCGGCTCATAACCGTGACCACCACGTTCCAGCCAATTATGGCCCAACCAGAGTGGCAAAAATCAGCGCCTATTAACGAATTTCCGCGCCTAAGTCTTCCGTTAACGCACTCAAAACTTTGTCGAAGGCTTTAGTCACGTCTTCATCAACCAATGTGGCTTCTTGATCTTGATACGTCAAGGTATAAGCTAAGGACTTCTTACCATCTGGCACATGTTTCCCATTATATAAGTCAAACAAGTGGACATCTTGTAAATGGGCCCCGCCCTTGTCATTAATCAAGGCCACGATATCAGCATTAGTAACGGTATCGTCAATCAACATCGCCACGTCCCGAGTGATACTTGGGAACTTTGAGATTGGTTGATATTGTTGCCGTGCCTTTGGTAAAGCAATCAAGGCTGCCAAATCTAATTCGAAGGCATACGTTTCACGGATCTTGTAAGCTTTGGCCGTGGTTGGATGAATCTGACCCACGAAGCCAACCAATTGGTCACCGACATAAATATCAGCGGTCCGACCAGGGTGCATCTCAGCATGCGCCGTGGTAGCCACATAGCTAATCGGATCAACCAAGGCCAAGCTCTTCAGATAACCGGCCACAATGCCTTTGATTTGGTAAAAATCAACCGGTGTGGCTTCGGTATCCCAAGCCGTCTTGACCATCGAACCGGTAATCGCACCAGCTAAATGTTCAACTTCTTTAGGGCGAACTTGTTCTGGTTGGCTGAAGAAGACCCGTCCTTGTTCATACAAAGCCACATCTTGTTCTTTACGGGCATTGTTATAAGCTAAGTCATCCAACAATCCAGAAATCAAGCTTAAGCGTAACGTGGTCCGTTCAGAGCTCATTGGAAAGTCTAAGGTCGTCACGTCACTCGCATGTAAGGCAAAGGCCCGCGCTTTACTGTCAGTGGTCAATGAATAACTGATTGCTTGCGTTAAACCGGCACTTTCCATTAATTTCCGGGCATCGCGAATCGCTTGTTGGGTTTCATTCAACTTACCAATCGTTGGTTGCCCAGTTGGTAATGTCGATGGTAAGTTGTCATAACCATATAGCCGGGCGACTTCTTCAATCAAGTCGGCTGGAATATGAATATCCCACCGACGTGAAGGGACAGTCACATTGAAGGTATCGTCAGTGACGGTTGTTGGGAAGTCAAGCCGTTTGAAGAGATCACTAACTGTGTCTAATGATAAGTCAGTCCCTAAGACATGGTTGATCCGTGTTAACGTAATCGCCACTTCAACAGGTTGAACGTCTTCATCGCGACCCACTACAATCCCGCTAGTAACCGTCCCATCACCTAACTTGGCAATCATGGCTGCGGCGGCATCTAACGCCTTTTCAGTTGCACCGTGATCAATGCCCCGTTCGTAACGCATCGATGCTTCACTATGCAAGTTATGGTTGTGCGCCGTCTTACGAATCTTAACGGCATCAAAGATGGCACTTTCTAAGGCGATGCTCGTCGTTTGATCAGTGACTTCGGTCGCTAAACCACCCATCGTCCCAGCTAAACAAATTGGCTTATCATTGCTACAAATGACCAAATCAGTTGCTAATAAGTCGCGTTCTTCACCATCCAAAGTGGTCAATTGTTCGCCCGCCTTAGCGAAACGGACATTAACTTGACCGGCATCCAATTGATCAAAATCAAAGGCATGCAATGGCTGACCATATTGCATCAAGATGTAGTTAGTGGCATCGACCACGTTATTGATTGGCCGCATGCCAGCATTCCAAATGCGAATTTGAAGCCATAATGGACTTGGCTTGATCGTGACGTTCTTGATCAAACGCATCTTGTATTGTGGCACGGCTTGTTCATCAGCTTGAACGGTGATGTTCAAGTCATCATCAGCTAAATCAGCTGCATCTTCGGTTAAGTCAACTTTAGGCATCGTTGGGGTTTGATCATAGATGGCAGCCAATTCATGCGCGGTACCGTTCATGCTCAACATGTCGCCACGATTAGGTGTAACCGACATATCGATGATTTCATCGTCCATCCCTAAGTAAGAGAAGACCGGTTCGCCAGGAGTGGCATCGGCTGGTAAGATAAAGATCCCATCTGCGACTTCTTTAGGCACTAACTTTTCATCAAAGCCCAGTTCATCTAAGGCACATAACATCCCGTTAGAGACTTCGCCACGCATCTTACTGCGCTTAATCTTCGTGTGACCGCCAATCCAAGAGTTTGGCAAGGCCACAATCACCATTTGTCCAGCTGCCACATTAGGCGCCCCACAAACAATTTGAATCGGGTCAGCTTCACCAACATCGACTTGGCAAATGTGTAAATGGTCTGAATTAGGATGTGGCACACATTCTAAGACATGCCCAACAACCACTTTTTTCAAACCAGCGCTTGGCCGGATAACGCCGTCAACTTCAACTGCGGTCCGTTCAATCTTTTCTGCTAATTCATCGGCTGGCAAATCCAGCTTTAAATAATCTCGTAACCATGCATAAGAAATTCTCATATTGGACGTCTAACCTTTCTTATAGAACTGTGACAAGAACCGGACATCGTTTAAGTAGAAGTTCCGGATATCATCAACGCCATACTTCAACATTGCAAATCGATCTGGGCCTAAGCCAAAGGCAAACCCACCGTAGACTTCCGGATCAATCCCGGACATTTCTAAGACGTGGGGATGCACCATACCGGCACCTAAGACTTCGATCCAGCCCGTTTGCTTACAGATGGCACAGCCTTTCCCATTACAGTTAAAGCAAGTAACATCGGCCTCAACGGAAGGTTCCGTAAATGGGAAGTAGCTTGGCCGTAAGCGAACTTCAAATTGATCGCCGAAAAGTTCGTTAGCGACTAACGTCAACGTCCCTTTTAAATCAGCCATGGTAATATGCTTATCAACAACTAACCCTTCGATTTGATGGAATTGATGTGAGTGCGTTGCATCATCAGTATCGCGTCGATAAACTCGCCCTGGTGATAAGACTTTTAATGGGCCTTTTGAAAAATCATGACTTTCCAAGGACCGCGGTTGATCCGCTGATGTTTGGGTCCGGAGTAAGACATCCTTCGTGATATAGAACGTATCTTGCATATCCCGAGCTGGATGGTCTTTTGGTAAGTTCAAACGTTCGAAGTTGTAGTAATCTTCTTCAACCTCATCACCATCCACAATCTGATAGCCCATCCCGATGAATAAATCTTCGAGTTCAGTAATAATCTGGGTAATCACATGTGGTTGGCCTTGGGGCACTTGACGACCAGGCAAGGTGACATCTAAAGTTTCCGCAGCCAATTGTTTGTTAATGGCGGCTTGTTCCAATTCATCACGGCGATGATCAATTGCGGCTTGTAACTTATCACGAACCTCATTCGCGTAAGCCCCAACTTTAGGGCGTTCTTCTGGTGTTAAATCCCGCATGCCACGTAAAACTTCGGTAATGGGACCTTTTTTACCAAGTAACTCTACTTTGACTTGGTTGACTTTTTTCAAGACGTCCGCAGACTTAATATCTGCCAAGCCTTGGTCACGTAGTTCGGTTAACCGATCTTGTAAGCTCATACTGTTCCTCCAAATTTTATAATCGCGTTTAGACACAAAAAAGACCTCATCCTAAAAGGGACGAGGTCATCGCGGTACCACCCTTGTTCGTCGGCCTAGTTCACCTAGACAAACGCACTTTCACCGAATAACGACCGGGAGACCGGAAAATTATTTGTTTTAAACGCCCAATTTCAGCTCGGAGAGTGAATTCACTAATCTTGGTCGCCGGAGTGCTTACAATCGATGACACTCGTCCCTATGACGCCGCTAACTAGTTACTAGTTCTCGTCAATGCTTTTCTGTTTACATATGCCAGTTTATGGCAAACCAACGCCAGCGTCAAGTGTAATTAACATTGTGCTGGACTAAACCATTTATCAGACCAATTGTGCACGGTATTCATAACCTGCCGTAAATCTGCGCCTTTAGCGGTCAACCGGTATTCGATCAACGCCGAATCGGCATGGGTCACACGGCTAACGATGCCATTTTCTTCCAATTCTTTTAAGCGCACGACTAATACCCGGTCACTGCACTTCGGCACCCGGCGCGCTAAATTCTTAAACCGCTGCGGTCCGTCTTCGAGCAAGACATCGATAATTAAACCGTTCCATTTCTTACCTAAGATGGAAAACGTCTTTTCAAATTTCGGACACAGTTCAAATTGGGATTCTGCGGTCGTGTCTGCAACCGTATCTAGCATCATTTCTGACATTCTCATGACCTCCAAAAACGTCTTGCTGACCGGCTATTCAGCGGAGGCATTCCCCCGGAACCGGTCTAACTGTTTGGCCACCTTCGTACGTAATGGTCCAAAAAATTCATGTTCTGCTTCATAATCATCGACTAAAGAGACTAACAAACTTTCACGATACTTTGGCAAGGCCAAGGTCGCCCCAAACATATGCTTTAAAATGATATCTTTTTCCATTGGTGTTAGTTTGGTTAACTTTTCAGCATTCCGCAAAGCGACCCGTGGATGGATAAAGGCATGCGACCCCAGATCAAACTTGGTTTCGCGCCAGTCATAATAAAACAAATCATGTAATAACCCGCCGCGAGCAACCGCGGTCGTGTTGAGGTGCCATTTCTTTGCCAATAAGTAACTATCGTATGAAACTGCAATTGAATGATCTAAACGATTCGAATGGTGGTGTTGTGTGAAATCAGCCAAGTGCTGTACAGCTGGTTGTGCTAATAAATCAGCCACGATTGCCACGTATTCGGAATCTTGTTGCCATACCTTGTTTTTCATTGAAAGCTCCCTTTACTAATAACTACCGCTATTCTACTAAAAAGTAAGTGGATTTGAAAGTATTTTGTTCACTTTCGATTGTAAATTAACTAACTTATGGTTAGCGACTCATTGCCACTCTGGTTGGGCCAGCATTGGCTGGAACGTGGTGGCCACGTTTTTGAGCCAAAGAACGGGCTCAAAAGCCGGGCTTTGACTAAGACTGGGGAAATTCACCCAATCTAGGTCAAACGACACCACTGAGCCAGGGCTGACCCGCCCGACGTTAATAAACCGACCAATCGTGGCCTAATTTCCATCCATTAATTTAAGGTTACCGATACAACCCAAACATTAAAATACCGGCCGCAATGGCGACATTTAAAGATTCAGCCCGGCCTTTAATTGGAATATACAAGTTTTTATCAGTCATTGCCAATAAGTCAGCGCTCATCCCGTTGCCTTCGTTACCCATCACTAAACCGAAACTAGCCGGTGCGTTGATATCTAAATATTGGGCTGCCTCTGGATTAAGTTCGGAGCCGTACACCGGCTTATCTTCAGCGTGAAAACGAGCCACCAAATCGGTTAGGTCCGTACTCAATAATTGCAAATGGAATTGACTGCCTTGCATCGCACGTTCAACTTTCGGCTGATGAACATCAACTGTCCCGGTCCCAAAAGCCACCCCTGCAAAGCCAGCAGCATCGGCCGTACGAACCATTGTCCCGATATTACCAGGATCTTGAACATTATCCAATAATAACCATGGCCGCGATAAATCCAAGTTAGCCAACGGGTCAGCGGCTGTTTTAGGTAAATTAACTAAGGCAAAGACCCCTTGTGGCGTAACCGTCGCACTAATGTGACTGGCAACTTCTTCCGAAATTTCAATCACAGCTGGGAACTTGGTTAAGTCGGGATCAGTGGCCAATTGCTTTTCAGTAATTAGTAACGTTTTAATCGAGACCTTGGCTTTAACTGCCTCGTTGACTAAGTGCCACCCATCTAATAAGTACAATGCTTGTTGCTTACGACCTTTTTTCGTCTGTAACTTCTTCCACATTTTAACGTGGGCATTTTGTAATGAATTAATTTTTTCCATGTTTAGTTTAGCTCCAATTCTTTCCGAATCTCATTAACGTTAAGTATAGCATATCGCCTGCCACTAGATTCCCCTACTTCTAACCATCACAACCGCCCATTTCCATGCTATTATATAATGTAGACATTTGATAGATAGGAAGTGACAGTATGCGAGCAGTAACACTGCAAGCCAGTGGCCGCGTTCAAGGCGTTGGCTTTCGCTGGGCAACTAAGGCCGCCGCTGATAAGTGCGGCGTCAACGGTATCGTACGGAATTTAATGGACGGCTCCGTGTTCATTGAAGCAGAAGGTGAAGATCAGCGTGTCCAAGTCTTTATCGACGTCATTCGCCAATCACCAACTGACTTCGGTCGGGTGACCCAATTAATCGTGCACGAAGCGGAACCCCAAAACTACCATAATTTTCGGATAACTAATTGAAATCCCGGGTGGTCTCTAGTATCATCTAGTTTATATGATTAAAAATAAAGGGGATTATGAGCAATTGAAAAATAAAAAAGGCCTCACCGTTACCCTGGCGCTGTCCAGTTTGGCGCTGTTCTTAAGCGGCTGTGTGCAAACTACGAAGACCGGTAAACCTTATGGCTTTATCTACGACTACCTCGCCCGGCCTGGTCAAGCGGTCATGCAATGGATGGCACACCTCTTTGGCAACAACTACGGTTGGGCCATTATCGGGTTAACGGTATTGGTACGACTGGTCTTATTACCAATGATGGTCAATCAACAACGCAAATCGACGTATCAACAAGAAAAGATGTCTGCGGTTCAACCCGAATTAAAGAAAATTCAAGCCGCACAGAAGGCTGCTAAGACCCCCGAAGAAAAAACGGCTGTCAGCAACCAAATGATGCAACTTTACCGGGATAACGGCATTAGTATGACTGGTGGGATTGGTTGCTTACCATTACTAATCCAATTTCCAATCTTCTCCGCCTTGTATTACGCGATTCGGTTCTCACCTGAACTTTCCAGTGCCACTTTTGTCGGCATTCCATTAGGGAAGTCAAGTTTCTTGTTAGCTGTCTTAGCGTTCTTGTCCTACTTGGCACAAGGTTACCTGTCAATGATCGGGTTACCACCAGAACAAAAGAAGACGATGCGGACAATGTTAGTCTTGAGTCCAGTCATGATCTTGTTCGTCACGATGTCTGCGCCAGCTGGTTTAGGATTGTACTTCTTCGTTGGTGGGTTGTTCGCCTGCTTGCAAACGTTGATCATCAACTTCTTCCGGCCTCGGATTCGTCGCGAAGTTGAGGCTGAATTAAAGAAACATCCGATCAAGACGCCAACGCCAGCTGCTTCAACGACTGCTAAACCAGTCCAAGCAACGGAACAAACCGTCGATGATCAATCATCAAATCGCAATGCCCATCCAAGTGAAGGCCGTAATGCTGGTAAACAGCAACGTCATCACCACGATTAATACTTGCACGACTAAAAAAGACAACTGCCAATGACGGTAGTTGTCTTTTTTGATGGCCAATTTTAAAAGATAATCCCAATAATTAATCCAATTATTTGCATCCCTTGAAACATCATCAAGTTTTGTGGCGCAGTATTAAAGGTCGTTTCTTTAATCTGAACCGCATTGAACGCTTTAATGTTTTTCAACATTTTCGGCAAGACCAGTAGCACTAATAATTGATAAAGTGGCAATAATTGTAATGCGACACTGATCAAGACTGGCACATAAGCTAACAAGGCCAACGTATCATAAGTCCGCAACGCTTTAGGTTTACCGATATAATATGGCATCGTATAACGTTTGTTACGCACATCTTGATCCACATCACAGATGTTATCAGCTAACATGATGTTAGAAACTAGAAAGATGTTGGGCAACCCGACTAAGAACATGACTAAAATATTCTGCAAGTTCCCGACAACGGCGAAGTGTGGCCAACTGAACGTAAAGCCCATCAAAACTGGGGTTGCTACGTTCATATAGACCGCTAAGAAGAACACCCCAAAACCTTCAACGGTCCCAGACAAAAGCTCCCCTAATGGAAAACGGGAAAATGGGACGGGTCCGTAAGTATAGAAGACCGCCACCCCAATGGCAACCGCACCCATGAATAATAATAGCAAATTCGTTTTGAAAACGAGCACAATGCCGAGCACAATGGCAGTCGCTAACATCCATAGTACGAGATGCAAGGACCGTTTGGGTGATAAATGTTCGCGACCAATAATGTTATACGTATCGCGGTAATGCAGATCGACCGCTAAAAAGTAATCTTGGACGTTGTTAAAGCCCGTCACAAATAAAGCGATTGACACTTGGGCAATTAAATAAATTAACGAATTAACCCAATTAAATGCGTGAAAATAATAAATAGAAAATAAAACACCAATAAAATACGGCACAACACTCGCCGCTTTGGCATTCAGCCGAATGAACTGCAAGAAGATCTTGCCGGTCATTGGCCGATACGTGGTTTCATTTGACAACCGGTCCGCCCCCTGAATAAATTTACTGCTATTCCACTATAACAGTCTTTCGCTAGTGTGAAAACCTTATCATGTGGATTTAACCACCAAAGACTAAGCCTAAAATCAGGCCTAACATTTGTAGGCCTTGAAACAACATTAGGTTTTGTGGCGCCGTATAAAACGTTTCCTCACGAACTTGGGTCTGGTTGAATAGCCGGACATTTTTAATTAATTTCGGAATCGCAACTAGTGTAACCAGTTGATAGATTGGTAATAAATGCAGCCCCACGCTGATCACCACCGGCACATAACTAACAAAGACTAAGCTCCGATATAGTTGCATCGCACGTGTATGCCCTAAATAATACGGCAAAGTGTAGCGATGGTTCTTAATGTCTTGTGGCACGTCACCGATATTATTCGCTAACATAATGTTGGCCACTAGAATCACGTTAGGCAGACCGACTAAGAGTAAGATCAATATATTCTTGAGATTGCCCACTACCGCAAAGGCTGGCCAACTAATCGTGATCCCCATCAAAGTCGCCGGCGTCACACTCATATAGATGGTGAGGAAAAAGACGCCAAAACCTTCCACCCAGCCAGATAAAAATTCGCCGACTGGAAACCGGGAGAATGGCACGGGACCGGCCGTATACAAAATACTAATAGCAATCGCAATGGCCCCCATGAAGAGTAGTAATAGATTCGTCCGTAGAACTAAAATCAATCCTAATCCACAAGCCAAGGCCAGCGTGCCCCACATTAACCGGTACGCATGTTGTGGCGATAAATGTTCGCGTCCAATAATATTGTACGTGTCACGATAATGGGTATCGACTGCGAGCCGATAGTCTTGAACATTATTGAAGCCCGTTACAAAAAATGCCACCGAAATTTGCGCCACTAAATAAATTACCGCACTCAGCCAATTAACGGTATGAAAATAATACCAGCTAAATAAGACTCCCATCACCCACGGCACCGCACTCGCCGATTTCGTTGGTAAGCGAATAAATTCTAAAAACAACTTCAGCGTCATCGGCTGATAAGTTGGTTGATCACTCAATTGAAACATCCCCCTCGAAGTCATTAACAACCCTTACACTTGCTGCTAGTTGGATTAAATTGCCACTCTGGTTGGTCCAGAATCGGCTGGAACGTGGTGGCCGCGTTTGGAAGCCGAAGAGCGGTCTTCCAAGCCGGGCTTTATCTAGGTCGGAAAATCACCGACCAAGATAAACGACACCACTGAGCCAATTCTGGCCCGCCCGACGTTAACTAACGGGATTGAAAAATTAATGGTTGATTATTTTCAGTGCAGTCATTTAGCCGAAAGGTTGGTTCCTAAAATGCTCAGCCATGTCATGGCGTTGCAGCATTTTAGGAACCAACCGGCAGGCGGCAATTTCAACTAGTACCAAACGTACCCCTTTAATATTAACAGAAGATAGCTCAACTGCCCAGAATGACCAAAAAAGCAGCCAGACAAACTGCCTGACTACTACTTTTAATCCTTATTTATCTGCATGTTCATGATCATCCAACGGTGGCTCATCAAGATCGCGACTTGCCGGTTTAATCCCCGCTGGTAACTCTGACTTAGCGATCTTTTCAACCGCATTCGTATCGGCTTCTGCCTTGGCTAACAATTTAGGATCTTTCAAGATTGGCAATTGGAACCGGAAGATTGAGCCTTGCCCAACTACTGATTCAACACTAATCTTGCCATGATAACCTTCAACTAACCGTTGAGCAATCGACAAGCCCAGCCCATTACCGCCTTTATCCCGACTCCGCGCTTTATCAACTCGATAGAAGCGATTAAAGACGCGATCCAAGTTATCTTTGGAAATCCCTTCACCAAAGTCTTGAACCGCCACTTCGACGTAGCGAATATCCGTCGACAATGACAGGTGAATCTCTTGGCGTTTCGTGGAATATTTAACGGCATTATCCAACAGAATAATCAAAATCTGTTCCAAATGATTCCGATAAATCTGCGCATAAACCGCCTGCTTCACATCATCATCAAACGTGAAAATGAAATCAGGATGAATCATTTTAAAATCATTGAACGCCTGAGTAACCAATTTTTGAACATCAGTCGTTTCATGGCTAAAGTTGATTTCCAACTGTTCAGCCCGCGAGAGATCCAACATTTCTTGAACCAGGCTTTGCATCCGTTTGGTTTCCGATAATGACGCTGTCAATGATTCCGCTAAGACTTGCGGATCATCCTTTCCCCAACGATTCAAGAGTTCCATATGACCTTGAATAATCGCAACTGGCGTCCGCAGTTCATGGGAGACGTCTTCCACGAATTGTTGCTGCTGAGTAATGTAGCGTTGCATCTGGTCCAACATATCATTGAAGAGTGTGCCTAAATCAGACAACTCATCGTTGCGATTAAGGGCTGGTACCCGTGAATCAGTCTGTGGATCGTCTTGGACCGCATTAATCGTCTGCGTAATTTTACGCATTGGACGCAATAAGAAAGCTGCCAAGAAGTAGCCTAACAATGTCGAGCCAAAGATGGCAATCAACGTCATCACGATAAAAATCCACATCAAATTATGCGTGGTATTATGATAATCCGCCAAGTTATCGGTAATCTGGACATACCCAATCAGCTTATGCTGACTGGCGGCATAGATAGGGGCCCGTCCAACGAGCTCGGAAGCACTCCCATGCCCAATCATCGACAACTGGCGCGAGGTACTCTGCTTAAATTCATGCGCATCTTGCCGTGAAATATACAGCGTCACGCCTTTCGGATCATAAACGGTCACGGCCAAATTGGTCCGCGACAACGCCGTTAATTCTGAGTCTGAAAAGATCTTCGTCTGTAAGGCACCATGCTTACGGGCTTCCATCCCAGAAGCAGGTTCAATATTTGCTTCTGGTTGTAGCTTAGCAGCGACTGACTTAATCGTTAAGCCTGTCGATTCAGTCCGTAATGATTGCTGGACCGTCGTTACGGCACTAACCACGTCACGTTGTTCTTGGCGCATTAAGAGGTTCGTGAAGCTCTTATACACTAAGATTGAAAAGCAAATAAAAAGGAGCGCGGTCCCAATTGCGGTCCCCAGCGCCCATTTCCACTTCAATGACCAACGCTTCTTTGGTCGCGGTGTCGTCACCGTTGTTGTTTCAGTTGGTTCAGACATTACGAGCGAATCACGTAACCTGTCCCACGAACGGTTTGGATATAGCTCTTTTCACCGGGACGATCAATCTTATTCCGTAAGTACCGGATATAGACATCGACCACGTTAGTTTCAACTTCGGATTCGTAACCCCAGACCTTGTTCAACAAGACATCTCGAGCCAACACGACATTGATATTTTCCATTAACGTCAATAAAAGTTCGTATTCACGCTTCGTTAAGTTGATGACTTCATCACCACGTTTAACGACCAAGTTTTCCTTTTCAATCGTTAAATCTTTATAAGTGACTGTCGTTTGCTTGGTGCTTTGTTGTTCGCTTTCCAAGTCAATGCGACGCAATAAGGCCCGGAGCCGTGCCAATAATTCTTCGATGGCGAATGGCTTAACGATATAGTCATCGGCCCCATGATCCAACCCAGAAACCCGGTCAATCACAGAATCACGGGCTGTCATCATAATAATTGGGGTGTTCTTAACTTCCCGCACCCGACGACAAACTTCTAGCCCATTTAATTCGGGCAACATTAGGTCTAACAGAATCGCGTCAAAGTCTTCACCTAAAGCCGCGTCCAATCCCTTACGACCATTATATTCAACTTGAATGTCGTAACCTTCATGCTTTAATTCCAGTTCGACAAAGCGGGCGAGATTTTTTTCGTCCTCAATAATTAATATTCGACTCATTTACTTTTAGTCACTCCTAATATTCAACTTATCTAACAAGCGTACTCACGGTGTTTAATGAGAGCGACGTCCCATCAACAGGTACAACATGTTATTTTAACATGAATACGCTAATTTTCCTACCACTGAAAGCTGTAGGAACCTTAATCTAAATCTCATTTTAACGGTTATTGACTAAAAAGCAATTTAATCGCTCGGGGCATCAGGATGTTGGGCATGCCAGGCTTTAATGGCCGACAGTCGTTGTCGCCAAGCTTTTTCTTGGCCTTGAGTGGTCGGTTCATAGTACGTTTGGCCAGCTAACTCCGGCGGCATCGTGGTCATGTTCGTTAATTTAGCCGCGGTATCATGTGCATATTGATAGTCATCGCCGTATCCTAAATCTTTCATTAATTTGGTTGGCGCATTGCGAATCTGTAAGGGTACCGGCAGATTACCCTTCGCGCGGACATCTGCTTGAGCGGCTACTTTCGCCATGTATAAGGCATTCGACTTCGGGGCTAACGCTAGATAGGTCACCGCCTCAGTCAGATTCACATCACATTCCGGCATGCCAATTAACTGACAAGCTTGATAAACCGCGACCGCTAACGGCAACGCCTGCCGATCCGCTAAGCCAATGTCTTCACTGGCAAAGCGAATCAGGCGCCGCGCGATATACAACGGGTCTTCTCCGCCTTTCAGCATCCGCATCAGCCAATAAATAGCGGCATCGACATCGCTATTGCGCATCGACTTATGAAGCGCTGAAATCAAATTATAATGCTCTTCACCATTCTTATCATAGCGTAATGACTTGGTGTTAATCAATTGATGCAAGCCCGCGGCCGTCACGTTCACCATTTAAGACCGCCATCTCTAGCGTATTCAGCGCCATCCGGGCATCACCATTGGCAAATTCTGCAATCAATTGCAGGGTATCAGGTTGTAAATGCACAGTTAACTTAGGAAACCCAGCTTCATTTTTAAGCGCACTCTGCAAAATTTCGACTAGCGCAACCGTGGTTAATTCCTTTAACACTAAGACCTTACAACGCGACAATAGTGCTGCATTAATCTCAAACGACGGATTTTCAGTTGTCGCCCCGATCAGGGTGATGCTGCCACGTTCAACGTACGGCAAAAAAGCATCTTGTTGCGCTTTATTGAACCGGTGAATTTCATCAATGAACACGATCGTGCGCTCACCAAAATCCCGATTAGCTTCTGCTTCATCCATAATCTGCCGAATCTCTTTGATGCCAGTGGTCACGGCACTAAACGTAATAAAGTGCGACTTGGTCTGTTGGGCAATGATTTCGGCCAATGTGGTCTTACCAACCCCCGGCGGTCCCCAAAAGATTAGCGACGGGATTTGGTCTTCGGCAATGAGTTGCCGCAATAGTTTACCCGGCCCGAGTAAATGGTCTTGACCTTTGAACCCATCTAAGGTCGTCGGTCGGACTCGATAAGCTAGCGGGCTACTCGTCCCCCGTTCTGGTTTGAATAATGATTCTTGGCGCACCGCCAACACCTCCGTTTAGCATGATAATCTAATTATATCGCAAACAGACGTTCGATACAAAAGTGACCACTTCAAGCTTGAATACTTGACCACCCAAGTACCTATTTGGGTATCATGGTGCTATACTCTGGTCAGACGGGGGATGATGACCATGTTAAAAGATCCAAAAGCTGAGCACCTATTGCAACAAATTAGCGTTGCCTATAATAATCCCGAGGTCGCTAAAGACACTGAATTAGCCGCCCATTTATTAAGGTGTGCGATGGAACTTGCTAAGTACGAAAATGTCCTATTAACCGCTTCACGGGTCAATGCCGTTGCCCTCAACGCCATGCGAGCCCACATGAATCACCCGATTCAAGCCGTAACAACGCTCTACAACCAAACAGCCCGAACCTCTGAATATTACTGGGGCGTGGCGGCGACAACCATTTTAAGTGGCCTATTCTGGTAATTTAACCCTAACGAAAAAACAAGCTTGAAGCGTGCCTAGTGATTAGGTGCGCTTCAAGCTTGTTTTCAATTAATCGTGATTTTTATTGTTCTTCATACCAAGTGTAATGGAACATGCCTTCACGGTCAGTCCGTTCGTAGGTATGGGCACCAAAGTAATCCCGTTGTGCTTGTAACAAGTTAGCAGGTAAGACTTCAGCCCGGAATGAGTCGTAGTATGACAAAGCGGCACTAAATGATGGTACGGGAACGCCAGCTTGGATGGCCAAGCTTAAGACGTCACGAGTTGATTGTTGATACTTAGCAGCGATATCAGCAAAGTAATCATCCATCAATAAGTTGTTTAAGTCAGGCTTCTTATCAAATGCAGTGGTAATGTTTTGTAAGAATTGGGCCCGGATAATGCAACCAGCGCGCCAGATCTGTGCCAATTCACCGAACTTCAAGTCCCAGCCGTAATGTTCAGCGGCGAAACGTAATTGTTCAAAGCCTTGAGCATAGCTCATGATCTTACTGAAGTATAGGGCTTGACGAATCTTTTCAACCAATTCTTCCTTGGCTGGTAATTTCACATCGTTCTTAGGACCAGCTAGCTTCTTAGAAGCCGCAACCCGTTCGTTCTTCATCATTGAGATGTAACGCGCATAAACGGCTTCCGTAATCACTGATTGTGGTACTTGGACGTTCAAGGCATCTTCGGAACTCCACTTACCAGTCCCTTTGTTGTTCCCACGGTCTAAGATCATGTCAACAATTGGCTTCGTCTTGTCGTCGCCTAAATCATCTTTACGTGACAAGATGTCAGCGGTGATTTCAACTAAGTAACTGCTGAGTTCACCCTTGTTCCAGTCAGTGAAGACGTCAGACATTTCATCAACGGATAAGCCAGCCACATTACGCATAATGTTGTAGCTTTCGTCGATTAATTCTTCATCACCGTATTCGATCCCGTTGTGGACCATCTTAACGTAATGACCGGCACCATTTTCACCAATATAAGTAACACATGGTTCGCCGTCTTGAGGCGCTTTAGCTGCAATCTTCTTCAAGATTGGTTCAACTAAATCATACGCTTCTTTTTGACCACCTGGCATCAATGAAGGTCCTTGTAAGGCCCCTAATTCACCACCAGAAACACCCATACCAATAAAGTTAATGCCAGACTTGTCTAAGCGGGCATTACGGGCCATCGTGTCGTTGAAGTTAGTGTTCCCACCATCAATCAAAACATCGCCCTTATCTAATAATGGTAATAATTCATCAATAACGGCGTCAGTTGGTTTCCCAGCTTTGACCATCATGATAATCCGACGTGGTGTTTCAAGGGATGCCACGAAGTCTTCAATCTTATAGCTTGGGACTAATTGCTTGTCCGCATGATCCTTAGCAACCTTTTCAGTCTTAGAACCGGTCCGGTTAAAGATCGCAACTTTGTAACCGCGGCTTTCAATGTTCAAAGCCAAGTTCTTACCCATGACCGCCATACCAATGACGCCAATTTGTGGTTTTTCATTACTCATAAGATGTTTTGCCTCCCAAATTTAACTACGTCATTATCGTACCAAAAAAAGAATGTTAATTAAAGAATATTGTCACGATTTATCAAAAAAGTTTCAAAAAATATCAAGTTTCAAGAAATTCTTTTTCATCAAGTGACTTATTCCGACTTTAAAATAAAAAAATCGAGGATCTTTAATCCCCGATTCCTTCATAGATTTAGTTGTTGACGACTCGTTCCCAAAAATAATAAGCCGAGTAGGAGTTGATATTAATCCCTTTAAACATACCAGTTTTGCCGCCACTGGCATGTTCTTTCACAACTGCTTTACCAAAATATTTCTTTACCTTTGGATTAATCTTGTTATAAAAGGTCCGATTTTCCTTGGCCGTCTTTCGACTAGTTACAGCCATGCCAAACGGGTTAGACCCCCCAATGTTTCGTTGTAAACTAGACTTTTTTGACTTGGTATAGATTGTAAAGCCAGTGCCGTGCTGTTGTTCATTATAGCTAATTAACACAGCTTTACCCTTAATCGTTGTCCGCCGAATCGTATTTATCCCCTCACCATTTAGCAGATAGATGGTATTCTTATGCGTACCAGCACCACTGACCTTATAGGGTGTAAAATACTGTTCACTAGTCGCTGACATGGAATTTTTATCCTTACTTTTGCGGTACTTAGACCTGCCAAACTTCTTGCCGCTTACTTTCTTGTTAAACATTTTGCCACCAGTCGTGTACCAATGACCTCGAAAAGTTTTGGGCAATGCCGTTATTTTGTGGGTCTTCACTGCCGCTTGGGCGGTTACCGGGGTGTTCATGCCAAGGCCCAATACCACGGCGCCACTCGCTATTGCAGTCGTGACGCCTAATAGACTAACTAACCGTTTCATTTAATTTGCTCTCCTCACTATTTGATTAAATTCTAGTGCTCATTAAATGACTATTTTTTAATATAAATTTGCTCACTCCACCCGGTAAAGCCTGTCTTTTTATCCACGATACCGACATAGATTTTCTTTTTTGCACTCTTATAACCAGCCACTTTAGGCGCTTTGATACTAACCCTAGTACCTACTAAGCCTTTAACTGTATATTTAACCTTCCGTTCTTTAGTAGACCCCTTAACAATATAGGGTAACTTGCCATGAATCGTTACAGCTTGCTTAGATTTAGCATTCATTTTCTGTTGCTTAGCAGAAAGCTTTTTCATAAAAACAAAGTGATTTGCACCCCAGCCAACTTTACCGTCTTTATAAACGCTAATTGCCGATATGGTGCCTTCATTCATATCAACATAGCCTTTATATTTCGGTTGTTTAACTGCCGTCGTCTTCCCATATGGTACCTTTGCAACAAACGCACGGGTCTTACCATCCTTATAAATAAGATTTGGAATTTTAACCGTCTTCATCTTAGTCTTCGCCTGCACCGCAACTGGCTGAGCAACCTGTGTTTGTACAAGCCCAACCGCCAATCCAGCACCCATTAAAGCGGTCCCAACAGCAAGACTAGTCAGCCATTTTTTCGATTTCAACATAATGATTAACTCCTTTTTTAGTTATATTTTTATGTCGAAGTCATCTTAGCATAACACCGCGACACCATATGTCATTTTGGCGACAAATGGAAAAATAATTTTATTTTTTTATAAATCGACCATTTTCTGGCTCGACTGAAACTTCTAAATTCAAATTAATATGTATTTAATCGTTCTCAAGTAGTAAACTTGCAACTCACATGTAAAACATCAGCCAACTCATATCACTACTAATTTAACGTAGGGTGGGCCGCGCGCATGCTCAGTGGTGTCGTTTGACTTAGTCTGGGTGATTTTTCCCAGGCTTAGTCAAAGCCCGGTTTATGAGACCGCTCTTCGGCTCATAAACGTGGCCACCACGTTCCAGCATGCGCGCGGCCCACCCGGAGTGGCAAGCTCATACTAATCACTTATCAAAAAAAGTGTACAAAAAAACTCGCCTAAGCGAGTTTTTAAAATCGTATTCAGATGAAAAGTCGCATGCGCCATGGCCGCACTGCGGCTGTTCAGCAACTAAATCAAATTAGTTGTTTACTTTAACGACTTCTTTACCGTTGTAATACCCACAACTTGGGCAAACACGATGTGATACACGTAATTCGCCACAATTTGGGCATGGTGCCAAATTTGGTGTAGCCAATTTAATATGACCACGACGGTTGCGCTTACGCATCTTTGATGTTCTTCTCTTTGGAACAGCCATCAACCTACACCTCCTTAAAAAAATAAGTTTTCACTTAATGTGAGTTTATGATAGGTCTAGCTAACTAATCCTTGGCTTCCTGATCAGGGAACAGGTTTTTTAATTTAGCTAAACGCGGATCAACAGTTTTATGTTCTTCAGCTTGCTTGGCTAAGTCATCTTCAGAGATAACTTCCCACCCTTTACCGGCAGGCATGGCTTCACCATTTTGCTCAGCTTCAGAAAGAATCTGCATGGGGATGTGAATTAAAATATTATCCTCCACAGCGACATCAAAATTCAAAATATCGTCCTCAGGCAACATGATCACCGTATCTTCTTTATCGAAGCGTTTCAGATCAGTCCCTTGCGGCACATAATATTCATCCATTTGAAAGACCAGTGGCACAACCACTGGCGTCAGCGAGCGGGTCGATGGCAACGTTAACGATGCTTTGACCTTCGCTGAGATTAGCACGTTACCCTGATCGTAGGACAAGATCCCCTTAACTTGGGTCGCTTGGACATCGATGATTTCTGGATAACGCGTCATCAGGGAGTGTTTTAAATCCAACGCTTCATCAAACTGAAGTGGTTCATCGCGATAGCTTTTGAGCTGACTTAACGACCATTTCATTTAAAAACCTCCTAATGCAACGTGATAAATTATACCTGTGTAAAAATCCTTTGTCAATGTTTTTTCCTTGACAGGCGCAAATGCCCGTCACTGTTCACCACCATAACAAGAAAAGCCGGTATCGTCAACCGATATTATCCCGATTAATTAGATTTAATTAGGGGGCGCCGATATAAATCTTGCGACTGACCATTAATTAATTCATACACCCGGCCGGCCCGATAATCCAAGGCCATCTCATGTAACCGCAGCTTTTGATTAATCTTCGTATATAGTGGTAAGTTTAAGCTTTTTTTGACTTGATGCAAGTAGGTCTGACCGGTCTGGTTAAAGCCCAGTACCCGGACATAGTTATGGGCTTGCGCCGTTTGAACCTCAGTGGCTGTTAGTTGCAGGAGCATCGCCGTGGCGACCCGCTGCAAGCGTGTATACGTATACCGTTTGGACTTAACCTGTTGCAAAAAAGCCGTAAATGAAGTTGCCCCTTGCGCCATCTCACGCAACCGATATTCGAGACCTTCCGCCATCTGATCATACTGCCCACTCCGTTCAACGGTCGTCGTCAGCAATTGATAGTGTAAGTACGGCCAAAAGTCCGCCCACTGTGTCAAATGCTGAGTCTGTAGTTGCGTCAAAGTGGCGGCGGGCACAACGGGCGCTAATGCGTCCCATTGGTGTTGTCGCGCCGCTTGCCGAATCGCCGTGCCACTAGCAAACTGGTCTGCCGTCAAGTGATCATCATTATGATCGGCCCCCTGGCGTTTGATTGGTACCAACTTCAGCTGACCACCTAAATGTTGATTAGCGACGTAGTAACAAAAGCCCAGCATATCATTGGCCTTAGTCAGTGCCTGCCCGGTAGCGGTCTTTAAAGCCGCATTAAACAAGGTCGCATAGGTCGCATTGTACTGTTTGAACGCTTCACGACCATTAGGAAAAGCCGCCATCAATTGACCGAAATCCAATTCTGGATGTTCCGCCCCAAAGACCAGGCTGTCACAGCCTAACGCCGTTAACAGTTCGACGCCACCCCGCGCAAACAAGTGCGCCGGCTGTGTCGCATAAAAGACTGGCAACTCAATCACCAGGTCGGCACCGGCATCTAATGCCAATTGCGTCCGTGTCCATTTATCTAAAATGGCTGGTTCACCGCGTTGCAACCAGTTACCGCTCATAACAACAACGGTACAATCAGCACCCGTCCGCTGTTTAGCTTGCGTCAAATGGTACAAATGCCCATTATGCAACGGATTATATTCAGTTATTAATCCCACTGCCCGCAACTCGGTCACCTACTTTTGACAGTCAAAGAACCAACGCGTCGTTTGTGCATCGGGTTCCTGTTGACCAAAATCAGCCGTAACGTTAACGTGCTTAAATCCAGCAGCCGCTAATGCGCGCTGATAGTCAGCTAAGTCGTACGTCCGTTCTTGATGCAATTCACTCACTTCATCAAAGGCCTGCTTCTCATCATTCCAGATGAAGAACGTTAGATCATGTTCCGCACTATGCCCGGTCTCCCCAGCATAACTCGTCCACATAAAGGCCCGATCTTCATCACGATAATTATACATATACCCTGGATAAACATCGTCAGTCTGATGCGGCGTAATCACATCGAATAAGAACCGGCCATCCGCCGTTAAATGCGTGGCAACCTGCGTGAATGCCTGCTGAACTTGCTCGAGATCCGGTAAATAACAAAATGAGTCTGCAAAACAAGTCACCGCAGCAAATTGACCGATTTCTGATAAATCTAGCATATTACCCGCTAATAACGGCAACGTGACGTCAGCTTCTTCGGCATGTTGTTGCGCCAAAGCCAGCATATTTTCGGATAAGTCCAGCCCCGTCACGTGGTAGCCGGCTTGAGCCAATAAGACCCCTAGCCGACCAGTTCCACAGGCCAATTCCAAGAGCTCTCCTGATTGGTCCGGTAATTGACGACGCACAAAATCCAGCCATTGCTGGTACATGGCTGGATCGAAGAGTTCGTCGTATAATTCGGCAAACGTCTGATAAATCATGCGTTTACCCATTGATCAACGTCAACTAGTGGCGCATCGGACCATAACTTTTCCAAGTTATAATGTTGACGCGCGTCTTTTTGGAAGACGTGCACGATCACGTCACCGCAATCGATCAAGATCCATTCACCGGCAGTCCGGCCTTCCACGCTCTTCACGTCAGAACCGGCTTTGCGAATAAAGTCGACGACATTATCAGCGATGGCTTGAACTTGACGCTTCGAATCAGCCGATAAGATGACGAAATAATCTGCCATTAAGCTGACTTCAGCGACGTCTAAGGCCACAATGTCTTCTGCCCGCTTGTCATCCGCGGCTTCGATCGTTAATTGTAATAATGCTTTGCTATCCATATAATCTTCCTTTATTTGTTTAATTTGATGGGACTGTGCCAATGCCGCCGACCCAAGCGTTATAAGTGGCTAACGTTTGTGGGTACACCGGTTGGCCCTTTTCAACCAAGTAATTGAGCGTATGTTGAATCTGATACCGAACCCCGGCAGCTAAAGACTTAGCCGTCACTTGCCGTGCTTCGTCGACCCCGGGAAAATCCCGGTTAGGTTCAATGAAATCCGCCATAAAGACGATTTGCGCTAACTTAGGCATGTAAGGGGCGCCGACCGTATGCAACCGAACCGCATTTAAGATATTTTCATTATAAATGTGTAATTCCGTTTTAATCAGTTCGGCACCCACTACCCCATGCCAGACGCCATTACCATAATTTAAGAGTGCTGGGTCTAAGCCCCGCGTCTTAATCAAGTTAATAAACGTCTCATCGGCACGTTGCTTAGCATAGTCATGCAATAACCCAGCAATCGCCGCTAATTCCGGATCAACCCCATTGGCCTGTGCCAACTCACGGGAAGTTTGTTCAACTCGTAAGCAGTGTTGATACCGACTGTCAGTTAACTGGGCCGCCACTTTGGCCATTAACGCTGCATGGGTGTACGGCACTAATTGTTCTTGATACTCAATGACTTTGTTCATATAAATGATGCTCCTTAATATAATCAGCAACTGCATCTGGTACGAGATACCGTACCGAATGCCCGTGACTGATCTTTTGGCGGATCTGGGTCGAACTAATATCAACCACCGGCGCATCCACCCAAATAACCGGGTACTTGCTAGTTGTTGGATATTTCGTCCGTTTGATCCCGACAAAGGTCACTAATTTGACTAAATCATCAATCCGATACCACGTATGCAAATAGTCGACCATATCGCCGCCAATAATAAAGTAATACTGAACTTCAGGATGCTGGGCCTTGAGAGCTTTCATCGTATCATAAGTGTAGCTTTTACCGCCACGTTTTAGCTCCGTTGTTTCCAACTTAAAGCGCGGATTATCAGCAATCGCTCGTTCAACCATATGCTCGCGGTCAATGGCCGCAATCGTCTTCTTCTCATCAACATGTGGTGGCTGGGCATCTGGCATAAAGCGAACTTCATCCAGACCCAATTGATCACCAACTTGTTCGGCCATGATTAAATGCCCTAAGTGCGGGGGATTAAACGTCCCACCTAAAATACCGACCCGCTTATGCGGCATATCGGTCACCACTTCAGCTAAGACTTTCGTCGCTGTTTGATTAACCGTCTGCAACCTTAATTCCTCCCTAAATCTTGGCGACTTCTAATGAAAGTCGTTGTGATTCAGCGTGAGTTGATGGCATGTATAAGACTAAGACCCGACCAATCGTTTGAACGACCGTAATTGGGGTATTGCCTTCAACTGCTGCTTGGACTTCATCAGTTGTCACATCCGCATTTTGTAAAATATTGACCTTAATTAATTCGCGCTTGTCTAAGGCACTCACTAATTGACCTAACCATTCGTCAGTTAACCCATTCTTCCCAACTGCAAAGAGTGGCCGTAAGTGTTGTGCCTGACTGCGTAAATACCGTTTTTGTTTACCACGTAAGTTTTCCATTAAACTCTCCTAATTCTTATTAATCATTGCGGGCCGTGTTAAAACATCGACCCCTTTTGGTGCCCAACCAGCGACGCGCGTCTCCGCGGGAACCGTGACCCAGCCTAAGCCTTCAAAAACCACATCACTAATTTCGGTCGTCTTAAATTCATGCCGAACTAATGGTGGAAAGTCTGCGACGGCATCACCAGTTGGCGGTGTAATTAACTCACCGACATGCTTCGTATAGAAGTTTTCGGCATTTTCGGTCTTCGTCCGATGTAACGTTAAGTTATTGTCAGCGTAGACGACACCGGCTGGTCTGCGGGTATCCACAATATCCAACCGCGCAACCCCGCCTAAGAATAACGTCTGACCGTTGCCTAATTGGTAGTTCTTAGGCCGAATTTCTTTTTGCGGTGAAACTAATTTCAAATCATCGCCACTCAAGACATGGGCCATCTGTTCGGGATGAATAATCCCAGGGGTGTCGACCATCTTATGACCGTCATCCAATGGAATTTCAATCTTATCTAAGGTCGTCCCAGGGAACCGTGACGTGGTAATCAAGTCTTTTAAGCCGGTGTTATTCGCAATAATCCGGTTAATCAAAGTTGACTTACCTACATTGGTTACCCCAACGACGTAAACATCGCGACCGCGCCGATATTTTTCAATCATGGCTAATAAATCATCGATAGCATGGCCTTTTTTAGCACTGGTCAATGCCACATCGACAGGCTTAATGCCTTGGGCCCGCACTTGTTGATTCATCCATTCGCGTAATTTCGTCCGCCGCAATTGTCGTGGCAAGACGTCTTCCTTGTTCCCAACTAATAAAACTGGGTTATTACCAACAAATCGTTGTAACCCGGGAATGATACTACCATTCAAATCAAAGATATCAACGACATAGACGACCAACGCATCCGCTTCACGAATCGTGGCTAATAGATGCCGAAAATCATCGTCGCTCAAGTCGACGGGCACGATTTCATTATAATGCCGTAACCGGAAACAGCGCTGACAATACAAGTCTTGCGCATCTGAAGCCAATGACTTCTTTAAAGCTGATGCCGGGGTATACCCCGCTGCTTTGGGGTCCGTTGTTTGGATAGCCGCCCCACAGCCGATACAAAATAACGTTTCTTGTGCTTCACTCACTATTTAAGTTCCTCCTGAAAATGCATTTCTGGAAAACGATGGGCCAACCGTGCTTTAATAAAACGTTCAAAGAATCGATTGATTCGTGTATTCCACGCATCAGTCTGAACTAACGGCTGCACTAAGACACTAGCCACGCCCGCAGTATGAGCGGCCCACATATCGGTGATATATTGGTCACCAACCATGATTACTTCATTTTGTTGCAACCCTAAGTTGTGACGCGCCCGTTGAATCCCAAATGGTAACGGCTTTAAGGCCCGCGAAACAAAGGGTAAATCTAAAGCTTGCAAGGCTTTGGCAATCCGCACATGTGAATTATTCGAGACCACAATTAGCGGAATCCCAGCATCTTGCAACCCATGCAGCCATTTTTTTAGTTCCGGGGTGCCATCCGGATTATCCCAAGCAATCAAGGTATTATCAAGATCAGCGAAGACCGCTTTAATGCCCTTTTCATGCAGTTGCGCCGGTGTAATATTATAGATTGCTGGAATCATCCAAGTTGGTTTAAATTGCTTAATCATTATTTTCCCCTTCACTTCTAATTTCATTCTTAACGGTTAAGGTCATTAGTCATGTCACTGACGACCGCTATTAGTGGCAAGTTCAGCTAGACACTCACTATCTCATTTTAGCATACTCGGAAGTCACACGGATAGAACTACCGCCACCAATTCGCTATTCGTCCGTATAATTTGCGTTATCTTTTTATAATAGTGGCTTTCGATTGAATGTGCAACTTTTATTGTTGGTTAACACTAATAATATTACCGCTCCGAGCGAGCTGGATTAAATTACCAATTCTGGTTCGCCCGACGTTAGTTACCGAATCGTTATCATTTAACCCACAAAATTAGCCGGGAGGTTGGTTTCTAAAATATTCAGCCGTGTCGTTGGTCTTAGCGAGTACTTGATTAGACTTAAGCCAAGGCCATTTTTGAAGATCAGTTTCGGCTTCAAAGTGACCTATGGCGTGCCAGCATTTTAGGAACCAACCGGCAAACGACAATTTCAACTAGCACCAAGCGTTTGGTTAGTATTTCTTCATATAGAAGCAAGCCATCGTAAAATTCACATCGTACAATAATTAGCCTCTAACTTAAGTTTTAACTGATTGAGTATCGAAACTATCAAAATGGTCATCAATTAAACTTATCTTGTAAGTTTATAAGTGCTGTTATATCAGCGTTTACTTAACCAAAATTAAAAATATGTTGGTTTATCGCTATGAACATGATATGATATTAATTATCGTAATGATAACTAAAATCAAATTACACGAATCGTCAAGGAGGACTTCATTTGGACAAGCAAAAGATGGATAAGCAGAAAGTTGTTAAAACGTACGTGACCGATAATTTTTTCGGCAAAGGCCACTGGTTCACCAAACTTTGGCAGACCCTCGTTGCCATTTTTCTACGTCTTGTCAATAAGAATGTTATTAAATAAACGATTCATGATAAAAATATAGGGCATTGGTTCGGTGAC